>JAAXJX010000003.1:55187-61326 GCA_012269595.1 Planctomycetia bacterium | reverse complement strand
GAATCCCCTGTGAAGACCAAGAAACAGGAGGCCTCCGAGTTCAATAATCAGGGTTGTAAAAAAGATGCTGCCACCAGTGATTTCAGTTTGGAAGGATCAAATCCATCCATCGCTTCGCGAACAGCCCGTCCTTGCCGGAGACCCAGTCCTTCTCCCATGAACGACATGAAAAGCAGAAACAGTGAGACCGCTCCCAATCCGCCCAACTGAATCAGAATCAGCAACATCCATTGGCCTTCCCGTGAAAAGGTCTGACCAATATCGACGACCGACAACCCCGTGACGGTGACTGCACTCACAGCAGTAAAGACCGCAGGAAGGACTCCCAGTGTTGCTGCTTCTCCGGATACTCCTGACAAAGCCCTCGGCGACTGCAATGCATAGGCACCGATCAAAATGGGAATCAGCAACAGAAGAATCAGTACGGCCCCACCACCTCTTTTGATTCTGCCGAGCAGGAGCCAGAGCATTTCCAGAAATCCATGAAGACCCGCGATTCCCACCCCTGCAACCGTGAGACCTGTCAGGCCCGTCCCCCAGCCGATGGCAAAGAGTGCCAGGACAGACACAGGAAATGCGGCATAAAACCCCGTTCTTCCTGAGATCTTGTCCAAAGCGAGAGAAACACCCAGAAAGATCGATTGCCCTACAACCAAGTACTTGGCCACTTCGACGAGATCAGTCCCGCTTGACTGCGAGAGCCATCCAAGGAAAAAGAGCGCCCCCAGCAACATGAGACCGCCGTCGATGATGGCTTTTTGGAGCAGATTCTTCATTTCAGGATTGTGCCTGATCAGCCAGCAAGTCTCCAGTCCGGCTGGACCTGCTTGAGGGAATCTGTTAAACCTCATGGTCGACCTTTTGAGTTCAGTATCTGAATTCTGGTCGACCTTCTTTCCTTCGCATGAGGGCCCTGTAGCTCAGTGGATAGAGCACCGGCCTCCGGAGCCGGGTGTCGCACGTTCGAATCGTGCCAGGGTCATTGATTTACGCCGGGGGCGCTGCTCCCGGCGATTTTTTTGGGGCCTGATGACGCAAGATCCAACGAACCCGCCAGAACAGATCCCACTTGTCCCGGCAGACACCTGGGTGATCGGCGACGTCCATGGGTGCCATGATACGCTCATGGAGCTGTTGAGGCAGATCGACGATCGGCAACCCAATGCCCACCTGACGTTTATCGGCGATCTCGTGGGCAAGGGCCCAGACAGCCTCGGGGTTATCCGCTTCATGCTGGAAAATAACCAACGCGTTTCTGTGACACTGGGCAACCACGACCTTCACCTGTTGGCCTGTCGAAAAGGGAAATCCACTCCACGCCCCAGTGATCGCACAGAAGCCCTTCTCGAATTGCCGCAAGGTCACCCCTGGGAAGCATGGCTCAGCCAGCAGCCCTTTGCTCTCGATCTCCAAGCGGAACAACAGGATTTAGACCCGTGGAGACTGATTCATGCCGGGGTCCATCCCGCATGGTCAGAATCTGAGACGAGAGAAAGACTGGCGCAACTCCATGCCCACAGTCGGTCCAACTCATGGGATTGGTACAAGGATGACCAATCCAGAGCCTGGCAGACCGCCAGCGTCCTGACGCGAATCCGCTGTTTGAAGTTAGGGACTTCAGCACCTGATGGGGAATACACAGGCCCACCTGAGAACGCTCCAGAAGATCTCGCCCCCTGGTACACCCTGCTAAAGCCAGAAAGCCACCAGCGAACCTATCTCTTCGGCCACTGGGCTCGCCTGGGGTGGCACCGCCACACAAACGCACTGTGCCTGGACAGCGGCTGTGTCTACGGCGGAAAACTGACCGCATTCCAACCGATCAGTGGAGAAACCATCCGTCAGGAAAACTGCGAATCTCCAACCGAATAGACAACGAGATCAAACGTCGTCCTCGATCAGTTCATCGATGATGTAGGTTCCGCTGCGCTGATCCCTATGAACCTTGATCAGATTGTTTTTCTCAGCATCCAGCAGCAGATTCGAGAAGTGGGAATACCCGTGATACTCCTCGCTGAAGGTTGGCTGCTTGCGCTTCATCGTCTGCTTGACCATTGAACCCCAGATGATTTCGTAGTTTTCTCTCTGAAGTGCGGCAATGGAACCCAGAAGAAGACGGAAAGCGGCGACCTGATCCTTGGTGAGCTTTCTGGCGGGCGCCTTGGTGGTGGATCGTGCGCGCTTCTTTTTGGTTCGAACAAGATCTTCGTAGAAAATGAACTCGTCACAATTATCGATCAACAAATTGCTCGACGACTTTTTGACACCGATGCCAATGATCTTCTTGTTGTTCTCCCGAAGCTGGGAAACCAGCGGTGAGAAATCGCTGTCCCCGGAAACGAGAACAAAAGTATCGACATGATCCTTGGTGTAGGACAACTCCAGTGCGTCGACGACCATCTTGATATCCGCGCTGTTCTTGCCCGACATTTTCCTCATGGGGATGTCGATCAATTCCACCGCACACTCGTGAAAGGGAACCTTGTACTGACTCCAGGAGGTAAAGTCTGCGTAGGCTTTTTTGACGGTGATTTTTCCTTTTTCGACCAGGCGGTCAAGGATCTTGTTGATATCCAACTTCTTGATATTGGCTTCTTTGACACCGATCGCAATATTGTCGAGATCGATGAAAACGGCGATCTGGTGCTCCTGATCGACCTTATTTTGCATCTCTGTACCTTTCTCGCCGAAGTTCTCCGGCAGTGATTCAGGATCCCGAAATCAGATAGAGTGCCCCGGAACGTCTGAGCGCAAAGTGCGAAACTGATTCACAAGGGTGAATAGACAGGGACTTTGGGAGGGATCCCGCACCTTGTTTCGCTCACCATAAGACAAGCGGAGGTGCCTGAATCTTCATCAGACACCTCCGCCATTAAAATTTCAACCCTGATCGTCGAATCGCCCCCCGATAATGCTACTGGGGGCAGGGAAACCCGGGAATCGGTGCCGGATCGAGACCCTCTTGCGGGAAAGGCCCACTGGGTGGGGTGTCTCCCATGAACAGGTAACTGAGGATCTTGATCGGATCTCCGAGATCCAGATTGTCATCCGCGTTGGAATCCAGAGATTCCAGGCAAGTGAAGTCAGCACCAGCGAACAGGTGATCCAGACACAGAATGGCGTCGGTCAGTTGAACCGCGCCGTTACGGTCGATATCACCACGAATGAAGAGTTGTTGTGGTACCAGATAGGGATTTGTTCCCGAGAGCACTTCTTCACTATTTGTAACACCGTCACCATCGAAGTCCTGATCAGGAGCAACGACCAGAGCAGCCTGAAGCCCCGTCAGGTCCCCCATGCCACCGGGAGAAGAAACAGAGGTAGACGCGAGAATGTCACCGGTGGGTGAAAATCTGACCACCGACTCACCGAGACGACAAAGAACTGAAACACTGCCGTCAGAGTGCGCCGAAATTCCCAGAGGCCTCTCTGCAACATTGAGGATGTGATCGATTCCTGTGTTGGAGACGACCACCACTTCATTGCTCGTTTGACAGGTAAACCAGCCGCGTCCATCGATGTCCGTCGTCACTCCGATCGGAAAGACTCCTGCAACATCGGTCCAGACCGTTTGACCAGCACTGTCGAGGCGGCGAAGCCCCTGCTTTTCGGCTAGCCAGACGCCTCCGTCGTGAGTGGCAGAAATTCCGGTCGGGAAAAAGCCCACCGGTGTTGTTTGCAAGAGTGTGCCATCCGCAGAAAGCTTGGCGACTTCATTGGAGAAGGAGCAACTCACCCATACGAACCCATCACCATCGATGGTGATTCCATAGGGAACCCCACTCACCGGGAAAGTTTCAAGGGGGGACCCCATGCCAACCCAGCGGATGACATCATCGCTGCCCGGGCGAGTGGCCCAGACCGCTCCACTGGCATCCACAGCCAATGCGGCGAGCCCGCCTACCTGGAGACTGGAACCCAGCTCCCCATTGGCTCTGTAGTAGTAAAGCATGTCGTCATTGGCGACATGGACCCAGGCTCCACCGCTGGGAGCTCGGCAAATCAACTCCGCACGGTCAGACAGGCCCATGATCAACTGACTCTGATTCTCATTCAGAGCCTGCAGTGTATTTCCACTGCCCAACCAAACAGATTGGCCGTGGACGGTCACGGTCGTCAAAAGTACAAAAAGAAGTGAGATGGCAGTTTTCATGAAACTCGCTTCCCGCTTTCATTCCAGAGTTCAAAACTATTCAAAACTGCGAAGATCGGATTGTAAACAATCCTGATTCCAATCATCAAGAAGAGTGGGCGCAGTCCAGGCTATCGGGCTCCAGATCGGCTCCTCCTACAGGAAAGGGGAAACCGGGGGCGACGCCGTCAGAAAACAGGTACTCGAGAACATTCACCGCGTCGGCAATGTCCAACAAGCCGTCGTCGTTGACGTCTCCCGCATCCTGACAAGAAAGATCTCCACCCACAAAGAGGTACTCAAGCAGTGTCACCGGGTCGCTCACATCGATGGTGCGATCCATATTCGAATCGCCCCTAATGAATGATCCGGGAATTGAGTAGACCGAGACCGATTCAATGCCCTGCTCGGATACGAACAATCGACCCGATTTCAGGACCATGTCCACGGGAAGCGACAAGCCGGAACCAAAGTCGCTGGTCTCGCCCGTCAGCGAGTCCACTTTTCGTATCCAACCAGCCAAGAGATCACTCACCAGAAAAACTCCACCACCCAAAGATTGAAGAGCGGCCTGGGTAAGGTCCCCTCCACCCATGGGCAGGGTTTGGATCAGGCTCTTTTGATCGAGGTCGATATGAAAAACTTCAGAGCTCCCGCCATAGACGGAGACAACTGCACTGCCGTCACCCAGATCCTCAATGTCACTGGGCCCGGGGAAATCAGCGGTATCGACATCAAAGTTGAGAGATCCGACCACTGATCCGCTGACGAGATCGATCCAGACGACTCTCGGCGCTGCTGTGAAGTCGTTGTCCGGATATCCGAGAGGAACAATCAACTCTCCATTGCGAACCATGAAGCGTGTAATCGATCCGGCGACCTCAATGCGCTGGGTGATGACTTCCCCAACAGGATCAAAAACAAGGATGTTCTCATCGGATCCATCGAAGTTACCGCCGTTGGAGCCGACCACGATGTTTCCTGAGGAATCCGCATTCAATCCGGAGAGGAATCCCACAGCATTTCCAGTCGAATCAGTCATGGGGAATGAGTCCACCACTCCGCTCGGAAGATCGATTCTGTACAGGTTTGAGTCATTGCTGCAAGTGACGTAGAGGCCCTGACCCAACAGTTGCATTTCGGTGGGATAGTAACCCACTTCAAAAGTGCGGATCACTTCCAGAGTGTGCAGGTCCAGTTCAGCGACAACGAAGTTTGCATAGTCCGGTACCGCTTCACCGAAGGGGGTCACGTCACCGGCAATCGCGCAGTAGCCAAGACTGCTTTTCGGATCGGAAACCAGACCATACGGGTGAGAATCCACCAGGGAACCGGGAAGCGTCACAGAAATACTGGCTTCAGCAGGTTGTGCGACGACCCTGTCGGTCTGGAGGACAGCAGAAAACAGTACTGCCAACACCAACGCACACAGAGCACGGTGGCTCAGGCGACCTTTGGGAACATGAAGAAAATTGGAAATGTTGACGAAGCGACGAATTTGGCCAATAGGCCAAAAAACACAGACAGACATATACACCACCTTGCTCGAGGTTACGTCAAGAAGGTCTTCTGGCTCCCGAATCAACCTCCCCTTGCGCCTTCCCACAACTTTCGTCGCAGTGGCTGGTGGGTCCTGAAACCCGACCTGCAAGGATTGTCATCGGTTACAGCGGCGGCACCGCGGTGGAATTTCACCACACTTCCGATCCGGACCCCCCGGATCAATTCTTGACTGCTGGAGAGTATCTCAGTGCCCTCCGGAGTCAAGGCGGCAACTTGAAATCGGGCTCATATCCCGGAAACTGTTCCCATGGCCAAAAAGCGCACCTCCAGACGATCCGGCGGGAATACCCTGTCCGTCAGCACCCTCGCCCGGAAGCTCCAGGAGCAGTTTCCGGCGGTGGCCGTCATCGTCGGAAAAGAAGACCTGTTACGCAGGGAAGCCCGCGATCTGATCCTTTCCAGCCTTGAAGGTGGAAAACCACCAGCCGACGCCATTCAAACGAT
>JAAXJX010000003.1:0-55087 GCA_012269595.1 Planctomycetia bacterium | reverse complement strand
GCCAAACCGGAAGAGATGCTCGAAAGAGCCATCCTGTCTGTCTGAGTTACTCGGGGATCAATCTCACACTTCTGCTGCGCGCAATAATCTGCTCAAAGGATTCCTCGACCTGTTGGCCCCTGGAAGTTCGTTTGATTCGCATTCGGACCACCACGGCATCCACAAACTCCGGTTTTGGAACCGTTGAGAACGCAAGATCGACAGTAACTCCAGGCCAACGGGAAAGAATGTCCGTGATGACGTCTCCATTGCGAATGTCGTCAAGATCGGCGCCGTCACGAAGCGCGCCTTCTACAGCGGCAAAGATCGATTCGGAAATCTCGATACTTTTCAGACGATCGACCGCACGACTGTGAGCCGCAGTCCCTGCGGTAAACAGCGAAACCGCAGCAGCAATTCCCACGGAGAGGATTCCGAGGGCAACAATCACTTCCAGGAGAGAAAAACCAGCCTCACGCCTGAACTGTTCGGTGTCTTGTTGCAGCTTCATCGTGGGCCTCGCGCATCCCGATATCCGGGAATCCGGACCGTTCTGCGGAACTCGGTACCACTGACCACTCGGGTTCCCCTCAAATGCTCCTGAGCCTTTGTTCCCCTGACCCCACGAATACAGTTGATCAATCGATTCCCGGAGATACTGCCGACCTGGATCCATTCGGAATCGAGACGTACAAACAATTCTCCATCCCTGGAGTACTCCGCCACGCTGTCGAGAGGGAGATCTTCATCCGATTCACCAATGTCTGTCACGATCCGCGCCAGAGCTCGCGACCTCGCAGGATTCAGCACCAATTGAATCTCGACGGTATCAGGGAAGACATCGTCTTCATGAACGTCCCGACTGGCAGCAGACCATTCGAAATCTTCTGAATCGTCGAAAGCCAAGATTGCACGCGTCGAATCCCAGCGATTCAGGGGTGGCTGACTGATCCCTTCCACCCAGCGACGGCGATCCCCTCCCCAGAAGGAGAAACCGAGGTAGAGAACTCCGTCTGCAATCGGTCGACAACGCATCGGTGCCCCATCGACATCGGGAGCCAGATTGATGTCCTCAAACAGGGAAGACTCACCGCCTATAGGGGTCTTGAAGCCCCTCCAGAGCACCTCTGATCCATTCTCAGGCCCCATTTGGTAGGCGACCTCCGCCAAACCTCCGGGTGCACGGAGGATCCCCAGCTGGGCCTCCCGGGAGTCATTGCGGTAATCCACTTCTGCAAGGCCTCCTGTATAGGCCCCTGCAATTCGAGTCACCGGGTTGCGGGTTTCATCGGAGAGGGTTCGAACCAATCGCAATCGGGGTCGATTGAAAGCGTCGCGGTCGCAGAGAAGCAGGACATCGACCAGCCCGTCTCCCGGTCCGGGGTCAGATTGCGTGAAGGCGGATCTCAGATCGTCTCCGATCAAATCCATGATCGCTCCGGCCCGCTCATACGCTTCCCTGCGTGATTCACCAATTTGCCACGTGGACATGCCGTCACGGAGGAACATCACGAGACTCGATCCCAGGAGCATGAAAACCCCCAGGGCCACCAGAATCTCAATCAGGGTCAGTCCGGACTCGCGGGATTTCATTAGAAGGGAATCTCCTCATGATGCAGGACTCGCCATTCCTTGCGATGCTCCACTGACAATTGCTTGAGAACCGGAAGGTGCTTCCATTCATCATTCCAGCCACCGCCGGGCAAGGGACCATACGCGCCGTCGCGGTGACGGAAGTAGATCCTCAACTCCATTTGGTCTGCCAAAAGATCGATCATGTTATCAGCGTCCGGATCGTCGAACTGGTAGATCCCCCCGGGTTCATTGGTCGGCTCTGAATCCCAGGAAGGCTCCCCCTCAAATCGCGCCAACACCCTCACGGTTCCGCCGGTCCTGCGGTTACGGCTTTCTTCCACTCCCCAGGTCAATCGATCCCAAACCGTCCCCGGCATCGTCCAGGCTCTCTCCAGATATTGAAGGTCCTTCGATTCCACGCGGGGTTGGTAATGATCGTGATGGCGAGCCATGAATTCGACGACAGGCACATCGCGAACAAAGTTGCCGATGGGTGTTCCAAAACGTCCCCGGAAGATTCCCCTGCCGCTGCGATCATCCCTGAAGAGACGGAATCCGTTCTCCACCTTGCCCGCATGGGCAACAACTTCATCTGCTGTTCCAGGATTTCCATCGTCAACGATGAAATACCCTTCCCCTGAGGGGAAGTTTCGCAGATTGCCGATCATGGGGATTTCGACTTCGGTGTTGTTTCCTGCCAATCTCCCCACGGCAATGGCAGGAATCGGAACCAGGGAATTCACTGCAAGGCTGTTCGCTTCCCGTTCCGTATGAAGCATTCCGCGGGTCAGTATGTCCACTTCCCGAGTAGGCAAGAGGCGCATGCGAATCGTATTGGTCACCGTCACCGGCTCATTGTTGCGCATGTAGGACCACTGGTAGACGTATCCGTTGACCGGAGTCCCCAACTGTCCCCTGAGTACATCCCGTAGCTGATTGCCATTCGCACTTCCGAAATAAATGATTTCGCGGGATGTCCCTGAAAGAATTTCCAAAAACCCGCCATTACGGGGAAGACCGGTGGTCGTATTTACCTGGACCACCGGAACCACTTCACTGCGAAGGTCACGCAGGGGATCTGTGAAAAGAGTCTGACCTGCATCGATCGCTTCTTCGTCCAGATAGGGATCTCTGGCGAGGTTCTCCTCCAGCAGGACCTCCACAGTGGGCTCGATGTCTCCTGGGTCAAAGGAGTAGTGCATCGCTTCTCCGTCTACAGACAGAATTCCTTCCCTGTGACCCAGACCGAAAGCACGTGGGTCAGAAGGACTGAAGCTGCGACTGACTCCCCCTTCAGGGCTCAATGAGTTGACCAGTCTCGGTTTCCCAACCAGAAGCAACTTGTCGAGAGCTCCGCCGCTTCGTTCCGAATCGCCATCACGGTAGAAGTTGCGAATAATCTCGGCCCTCACTCCGGAAGGCATATTGGGAGAAGAGGTCAAACCAAACGAGCCGGAAACCAGTCCCGTCGATCCCATGGGAAAGACGTAGGTATCGACGTCCGTTGAATCGAGACGAGAGAATCGGACCTCGTCGAGAGTCGCAGCAGAAACGCCATTCCCGGAAGCGCCTCCGGCCAATTGCATGCCCTGGCCAAACTGGATCGTTCCCTGGGCTGTGGAGGGCAATCGTCCCGTTGGGAAGCGACCAATTCTCGGATCCTGATCAGGTCGATAGATTCCTTCCGGCGGTCGCTGGAAGGTCATGTAGATTCCAGAGTCTGTCTCCCGGACCTTGTCGATACGCATCTTCAGGTTTTCAACCTGTCGATTCCGCGGATCTCCAGCACCATCGCCCAGGACCACTTCGTCGAAATCGGAAGCTTCCGCTCCGACCGCCCGAACCACCTGAACAATTTCGGCTCCGGCAGGAACAAATTGGATCGAATCAAGATCAGGACGCAAACGGTTGCGGCGGAACGCATCCGCAATATTCACATATCGATTACCGGAGAAGCCCCTGAATACTTCGTGGGCATCCGGGTCGACGATAAAGTAACGCCCCTCAGCGATGCGATCGTAAAGGATCCATTCGGCATTACCCAGATGACCTGCCCGCCCATTGATGACCGTGGTCCCCGGCAAGACGGCACTCCCCGGAGGACGGGTAATCTGTATCGCACCGGAAGGTGCGTAGATCTCATTGAGACCACCCCCCTCCGCTTCGATAGAGACACCGCGAACAGACAGACGGACATCACCGGGTGTAGCAGTCGTCCCGTCGATGGACACCGTATCCAACAACCCCCTGCCCATGGCAGTGAAGCGATAAAGTCCCTGTACAGGCCCCGGAGTAATCGAAGAGTACTTCGCAAACTCACTTTGGGTGTGAACCATCACTCCCTCGGAGTTTCGCTCAATTTTGCGGATATGGATGTAGCCCTGGGGTGGGAAACCCAACTCGAAAGGATGCGTCGTCTGGGTTTGAACCAGCAGGCTATTGGAAGTGGACGTAAAGGGTTCAAGTTCCATGGTGCTGGTCAAACCCGGTACCGCAAAGAGGGCCGTGGTATCGGCGAAAGCATAACTTGAAGGTCCAAGAGTCACCTGGCCTGCAGGGGTAATACTTTCAATCCGTTGGGTCGGCTGCAGATCAAAAGCCAAAGTCGCTCCACCGGGGCCAATAATGGTTCGGTTGGAGGAGTCCTCCAGCCCCAGATTGGGATCCGAGTTGGCCAGGGAAAGGGAGTAGCCCAACAGGCGAACCGGAGTTCCTGTCGGATGATTCTGGCGAATCGTTCCCCTCAATCCACGAACCGGGAGAGGGATTCCGGAGTTCTGAGCTGCATAGGACGTGAACAGCAGATTCCCGTCTGACTTGATGTAGTCGATCGCCTCAGAGCCGATCTGCAGCGTTCCTGAAGGTGGAAAACGCTGAATAATCTCAGGGTCCTCCAGCGCAGGTCGCAACGCAGTTGCATTGAGGGGGGCTGCGAGGCGGGTCATCCAGGAGTGTCGTCCCACCGGTTTGCGATCGATCATCAACACCAGACCACCGGGACGAGTGGACCTCCAGCCGGCAGTCAGGTGATACCAGGTATCATCTGCAAAAGAGTTCGCCGTGATGGGATGGCGGAGCTCTGCACAGGGAGCGAAATCAGAATCCCAGGCCAAAGCAGATCCGGTCTCATCAAAGACCTGTAAAACCAATTCCTGCGCATCACTGTCGAAGAAAAGGCGCACACGATCACGCCACGGATCCTGTTGGGCACCCGCCATGTCAAAGATGGTGTGATTCTGTCCCCGGGAACCCCATCGGGGGCGGTACCAGAACTCGACCATCGCAGGCACGGTGGAAAAGGCATCCGTCACCGCCTGCTGCAACTCCACCTGTCCGCCAGCACCGGGTGGAAGATCACCCTGAGGAAGAGTCGTCTCGATGAATGTCCCCCGGGACCATGGGCCGTCTTCGAGTTCTCTTCCCTCAACCGTATCCGCAAAACTCTCCACTTCGAAGAGACCCAACTGACCGAAACCCCAGTTGAGGCGAAGTCCTGGAACCGTCAGTGTTTCTCCACGCAGGGTCCCCTCATCCATGGAGGGTGCAGTAAATTGACGTCCATTCATGGAAACCGGACCGGTCACCATCAGGTTGGAAGCCATCCCCGGCAGGAAGGTGCTGTTGAATCGGGAAAAGCGGCCCCCGCCAGTGTTGCGAGTCGAGTAGAGCGCAGTCCAGTCGAACTGGGTTTCCATACGAAGGAACAGGGACTCAGGCGGAGCGACCTCGACGATTTCACGGAGGCGCACTGTCGCCTCAGGAAAGCCGGCTCCACTCCGTGCGATGCCGGTTGATTCAATGGTGTAGACGTCGTGGGTTCGGTAACAGAAACCGGTCGTCGAAACAGACAGGCGAGGATGATTCGGATTCAGGGCATTGATCAATATCGCATTGCTGTCCGTACCATCCAGATCGCCGGAGAGCTGGGCATTTTCCACGATAGTGCGAAACTCTTCGAAACCCTCGATCGGCATCGCTTCAAGAAGGCGAGAGGTTAATTTACGTGCCTCTTCCACCGAAACGGAATTGAACTCGCGACCAAAACGTTGGGTACTGACTCCCGTCAAAACAGCCTGGATCACTCTGGCAGGAGCCGTATTGATATTGATGGGATGGCGCATGGAGGCGCTGACCAGTGCTTCCCGTTCAGCCCACTCATATTTCAGGGGTTCCTTGAGGATGACTCCGCCCTGAAAAATGCTTCCCCTGCCGCCACCACGGAACCCACCTCTGGGCGTGGGGAATGCTCCAGCAGCGAGTCCGTACTCCACCTTGTTGGGATCTGTGGCACTGCGAATTCGAACGACCGTACCAGGATTGAAAAAATCATAGCGGGGAAGACGCATCTGAGGGACTCCCAGCAACGCACTGTTGGAAATCTCCCCTTCCACCATCTGCTCCTGGGACCATGATCGGGGCATGGTGGAATTGGTTGTGATGTATTCACGGATATTCTCAAACTCCCGTGCCGAGATCGTCTCCATGTCAGGAATATCAAAGATCTCCTGATAGGCGGTCACTGCGCCCGGGAAATACTTTTGACTCTGGGTTCGAATCCTTTTGAGCTGCGGAGCGATAAAGGTTTGATAAACCCCTTTGAAGGCATTACCCCGGGCACGATCCAGTCCCCCGAAGTCTTCCACGACTTTCGAGGCTTCAATCAGACCCGCTTTTCCACGGACCGATTCCACAAGATCGACCACATGACGGGGAATTCCATTATCGAGAAACAGTTTTCTGGCATCCCTGTATTCGTCCTCGTCGACATCTTCCGGTTCCCGGGAAAGAATTGACGGATCCAGGCCAGCTCGAACGAGCATCTCCGGGGTCAAACCCCAATCGGCCATGTTGTCGATGCTCAGCCCCACCACTGCCAAAGTCTGCAGGAAGTAGGGAACCACAGACCAGTCTGCAATCTGACGAATCCCCAAGGGGGTTCTGAAACTGGCAATTTCCCCATCAGACAAGTTGGCCAACCGATGGAGGAACGTCTTGTAGCCCCGAAGGTCAAAGACGGGCCAGCCTTTTTGATGCTCCCAGGTTCCGGAGAGGTACTGCCCCCGGAAAACACCGGTCAGGCCTTCTTCAGTTTTACCCGTATAGGACACGGCCTCGGTGGTGAAGAAAATCGGATTGAGAATCACCACCACACCATCGATGGTGTCAGGGTCGTCATCAGCAGGAAACATGCTCGTATCATCGAGGGGAAGTGTTTCCAACTCCTGATCAAAGGTGATGTTTTCGGAGAGATGACTGCCCGCCAACAGATTGCCCACCAGATTGGGCATCGCCGTGTTGATATTGACCTTGCCCTGCTCATCGGTGACACGGGCATCCAGAATACGATCCCCTTCACCACGCATCGTCAACGTTGTCGACTCAGATTGGTCGAGAGGCTCAGTGGTCATCGACTCAGGGAAGACAACCTGAAGATCTTCCAGATCATCAACCAGATCCCCCGCATTTTCACCGGGAGTCCAGAAATCACGTTCGCGGCTGTGGTAGGTGTCAAAAAGATGGCTGACGGCATGATCCCTCGCACTTCGTGCGGCGAGACGAGCCTTGTGATCTGCCAGAGTTTTGGCTGCACCAGACTCCTGCAGTCTCATGGAAGCAAGAAAAGGGGTACCGATCGCTGCGAGAGCAGCCAATACCAATACCACCATCAGCAATGCCATTCCCGATTGCTGTTTATTCAGACGCAATTCCTCAACCACGGATCGCTCCCGTCAAATCAACGACGATATTGTGCAATCTCAGAACGGTGTGCTCGTCCACATCTCCGATTCCAAAATGGATCCCGGGAGAAAGCGGCAGAAGATAGACATCCTCTACTTCGTCGCCATTCTCCGACTCCGCTTGCCAATCCTCGAGATGACTCATGAGGTCACCGATCGGACTGCCGAAGGCATCTTCAACACGGTCCTGCTGATCCTGACGCTCCTGTTTTTTGCGGTTCATTTGATCACGGAAGGATTCCCCTGCGACGGATGTCCCGTCCATCTGCTCCAGTTGGGCCAGGTCGCCAACCTCGGCAATATGGATGACCACCGGCAAGTCATGCTCCAGAGAATCCAGTGACCCGTTTCCGGAAAGGTAAATCATTTGCGGAGCACCCAGGAGCTCAACATTGTCGGGCAATTCCACGACTTCAGGGTCGGTGGCAGACCGGAGAACAATCTGATCCAATCCGCCCATGAAGAAGCGGGCCGGATGACTGATGTAGAGATCGCTGTCCACCCGCGCAATCACGTCAGGCAGAGGGGGCCAATCTTCGGGCACGATCCATTCAAAACCTTCCGGGTACCAATCCACTGCCACTCCGTCGACTTCAATGGTGATGTTCACACCATCAAACGCGGCTCTGACATGGGACCAGCGATCGGCGATGATCCGACGGGATTCCGTCTGGGCTCGATAGAATGGAGCGTCGATATCGCCCCCTGGATCACCGATCTCCAGGTAAACACTGCCGTCCCCCAGCAAACCGACCTCAAATGCCCCCGGCAAACTCATGATCGCCATCCGCATTTCACGGCGGGGGTCACTGAAGCCTCCAGAGGGCTCGATGCCATCCTCGATATTCCAGGGGGGTTGCCAGAACTGAACCCAGGCATCGACGGAGAAACCACGGTGAACGTCATAACGCGGTTGCCACTCCGCTTGCAAAGCCGCTCCGTCATTCACACAGAGGATGCCACTTCCAACGCTGCCAGAAGCAGCCTCAACGTGCCCAGTCACTTCCGCTTTTTGTCGGAAAGCCCCTGCGACCGCCAGGCCTTGCGGCAAGGGAGCATTCGCTGGCTCACCGGAGAGGCTTTCAAAATCCCATGCAGCCACGGTACTGAAACCGTAGGCAGTCACTGTTCTGTTGTCAGGGTCCACCATGACACGACTGGGCATTCCGGTGGATACTGACCAGTTTCTGGCGGCCCTCACTGCCGTCGAAACCTGACTGGCAGCGATTTCCAGTGATTGCCCCTCACCAAATGATCGAAAGACGGAAACCGACATCCCCAAAACCATCGTCAGGATGGAAAGAACCACCAGGAGTTCAATCAGCGTGAATCCGGAATCAGAGGGTGCCTCGGTCGATCTCACCATTGAGAAACATCGTCTCCTTCAGCATTTTCGTGAACGCCGTCCGGTCCTGCAGACCAGATCTGAAACCGAATCGGTTCATAATAGGTCGCGGTTTTTTCAGACTGCCCGGCAGAAACCATCACAGGCTTGCCATCCCCGGTAACAGAAAACTCACGGCCGTAATCATGATTGTGAATGTAGACATAGGGATTACCCCAGGGGTCAACATATTCCCTCAATTGATTGTCACCGAAGACCCAACTGATCTCATCGACCAGACTCTTGTCGAGAGAATCGTTATCGAGATTCTCGAGGTACTCTTCCGTGAAGTCGAAGTAGGTACGGCCTTTGGCCCTGCTGGCAAGATGCGCCACCATACTTTCATTCCCCGTATCGAGTCCATTACCGGAAACATCGTAGGCGACCTCCATGGAAGTCGGAGGGTAATCGCCATGATCCAGTTGGAAAGACTCCACACCCAGGATCAATCTCTGAATCTCTGATTCAGCTGCGGAAATATTCCCCTTTTTAATGGAGTACCCCATCATCTGACTGCCCATGCCTGCAAGAACACCGATGATGGCGATCACCACAAGCAACTCGATCAGGGTGAAGCCTTTTTGCTGGTAACCCATCAGAATTCTCTTTCCTGGTTCTGGCGAGGCTTGTCGCGAAACACCTCAAAGTTTTCGACCTGAAGAACATAACGACTTTCCAGAGGAGCCTGACCGGAAACCCCCGCCCGCAAGCCGCGTTTACGGGAAATCCTGTAGGGAATATCTTTTGCGATTCGAATTCCATCGAACCAGATCTCCGCATTGCCCTTCGACGAGGAGTCTTTGGAAGCAAAATTGATCTCAAGGGTGTGGCCTTGAGGAGCAGCCTCCCAAAGAGTGGGGATCAAATCATGTTCCTCCGCCATCTCTTCAGAATCGGTCCGAATCATCACCGGATCACTGTCTCCCAGGATCACGAAACCGAGGACACCGTCAGGCTCACGGAAAAAACCGATACCACCACCAGATTGATCTTCGATCCTCAAACCGACACGAACACCTTCTCCAGCTTCCAGAAGGCGCAAAGAAGTGGCAATGGCAGCCAATCGGGGTGTCAAAAGGTCCCTCTTCATCGTCGTCAGGCGATCAGGCTGGAACTTCTGGGTTCCCTCGAGCACAGCCATTCCGTCTACGAGGCTCACATTGACACCAAAGGATTCCTCTTCGTCCCAGTTATTGCGCAGGGCAGTGTCTGATTCCCTCCGGAAATCGTCCACCCAGTACTCCTGCCCCAACAATCGCTCGACCTGTCGCAGGGATCTCATCGCCCACGAAAGAGCAGAGGGCATCTCCAACGCCGACAAGTCGCGCTCCTCCTTCGAAAAGAGTGCGATAGATTTCTCCAGTGCAGATTTGCTCTCCTGGAATTTCTTCATTGAGTAAAGAAGACTCGCGTAAGCATTCCAGGAATCCGGGTTTTCCGGGTCCTCTTCCGTGACATTGGCAAGCAGTTCCCGGGCTCTCTCGCTATCGCCACCGGGTCCGGACTGTGCCATCGCCAGTCGAATACGCAGCTCAGGAGTATCCAGACCACTGGCAAAGGCGTATTCAAGCCAACGACGTGCCGCAGAGTTCTCGCCCCGCTGCAGGTAGATATCACCCAGCATCAAACAGCACTCTGAAAACGCTGCTGGGCTCAGGATATCGGACTGCATCAGGCTTTGAATCGCGGGAATGGCATCCCATTCAGGCTCGATACGCCTGCGAGCCGAGATGGCCATCACACTTGACTGCCAGGTGGACTCCACCCGCCCACGTGCTTCTTCATAGAGACGCAAGGCAGAAGAAAAATCACCCTGACTTTCAATGACGTACGCCTCAACCAGACGCCAGTCCACAGAAACGGCTTCTGAATCAGCCGCCGAGGAAAGAAGATCCAGTGCTTTTTGGAAATCGCCACGACGGGCAAATGAAAGCGCATAGGTGGTCGCAGCGACAGCGTCGACTTCGCCTGCAGAAAAGGCCTTCCGGAAATCACTCTCGGCACCATCCAGATCGCCGTTCAATAAACGAACCGAACCACGATAGAGATAGGCCTTTCCGTCCGCCTCACCGAATGCCAGCAGGTCTTCCATCAACGCTTCGACTTTGGTGTCACTCTCAGGGACTCTGGCAGCATGATCCTCTGCAGCCCAACGAATCTCCCTCAACAGGACCTCTGTATCACTGCCCCCTCCGCCTTCACGGAGCATTTCTGCTGTCTTGCGTGATTCTTCTGTTCGACCCAATGCGTCATAGAGAACCACCAGACGGCGCATCGCCTGGAGCGTCTTGGAATCTTCACGATCCCCCTCAGCCTGCTCTTCCAACAAGATGACAGCGGCTTGTATGTCACCGATACGAATCAGAGTTCGAATCGCCCCGTCACGAAGATCAAGGCTTCCCAGATCAACTCCCGAACGGACACCCAGTAACAGGATCTCACTCTCTTTCAAAAGATTGCGCTCCTGTTGATCCGAGTCAGTCGTTAAAAATTCACGGCCGATATATAGCGGAAGCAGTTTTTCGTATGCAGAAGGTAATGAAGGGTCGATCTGAACTGCAGATTCAAAATGCCCAATAGCCCGATCACGGAGGTTGACCTCCGGTTCAAGGCACCAATTCGCAAGAGAAACCTGATCGGCATACAGACTGCGATCGATCGCTTTCAACCGCTTTTCGTAAACAGCCTCCGGAGGATTGCTGTAAAGAATTCGTGAAATATCCGACCTTTGAACCGTTGTGCTTCCGCCGGAAGTCTCAAACTTGATGAAGTCATCACGTTCGACAAGAATTTTACCTACAAACCGATTTCCATTGGTCAACTCCAGTACGTCTTGAGGACGGATTTCAAGATCGTCACTGGACACCTGAAAAGCCTGGACTCCTTGTGCCAGAAAGCAGTGGAAAACCAGAAGGCAGATCATGAAGAGAGATCGACGAATCGTCATCATTCTTCCTCCGATCCAATATCCTCGGGGACTTCATTTTCAAAGGTAAGCCAGGCTGAGGCATCTCCAGAAAAGAGTGGCGGCAAGGGAACCCTGCGATTCAGGGATCCCAACGGTGGAGTCACCAGGGATCCAACGGGAACACTCTTCCACTCGCTGATCGCCTGAAAAGGGTTTCGGTTGGCAAGACCCGGATCGGATTCGTACCACTCTACTCGCACGACGCCACCCACTGCTCCACCAGAACTGGATTCCGGATCCATGAGCTCCACTCCAGAAAGTGGATTTGAAAGAATCAGCGTTTGGGTCATCCCCAACAGACTGAGGAGCAAAAAGGCTGCACCTATGACGAAAAATATCTTTTCAATATTCCAGCGCATGATCAGCCCCTCCTGTTCAATCGGCTGCCTCTGCGTGTGTCCAGGGATTCCTCCCTGGGCTCAGCGACATCGACTCCCACAACCGTCATGGTGACCTCCACCTGATTGCCATTGGCATCCGAGGAACTCATTCTTTCAGGCTCCAGGGAGAGAAAGACGTTGTCCGATTGAAAACGGACGAAGAGCTCCGAGAGCTGCGTGGGCGAACATCTCAATTTGAAAGTCACCGGATAGCGAACCAGAGCCAACTCTGAGTCAGCAAAGTCTTCCTGCACACGTTCTCCAGGCGTAATCTCCTCAACACTTTGAAGTTGGACCTGAAGAACTACTGAAAGGAATCGATCCATGACCTCCAACAGACGGTACCGATCAACCCATTGATCGACGGTCAAGTCTGACTTCTCCTGGAAATTCGGAACCGCGGAGGGTGACATGATCCCCAGGCGATTGGCTCTCTCCCGAAAATCATTCCACACAGCATCCTTGGATCTTTTGAATTCGGTCACGATGGAATCGGGATTCTCCGGAATCGAATGAACCGGACGAGCCGAAATCGCCACCTTGGAAAAGAGATCCTTGGCCCGATCTTCCAATGCTGAGCGACTTTTTCTCTCAACGTCGACAACACCATTCAGCCCCTGAAGCTTCTGAGCCAATACCACGGATTTTTCTTCGTGGATTTGCAAGGCGTTTTCATGGTCTCCCCGGATGCCCTTGGCAACGTTGGAAAGAACCATGAACAAAACAAGCGTTACCAAAGCCTTGATCAGCGTGGGTTTGTTCTTGTACCAAATCTCTTGCATGTCAGTTCCTCCCAAAGGGGGATCGGGGACGGCTGTTGCGGTTCCGCTTGCGAGAACCGGCTTCAGGCATCGAGTCGTCAGGAGAGACGGTCATTTGAAAGGGATAAGAACCACTCTTCAGGTCTTGCAGGTCAGCCTTGACGCGTTTGACTCCGACAATCCCCTCCAGCAACCCCCGAAGCTCATCGATGGCGTCCACTCCCCTGCGCCCGGAATTATCAGAGCGCCCCTGTAGTTCAATTTCGATTCCCAGCTCACCGGTTCCTGACTGTCGTCGCATGAGAATCAGATCTACGGATACTTCCTGAGGCAAACTGACCCGCAAACCATCGAGAATCGACGCGTAAAAACGGCTCGTCTCCACCTCGTCAAGGATTCGCCCCTCGCGCTTTCTCAAGACGTCATTTTCTTTTCGAGCGTCTTCTTCCTGGCGAGTCCAGAGACCGATCTTGGTATCCCATTCCTTGAGCACAGATTTCGCATCATCGGAACGGCCGCCAGCAATGGTTGCATCGAGGAACTGAATCCCCAGCGTCAGGACAAAACAGGCGATGGCTCCATAAAGAAAAACTGTTTTTTCCCGAAATGTTTTGCGCTTGCGCTCCACTGCAGGCAACAGGTCTACGACGCGATCTTCAGAATCCAGAACGGCACCGCCGATTCCGGCCATGCAGCTCCAACTGCTATCTGGCAAGCCTTCGAGGGTCACCAGTTCGGTTTTGAGGTCCAGTGAAGCAGCCAGCTCTCCACCGAGATTGGCCAAATCCGCTCCCGAGCCCGACAGTCGCAAACGCTGTGCAACCACTGACTCCATTTTCAATTGTGCTTTACAGAAATTGATCGAAGAACCCAAAGATTGGGAAAGTTGTGAAACCCAACCCCGGTAGCACTGCTGGACAACGTCAGCAGATGAGACCAGATCTCCATCGATAAATGCCAGGGCCATATCCTCTGCCTCTGACGCACTGACAGAGCAGCGATCACGAATGGATTCGATAAATTGATCACGACCAAAGCGAACACTTCGGGCAAACAGAAGCCGATCGCCGGAAACAAGCAAAACCTGAGTCTCGGCGTCACTGACGTCGCCGAGCATGACCGTCTCTTCGTCATTGATTTTAGACGTCGCCAGGTGGACATGATAAGGCCCCATGGAAGTAGGCACCGCATGTCGAACCCTGCCTCCAGAACTGGCAATCTCATCGATCATCGGTTGAACCAGATGATCCTTGCCCATCCCCAGCAACAGCAAAGTATCTTCCGATTCGCTTTCAGGGACCTGCAACTCGATATGCCCCCCGGACAACTGGTCGCCTGTGCGTTCAGCAACCTCCTCTATTTCGTACTTGAGAATCAACTCAAGACGCCAACTTGGGACAGGAGGCACTCCGTGATAACGAAGTGAGGAAGAATCGGAATCCAGAGCCAGAACAAGGTTGTCCCTCGCCAGCCCCTGACCCTGCAACTGTTCACAAAATTCAGAAAGTGGCATTCCGGATTCGTCAGCAAATGTTTTGTCAGCAATGATCCCGGAGCCCGAAGCGGAAACCTCTACGGCCCTCCAGCCCGAGCTGGTCTTTTGCAATACTGTGGATCGACCCTTGTAAGACATCAGATCCCCTTCGCCTCTACAATTTTCAGCCCTTGCTCTGCCTCTGCAGCGGCGGGAGTTCCGGGTGAGGTATTGATCACATATTGGTAGTAAAACCGGGCCAATTCTCCGCGACTTGCTTCTGCAGCCTCACTGGCCAAAGACAAAATGGTTTGAACCTTGTTCAGTTGGGACTTCTCTTCCTCGCGATCGCTTTGTCCGCGAATCTCCTGCAGAATTCTTGAAGCCTGGGATTCGACAGCCAATCCCGTAAATCTCAGCTGGGCGTCCTCACAAATTTCCACAAGGAATCCCTCGGCTGGAGATCCCGGAAAACGACGAATGTCTTCCTGAACCGCTGCCAACTGAGACTGAATGGCATCCACTTCCTGGGAAATTCTCTCGGAGAAGACTGCAAGTCGAGATTCCAGATCTTCACGCCAACCCAATTGTTCCCGTGCACTCGCCAAGGCAACGCTGGCCTCACCGAAGCGTCTTTCGTCTATCAATTGACCAAGTTGAAGAATCACCCGATCCAAATTTTCCTGTTCTCTGGCACTGCTCGCAGAAATGGCCAGATCGACCACTCCACCCGCCTCGACCAACCCGTGGTCAACGGTGACGATCAGATCACCGGCCGAGTCCGTGAATCCTGACCAGCGGGCAGGCTTGTTCATCGACAGAACCACCTGTTGACTGCCTTCGCCGAGAGCAAACTCGTCTCCCATAAAATCGACCTGACCGTCCTGAAGTCCTGAGGCAACAGCAATACCACTGGAAAAACCGGACAGTCCCAGGCCGAGTCTCTTGTTTTTAATTCGGAAGGTAAACGTTGCTGGAACCGCTCTCTGAAGAGTCCATGACAAATCGATGCGTTGGGTCTGGGCTCTCACAAATTGCTGAACAACCGCAGATTCACCGGCCTCAGCCAATTCGAACCCCATACGGAAAGAATCATCTTCTCCGACGACATAGGGTTCTTTTCGCAGTGGAAGGATCTGACCCCATTTCCATTGCCCGTTAGCCGTTCCCAGTGCCATTCTCAAATCCGAAATCATTTCAAGGCGACCCTTGGTCACCTGACCCACGCCACGGTCATCCAACAACAGGCTGACCTGCTGTTGATCCGATTGACTGGCGAGGACAATCGCATCTGATTTCTCCATATCGATGATCTTGGCAATCCACTGATCGACAGAAATTGCCCCTCGGGTACTGCGATCAGAAAGGCCGACCACCGATATGGTGGCGACAGCAAACCCATCGTCGACAGCGGCAGGTGATTCGAGAGCGATCCTGCTCCAGCCAGATCGCGGTCTGACGACAGCGAAATCCTCAGATATGACGGGACTGTTGGGATCGGAGGTCTCAGCCCATCGGACGGAAATACCAAATCGATCGTAACCCACGCTTTTCATCGATGCTGTCACCAGGACTCCCTGGCCTGCTTCGACACTGAATGGTTCATTCCAGGCAAGACGCATCGATCCGTCTGTAACAGGCTCACCGGTTGCTTCCAGCCACGACTCCCCTTGCGAGGCACTGTCCCCGGACTCAATAAGCAAATCTACAGAAGCGGGAATTGAAACCAGAGAAGCGACACTTGCTTCAGATTCAAAAGCTCCTGCACCGGAGAAGAGATCGCCGGCAACTTCCATTGCATTGGGGTCCTCAGCAAGATTACTCAACAGATCAAAACTGGAGTAGAAGAGAGCTCCGAGAATGCCTATGAAAACCAGAGTCTGTAAAGCGATGGAGCCCCCGGAATCGACATTCTCAATCTTGCTGCGCTGAATGACGATGTCACCTCCCGCAGACGGCTTGGCCCCAATCCGCTTGGAAGAAGTGGAGGAAGAACGGCTGGACCCGGATCCACTCTGAACAGGTGACACCTGAAATGCCGTCGAACCTATTCGAAACTGAACACCGGCCTTCAACTGCAACTGTTTGACCTTGTTGCCATCGACGATGATTCCGTTACTCGAATCAAGATCGGCAATAAACCAGCGATCTCCCTTGGCAACCACCGCAGCATGCTTGCTGGAGACACTGTTCTCCGCCAGCACGATGGAACATCCCGGATTTCTCCCTATCAGCAGTTTGTCTGCCAAAAGGACTCGCTGGTCTTCCCCGCCAGACTGGTATCTCAACTCCAGAGATTCCTGGGAGCTCATGAATCCTCACCCTTCGATTCTTCCCGCAAGATTCGGTATTTTTCAATTTTCTGGTCCAGGGTCGGTCGCGACACCCCCAGCAATCTGGCGGTCTGACTCTTGTTCCACTCGTTTTGCTCGAGTGTTGCAGAGATCACCTGGCGCTCGAGACTCTCAGTAGCCTCCGCCACCAATTCCCTCAAAGTCCCCCTCAAGGGCTCCCGTTGCTCTCCCGGCTTTTGAGACAAAACCGACGTGGAAATAATCTCCGGAAGAATGACGTCCGCAGACAGTGCAACCAAACGATCCACTTCATTCTCCAACTGTCGGACGTTGCCGGGCCACGGGCTGTGGTAGAGGGCGTAGAGTGTTCTCGGGTCGATCACAGGTCTTTCTCTTCCCAAGCGGGAACATGCACGATCAACAAAGAAATCCACCAGTAACGGAACGTCTTCCCGTCTCTCTCTGAGAGGCGGCAGCTTCACCGTCAAAACATTCAATCGATAAAAAAGGTCTTCCCGGAAATGCCCAACACGAACCTGTTCCTCAATATTCTGATTCGTTGCAGAAACGATCCGAACATCCACCTTGACGACATCCCGAGATCCAACAGGACGGATTTCTCCATCCTCGAGAACTCTCAACAACTTTGCCTGGAGGTCGGGGCTCATGTCTCCGATCTCGTCGAGGAAAAGCGTTCCGCCATCCGCCAACTCAAAAAGGCCCTTCTTGTCACGATGGGCTCCGGTGAATGCCCCTTTGACGTGACCGAAGAATTCACTTTCGAGAAGATTGGCCGGTATTGCGGCACAGTTTTGCGAAACGAAGGGCGATGCAGACCGCTCCGAACCCTGATGGATCGCTTGAGCCACCAACTCTTTTCCGGTCCCGCTTTCCCCGAGGACAAGAACCGGCATATCGGTATGGATTACACGATCCAATAATTCAAAAACGGCCATCATCGCCGGAGAACGGGTCACGATGCGATCATAGGAATGACGAAAATCGGGCCGTGCACCCTTTTTCATCAACTCCCTCGCCTGTTCTGGCTCAACTTCTCTTGCGAGAAGCAATTCCTGCAACTCCCGGTTCAACTCCTCCACCTGCTGTCGCGCAGCCTGATGAGAAGCCTGTCTGTTTCTCAACTCCTCAAACAGTCGGGCGTTCTCAATAAAGATCGAAGCCTGGTCCGCAAGAAAACTGACAAACCGAAGAGTGCCAGGATGAAAAGAGTTCTTTTCAAATCGATTGTCGATGTAGATAGCCCCATGAACCTTGCCTCTGATTCTCAGTGGGACACAAAGCACCGACTCCAGTTTCAGGTTCGAAATGGAGGCAGAGGAAAGGAATCGCTCATCCTTGCGGGCATCTCCCGTCAGGACCGGCTCTCCAGATTCCAGTACCCTGCGCGTAATCGACTGACTGACTTGAATGTGGGATTTACGAATCACATCACGGTCGATATTTCTTGAAGCCGCAACCACGAGATCGTCCTCGTCGACGGTGATCAGAAAGCCGCGTTCGGCACCCGAGATCTCGATGACATTTTGCAGAATCACTTCGTAAAGCTCTTCGGTCACAAGAATGGAACACAAATCCCTGGAAAGCTCGAGGAGACGCATGAAAATGGCTCTCTCGTCATTCATTCGGCTTTCATCGACGACGGGCTCCTCCAGCTCTGGCTCGAGGAAAAACTCGGTATTCAGAGCAAGGGTGTCCTCATGAGGGCCTGCCGCAGACTCCTCTTCCGGTATCCGATCAAAATAGATTCGGGTTTTACCGATCTCGATCTTGTCACCGGGCAATAAAGGCTGCCTGCGTATCAGGATTCCATTGACCATCGTGCCATTGCGACTGCGGAGATCTTCCAACTGCCATCGCCCCTGAATACACTCAAGGCGGCAATGTTGACGAGACGCACTGATATCAGAGATTTCCACGTCATTGTCCTTGGACCTGCCAATGGAGAGACGCGCTCCTTTCAGAGAGATCTGTCGATCTCCTGAAGGATCCTGTACATACAACGTACTGATGGAAGAATCGGGGCCAGAAGATGGTCTCTTCTTGCCACGATCAGGGATTTCCAACGATTTTCCTCACACTCAACACTGGCTTAGGGATACGCACATCGTCCCTGATCCGGTCTCCCTGTAAAGAACATTTTACAGGGGGGTGCCATAATCAGACCCCACTGTCTGGATATACGAATCCAGATCTCAATCAGTTCCCATCAAGTTGGCCCTCAAGCCATTGCAGGACCCGGTCTTGCCATTTCCGGGCCACAGCTGCAGACCCCTTTTTGCGATTGCAAATCATGGCGAAAGACACGGACTCAGAAGAACCTTGAGGAATCAGAAGCCCCGCCAGGCTGGAAACCCCCGTCAAAGTTCCGGTTTTTGCAAAGACACGCCCCTTGAGCCCATTTTGGCCCAGACGCTTCCGAAGAGTTCCATCCACCCCTCCTACAGCAAGCTGGTCGATGAAATCTGCCCCCCATTCCTGAGCAATGACACGGTCCACCACATTGAGAAGGAATTGGCTCGTCAGACGATTCTGACGAGACAGCCCAGATCCGTCCTGAAAGATCAGTGGATCGGAATCACTGAAAGTTTGCAGCGCCCATTTCCGCAAGGTTGCCTTGGCTGCAACAAAACTGCCCTCACCACCCAACTCCTTGCCCAATACCCTGAAGATGGAGTCTGCATAGAGGTTTTGACTGTTTTTGAGAAGAACAGCACTTCTGGATTTGAGCGAATGGGAAATATTCGCCAAAATCTGACCTGATTCCCCCAAGTCGATCGACTCACCAGCAACACTGACCCCTTCAGTCGAAAGAAGATTTGTAAATGCGGAGACAAAATTTTCTGCAGGGTCGGGAACTGTCACATGAAACTTCTGTTTCTGTGACCCCTGAAAAAATGCCCCTGAGATAGCGACATTCCATTCGTCAAATTTACGGTCGATGCGAATCAGATGTTTTTTGGAATCCTTGACCAATTTGAGGCGGTTTGAAAACTTGGCCAATGGTTGCAAGGGCCTTACCGAAAATTCGACTTCACCTTCCGAAACCGGTCCCAAAAACAGATCGAGGCAGTTGTCGTTAAGATTCAATGCTCCGGAAGCCGCGTAGTACCATTGCTGAGCCGATTGCCGAGGCCAATCTGGATGAAAGCCTGGACCAGAAAAGTAACGGATATCAGCGAGTACCTTGCCCTTGACCGAGGTAATACCAAAACTCTTGAGTTGCTGGCACCAGGGCCGCAATTCCCAAAGGACATCCTCTTCGTCTTCTCGCCCCACCACAGCGGGATCTCCACGACCAACAACAATGAGATTGCCGGCGAGTACCCCATTGGAAACCGGACCATCGATCAACAGATCCGTCTTCAGTTCAAAATCAGGCCCCAAAAGTTCCCAGGCAGCAGCCGTGACTACCAGTTTCATCGCTGAAGCAGGAATACGCAGTGTCTCTTCCCGGTGCGAAACAAGTCCAACGCCAGGCACTCTGAATGAAAACGAAATTTCCGATTCTGGAATTTTTAAATCTTTCGCAATCTGAAGAATTTTGTCCCGATATCGATTGCGGTTTTCTGAGGAAAAATCTCCTGCGACTACGTCAGGCGATGAGAACAAAAAGACAAGCAGGCAGGCAAAACTGCTGACAAGGGCCCTGTTTCCAGAAACAAATCGATCAGGAACAGGAACCTTCAGTAAAGGCAGCATGTGATCTCCCTGGGGCCAGTGGGTAAAATCCAGTTGCTGGATCTTGCTAAGACAAGGTTGCTCATGCAATACGACTTTCTACGATAATCATCAGGAGAAAGCGATGAACCCACGTCGACAAGGGCGAAACAAATCTGCTCCCCGCCGATCCAAAGCTGCAGAATCAATTCACCGACGCATACAGGGACTTGTCCGCTCATTGCTCTCCCGTGACGGCAGCGAGGCGATTTCCGGACTTCCCGAATCTCTGGACCTTCATCTTCAGATCCCCATACACCTGCACGAAGATCGACTATCCCATTCCAGAAAATTTTCTGAAGATCTCATGAAGCAGGTCGACGCACTGAGAACTGAAGGAGAAATAGAACTTCACGGTCATCGATCAGGACATGCCCTTTGTTACTGGTGCCAGCAAACGGACTGTGAACACTCTTTGCCGGAGAACGGGCACACTGTGCTGACGGGGTGGTCCCCGACAGGGCTGCCAGTCTGGAAAAACATCACCAACTTCCTCCTTGCCGAAGCGCCAGAGCTTCTCGATTACCTACACGGAGATACTCTCAAGCCGTTTGCAGTTCTGGTGGATGAATCGGATCTTCTGGCAGAGGTCCTTCCCCAATATCTGGAAGGAACCCAGTTTTCGCACCCGCTGGCCGCACTGGTTGTCGGTGGCTTTCCACTCCAGTTGCCGAACTACGAGATCGACCATTTGTCATTGACCGCTTTGGTGCAGGAGACGAGAACTGCGAGAGGGATACCGCGCTACCGTTGGAACTTCATTTCCACCCCACCCAAACCATTTCATTTGGCCAGCTTGCTGGGACAGGAGGACTCTTCACATTTGGCGAGATGGATCTCGGCTCTTCGTGCCCTCCTGGTAGGCCTTCAGGAGGAGATTGAAGCCAGAGCGCGCGAAGGCAAGAGGATGCCAATGAAGGAATGTCGCCAGCGTGTATTCCAGACCCTTCGTGAGGCTCAATCGATCTTGGGTGCATACAACAGGCGCAAAGATCGAAAAACACTTCATGCCCTGGAGCGCGGAGAGGATCCGCAGAGACCTACGTCAGCGGCGATTTCGGATGTTCTCGCCAGTAAAAGACAGGACCTCTTCCTTGATCGGCGAGAGTCAACGGTCATCGTTCGTGGACCCAACAGCCGGGTTCATGTCTTTACTCAAAATGGGATTCACGTCACCAGTGCTCGTTACTCCCCTGAATCCATCGCCAACCGCATTCAAAGAAAACGCTGGGTCCCAATGGAAGATTCGGATTTCCTGCGATTCCATACTGAAATCAAAAATCGCGTGGGGGATTCCGGGGATCAAAGGTCCGCTGAGGGGTCATAAAAAGAAGCCGGCTCGACTAGACCGCCCAACTTCTCCAAAAATTCATGAAGTTGTTTCCGAGCACAGCAGAACCCAAACCGGATTCCTTCGACTCCAAAATCTTACACAGAGCATCCATATCGCGATAATCGCGAAACCCCTCCATCGTTCTTGAGATTCCGTCCAGATCGGTTCCCAATGCCAACCGGTTTTTCCCGAGAATTCCCGCGATATGACACACATGCTCAACAAAAGTCTCCGTACTGGATTCTCCACCGAGGAATGGAGGAAACACATTGATGCCCACCAACGAGTTGACCGTTGTCAAAGCATTGAGGGTTTCATCATTGAGGTTCCTGACGTGATCATGAATCTTTCGAGAGTTTGAGTGGGTCGCAACGATGGTTGCATCCAACTCACAAAGATCCAAAACCCCCTGTGGGTTCAAGTGTGAGATATCGATGGCCCATCCCAAGGAAGTGGCTTCCTTCACCATCTCTTTACCCAGTTGAGTCAACCCCTCACCTGTATCTTCGTGACAACCTTGCCCAAGTTCATTGGCCGCATTCCATACGAGACCCAATATTCTGACGCCACGCTCATGCAAGGTTTCCAGGCGTTGGATCTCCCCCTCCAGAGCGATTCCATTTTCAATGGTCGTCAACATTCCCGCGACCCCGTCGTCCAAATCTGACACCTGTTCAGGATGGGTCACAATCTGGAACGGCTCACTGGAATCCTGATGCAGACGATCTCTGGCTTCAAGCAATGAAAGGCAGTGCTCCCAGGGAGATCCATGCCCATCCACCGTGAAAACCGCCGTTCCAAGCAGATCGATCCTCCCCGTCTGGCAACGCTGGCTATCGACCTGAAAATCATTTCGCTGCGGAGTTAACCCGCCACCTCTCTCCGCCAAAAGGGAGAGGGTGTCCACATGAAGATCGGCCCTGAAATCCTGACTCATTGAAAATCTCTTCCTTCATTCAATCGCCATTGGCCCTGTGAAAAGACATCAACCAAACCGGACCGACTGCCTTCTTTCACACTCTCAGGATCATTATCCAGCACCTGAAAGTCAGCACGACTTCCCGGGTTCAGAGTTCCGTAATCCTCTGGAAGAAAATTGGCCCCGGCGGCTCCAGCCGTCTTGGAATGGAATGCTTCCGCAAACAGAACTCGCTGAGCTGGCCCTTCCGAATCACCGTTTCCATTTCGATCCACTCTCTCACAGGCGGCGTACAAATCAGCCCACGGATCCAGATCTTCAATCGGTGCATCCGTCCCGGTTATCACCGGCACCCCCTGATCAAGAAGGAAGCGAAATGGAATCGAGTAATCCGCTCTTTTCCCCCAGCGATCCCGAACAATTTTTCGATCTTCAAAGAGATGACAGGGTTGCAGCGATGCGACAGCACCACTTTGAATCAGTGAAGAAATGTCGCCGGGATCCAATAATTGCAGGTGCTCTATCCGATCGAAAACATCCAGTCCGCCTGATCTGGCCATTCGGGCACTGTGAATGGCACGGATCGACTCGCAGACAGCAGCATCCCCAATGGCGTGAATTGCCAGCCCCCAGCCTTTTGAACCCGCTGCTTCTGCAGTTGAGAGCAGGGAATCTCCAGAACGACGGGCGATACCCAGGTTTTCGGGGTCATCGGTATACCCCGACTTCAACCATGCTGTTCTCGACCCCAAAGTTCCATCCGCAAAGATCTTCACCCATCGAACTGCAAAATCATCTTCACGATCTCCATAAGGAAGGGCTTCCGCAGGATCCATTGAAAGAAACTCTTCTTCCGGCAATCCGTGGCGAATATAAACCCCTTCCTTTCCGGGTCGGTTGGCATGAAATGCCCGTATCGACTCACCGCGATCAAAAGTTGTCGCTGCGGTGATTCCATGTCGCAACAATCGCTGGCAAGCTGCCGGAACTTCCCTTGCAGGGGACTCCTTCACGCAATTCCAGGCCGCCTCAGCCTCCTCCTCAACCAAAACTCCCGGATGCCCCGGATCCTTGCCAAGTTGTTGAAGAATTGTCGGAGTGACGAGCACTCTGTGGAAGTCGGCATTCCAAAGCAGGACAGCCTTGTCTGGGAAGTGGTGATTCAGAAACGCTGCAGGCGTCGGTTGCATTTCATCAGGCAGCGGATCTCTCCAGCCATGCCCGACCAAGGCACTCTCTGCACAAATTGCGTCCTTCAGATCACTGAGACAGCGATCCAGGGATTTCCCGGCCAATGAGACTTGTCGGGAATGCTGCTCGGTGTACAGAAGATGCAAATGACTGTCGACGAATCCGGGCAAAACCCAGCGGCCATCGAGATCGACAACATGATCCACAGAAGGGCTTTCAGAACCGGACGGAATCCACTGCACCACTTTGCCGGAATCGATGAGCAGATCTTCCAGCCCAGCACCTGAACTGGGATAACGTCTTGCTGATTTGAGAAGAAGACGGGTCATAATCCACTTTCGCACGAAAAAAGGGGCAACCCTCTCAGGATTGCCCCTTCCAAGAACCAAATCAATAGCGCACTAGCGACGGCGATCACGGCCGCGGTCTCCACCGCGTCCCCTGTCACCACCCCTACCACGACCTCGGTCTCCACCACGTCCACGGTCTCCACCGCGATCGCCACCGCGACCACGGTCTCCGTCTCCCTGAGCGACAGCGGTGGGCTCAATTTTGCCCTCGTCAATCAGGACTGCTTTGTGTGAAAGACGCAGGCGTCCCTGAGGATCACTCTCAAGAACTTTCACGCGCAACTCGTCGCCACGGCTGACCACAGAGTTGACATCGTCCACATAATCACCAGAAAGCTCAGAAACGTGAACAAGACCTTCTTGTCCAGGAAGCACTTCGACGAAACAACCGAAATCCTTGATGGAAACGACCTTGCCGTTGTAGATGCGGCCCACTTCGACATCCTGAGTCAACATCTCGATGTGCTCTCTTGCTGCAGTAGCACTCTCGTTGTCCTTGCCCCAGATTGTGATTGTCCCGGTGTCTTCGATCTCGATGGTTGCACCTGTCTCTTCCTGAATGCCCTTGATGACTTTTCCGGAAGGGCCAATCACGATGCCAATCTTTTCGGGATCGATTTTGATTCGCATGATTTTCGGAGCAAGCGGAGAGACTTCCTCGCGCGGACGGTCCAACTTCTTGAGCATTTCACGAAGAATGTGGATTCGACCTTCTTTGGCCTGCTCAAGGGCACGTCCCATCAACTCGCGGCTCAGACCGGAGATCTTGACGTCCATCTGCAGGGCGGTAATTCCTTTTTGGGTCCCGGTCACTTTGAAATCCATGTCTCCATGGGCGTCTTCGCTACCGAGAATGTCGGACAGCACGTAGTGGTTATCGCCGTCTTCAATCAGACCCATGGCGATACCTGCTACCGGACGCTTCAGGGGCACACCGGCGTCCATCAGGGCCAGAACTCCACCACAGACACTGGCCATGGAGGAAGAACCGTTGGACTCGGTGATGTCACTGACCACGCGAAGGGTGTAAGGGAAATCATCATGATCGGGCAACACGGAACGGATGGAGCGCTCGGCGAGGGCACCATGTCCGATCTCCCGACGCTTCGGTCCGCGATTCGGCCAAGACTCACCCACACAATAGGCGGGGAAGTTGTAATGAAGCATGAATCTTTCACGCTTCTCATCGATCAGGCCGTCAATCCGCTGCTCATCAAAGGAAGTACCAAGGGTTGCAGTGACGATGGCCTGGGTCTCACCACGGGTAAACACGGCAGAGCCATGAGTGCGCGGAAGGAAACTGAGTTCGGTATCAATCTGGCGGATATCGGTCAAACCCCTGCCGTCAGCACGGCTCGATTCCTGAATGATCAGGTCCCGTTCCACCTTTTTCTTGACCCCACCCAGGAATGATTTCACTTCTTTGGGATCGGGACAGGTTCCGGCCTCCACCTGATCGGCAGGGCAAAGCTCTTCGAGGATCTCATTGCTAATGACATCCATGGCACGCTTCTTCTCATGCTTGCCCTTGACCCGAATCGCCTCACGAAAGCGATCGTAGGCCATGCCATGAACCTTGTTTCGAAGTTCCTCGTCAACCTCAGGCGCAACGAACTCCATCTTCGGCTTGCCAGCCAGACCGGTCAATTCTTCGATCATCTCAATGATGACCTGGCACTCTTTATGAGCCAACTCAAGGGCATCGATCATGACCGACTCGTCGACTTCCAGCGCACCGGCCTCGACCATGACGATCGCTTCCTTGGTGGCTGCAACCACGAGGTCCACGTCACTCTCTTCGCGAGTGGCGTGATCGGGATTCACCACAAACTCACCATTGACCCGTCCAATACGAACGGAACCGATGGGCCCCTCAAAAGGCAGCTCAGAGATGCTCAGAGATGCGGAAGCCGAAATCATGGCGAGAATGTCCGGATCATTTTCACGATCAGCGGACAGTACGGCACAGGCCACGGAAACGTCCTTGATAAACCCATCCGGGAACAACGGACGAACCGGACGGTCGATCAGCCTTGCGGTCAGGATTTCCTTGGTGGTTGGACGACCTTCACGTTTGAAGAACCCTCCGGGGATCTTTCCGGCCGCGTAATTGTTCTCGCGGTAGTCCACGGTCAGGGGGAAGAAATCACCTCCGAAACGGGGTTCTCCCCAGGTCACTGCACAGAAGACTGCACAGTCTCCCCAGCGAACGATGGTCGCTCCGGCTGCCTGCTTGGCAATCAGCCCGGTCTCGATGCTGAGAGTCTTGCCCCCAACTTCTCTTGAAACTACATGAGTCATGTATCCTCCTGGCAGCCCATGCTGCCGACGCACCCTTGCGTCTTGTTTGATTCTTGTCTTCGAAACTTGTTATTGATTCAGAGGGAAATGAGGGCCCGATTCACACTCACCCAAACTCATGGCAGAAAGCCATTGGCAGGTGGAGTCACTGGACATGGCAGCATGAAAATGCTCCAGGACACAGTACTCGGTGTGACTCTCGATGAAGAATCGCGATCCGCAATCTGCTGTACAGAAGCGGAACTCTAGCGACGCAATCCCAGCGACTCGATCAGGCGAAGATATTCAGACCTGTCTTTTTGCTGGAGATACTTCAAAAGACGCGTCCTTTTGCCGACCAGAACCAGGAGGCCACGACGGCTCGCAAAATCCTTTTTCATCGTGCGGAGGTGATCCGTGATGTTTCTGATTCTCTCGGTAAGAATGGCGATCTGAATCTGGGCGGAACCCCTGTCATTTTCAGAGGTCTTGTACTCCTGGATCAGTTCAGCCTTGCGCTCTGCTGTAATGCTCATCGAAAAACGATACCTTTGTCTCTTGTGGTTCTGAACAGTGCGGAAACGCTCCGGCGACGCTGTTCAGTCCCTTCCCAAGGTATGAATGCTACCTAGACTGACCAGAAGGGCAAGAAATTGTGGCCATTCTGGCTGAAATTGACCCTCAACCCGTGTTTTTCCCCGAATCCGCCTCCAACAATCCGGGTGGATCGTCGGCATCCGGAGTCCCTGCGTCCAGATAGGATTGGAGAAGGATCGCAGCCGCTTTCTCGTCGATGGCAGCGTCTTTCCCGACACCCTGGGCCTGCTGCGTCGTCAACCGCTCGTCCCAAAGCCTTACCGGAACCTTCACCCCTTGCCGAAGCCAACGGGTCAACTCAAGAGACCTCAAAGCCATGGGACCGAAAGAACCGTCCATGTTTCGGGGGCATCCGACGATGACGCCTGCAAGCCCAAAGTCCTCCTCGACAGATTTCAGCCACCGCAACAGCTCGTCCCGATTGGCGGACACCCCCCTGGGTGTAGCCAACACACCCATGGCATCCGCTCTGGCCATGCCAATGCGCTTCTCTCCGGGATCGATACCTACCCACACATTCATTGCGAACCTTTCGCCATTTCCGAATCGAGAATTTGCGAGGCTTCAGGAATCAATCCGGAGATCAATCCTCTTTCAGAGCAGATCAGGATCAGATCATCCATACACACAACCAACCCCCCGGCAATACCATGGATTTCCAGGCTTTCGCCCGTTGCATTGAGAACAATCCTGCCCGGATCCAAAGGCCCCTGTGAATCTGACCCAAGAATGCGGATCCCGGAAGAATCACAGAAGATCTCGAATCGATCCATTCCCAATGCCACCACCCGTCTGGATAGATCCCCATGAATCACAGGACTCTCTCCATCCAGTGCCAGAGGCTCTGCAAACGGATAACGGGGAACTGTTTCAGGAAGTGACCAACGGATCGATACCTGCGAAGTCGGAGAATGAAAACCGGGCTTGATTTCACGAATCGATTTCCAATCCCCGAGATCACTCCAACGATGGGCGAGGTCCCGAAATTCCAGACAGCCCGCAAAGTCATCCTCGCCCAAAAGGAAGTGGTCGATGGACAGCTCGGGAGCCTCTTCCGAAGATTCGATTCCGCGCAGTTTCATTTGTTCGAGGAAAAATCGGGCACCAAAACCAAAAATACCGCAATGGCGAAAACTCTTCCTGTTTGCCCCTATCGATTCGAACTCCGATTGGATTTGTTGAATCTTCTCTGGCGTCGGCTTTTCGACAAAATCGATGGAGCCCGTGGAGGTATCCAGAGAAATAAAACCGAAATCCGGGGAAGGATCGGCAACAGTCCCATGAATCCAGAAGGTGTCAGGCTGCACATCGAGTGCACGAACAGTTTCCAGCAATCCCCGCCTGAATCGATCCCGATCAATGACGTGCTGGTCAGCAGGCAATACGAGTACAAACGCTTCGGGGTCTTGCTGGTACAAGACCTCCACCCCTCGCATGATGGCCGGCAATGTGTTTCTTCCCCTGGGTTCAGTGATCCATTGGCAAAACCCCGGATCTGAGAGATATCCCTCTGCAGCAACCAAATGAATACGCTCCGGAGGAGCGAAAAGCAGAGCAGATTCAACCGTCTCATCCAGAGGTGAACAATCCGAAACCAGCGGCAACTCAGGCTTGCGAATTCCCGGTCGACTCCAGGGCCACAATCGCCGACCTGAACCGCCGGCGAGTATCAGCACATGAAGTCTTTCACTCATCCCAATACCCATCCAGCTCCACCATCAATTCCCTTAATGCCTTGGAAGATGGCGAGATTCGAACTGCTTCGGTCAAATGTTTGCCGGCCTCGACCTTCATTCCCATGTCCAGATAACAGCGTGCCCTCTTCCGGGCTACCTCGCCACGGGATTGCCGATCAAGACCCAGCTGCTCCGCCCTGCGCAAGTACTCCAGAGAGACCCGAGGATCTGAAACCTTGTTGGTTTTTTTCAGCAACAGCTTTTTTGCTCGATCAACGGCCTCTGGATAACAAGGGCGGTGATTTTGCCTGCGAGCCTCGGTGCGCAGGAGATCCTCATACCACTCCAACGCCCGAGATTTTTGGCTGATACCTTCGTGGTACTCGCCAATCAAAAAGCAGGAATCTACAAACTCATCATCGGTCAGGTGCTTTTTCAGAAACAATCTGGCACCAGGTCCCAGATCTTCCAACCGCTGGACAGCCTCCCGTTGCCTTTGTTCCAGCAACAGGAAAAGAATACTTCTCGCTCTGGCAGCGGGACGCTCGCTATCGGTCACATGGGGAGTTTTGTCGAGCAGCTCCTCACGGAAGACGATGTTCCACATCTGATCGTATCGGTGACGACTGTCGGTATCGGACAAGATGTCGTGTGCCTCGAGAAGCCTTCGCATCTCCTCAGGATCTCTGGGAAAAGCAGACTTGTCGGGGTGGACTTCAAGAAGCTTTTTACGAAAGGCTTTTTTGATCTGATCATGGGAGCAATCCATGTCGAGACCCAATACGGAGTAGTAGTCAAGAAACTCAGACATCGCTCCCTGACTCCCTTTCCAGCCAGAAAGTGACAGGACCGTCATTGGTCAGAGACACTTGCATATCAGCCCCGAAAACACCGGTTTGAATCGTTGGTCCGAAAGACTCCCTCAGCAGCTGAACAAATCGATCGTAAAACATCTCTGCTTCCCCGGGAGGCATGGCAGGCTCAAAGGATGGGCGACGGCCTTTCTGGCAACTGCCGTAAAGCGTGAACTGACTCACGACAAGAATTTCGCCGGAGGTCTCATGAATATTCAGATTCATATGACCTTCGGAATCGGGGAATATCCGTAGTCCATTCAACTTCTCAACCATCCAGGGGATGTCTCTCTCTGCGGACTTCTTGCCAAATCCGACGAACACCAGCAAGCCCTTTCCAATAGAGCCGACTGTTTCACCGGATACTTCCACACTGGCGTCAGAAACACGCTGAATCAGCAACCGCAAAGATGTTCTCCCTCTCAAATGGCCAGAGATCACATTTTAGCGATGGGAGGGAAAAATCGGCAGAAATATTGAAGACGAAAATTTACCGCTGAACAAATTCATGGCTGAAGTGGCCGATATCACTCTCTGGCAAATCGACAGGTTGAATAGACAGACAACGCCCCGAACCGGAATCCACCTCCAACAGCACACCACAGAGATGAGCATTGGCCTCGGCCACGGTAAAAGGAGCGTGCATGGAGGTGAGCAGCTTGTGCAGGACTGGACTCGCTTCGCGACCAATCACTCCATCATAGGGTCCAGTCATCCCGAGATCTGAAATATAGCCGGTTCCCTGCGGCAACACTCTGGCGTCAGCAGTCTGGACATGAGTGTGAGAACCGACAACGGCTGTCGCCCGACCATCAAGATGCCAACCCGCAGCCTGCTTTTCACTGGTCGCCTCACCATGGAATTCCACGATCCGAATTGTCACATCATCGTCGAGAGAATCGAGCCATTGATCTACAGAGCGATATGGACAATCGACCGGATCCATAAAGACACGTCCCAGTACAATCGTGTAAGCGATTTTGATGCCCGAAGCGATCTCGAAAACATGGCTCCCGTGACCCGCAGATGATTCCGGGTAATTCATGGGACGAATGCAATCCGGGTGATCAGCCAAGACGGAAAGATTGTCTTTCCGTTTCCATGCATGATCTCCCAGAGACATCATGTCCACACCGGCACTTTTCAGTTCGCCGTATATCTTCTCGGTAATCCCGGATCCCGCCGCAGAGTTTTCGGCATTGGCAATAATGGCATCCAGTTGCCAACTGTCTCGCAACTCAGGCAACCAATCCTGCGCCACGCGCCGGCCTGGTCGACCCACAATATCCCCGATCAGTAACAGTCGCAGAACGCCTTTACTATCTGGCATATTCGACAACCCGGGTTTCCCGAATCAGAGTAATCTTGATCTCACCAGGGTAGGTCAACTGATCCTCAATCTCCTTGGCGATATCATGAGCGAGTCGTGTGGCTTTTTTATCGTTGATCTTGTGGGCATTGACAAAGACCCGAACTTCACGGCCGGCCTGGATCGCCTGTGCATTGGAAACCCCTGCGAAGGAATTCACGAGGCCCTCAAGCTTCTCAAGCCGCTCGATGTATCGATCAAGCGACTCACCTCGGGCACCTGGGCGACTTCCGGAAATGGAGTCGGCCACCTGCGTCAGAACGGCATAAATGCTTTCTTGAGGTACGTCATTGTGATGACTTGCGGCAGCATTCACCACCTCAGGAGCTTCGTCGTAACGCTTGAGGATCGTGGCACCGATCTCCGGGTGCCCTCCCTCAAATTGATGGTCGACCGCCTTGCCCAAATCGTGGAACAAGCCACATCTTTTGGCCAGAGTCTGATCCAAGCCGAATTCTGCGGCAACCATGCCGCAGATATTCGCCACTTCAACCGAGTGGGAAAGAACGTTTTGACTGTAGGAGGTGCGGTAACGCAAACGTCCCAAAAGGGTCACCAACTTGGGATGGATACCCGGAAGGTCAAGATCATAAGAGACCTGGACCCCGGCCTTCTGGATCTCCTCGTTGAGCGATTTTTTTGTCTCGGCAACGATCTCCTCGATACGGCTGGGGTGAATCCTGCCGTCCTGAAGCAACTTGCTCAGAGCTCTGGAACCCATTTCCCGGCGAATCGGATCGAAGCAGGAAAGGGTGATCACTCCCGGACTGTCGTCAACGATGACGTCAACTCCAGTAGACTTTTCGAAAGCACGAATGTTACGACCTTCACGGCCGATGATTCTCCCCTTCATGTCATCGGATGCGATCTCAACACTGGTCACCGTGGATTCCTGGCAATAAGTAGAAGAGATGCGCTGAAGAGTAGAAGCGAGGATGTTCTTGCTTTTGGTTTCAGCCTGATCTTTGACACGCTCCACCATCCGCTGGATCATTTGGTCGCCCTCGTGCTCGACCTCCTGTTTCATACTTTCAAGCAGATTCTCTCGAGCTTCTTCCCGGGACATACCGGCAACACGCTCAAGGTTTTCACGTTGTTGTTCGATCAGATCATCAATCTCTGATTCCCGGTTCTGAATACGACTCGAACGCTGGTCCAGGTCGCCCTCTTTGGATTCAAGGTTGGACTCTTTCTTTGAAAGAAGATCCATTCTCCGATCCAGTTTGTCTTCCCGTTTTCGCAACTCACGATCAGAGTCCTTGATCTCCTTGCGAGCTTCACGGACCTCTTTCTTGACTTCATCGCGTTGTTGGGAAGCCCAGCTTTGGGTCTCATCGCGGCTCTCGGTACGAAGTCTCTCTGCCTCGGCTCGGGCATCTGTGAGGATTTTATCCCCCTCCGCCTTTACACGTGCAGTGTGACGAGTACCAAAAATATAAATGATGACGAGACCTACAAGGATCAGCACAGGACCGATGTAGCTATCAAATTCACCCAAGATTCCTCCTGCAGAAGGATCTGCAGGGAAACAGCAGCGAATCAGATCTTAACGGGAGAGAATTTCTATCTTTTGAACTTCCAGAAGCCTTGCCCCCAATTCAGGGTCCTGCTCCTTGATCGTTCCAACAATTCCCACTCTTTTATTTACGTATTGATCCAGATTCAAATCTTCGCCGTTGAGGTAAAAGAGGAGTTGATTCCCCTTCATCAATTTGTGTGATGCCTCAACTTTTCTGTGTTTCCCCAGTGGTACAACCCAGCCAACAGCCTGGTATTTGGAATCTCCTGGCGTGTTGCGGTGACCTGTCCTTCTTAAAATTTCCTTTTCCCGCGCCTGCTCTTTTTCACGCTTGGCCCGGGCTATTTCTTGTTGACGTTCAATTTCGATGAGTCTCCGCTGAAGCGGAACAAAGTGTTCGTTAATGGTTCGTGCAAGATCCTTGACCACACGGATCTCTCCAAGATCCTCACTCGTGGTCTCAAAAACCTGAATCTTGCGGAAGATGTCAGAGAAGTCCCATTTCACAGGGGGCTTTTCTGTTTCCTTCTGGAACTGCTCAAAAAGCTGCTTGAGCCTTTCCGATTCAAATGTGGGGATCTTGATCGTCCCACTTTGGTCTTCTTCTTCCGGGTTTCCACCCTGGACAGCACCCGCATCTTCGGGAGTTTTCACTTCCGAGCCGGCAGAGTTGCCGTCTCCGGCAACAGAAGGAATTCCGGTAGAACTTCCAGGTCGGGTCTTCAGGGTGTCATGCAAAGTGGACAGCCTGGCAGGATCAATTTTCTGATCACTTCTTTTCACGTAATCGCCGTGAATCCAGCCACGGGCATTGAGTGGAGCGAAAACTTCCACCCACTCTTTACCAGCAACTTTCGAATCGGCTTTACGCTGACCTGTCGGTTTGAGGATCTGACCCATGACGGTCAATCCCAATGGAGTGTGGTTGGTACTGGCGGTGCAACGCAAACGGACGCGGTCTCCCGTGACACGCAAGCGCTCTTCCCCAGCCTCTTCCACAAAATCACCGTGAATCCAGATCGTCTGATCGGAAGGGACGACGATCTCGACCCAATCACCCCGTCCACCCATGGCAATGACGGGAGCGTCCATGCTCAGGCGAGCAAAGGCAAAATGATTGGTAGAAGCCCCCGCACGAAGATTGACCGATTTGCCGGTCACCTTGGCCAGCCAGGGTTCCAGTGTCGGCTGGGACTGCGTGGGGTCAGCACTCTGGGCCAGAAGATCCGCCTGAAATCCCGTCAAAAAAGCCAGTAAGCCGGCGATAAACAGAGAAAGTCGCCCGCGGCTGTTTTTGCTGGAGATTGGGGATTCTGGGACCGAGGAGGAATCAAAAGGATGAAACTCGGTGAATCCGGTGATTTGCTGTGGCATTGATCCTCCCCTCCCGACGATTGGGCCCTGATCCCAGTAAAATTCCCGGTAAAAATCCCGGTGAATTTGCCAGGTGCAATTTTGCCAGGTGCAATTCATGACTCCCCTTGCTGTCGCTTTGCAGGCAATAGAGGAGTCCTGCAATCCCAGAAGACTAAGTCTTCAATTCAGGTCTGTCAACGAAGCAGGGACGGATTAAAGGCAAAATAGGGCAGTATTGCCCTCAGGATTCCATGCATGGCGAATTACAAGGCCAGCCATCAGAAACGGATAAAAATCAGGTCTCCGATGGAACAGTGATAGGAGGAAGCCGTCACCGGACATTTTGCACGGAACAAACCGAATGCAGGCCACTTGTCTGATTCCAGAGTTTGTAAATGGGACGCGCCCTTGAGGACTATCAGGTCTGCAGATTCCATGGCCTCTGCCACTTCCGGTTCCCATTCATCCGCAGAAACCCCAAGCCTGTTGCCGATGGAAAGAACACTCCCCAAAGCCTCCAAAGGCCCGGAGTCCGCGAGGAGGTCTCCGACATCATGAAGAGCCAGTGGAGAGCTCTTGACGAGATGGGTGATCTGGAGCTGGGTATTCTTTTGTCGAAGCTGGTCGATCAGGACCAGATCCGCTGCCACTTCTGGAGCGGTGTCATGAACGAAAACGAGGTTCTTCGAGGTTTTCAGACGTTTTTCAAAATCTGTGCGGTCATCATGACGAAACTCCAGGTCCGCCATATCTGATTCTCTCAGACCGAGTTTTTGCAGATCCTGTCGAATCGAGTGCGTGCTCTGGATTTCGTTGGCAAAGACATTGGATCGAGCGGACATCAACAGCGCACGCCCCAAAGGGTCTTCGTCCGCGAGGACCCGGGCTTTCAGATCCGGATAAGCCTCCACCATTTCCTGGACCCATTGATCTCTCTGTTTTTTCCAGGGATCCCCCGTCCCCAAAACTTCGTGGACCGCACCGAGCAAGTCGCCGATGACCTCCGCGGGAGGAAGATGGGATTCCACGTCAGAGAGGTGCCTCATCGCCTCGTCGAGAACCTTGTGCTGCAACCAGGCATCGTCACTGACTTTTTCCGCAGTACACAGGGCCCGACGCAATGCGCAGGGGTAGCAGCGGGGATCAAACCGTCCCATGCAATCTCACTCTCCCAGGTTCTTTACCGGCGGAGAGAGGTTCTCCAATTCTTCAGGAGAGAAATTCATTTGTGTGATATAGACATCCGCAAAACGAATCCCCAATGTCGACCGCAGCCCCAACAACTGGTCATAGGCTTTGCGGGCTTCTTCCTTGGTAGTAAATGGGCCAACATAGACATCGTATCGCTTGATGCCGGACCGCTTTTCACGAACCCGGATTCTCGATACGGCATCTGTCAGACCAGAATCCACATAAGCCAGAAGTTGATCGATGATTTCTACCTCTGCGGACAATTTTTGCCCGACCATGACCGCCCATAATTTCTGGTCGATCTCGATGGGGACAAAGTCTTCTTCTGCTTCAGCAACGACAGCCATGGAAGAATCAGCAGGGTCAATGGCGTTCACCTCCACAGACTCACCCTCAGCATTTTGAGGATTGCGAATGTCAGGTTCCGCCTTTGGCTCGGGATTGATCACCGGCCACTGATCGTCAAGAGGCGCCTCTACACCGGTCGCAGCCAGGGGACGATCAGGAACAGAAGATCTGCCGCCGACAAATGCCAGGCACAGAAGGACGACAAATCCGATCGCAAACACCACTAGAGTGGACAGGCGTATCTCGAGGGTCGAATTCCAGCCTTTGTTCGGGGGAGATTGACGAGTTGAAGGAGAGGAGGACACTTCATCCGGGATATCCGGAAGTCGCCTTTGAACAGGTGCGGGATCCAGTTGTACACGGGATCTGGATTGCCCCCTGCGACCCGCCGAATCTTTGGTCGAGGCCGGTGAAGATTCGGCACGCCCAGGAACTTTGGGGATGCTCGATTCCGGCTCCGAAGAGACCCGAACCCTGTTTTTTCCCCCTGTACCTTGCCCTTTTTTCGACAAGCTTCCCCCTATTACGGTGACAGGCACCGATTGGCTTCCCCTGAGTCCAAAAACATCCTTTCACAATGACAATTTCTGGCCCCGGAAACAAAACAGGGCATTTCTGACCTTGAGAAAGATGTTCAATGTCGAAGAATAGGTGACGGGATTACCCCGGTCAAGAAGCACCCTTGATCAGGGAGGTAAATCAGCGGCGGGAACTTCATACCCCGACGATAGTGATTCAAATTCCCGCAAGTGCTCAACGCAGAATGGAGATACCGTCGATGGATCATTCCCGATTGACCTCTGAGCCACGACCGAAATTGGAAATCAGGCCGATTGCCCTGTTTCTTCTGACCTTCCTGAGTCTCCCTTCATGGACCATGGAAATCACGGCCCAGGAATCCGGACTTCGTGAAATCCCTGTGGTCTACCAAACTCTTGAGGGAAAGTACCAAAGCACTCTTGCCACCATTACCCCCGAGACCTCTACATTGAAAATGGGAGAGGCGATCGCTTCCCTGGAAGATCTGGTACAGATTGAATTCTCTGGAAAAGTGGCTGAATCCAGTGCCTCTGCAAACCTGATACTCCGTGAGGGGGGATCATGGAGAGGCCGTTTCGATCTGCGGAGACTGGATGGTGGAGATCAGATTTATTGGAACTCACCCAGCCTGACGCAAGTCCTTGAGCTTCCCCTCGAATCGATCGAGAAATATCTCGCGAACGGAGTGGACGAGGCTGAATTGGGGGAAGGCTCGACAGACAGTGATTTCCTGCTGACAGCAGATGGAGCAAAGCTGACGGGAATACTCGAATCGCTCGACATGAATCAGATCACCTTTGACGACGAATCGTTGGGTCTCTTGAAAATCGAGTGGGCCAAAGTCCGTGCATTTCAGTTGGTTGCGCTCGATGACGAGGCCGCAGATCCCGGGGATAACGGCCTCTCCATCGACGTCATGACCCGGGACGGAAGCACGCCCAAAGGCACTCTGCTGAAACTCGATACGGAAGAGGTTCGCCTCCGTACCGGCAGCGGACAGGAGTTACGTATTCCCGTCGACAGGATATTGCGAATCAACTTCGCCAATGACCGCGTGGTCTCTCTGACAGATCGCACGCCGATCGAAGTGGTCGAGGGATTGGGAGAAGGTCGCTGGTTCCCCTGGAGTTGGCAGAAGAATCGGAATGTCCTGGGCTCTCCATTGACCATTGGAGCAAGAAGTTTTGACCAGGGCATCGGAGTACACTCCAACTCCCTTTTGTCCTTCAAAGTCGAGCCCGGAGACCTGACCCTGAATGGGTTCGCAGGGATGGACGCCAGCGCCAAACCCAGAGACGAAGAACCAGAAATCGGCAATGCCCGCTTCTCCATCCTCGTCGACGGCAAAGTGGTCTGGGGCCCCCACGACATCTCGTGGCAAGACGCCCCTCGGCCATTTTCCGTCCCCCTGGCTGAAAGTGCCAACTTCACACTGAAGGTGGAAATGGGATCCGGTATCCACATTCTTGACCGCGCGAATTGGGTCGCCACCCAGATTATTCGCCAATAAAAAAGGCCCCTTAGCCGGCTCGCGGCTAAGGGGCCTTGTCACTTCAGACGAAAACGTGGATCACTCTCCCGGGTTATCCGGAGTAATCTTCGGATCAACCTTCATGTCGGTGTAGGTTCCACCGGTCGTCTCTGCCAACTTTTTCAGCCATGTATTCGCTTCAGTCAGCCCCGGCATCTGCTGCCCGCCCTGTGTGAAGGGGTGGAATCCAAAGCAGTGGATCTTGATCTTGCGGAAACGGTTCAGCTCAAAGACCTTGTCGAGGATCGGTTGGGTCGGATCATTCACCTTGCCGTCCACGGAGGGCAATCCATCACTCAAAAAGAAAATGGTGTTGGTCCGGGCGTCCTGACTGAATGCCTGAATCAGGGCATCCATGGTGTTGGTGTTACCATTGTGCTTCAGACCATCCACCCACTTGATGGCACTCTTTTTATTGCCATTGGAAGCAGGCGTGGCTTTCTTCTTGAACTTCGAAACATTGGTATCAAAGCGCACGCAGTTGAATGCAGCGTCCTTGGACATCTTGCGGATCACCTTGCGGAGTTCACGCTTGGCCATCTCCATGCGAGTCCAGAACCGGGCCAGGCGCTGTTGATCGGCGGTCATTTGACCCCCTCCACTGCTCTGTCCCCCGTCGGATCCATCTCCGCGGGCAAGTCCCGGGATATCATCCTTGTGGACGTATCTCATGGAGCCACTGGTATCGATCACGAATACGATGTTCTTGGACTCCACAGGAACGCCCCAGAACTCCGGATCGTCTCCCCTGCGCTTGCGCTTGACTCCGGTTTTGCCGTCGTGGGTCTCTTCCATCGGATCGAAGGTGTTTTGGCGCGGCTCCCACCAGGCAAACCACTCTTCGATCAGCTCAAAGTCCTGCCCCGTCAGCTCCCAAAGGGCATCCCGTACCTGATGGTAAAGAACGTCCTTGCGCTTCTTGAGCAATTTCTCCAACAGGTTGATCAGAGGCTCGACACAGACCGCACTCTGACTTTTGCGGAACGCTTCCACCGCTGCACCCTGTACAAACGGGGATTTGTCATCGAGAAACAAAACCATCAATTTGATGGCTTCATCATTCTGCTGCCCCTTCAAACGGTCGATCTGCTTGCTGAGGGCATCGATCTCCTGCTTCAGTCGATCGGGGATCGAAGGATCACTCCCGGGGGGCAGGCCATTTTCCTCGACCCGCTTCAACTGCTTTTCCAGCGACACCTTGCGGTCATTGAGCTCACCGCGCTTGTTGGTGGGATAGGCGAGAATATCCGTCATGTACACACGCTCGCGGAAATCACCCTTGCTGTCGATTTTGTCGTAACGGGTGGAGATGTGCTCAACGATCCCTGTCATCATCGACAGCTCTTCGCAGATCACGTCGTAGACAGCCGGCACTGATCCATTCTGGTAACCCAGGTCGTACACCGTCTCGAGAGCGTCCGGTGTACCGAACGCAGTAATCTGGCGAATCACATCGATGGCAGAATCATTCTGCTGCCCCTGAATTGCTTTTCCGTAGTCCTTCTTGAGTTTCTTGATCTGCTTTGCATCCAGAGCGGTACTCGACGAGGCGGACAAATCAGTGGGCAGAATCGACAAACAGAAGGCAAACAGTGCCAAGAGACCCAGAAGACTCAAAGGCGATGGCCTCAACATTGAATCCAAGCGAAACTTCATACCAGTTCCTTCAAAATGGGTTACCACCAGCGAAATCCCCCATGCATGGCGCAACTGGGTGCTGAGAGGTAACAGGGCAATGAGACGATTTCGATAATATCATGGTCGCAGAGTCACTTCCAAGGGCTCGCACCAAACACGGAAACCCCGATCTGGACCCACAGGTTCCACAATTGGAGAATTTTTCAGGCCATTTCGTTACAATCTGATCCAGACGGATGATCTTCAGGACAGATTTTGCCTATGGAGTTGACGATGAATCAGGAAAACACGATCCGCCAATATCATATCGGACTCGCCCGAGGCGACGTCGCCCGCAGAATCCTGCTCGCCGGAGACCCCGAGCGAGTTCGTCGATTCTCGGAAAACCTCGATGAAATCCGTGGAGAATGGAGCTGCAGGGAATACCTGACCATCACCGGAACCTGGAAGGGGGAAGAAGTCTCCCTCATGGCCACGGGGATTGGAGCCAGCAATATCGAGATCGCAATGGTGGAACTGTCCAAGATCGTCGACGACCCGATACTGATTCGTGCAGGATCCTGCGGCGGTCTCGATCCTGACATTCATCTCGGAGATCTGGTGGTCAGCATGGGTGCGGTCCGCATGGAGAATACCTCCACCACCTTCGTCCCGGAGGGATACCCCGCAGTCGCCCACCCGGATGTGGTTCATGCGCTCATGGCCTGTTCCCGTCAACAGGGTGCGCCCGTACACATGGGAATCACCGCCACAGCCCCCGGTTTTTACGGAGCCCAGGGCCGTGACGAAGAGGGCTTTCCTCCTCGTGACCCACAGGTGGTGGAAAAACTGGCCGCCATCGGTGTCGCCAATATGGAGATGGAAGCGTCCACACTCTTCACCCTGGCCTCACTGAAGAAGTGGCGCTCAGGGTGCATCTGCACCGTCTTCGGAAGGCGCCAGCATGATCAGTTCCTCAATCCGGAGGACAAGCCGGCTCTGGAAGACCGTTGTGTGAATGTGGCTCTCGATGCTCTGGTCAGCCTGGATCTGGATCGTCAGGAATCCTGAATCTCAGGATTCAGCATCGGCAGCGTGGCAGGCGAGAGCTCGCCTGACCACCTGGAGAACCCGATCCCGGGAGTCACGACCCGCCTGCAACACCTCTTCGTGATTCAGTTCTTCGGAATCACCGGTTCCCGCCGCAGCATTCGTCACCAGAGAAAAAGCAACAGCGTCCATTCGCAGAGATTGGGCCTTGCGAGCTTCCTGAATCGTGGACATTCCCACCAGATCTGCTCCCAGCTTGCGCAGCATCTGGACTTCGGCAGGAGTTTCATAGGTGGGCCCCGGCAGTCCTGCGTAAACACCTTCTGCCAGTTCGGATCCATCGTCGCGTCTTGATCGGATCTGGATGCGCTCCTGCCAGAGGGGATCGAAAACGTCCCCACTCCCCCCTGGAGTGATCATTCCCTGTAACTGAAAATCCAGATGCCCGCGGATCATTACCACTTCACCCGGTTGCCAGCCAGGCCGGATTCCTCCGGCGGCATTGGTCAAAATCACTTTTCCGCAACCGAGTCCCGCAAGGATCTCCATCCCGGTGGTCACGGCCTCGACGGAGTGACCTTCGTACAGATGGACCCGACCACCCAGAAGCAAAACGGGGAGATCCCCATGATCGTAGGCGGCCCATTCTCCGGCATGCCCCTCAACTGACGGAACAGGCAGGCCCGGAATGTCGCGACAGGGAACCCGATCCACTTCCCGGAAATCATCTCCGGACAACTGAATCCCGGACCCCAGAACGATGCCCACCTCGGGGCACCAGTCCCCCCAGCGCTCACGCAAAAACTGACAGGCGTCGTCGATCACAGAAGCACACCCACCACACAACCGGTCATCAGGGCCGCAAGGGTTCCACCGATCAGGGCTTTCAACCCCATCGCAGCCAACCGGGGTCTCAAGCCAGGCTCAAGAGTACTGATTCCGCCGATCTGAATCGCCACACTGGCAAAGTTGGCAAAACCACAGAGGGCGTAGGTAGTCAGGGTTTTTGATCGCTCTGAAAGACCACTTCCACCTTCCCCGGAAAGCTCCAGGAAAGCCACGAACTCGTTCAGGACCGTTTTGGTGCCAATGAGTGCGGCTACTGCAGAAACATCCTGCTGGTCCACCCCCAGCAACCAGGCGAAGGGCCAGAAGAGATAGGAGAACAGAACCTGAAGAGACAGTGCTCCATTACTGACATATCCCAGAGCCCCATTGACCAGTGCCACCATGGCCACAAATGCAATCAGCATGGCAATCACATTCAAAGCCAGCATGAGGCCTTCACTGGTTCCCCGACAGGCAGCATCCAGCACATTGGAATCGGTGCGATGAATCTCCAGCTTGGCAGCAGAGACATCCCCCTGCCCCCCCTTTTCAGGTATCAGCACCTTTCCGATCAGCAACGCCGCTGGGGCCGACATGAAACTGGCGGCCATCAAATGCCCCGCGTCAATCCCCATACCCACGTATGCCGCAAAGACACTGCCCGCCACCGTCGCCATTCCGCCGGTCATGAGGGCCATCACTTCGGAATCGGTCATCTTTTTCAGGTAAGGACGAATGACCAGAGGGGCCTCGGTCTGGCCAGCGAAAATGTTGGCCGCCGCGGCCAGGGATTCCGGACCACTGGTTCCCATCGTTTTCTGCATGACGCGGGCGATACACCAGACCACGAACTGAAGGACACCCAGGTGATAAAGCACGGCCATCACCGCCGAAACAAAGATGATGGTTCCCAACAGGACGATCCAAAGCTGAAAACCGGCCCCTTCCACGTCAGGAAGAGTACCGAAGACCATCCCTGTCCCCATTTTTGAATAGTCGAGGATGCCCTGAAAAACATCCTTGGCCGCGAGGGTCAATTCCGTACCCGCCGCTGTTTTCAAAATCAGGAAGCCCAGAAAAAACTGCAGCCCCAATCCCCAGAAAACGGTTCGCCAATTGATATCACTGCGGGAGTTGGAAAGAAAAACACACAACCCCAGAAACGCGGCGATTCCCAACAGGCTTCGTAGTCGGTCCCCCATACTGGAAATGGGCTTATCCGGTTCACTGACCGCTGGCGCCTGCTCGCTCGATACAGAACTCTGGGTCTCAGCCTGCGAGTTTGCGTAAACACTTTCACTCAAGCCCAGCAGAGCAAAAAGCAGGATCGCAAAGATTCCCAGTCGTCGACTGTGATTAAAGAGCATGTTGCACCACCCCCCGTGAAAAACTAAAGTTGAGCAAGCATACCCCCGCACAGGGAATCATGACAGGGACGAACAGGAATCGCCCCACTCCAATCCCAGGCAGCCTGGCCCCACCGACCACGCTGAATCAACAGGAGGAACCGTGAACCAGCAAGGCGATCTCCCCATCGGCATTTTCCGAACCTATGACATCCGCGGCATCGTCGAGGAAGACCTCACCGTCGATAGGATTCGACAGATCGGCCTTGGCCTGGGGCTTCATCTGGCCGAAGGAAACGCCCGCCAGATCGTTGTCGGTCATGACGTCCGTGAATCCAGCCCCCGATTTGCCGATGCGGTGACGGAAGGGCTTTGCTCCGCAGGTCTTGACGTGATCGAAATTCACGACGTTCCCACTCCCGTCCTATACTGGGCCGTCAAGCATTTGAATTGCGACGGTGGCGTCATGATCACGGGAAGCCATAACCCGATTAATTACAACGGGCTGAAAATCACCCGTGGGCTGTATCCGATTTGGGGCGATGAACTGCAACTCCTCCACGGGAAATGCCTGACCGCTTCTCCCGTTGAAAACCAGGGCTCCCGATCGAGTCGCAACATTCTCGACGACTATCTGACCTCCAGGGTGGATCGATTCTCTTTTCCGGAAGGATTCAAGGTCGCCATCGACTGTGGTAACGGCACTGCTGGCCCCGTCATCCTTCCCCTCTTTGAAAAGCTCGGTATCGAAGTCGATGCCCTCTACGCAGAACCGGACGGAACCTTTCCTAACCATCTCCCGGATCCGGAAGTGCCCAAATACATGAAGGCTCTTTGTGATCTGGTTGCTGAGGGAGATTACGCCTGTGGGTTTGGTTTCGATGGGGACTCGGACAGGGTCGGACTGATCGATGAAAACGGTCAAAAGATCTCGGCAGACCTTCTGCTTCTGGCTTTTGCCCGTCACCTTCTGAAAGAAGTCCCCGGCGGGAAAATTATCTTCGACGTCAAATGCTCCGATGATATCGAGCCTGCAATTGTCGAAGCAGGTGGAGAACCGATCCTGAGCAAAACCGGCCACTCCATCATCAAGGAAAAAATGCGTGAGACGGGAGCGATCCTTGCCGGAGAACTCTCCGGCCATATCTGTGTCAATCACAAGGGGGACGGCTTCGACGATGCTTTCTTCGCCGCTCTCCTGACCCTTGAAATCATGGCTCAAAATGATTGCAAGTGCTCGGACCTCTTCGCAGACATCCCAGTCAAAGTCTCAACACCCGAGGTCAAAATCCCGGTCTCCGAAGAACACAAGTTCGGGGTCGTCGACTACCTGATCGATCACTTCCGGTCTGATGCCCAGGGAGGAAAACTGGTCGATCTCGATGGAGTCCGACTCTCGTTCCCGGATGGCTGGATGTTGATCCGTGCCTCGAACACGACAGCGAATCTGACGGCCCGAATTGAGGGTCAGGATCGGGCAGCACTGGTTCGAATCGGAGCCATCGTGGAAAGCGCACTCACTGGACAGCCGGTAGATCTCAGCGCTCTTCACGAAGCGCTGGCTGAGTAACTGTTCTTTTACTGCCGAGCTTTGCGCTGTTTTTTCCACTCCGAGAAGCATTCCCGGGTTTTGAAGAAGATCCACTGTCCTTCACGGTCTCTTGCACGAGCAGCCGAGCTCTCGCGCTCCACCTCTGAACCGCAGATCGGACAATTCAGGAATGCCCGTTGCTCTTCTTTTTGACAGTCCTCGGGAAGATCGAAAAAACTTGCTTCAACGGACCCTTTTTCGATTTCCCGAATCTTGAACTCGAGGGGATGGGTCAATGTGGCAGTAACGACATAGATCGTCCCGGATACGGGAAAACCTTTCAGATCGCGAATCACCTCAAAAACCTCACGACTGAATGCCCCCGTTGCTTCATGGAGCGGAGCGAATGAAAAAGGGATTTCCATATTTGCCAATTTGAGGTCGGCCACGAGTCGTCCATTTTCATAGACCTTGACCCGCCTCAAACTGTCATCAGCCCCCTCAGAGGGAGCCAATTCTTCCAACTCGATCTCGCGAATCGGTTCTCCCTGATCGTTGAGACGGATATGCGCTCCCTTGAGCATTTCCCGCTTCTCGTCTTGCGGAAGATCTGCAACCCTGCGCACAAATTGCAGTTCCTGGGTCCGTCGATCTTTTTGGATCCTCGAAAGATCGGTCACCTCCCGATAGCGGGCCAGATCACTGGAAACCTCCCAAAGGACTGCGGGATCAAGATCACCACGCAGGATTTGGATCAAATTCCGACGTTCGTCCAATACCCAAACGCGATCCGCTGAGAGAACCACTTTCTGTTGATACGTTTTTGATTCAGGGCTTCCTGGTCTGCCTGTGACCTCCTGAAGAAAAGTCACCACTGGAACCGACTCCCCTGCGGACCTATCGGCAGAAGTGGGATCATTTGAAACAGAAGGCAGCGGAAGCGACACCAGAGCAAGACACAACCATGAAAGCAGCTTCATCATTTCTCCCTTTGCCAAACAGGAACCCAGTCAGAACTCGCCCAACCCTCGAAATCCGGATTCAGAGAGATCCCCAACCCGGGGGCCGACTTTAAGTGGACGATTCCTGAGTCAAATTGAATCCCACCATTGAAAGGATGTTCCTTCATAAAGAGCGGGGTGTCCAGATCGACCCAGTCGAAACTTCCCAATCCCCTGACCAAATGGGCTGAAAGAGTCATCGACAGTGGTGACTCGACCATCCCACCAATCATGAGATTCCTGCCCGATTGAAGGGTCGCTTCATGGATCCGAACCGATTCCCAGACACCGCTTTTCTGGGTTTTCAAATTAACCCCGGAAAACGCTCCCTCATTGAAGCAAGCCCGCAGACTCTCAACAGATGTACATGATTCATCAGCGAGAATGGGAATTGGACTGAGGGAAGCAAACTGTCGGTTTTCTTCCAACGAACCCGCTGGAAACGGCTGCTCCAGAAAATCAACTTCCAACCCATGGGCAGAAAGTTCATCGATGAAACATATGGCATCTTTCAAATTGAATCCGCCATTGGCATCCAGCAACAATCGACATCCGGGATGGACATCTCGGACAGCCATCATTCTGGACAAGTCCTGCTGAACGTCTCCACTGAGCTTGATCTTCAAATCGGAAAAACCCAGAGCCCGATATCTCTCTGCCGACTTTCTGGCATGGGCCAAGTCCCCGACAACAATGGTAATTCCGGTTTCTGCTGAATGGCCATGATCGCCGAAGAACTGATAAACAGGCTTCTGAAGGAATTGGCCAAGCAGATCCCACCAACTCATTTCCACTGCTGCAAGAAGTGGTCCGGGTACCTTTTCCGATAACCACTGGTCGGCAATCCATGACAGGGATTCAGTGATATTTTGAGACGGCGGAGGATGTTCAAGGAATGAAAAATCGAGGCGGGGAATCGCCTCAAGAACACCATCACGGGTCATGCCGTCATAGGCTGAAAAAGGCGCGGCCTCCCCAAGTCCAATATTGCCCGCAGTGTCAATCAATCGAAAGAGAACCAGCTCGGCAAAGTCGACAGCCCCACCAGAGATGGCGAAACTTTCATTCAATTCCAGATTGAGAGTTCGAATCTCCAATCGCTGAAGCTGCGGAGTCGAAGAAGGGTTCATTCCCCCAGCACCCACGCACCATCGCGGATAATCTCACTCTCTTTGCCATTGGAACTGCGACCGATCACCTGGACCGACTCATCGCTGATCATCATGTCGGTATGGGCAGATGAAGAATTACAGCCGATCTCATCCAATCGTTCCTGAGAGAGACCCTCTCCGCCCTCCAGGCAACTCTTGTAGGCGTTGCCAACCGCAATGTGACAGGCAGCATTTTCGTCGAGGAGAATCTCCTTGAAGACTCGTCCATTTTGAAAAATCGGAGAGTCCGTTCCCACCAGAGCCACTTCTCCCAATCGACGGGCTCCGGGATCGCTGTCGACATATGCCTTCAGAGTCTCGGCTCCTTCACTGGCGTCGAAATCAACCAGCTCTCCCGCAGAGAAGGTCATCGTCAAATCTCTGACCAGTTCTCCATTGACCACAAAAGGCCTCGTCACCCGAACCACACCTTCTGTACGGCGCCAGTCCGGCGTAGTGAAAACTTCTTCAGTGGGAAGGTTTGGAACAAACTCCACCTCCCGCTGACTCATGGCTCCACCACCTTCAAACCTTGCCAACTCTGAGAGACCGACACTCAAATCAGTCCCCGGACCGGAGAAGTGAAGCGAATCCAATTGAAGTTCATTCAGTCGACGCCCTCTTTCCTTGAGATGGGCGCCGTGATCTCTCCAACGATCAAAACAATCTTCACGATCAGCCCGAACGATTTGCAGCAATTCGTTCCAAAGGCAGGTTCGAGCCTCTTCACCCTTGAGGTCATCCATGATGGACTCTGCCCAACCGATCGTTGCAGCAGATGCCACGCACCATTGAACCGCTGACAGACCGATTCCCTCGCTGTAAAACCTTTTGGCAGCCTTGTGCCCTGCCATACGAACCTGATTCATCTTGGAGGCCGGTAGCCCGGCAAGATCAGACGGATCCCGAGGACCGATGAGCCGAACCACAGCTGATCGGGAATCGATCATCTCATCGAATCGAACAGGAATATGCGCCGGTACATGATCAAGAAATTCGTCCTTCGCAGAACCAAGAACGCGAGCCCTTTGAAAGCGATCATCTGACAGATCGACATTGACGAATCCTGCTCCCGCTTCGTAAGCCGCTTCTGCGACCAGGACTGCAAAATCAGTGCTGACTGAATCGGCACCGATCTGAAAAAACTGGCCTGGCTGCACATTGCAACCCCGAGTGACAATCAGTTGTGCGTAGCGTTCCAGGGAAGCGCGGTCGACACCAGACAATGTATTCAAGGGGATATCCATTCACTGTTGATCAAGAAGTGCCATCCGGAAACAGGTATACCGACTAAGAGAGGTCTTTTTAACACAGAGAAAGGCGCTGAAGAAGTTCCGACAGCTGAATCACGGACTTTGAAGAACCGATTACCAGGCTTCCAGCTGGTCGTACTTGCGCTTTTTACGTATTCGACGCGCGAGTCGCCCCTGGGTACGACGCTTAACCTTGTGATTATTCAGGTCGTTGGCGTCGTTATAAACATAGAGAACTTCTTCGACGAAGCGTGCTCGAGCACCGCTCATTTCAAGCATCGGAAAGGTCAGGGCCAAATCAGTAGCAGAACGATAATAGCGACCCAACCAATCAACGAGATCCTTCTTGTTGATTTTGGAAAAGAGGCCCAAACGATAACTTCGAAGGTGGGAAGTACACCAACGATGCTTGCGATAAGCCCGCTCTTGAATGACCTCGCTCGGTATCGGCTTGGAAAACTCCCCGGGACTGCTATCTGAAAAATTGATGTAACTTCCATAAGTCATCCAGCAATCAGGATCCGAATAATAACGATCCAGAATGCTGAGTACGTCTGGACCGTGAAACCAGTCATCGCCGTCCAGGTTGATCACGATGGAATTGGGATCTTTGACGGGGTTGTGCTCCAGAGTCGCCAGATATCGATTTCCCAATGCACCGAGATTTTTAGGGTTCTTGACCAGTGTGAATCGCCGATCTGTCCCCACCAAAGATTGACAAACCTCGAAAGAATTATCCGTCGAGGCGTCGTCTGCAATGACACAGGCAAAATCCTGAATCGTTTGTCCGAGGACACTCTCGAGACATTTCCCGATCCATTTTTCAGCATTGTAGAAAGGGATCACGATGGTGAACTGGTTCATGATGTCGTCAGTGGTCTCTGCTCCTGAAGGATTTCAGATTCATCGCTCCGGGAAAATCCCAAAGTGTATTGCCGACTCCTGCTTGCCGACAAAACCACTTAATCAAAGTTGGGTGAAGAAGAAAAGGTCTATTTCGCAGCCACCAACCATGTCAATCGCCGATTGGCCCTTCTCCTGATCCTACGAAAAAAGCCGTGTGGCAAAGGCCACACGGCTCAAAAAACAAAATTGGTCGGGGTGAGAGGATTCGAACCTCCGGCCTCCACGTCCCGAACGTGGCGCTCTACCAAACTGAGCCACACCCCGATCTGTCCGCCATCACACTTCACCTCTGGAAGCCCGACAAAGGACTGAGAAGCATACCGAACAGGACCGAATCGGTCAATCAGACCCCTTCAGGCCCCCGATAATCAGGGATTACAGCCAAATCCTCCTGTGGAATCATCGTCCAGACCTGCCGCAGGAAAAGGAGCTGTCGGAGACGGTCCATTCCTGAACAGGTACGCCACCACATAGATCGAATCTGCAATATCGATCACTCCATCGCCGTTCGCCTCTGCTGCCTCGAGGCATTCCGGTTCAGATCCTCCATTGAAGAGATACATCGCGATGTACATGGCATCACCGATATCCAGAATGACATCACCATTGACGACTCCACGAATGAAGCCGTAGGTGAATCCCAAATCGATGGACGCAGATCCCAGAGAGTTGACGATGTCCACATCCACCTGACCCACTCCCGCTGTTGAGGCAGGCAAGGTACCGGTCACCGTGGTGTCATCGACGACGGTCTGGTTCTCAAGGGGAATTCCGTTGATGGAAACAATCGTGTCTGGAGCAGCCAGGAACCCGGTTCCACTGACGCTGATCGTCTCTCCACCCAGGTAATGTCCCGTCAAGGGTGAGATCCCCTGTGCTGTTACCGGAATGATGTCGGTGGAGCAGAAATTGGTCACGATGGTCGGCTCCGGATCAGAGTCCACAAACACGACTCCCACCAGTGAATACACATAGGATCCCGGGTTCAGATTCTCATCGACATATTCGAAGGCAGATCCATCGCTCATGGCGATCAACTCGCCGTCACGATGAATGAGCACGTAGTCGAAGGGAGTGCACTCGGTCCAGGTAATGACCGAGTCAGAAACCCCACCGGTACAGATCAGGTCGAGACAAAAATCGGGAGGTGGAAGGATTTGCATCACCGCGTTGTTCTGCAACGGAACCAGGCTGGTACCACCTGAAACGATGACGTTCTCCACAGGAGGAGAACCCAGTGTCGAGCAAAACTCCAAAGCGGCATCAATCGGAGCCGCATCCGCAACCCCGATCAGCTCATATTCCAAAGCCAGCAAGTCATATCCGGTCCCGGGGTCAAGCGAGCTGCTTCCCACGAAACTGATCACTACGCCGACAGTCACTCCACCGGTCGTGATATTGACTTCATTGAAATCCGGAGAAGACCCCCCATTGACCGTTTGTGTGGTGGCACCGTCTGTTGCGGACAACAGGGTCAGGTCCGCTTCCGGGTGACAGACACCCAGTGACCAGCCTTGAACGACCACACTGGTATCCAGAGTCACCGAACTGGCGATCACATCGCCTGTGGCCCCAGAACCCCCACCAAGAGTCACTGTCGTTTCCTGGGCATCGGTTCCTCCGGGTACCCACAGAGCACAGAGCAGGCCCAAAAGACATGAAATTCTCGACATTGATCACTCCCTTGCATGAATAAAGCGGCGCTTCCGGGCGAAAACGCACGCAAACCCTCACCTCATAAACTCTACCGGGAGGGGTCATGGGGTCAATGGTCGAGGCTTCAGTCGGCAATCAGGGGTTGTGATTCAGGCACTCCAGTCATGAAATCCCTGACCGGTCTTTTTGCCCAAATGGCCTTTTTCCACCATTTCACGCAATAACTGGGGTGGGTGGAACTGCTCTCCAATTTGCTCATGGAGGACTTCCGCAATCGCCAAACGGACGTCGAGCCCGACCAGATCGGTCAGTTTCAAGGGCCCCATGGGGTGTCGATAGCCCAACTCCATCGCCTTGTCGATCTCCACCGCACTGGCGACCCCATCTTCCAGCATACGAATCGCTTCGAGACCGATGACCAGCCCCAGGCGACTCGTCGCAAAACCCGGGGAATCCTTGACCACGATGGGCTCTTTGGACAAACGGTGCGCAAGGTCCACAGTCCGGTCAATAGCAGCATCGGAAGTAGACTCTCCACGAATTACTTCGATCAACGCCATGATCGGAACCGGATTGAAAAAGTGCATACCGACAAATCGATCGGGTGACTTCAAATCCGCAGCCAGTTTACTGATGGGAATCGAGGAGGTGTTCGAAGCCAAAAGGGCATCATTCGCGATGACCTCCTCCACCTTCTGGAAAATCGACTGCTTCAGGCCAAGATCCTCCGGCACCGCTTCGATGACAACCGTCGCACCCTGACAGGCCTGCTGAAGGTCGCTTTCTGTGGTCAATCCCGATTGGACCCTCTCGCGAGCCTCTTCGGGAGTCTTGCCTCGGGCGATTCCTTTTTCAACACTGGCCTCAATGGCTCCCACCGCGGACGCCAATTGTTCTTCGGAAACATCACAAAGGGTTGTCCGATAACCGTGTATTGCGGCAACCTGGGCGATACCCGCCCCCATCGTTCCAGCACCAATTACAGTAATGTTTTCAGACATTTTCCTTCTCCCATCGAGAGCCAGAATTGCCCCCCCATGCTAACCGCACCCCTTTTGGAAAAAACGCAATCGACAGAGGTACCGGAGAGTCGATCAGGCCCTTGCCAAAACGACAACAGGGTGCCAATAATCTCTCAGAACCGACTCCCGAGCCCCCTCAGAACAGCAGGAGACCCCACATGAATGCAGAGTCCGGATCGAATCCCGAAATCACCCCCCGACTTCATGTCGAAAAAGCAGGTGCAGTTCGAATCCTGACGATCGACGTGCCCCCGGCCAATTGCTATTCCTATCCGCTGATGAAACTGCTGGATGAAGCGATTCTGGAAGCACGGTTCGATCCTGAAACCCATGTCATCATCCTTCGCAGCGAAGGCAGCAAGTTTTTCTGCGCCGGTGCGGATATCAGCATGCTTCAGGATGTCACCCCCGATTGGAAATACTCCTTCTGCCTCCATGCCAATGAGACGATCAGTCGTCTCGAACAGACCCCCAAGCTGGTGATCGCCGAAATTGAAGGACACTGCGTAGGTGGTGGAATGGAAGTGGCTTTGGCCTGCGACATTCGTATCGCTTGTGAGGACAGTGGAAAAATGGGAGTACCGGAAGTCCATCTCGGTGTCCTCCCCGGTACGGGTGGAACCCAGAGACTCTCCCGCCTTCTTGGTAAAGCCGCTGCGATGGAGTGGTGCATCGAAGGCAAAATGATTTCGATGAATGAGGCTCAGAAAGAGGGCCTGGTTCAAAAAATCTTCCCGAAAGAGGGGTTTCGGGAAGCCGTTCTGGAGTATGCCCAATCACTCGCTCCCCCCAAGGGTGCAGGCCTTGCCGTCGGCCTGATCAAGAGAAGCATTCAGGGTGGAGCAGATCTCGGTTTGCAGGATGGCCTGTCACTGGAGAGAGAGTTGCAACAACGGCTTTTCCAGAGTGACGACGCCAAAGAGGGAATGGCCGCAAATCGGGAAAAACGGTCTCCCGAGTTCGAAGGACGCTGAGAGGATTTCAATGCCGATACATGTCCGAAATGAAAATGAAGCTGGAATAGCAGTGGCCAGAATAATTCTGGATTCTGCTCCTTTGAATATCCTCGATTGTGATCAATGCGATGAATTACTGGAGGCGATCCTCAGCATTCGCGACGACGATGTCGCCAGGATCGTGGTCATTCAGGGGGATGGAGGTGAATTCTGCAGCGGAACCGATATCGCAGAGCACACCCCTGAAAAAATGCCGCAATTGCTGCCCAAGTTCCACTCCTGCCTCGATGCCATGCTGACTCTGGACGCTATCACTATCGCTGCAGTGGAAGGGCACTGTCTCGGAGGAGGACTCGAACTGGCTCTCTCCTGTGACCGGATTCTGGTCGACGAAAATGCCAAGCTGGGACTCCCTGAAATCAAACTGGGCTGCTTCCCTCCCGCTGGCTGGATCCAGATGCTTGCCCGCTCTTCCAGTGGATCAGCAGTGCGTATGGTATGCTCCGGTGAAATCAGCGAAGCCCGTGAATTCCCCCATTCCGGTGTCATCGATCAACTGGTTCCAGCAGGACAAATGACCTCAGCCCTGGAAGAGGAACTCAAACCCTACCTGTCGATGAGCCCTGCCATTCTCGCCTTTACCGCCAGACAGTTTCATCGAAGAGCCCGTGAGCAATGGGCACGATATCTCCCTGATCTGGAAAAGGATTATCTGGAGGGAATCCTTCATCACCCCGACTCACGGGAGGGTGTCGAGGCTTTCCTGGAAAAACGAATTCCAAAGTGGGCAGATCGCCTGGGGCTCGTCGGCCCCGAGGATCTTGCGTTCTGACACTGACGAACAGACAAGGGATTCGATGAACTCAGCCCCAAATATGACCCGGGTCATGATCCAAGCACATGGTGGCACGGAAGCACTTCACTTTGAGTCTGCTCCGATTCCGGAACCTGGCTCTGGCGAAGTCATCGTCCAACTCAAAACGATGGCTCTCAATCATCTCGACCTTTGGGTCAGACGAGGAGTCGAAGGGCATCGATTTCCCTTGCCCCTGACCCCGGGCTGCGATGGAGCAGGAATCGTGACCTCTGTCGGAAATGGAGTGGACACCTCCCTGTTGAACCAATCCGTCATGCTTTCACCGGGATTTTCCTGTGGTGAATGCTCTTTTTGTGAGTCGAACCGGGACCCACTGTGCAAAGACTATGGAATCCTGGGGGAGACCTGTCATGGGACCTGCGCTGAATACGTCAGGGTTCAAGCAAGTCAATGTCTGCCAAAACCGGATTCGGCCAGCTGGGAAGAAGCAGCAGCCTTCCCACTTTCGACCCTGACCAGTGCTTCCATGATCGAAAAGGCATGCCTTGAATCGGGAGAGACTCTGCTGGTGATCGCGGGTACCAGTGGAGTCGGCTCAATGGCGATCCAGATCGGCAAAAAACTGGGCTGTGAGGTCATCGCCACGGGAAGCACTGAAGGAAAACGCCAGAAAGCCAAAGAACTCGGGGCGGATCACGTTTTGGACCCTGAACAGGAATCCTGGTGGAAAGAGGTCAAATCCATCACCTCAGGAAGAGGAGCGGATGTGATCTTTGAAAATGTAGGCCAAGCCACCTGGGATCAAAGCCTCTTGGCACTGGCTGTCGGCGGAAGACTGACCACCTGCGGGGCCACGACCGGATCCCTGGTTCCTGTGGAGCTCAAACGGCTTTTCTTCAAGAATCAGCAGATCATAGGATCGACCATGGGTTCCCGATCCCAACTCTCCAGCTTGCTGAAATCGTTTGATTCGAGAGAACTGGTTCCCCTGATCGACAGCGTCTATCCTTTCAGACAACTGGCGGAAGCCCATGACAGAATGGAATCCCGCCAATCAATGGGAAAAATCGTCCTTCAATTCTGAAAGAAACTCCATGTCTGAAGAGCGTATCCTTCTGGAAGCCGATCCGGAACATGCCCACGTTTATCACCTGATACTCAACCGACCTGAAAAGAAAAATGCCCTCGACGGCGACATGATTCAGGCTCTCCACCACACCCTGCATGAGGTCGAACAGATGACAGACCTCCGTTGTCTGATTGTCCGGGGATCCGGAGACAGCTTTGTCGCTGGAGCAGACGTGGCGGCCTTGAAGGCACGCGGGGCGCGAGAAGCACTGCAAGGGGTCAACCAGACCCTCTTTCGCCGCCTGGCAGAGATTCCCTGCCCGACGCTTGCGATGGTCCGTGGCTATGCACTGGGAGGCGGTTGTGAACTGGCTATGGCCTGTGATTTGAGAATCACCTCCGAAACAGCTCAATTTGGACAACCAGAGGTCGGCCTCGGAATCATTCCAGCCGCAGGAGGTTGCCATCGACTGGAACGGCTCGTCGGTGTCGGCAAGGCCCGCGAACTGATCTTTACCGGAAAGATCATTTCCGCTGAAGAAGCCTGTCAAATCGGCCTGAGCAATATCGTTGTCGACGATTCAGAGCTGGAAGCAACCACCCGTGACTGGGCCAAAAAGATCGCCAGAAATGCTCCGGGTGCGGTTCAGCTCGCCAAAATGGTCATCAATGGAACACCAGAAGCCGGTGCCCACGGCAGCGACCTCATGGAGTCCATCAGCCAGGCGATCTGTTTTGAATCGGAAGACAAACACCTGCGAATGCAGAAATTTCTCGACCGCAAAAAGAAGTAAGAATCCTTCAGAATCCAATTAGGCATAAAAAAACAGGCTGGATCGTCAAAGACGAACCAGCCTGAGTATTTTAAAAAACCGGGCAACGACCTACTCTCGCGGGGTTAACCACTACCATCGGCGTGGAGGACTTAACTTCCGTGTTCGGAATGGGAACGGGTGTGGCCCCTCCACTATGATCACCCGGAAACTCTGGCAACACAGATAGAAACTCTAAAAGAGATTCACTGCGCTGCAGTATTTCAAAGTGGTGGCTGGTCTATGTCACAAAGCCAGGATTTAACCTGTGAATGATCAATCTCGACTCTGCAAATCATCATTTCGAGGCACATGCTTACCCCAGACAACTGAATGCCCAGTTCGTGCAAATGAGAAATAGCGGTCAAGCCGATCGACGTATTAGTACCGGTCAGCTGAACATGTTGCCATGCTTACACACCCGGCCTATCAACCTGGTGGTCTTCCAGGAGTCTCATGCGAGATCTAGTTTTGAAGGGGGCTTCGCGCTTATATGCCTTCAGCGCTTATCCTTCCCGGACGTAGCTACCCTGCGATGCCGTTGACACGACAACAGGAACACCAGAGGTCCGTCCTCCCCAATCCTCTCGTACTAGGGGAAGATCTCCTCAAATCTCGTACACCCACGACAGATAGGGACCGACCTGTCTCACGACGGTCTAAACCCAGCTCGCGTACCGCTTTAATTGGCGAACAGCCAAACCCTTGGGACCTGCTCCAGCCCCAGG
>JAAXJX010000030.1:12952-20158 GCA_012269595.1 Planctomycetia bacterium | reverse complement strand
AGCTGGCGTATCAGTTCCTCATCAGAGCAAAAGAAACCGGCCTGGATCCCGCCACAAAAATCCAAACAATCTCAGCCTCACAACAGAGAGAAATCCCCTTCGCCCTCCTCATGGCCGAATCCAGCTGGTGTGCCGGCCACAAAGCAGAAGCCCTCCAGTACTTCAAAACCGCAGGCCAACAGGGCGCGGTGACGCCTTATTTTTCTTCATTGCAGGAATCTTCTTTGAGTAATCAGAACTAGAAATCGACCGATTCATCTTGTTGGAAATCAGCCTCTGAGGCTTGGCTATCTTTCGAATCAATCTCTTCTCAGGCCATGGGGTATGGGTGAGTCGAGTGAGAACCCCATGAAAAAACCCCCGGGCTGGAGTTTGATCCAGCCCGGGGGTTTTTGTTTGTGGAAAGAACCGATCAGTTCTTCACGGTTTCTTTCTTTCCTGGGCGGAGTTTGCGCATCAGCCACATGAGGGGGTCGTAGAAGCGGTCGACGACCCTTTCCTTCAGCGGAATGATGGCGTTGTCGGTGATGCCGATGTGTTCCGGGCATGCTTCGGTGCAGCAGCGGGTGATGTTGCACAGGCCGGAACCACTCTCGTCCTTGACCTCCTGGATCCGATCGTCGGTATCGAGGGGGTGCATGTCGAGGCTGGCGAGGCGCGCCATGAAGCGCGGGCCGGCGAAGTTCTGCTCGGTTTCGCGGTCACGCAGAATGTGACAGGTGTCCTGGCAGAGGAAGCACTCGATGCACTTGCGGAACTCCTGCACCCGGTCGACGTCCTCCTGCATCATGCGGTGTTCGCCATCCGGATCGCGCTCGCGCGGGGCGAAGGGACGGATGCGTTCATTCTGCTTGTAGTTCCAGGAGACATCGCAGGCCAGATCCTTGATCACCGGGAACGCCTTCATCGGCTGCAGGGTGACGGTCTCACCTTCCTCGAAGGTGTTCATGCGCGTCATGCACGAAAGACCGGGCTTGCCGTTGATCTCCATGCTGCATGAGCCGCACTTGCCCGCCTTGCAGTTCCAGCGGCAGGAGAGATCGGAGGCGTGCTCCTTCTGGATCTCGTGAATGCAGTCGAGCACGACCATGCCGGGCTGGACTTCGACGCTGTAGTCGACAAACTCGCCACCATCCTGATTACCGCGCCAAACGCGGAAGGTTCTCTCAGACACGGCTGCCCTCCAGTTCTTCCAGAGTCGAGTGAGCGATCTTGTGCAGATCTTCCGGGGCGTCCTTGCGCATCTCCTTGCGCACTTCGAGGTTGCCCTCGGAGTTGAGACGGACGACGCCGTTGTAGGTCAGGCCCTCTTCCCGTTCGCCCTCGAAGTCGAGGCGGGTGTGAGCCCCGCGGCTTTCTTCCCGCTGCAGGGCGCAGAGAGCCGTGGCTTCGGCGGAAGTGATCATGTTGCGCAGGTCGATGCAGGTGTTCCAGCCGGGGTTGTACTGGCTGGTCGGGTGGGCCTTGACGTTGGCGACCCGCTTTTTCAGTTCCTGAAGCGCTTCGATGCCCTCTTCCAGTTCCTTGCCCTCGCGGACGATGCCGACGTTGAGCTCCATGATCTTCTGCAGATCGTCGACGACCACGTAGGGGTTTTCGCCATCCTCGCGGTTGAGGAAATCGGTGACGCCGCGCATGTGCTCGTGGACCTGCTCCTGCTGCACATTCGGCGAGCCGGAGAGGTTGTCGAGGTACTCCTTGGCACCGCGGCCGGCGCGGGCGCCGAAGACGATGAGGTCGGAGAGGCTGTTGCCACCGAGGCGGTTGGCCCCGTGCAGTCCGGCGGAACACTCGCCGGCGGCGAAGAGTCCGGGGACGCAGGTCATCTGGGTGACGCCGTCGACGCGGATACCACCCATGTAGTAGTGCAGGGTGGGTCCGACTTCCATCGGCTGGGCGGTGATGTCGACCTCCGCCAGCTCCTTGAACTGGTGGTACATGGAAGGCAGCTTGCGCTTCACGAAATCGGAATCGCGGTGGCTGATATCCAGGTATGCACCGCCATGCTCGGAGCCACGGCCGCCCTTGACCTCACGCATGATGGCGCGGGCGACGACGTCGCGGGTCAGCAGCTCGGGTGGTCGGCGTGCCTCGCGATCACCGTCGAGCCAGCGCTGGGCTTCCTCTTTCGAGTCGGCGGTTTCGGGTGCGAAGCGATCGGGAATGTTGTCGAACATGAAGCGGACGCCATCCGAGTTGGTGAGGATACCGCCTTCACCACGGACGCCCTCGGTGACGAGGATGCCGCGGACGGACGGGGGCCAAACCATTCCGGTGGGGTGGAACTGGGTGAACTCCATGTCCATCAGCTCGGCACCCGCCCGGGCGGCCATGCCGTAACCGTCGCCGGTGTACTCCCACGAGTTGGAAGTCACGCGCCATGCCTTGCCGGCACCACCGGTGGCAAAGATCACCGCCGGCGCCTTGAAGACGACGAAGCGGCCCGTCTCACGCCAGTAGGCGAGCATGCCACTGATCTTGCCGCCATCCATCAGCAGGTCGATGGCGATGCACTCCATGTGCACATCCATGCCCTGGTGAATGCCGTGGTCCTGCAGGGTACGGATCAGCTCGAGACCGGTGCGGTCGCCGACGTGGGCGAGGCGCGGGTAACGGTGTCCGCCAAAGTTTCTCTGGTTGATCAGACCGGTACGGGTGCGATCGAAGACCGCGCCCCAGTCTTCCAGTTCACGCACACGCTCGGGAGCATCCTGGGCGTGGATCGCCGCCATCTCCCAGACGTTGAGGAACTTGCCGCCGCGCATGGTGTCGCGGAAGTGAACCTTCCAGTTGTCGCGGCCGTCGACGTTGCCGAGGGCAGCGGCCATGCCGCCTTCCGCCATCACCGTGTGGGCCTTGCCGAGCAGGCTCTTGGTGATGACGCCGGTGTTGAGACCGAGGTTGGAGGTCTCGATGGCGGCGCGCAGTCCGGCACCGCCGGCACCGACGACGAGCACGTCGTGTTCGATGGTCTGGATCTCGTTGAGATCAATCATGGGGCCTCCTTCTTATTGTCCGCTGGCCATGGACCACGTGTTGTAATCGGTGATCCAGCCGTTGCAGACGGCCCAGACATACAAATCGGTAAACATTACCCAGAAGAGACTGATCCAGGCGAGCGGCATGTGACGCTCATTGAGCCAGGTCGAACCCTTCCAGATCGCATAGGTCAATCCGGTGCTGCCACTGTTGCCGTTGGCAAAGCGGTTGAGACGGCCGCCGATGACGTGTCTCCACGAGTGGCAACCAAAGGTGTAACCACCGAGGAAAACCACGTTGAGCATCATCACCAGGGATCCCACCCCAAAGCCGAACTGGTAGCCGGCGGGGTCGGTGCCCGAGACCGCATTCGAAACCCACGGCGCGCCGCTGGCGTCGACTGGCATCCACAGAGCCAGCCAGAAGTCGTAGGTCAGAATGAAGATGAACGCGACCGCACCATACATGGCATAGCGGTGCAGGTTCTGGATCAGCAGCAGCTTCGTTTCACCGTGGTAGGTGCCACTCGACAGCGGGCACACCGAGCACCCCGCCGGAGAACCGACGAGACTGCGGTAGTAGGCCTTGCGGTAGTAGTAGCAGGTGCCACGGAAGGAAGCGGGGAAAAGCAGAATGAAGAACGCCGGCGACAGCGGCAGGGCGATGGGCAGCCAGCCGACCATGCCCTTCCAGAAATCGATGGCTCCCTGGGGAAGGTTGCCCATCAGTGAGTGGAAGGTCGGCGATCCGGCAAAGAAATCCGGGTTGGCGTAAACGAGCGGCGAGTAGAAGGGCGACAGGTATGGAGCCGCGTAGTACTCGGTGCCCATGAAGGCGCGGAAATGAACGTAGACGACGAAGGCGCCGAAGCCGAGCAGTGTCAGCAGGGGACCCTTCTGCCAGAAGTCATTGCGTTGGGTCTGGAGGGCTTCGGTGACGTGACCTCCCAGAGGTCTCTCACCTTTCCTGGGACCAAACTTCGTCTGTTCGCTGGTGGCGGTGCTCATGCGGTGCCACTCCTCTCCTCGGTCAGAATTCTCGGGAGTCCGGCGGCGGCCCTGATCGGCCCGGCCGGAGTTGACCTGAGGATAACGGGAGTGGCCTCCGAGTTCACCCGAACCGGGTCGGAGAACAGGGGTTTCCTGACCCGTGGTGAGGGTTCAGACTCGTAACCGTTGAAGCCCTTCACAGGAAGGGACAGAGAGGCACGCATTGCCAAAAGAGACTCCTGACAGGGATCCCGAGAATCCTTCAAAAGCCGTTCTACCTGCTGATGGCAAACCTGTCAGCGGTGATCGGGGTCGTTTGGCCGAATTGGCGGTGGCCTCTCTGGATCGGGCTCTCTGGAATCTTCGCAGTATTTTGAAAGCGATCGGCGAGGATCAGATTGACAGACTCTTCGCCGCCCTCGCAAAAGCGGCAGATCCGGATGCAGCCCTCGATTGTCTGGAGCGAACCCTCACCGGCAGTTACGGCTTTCCCAGGGAACTCCTCGCAGAAGGGCGGCTCGAGCGGCTGACCTTCATCTTTGGAGCCGGTGAGCCGATGGCGGATCTGGCCGAGGGACATCTGGTGGAGATGACCTCCCCCGGTTTTGCAGATCCCCGCGACCCTATGGTCGAAGCACCCACCATCGGCGGGGCCGATGAAACGGCTCGCTTGCGATCCCTCTCCCGCTGGCATCGTCGCGAACTTTTGCGGATCGTTTGCTGTGAGTTGGATGGCGGGATCGATGTCGAACAGACCGGCGATGCCCTCAGCGAGCTGGCGGACCTGACAGTACGTGCCGCGTTTCAGGTGGTCGGCGCGGAAGATCTGCCGATGGGTGTGGTCGCCCTTGGAAAATGGGGTGGTCGCGAACTCAACTTTTCCAGCGACATCGACCTCTACTTCCTGCGCGATGACGACTCCGATCCTGGACCGTGCGAGCTGGCGGCACGGGGAATCTTGCGTGTTCTTTCGGGTCACGCCGGAACGATTCCCATTTACCGCACCGACCTGCGTTTGCGACCTGGGGGAGTCACCGGGCCTCTGGTGCCCACCATCAGTCAGGCGCGCTCCGAGTTTCATGCGGTCGCAGGAACCTGGGAGCGGATTGTCCATATCCGCAGTCGCGCGGTTCATGATGGCACCCAGGGGATGAAGCGACTTCTCAACGAAGTGGCCCACTTCGTCTTTCAGCGTCCCTTCGATCTGGAAGAGATCCAGAAACTTCAGGGGTGGAAGGAAGTCCTCGAGAGCAGTCCTGCCGGAAAAGATGATTCGGAACTGAAGGTCGGTTGGGGGGGCATCCGCGATGTGGAATATCTGGTGCAGTTCCTGCAGTTGCTGCATGGACAGGTGCACCGATCCATCCGCGGAGGCAACATCTACCACTCGATTCGCCGATTGGGGGCCATCGGTGCACTGACGCCGGCGGAATCGGCGCGGGTTCTAGACGGCTATCGGTTTTTGCGACGAGTGGAGCATCACTGCATGCTCCAGCATCGGCGCCAGTCCTTTAACTTGCCGGAGGACCCGGTCCTGCAACGGGCACTCTCGCGCTCCCTCGGATTTGCGTCGACGGAAGAACTCTTCAAAGCCCTCGACCTGCGACGGGATCGCATCCGCAGCATCCTCGAATCACTCTTTCATACCCTCTTCCGCGGTTACGGCGATGAAAGTTCCGGCGAAGTCCATGTGATTCTCGCTTTCGAACCGAAACCGGAAGTGATCGATCGGGTCTTTGGTCGATATGCTTTCCGTGATCCGCGCAAGGCTTACCAAATGTTGCGGCGCCTGGCATTCCCCCGACAGACGGGGCTGAGGTCACCGAGGGCGCGTCACTATCTGGCCGCACTGTTTCCGGTGTTGCTCGATGCCATCAAGTCGACCCCTGATCCGGATCAGGCGGCACTGATGTTTGTCCAGTGTGTAGAGACGCTCGGGGCTCCCGCCATCTTCTACAAGCAGCTCACCGATCGACCGGAGACGTGTCGCATCTTTGTCGACCTCTTTGGTCGCAGCCGTTACCTCTCCGAGTTGCTGCTCAATCATCCGGGAGTCCTCGATGAAGTGGTCGACCGGGTACGCACGGTCCGTCGGGCAACATTGGAGAGCCTGCTCGATGAACTGCGCTCGATTCTCGATGGGGTCACTGACGAGAATGAGATCGCCCGTCGTATTCAGGAATTCCGCGCCCTGCATTTCATCCACATCGGAATCCTTGATCTGAGTGGGCGTCTGCCCCTGGATCGTGTGCTGGTTTCCCTGTCGACGGTTGCCCGCGCCATCCTGACGGTGATCGATGAAATCTGTCTTCAGCGGACGAGGGAGTTAATGGGGGATTTGCAGGTCGATCCGGAAAACCCTGCACGCCATACCATCCTCGCTCTGGGTCGGTTGGGCGGAGACGAGGTGGGATACGCCAGTGATCTCGATCTGATTCTGGTTCATGACGGTTTCGGAACCACAGCGGATGGACAACCGGAGCGGGTCTTCTGGTCCCAGCACCTGAAGGCGGTCACCGAGATGATCGGTCGACCGGGAACCGGTGGTCCACTTTACGAAGTCGATCTGCGACTGCGCCCGGATGGTGCTGGGGGAGCACTGGTCTCCCGCTTCGATGAGTTCCGCGATTACTTTCTGGGTGAACGATCCCAACTGTGGGAGCACCAGGCTCTCGTGCGCAGCAGTGCCGCCTGTGGCGATGCTGCGTTGGCAACGGACGTGATGCAGTGGATCAATGAACACCTGGGTCGCCACGTGGAGCCGGAGCAGATTGCGCTGGAGTTGGGTGAGATGCACGAGCGCCGTCGTCAGGCGGGGCGCAAGACCGGGATCGATTTCCGCACAGGTCCCGGGGGATTGATCGACATCGAATATCTGGTGCAGAGTCTCGTGCTTCGTCATCACCGAGATCACCCGGAGATTCGTCAGCCTTCCACGGCGGCGGCTATCTCAGCCCTCGCCAAAAGCGGTGTGATCGAAAGTGATGACGCGTTGATCCTGCGCACGGCCTACCACTTTCTCCGACTGGTCGAGAATCGCCTGTCGATGATGCACCGGGCCAGTATCAAGGCCGTTTCCGAAGAGGATGCCAGTCTTCGTGAGTTGGCGATTCGTATCGGTTTCGAGGCGACTCTGGCGGGTCAGCCGGAGGAGCGTTTACGGATCGAATTGGATGTCCACACCGACAGGGTGCAGGAGATCTTCCAGCGGCTCCAACAGCGAAATGCCAACTAGTCG
>JAAXJX010000030.1:0-12852 GCA_012269595.1 Planctomycetia bacterium | reverse complement strand
ATCGTGAACGCAAAGATCCTCGTATCGTGCCAGACGATGCGGTCGTTCCGGATCGAGTGACTCCCGCAGTTTCGGTGCCCAGCGCAACAATCCGTTGTTGTTGACGATGGGGTCGAATCCGGGGGCGATGGCGTAGGTGGGTGTCCGCACCTCGCGCACCTTGGAGTGGGCCCTTCCCATGGAGGGCAACAAGCGGCCGAGGAAACACATCGGCAGGAACAATTGCTGCAAGGGGTCCGCCGGGTGCAGTTCCTGTTCGTCCGGCAGATCGCTGACATGGTGAGACGCCCAGCGTCCATCCGATTGCAGGTCAAGGGCCCGGGCGGTCAGTCGCTGCAGGAATGCCAGTGGCTTCAGCGGCGGGAAGGTCGACATGAAGTACGCCTTCGCAGAGGCGAGGCGTGAAAGAAGATCGTCGGCAAAAGGCGGCGTTGCGAGGGCAGGAGCAGTGAGCACCAGACCCTTCGGGGCGCTGGCCATATCACGGTCGATTTTTTCCAATGCCCGGATGGCGGCCAGACCACCCATGCTGTGGGCCCAGATGAAATGGGGACGACGCGATTCATTGCCGTCTCCACCACTCCACAGGAAGCAGCGCTCCACCGCTTCGATGATGGAATCGAAGCAGGTGCTGTTGAGTTCGCGGGTTCGATTTTGACGAACCGATTCCAGATGCTGACGATCGGTCACATCCATCTCGCCGATCATCTTCAGGGTCTGGGATGCATCGGCACCGTCGAGATAGCAACGCATCAGTTGGTGATGGGCATCACTGCCATCGCCACCGTGTCCAGGGAGGTCCGGCAATCGGCAGGCGAAACCCCTGTCTGCCAGATCAGAAGCGAGGGGCAGCATTCGACCGGCATGCTCACCGAGTCCGTGGACGATGAGAATCTCGGAATGAATCTCTCCGGAAGCGGGTGTCAGTCGCCAGTGGGGAACCGGGTGAATGCGGTGCTCCAGATGGTGCTGGCCTCTGCGTGTTCGGGTTTTCATCGGTCAGGATCACTTTCCGCTGGGTGTCACGGGCAGGGCTCTCCCTGTCACGCCCCCAAATTACCACGGGGGCGAAAAAAGTGAATTCGACCTGACTCAGACAAGGATGTCTTTGACCAGGTTTCCGTGGACATCGGTAAGGCGGAAATCCCGGCCCTGATAGGGGTAGACCAGTCTTTCATGGTCGATGCCGAGGAGGTGGAGAATGGTCGCATTGAGGTCGTGCACGTGGACCGGGTCACGGGTGATGTTGTAGGAGAAGTCGTCGGTTTCGCCGTGGACGTAGCCCTGTTTGATACCACCGCCGGCGAGCCACATGCTGAAGCAGCGGGGGTGGTGATCGCGGCCGTAGTTTTCCATCGTCAAGGGCCCCTGGCAGTAGATGGTGCGACCGAACTCGCCGCCCCAGATGACGAGGGTGTCATCGAGGAGACCCCGCTGTTCCAGATCACGGATCAGGGCCGCACTCGGCTGATCCACATCGGCGCACTGGCGCCGGATCGTTTCCGGCAACAGCTCGTGCTGATCCCAGCCGCGGTGATAGATCTGCACGAAGCGGACATCCCGTTCGATCATGCGGCGGGCAAGAAGACAGCAGGAAGCAAAGGTACCCGGCTTGTCGACGTCGGGTCCGTACATCTGTTTGACGTGTTCCGGTTCATCCTTGGTGTCGACCAACTCCGGTACGGAGGTCTGCATCCGGTACGCCATTTCGTACTGGGCGATGCGTGCCACCGTTTCAGGATCACCGATAGCATCAACCACCTTGCCATTGAGACGGGCGAGGGAGTCGAGCATCTGCCGGCGTGTGGTGCGCTCCACTCCCGGGGGATCGGAAAGATACAGCACCGGATCACCGATGGAGCGCAGGGAGACTCCCTGATATTCGGAAGGCAACATGCCCGCACCCCAAAGCCGTTCGAAGAGTGCTTGCGCAGAACGGCGTCCGGTCCATGTGGCCTGCATGACCATGAAGGCGGGCAGGCTTGAGTTCATCGAACCGAGGCCGTAGTTGAGCCAGGAACCGAGACTTGGGCGGCCCGGTTGTTGGCTGCCGGTCTGCATGAAGGTCATCGCCGGGTCGTGATTGATCGCTTCGGTGAACATCGATTTGATGATGGTGATGCGATCGGCGATGCCGGCGGTGTGAGGCAGCAGTTCGCTGATCTCCGCCCCGGACGGGCCGTAGCGGTCAAACTCGAAGCGACTCGGGGCCACCGGAAAACGGGCCTGACCACTGGTCATCGTCGTCAGCCGTTGGCCATCGATGATCGATTCGGGCAGATCCTTGTCGAAGAGATCGTTCATCTTCGGTTTGTGGTCGAAGAGGTCCATCTGCGATGGGGCCCCCGACATGAAGAGGGAGATGACCCGTTTGATCTTCGGCGGGTGATGCGGTTGCAGCAGGCTGCCCGCTCTTCCCAGAGAAGTCAGGTCTGCGGATGGGAGATCACCGCCGAGAAGCGGTGACCCTTCGAGACCGGAGAGGGCTGCGAGACCGAGGGTGGAGCCCACTGTGGCGAGGGAGCGGCCAAAGAACTGGCGCCGGGTTTCCTGAATGTTGATTTCCAGTTCAGGGTCCATCGCTCAGCCTTTCGTCACGACTTCATCGAGGTTCAGAATCAGGTGGCACAGCATCATCCACGCGGCGTGTTCGCCCGCTTCCAGCTCCATGTCCCGTGCCATTTCGCCGACAGAGAGCAACTCTTCCGCCTGTTGCGGGTCCCTCTCCCAAGTTGACCGCATCGTTTGCAGGTAAGCCTGCAATTCCCCGAGCTCTTCGGCGGAAGGATGGCGGGAGGTGGCCATTCGCCACAGGCGCGTGATGCGTGCTGCGTCATCCAGCGTCGCTGAATCATTCAGCAGGTTGCGGGCCCAGATGCGGGCTGCTTCCAGGTATTGCACATCATTCATCAACACCAGTGCCTGCATCGGCGTGTTGGTCCGCTCCCGTTTGACGACGCAGGTTTCCCGGTTCGGCGCATCAAAGATGGCCAGATAGGGCGGTGGACTGGTTCGTTTCCAGAAGGTGTACACACTGCGGCGGTAAAGATTCTCACCGGAGTCGCGAACAAAGTTGACAGTGTTGCTGTCAACGTAACCGACCGCTTTCCACAGACCCTCCGGCTGGTAGGGCTTGACTCCTGGGCCGCCCATCTTTTCCACGAGCAGACCGGAGAGGAAGAGGGCCTGATCGCGGATCACTTCCGCATCGAGACGGAAGCGGGAGCCGCGACCGAGGAGTCGATTGCGCGGATCCTCATCGCGGACCAGGGCATCGGACCGGGTCTGCATCCGATAGGTGTCGGTGGTCATGAGCGAGCGAATGAACTGTTTCAGATCCCAGTCGCGGGCGATGAAATCGCGGGCGAGGTGGTCGAGCAGTTCCGGGTGACTGGGCCATTCTCCCTGCAATCCGAAGTCTTCGGAGGTGCCGACGAGACCGGTGCCAAAGAGCTGCTGCCAGATGCGATTGACGGTCACCCGTGAAAAGAGCGGGTGTTGCGGATCGACAAGCCAGCGGGCGAGGCCGAGCCGGTTCGCGGTTTCACCTTCCGGCAGGGGCGGCAGGAAGGCGGGGACCGACGGCGGAATCGGTTCACCGGTGGGCTGGTCGTACTGACCCCGTTTGAGCAGACGGGTTGAACGCATTTCCATCCGTTCCGCCGCGACCAGAGTCGTCGGAATCTGACCTTTCAACTGATCCAGTTCAGTCCGACGGGATTCGATCTCACCAAGAAGAACCCCGTATTCGGGGCTGTGGCGCGAGCGGTAGAAATCGCGGCGAAGGGTCACGCTTCTTTCATCGGCGGCGGGCACGGGGCCGGTGAGGAGGGACTCCCATTCGAGGGCGTCTCCAAAGCCACTGAGGCCAAAGTCATCCCAGTAGACCTTGCCGCCAAACTGGGTGAAGGCGATCCCGTTGATCTTGTCCCCCGCCTTGAGGCCGACCTTTTCCAGATCGAGGAGGAGGCGGACCCACTCACCGGTGGGAGGCAGTTCACCCAGAGGACGATGGCCGGGGGTATCGACTCCGGTTCCCCCATAGGTGACCCGGTCCTCGCCCCAGAAACCGCGGTGTTCCCATGAGCCGTTGAGATTGACCTGCAGCATCACCGTTTGCGGAGGAGTGTCTGCGTCGAGATACACCCATGCGTAGAGTTGATCTCCCTGACGCATCGTTCGCGGTTCACGAACATGAACGAAGTAGTGCTGGATGATGCGATCCGCATCGGTCTGCTGCAGACGGCTGCGCTTTCCGGAATGGATGCGGTGTTCCGGTCCATCGACCCAATTCCAGTCCACCTCCGGGCCGTCATTGACGACCATTCCGGAGGCCGGCACTTCATCATCGCCCCAGATCCGATCTTTGGCTGCGGGCATGAAATCCTCGGCGACCGCGAGACGCACACGCCCCAGGGCATGCCCGGTATAGCGACTGCCAAAGTGCAGTTGGAAGGTGACCTTTACGGGACCTTCCGTTCCCCAGGGGTCGTCACTGGCAAAGATGGCGAGTCGGCGTTCCTTGCGATTGAAGCCTTCCACTGCCCAACCGTCATCGAGGGAGATGTTGCCATCGATGGCGGCACTGACGGGCCAGTTCGGTTGCTGGTGATCCGCATAGGCGTGGTTCCATGCAATCTTCATCGGCTCGCCGGTGACTTCTCCCGCTTCGTTCACGGCAACCGCTTCTCCCTCGATTTCGGTGAGGACGATGTTGCTGTTGCCGGATCGGCCCGGGCCTTTCCCCGGAAGTGAATCATCGAGAAGACCCTCGATACGCAGTGCCCGGTAGCGACCGCCTTCGACGATCATCGAAAAGGTGTAGGTGTCCTGATCGGGATTGTTGCCGACGGCGAGAAGGGAACCGTCATCGAGTCTTTCGAAGGTGGCTCCACCAGTGGTGGTGGCACTCTGCGGATCGACGGCAGTCCAGCGATCGGAGTCTGAAAGCCAAGATGCTTCGTATACTGATTGAGCCTGATCCATCTCTGAGTTGGGCTGGGACTTCTGTTCTTCCAGAGAAGCCAGATCGGTTTCCAGTTCCTGTTGTCGACTTTGCTGCGTCTCGGATGGCACCGAAACCACCGGCGGATGGGCCTTGGCATTGCCATCCATCTCCGCCTCGGCGGTGTTGTTGAAGAAGCTGTAGAGACCGAAGTACTCCTCCTGGGAAACCGGATCAAACTTGTGGTCGTGGCATTGGGCACAGCCGAGGGTCAAGCCGAGGAAGACGGTGCCGAAGGTGTTGGTGCGATCGACCGAATAGATCATGCGGTATTCATCGTTGATGGCCCCGCCCTCGCTGGTGGTCGGGTGGGCGCGGACGAAACCGCTGGAGACCTGATCCTGCAAAGTCGATTCCGGCAGCAGATCACCCGCCAACTGGCCAATGACAAATTCATCATAGGGAGTGTTGGCATTGAAGAGTTCGATGACGCGGTCGCGGTAGGGCCACATCTCGCGGTAGTTGTCGAGGTGCAGTCCATGGGTATCGGCGTAGCGGGCGGCGTCGAGCCAGGTGCGACCCCAGTGTTCGCCGAAGCGAGGTGATGCGAGCAGGCGATCGAGAACCCTTTCCCAGGCCCCCGGTTGATCATCCGCAAGGAAGGCGTCGATCTCTGCAAGGGTTGGCGGCAGGCCGGTGAGATCGAGGGTTGCCCGACGGATCAGAGTTTCCCTGTCTGCGGAAGAACGCCAGGGAAGGTTGCGATCGGCGAGTGCCTTGCGCAGGAAAGCATCGATGGCGGTGGGAGCATCCGATTCTTCCATGGCAGGTACCGCATGCTCGGTGGCGGGTTGGAAGGACCAGTGCGCTTCGTACTGGGCTCCCGCATCGATCCAGCGTCGCAGGGTTTGTTTCTGTTCATCACTCAGAGGTTTGTGGATCTCCGGAGGAGGCATTTGGTCGCCGGGATCATCACTGGTGATGCGGTGCCAGACTTCACTCTCCCGGGAATTACCGGGAACGATGGCCGCAAAACCGGAATCCGCCTGAGTCGCAGCATCGAAGAAATCGAGGCGCAATCCTGCTTTGCGGGCGGCGGAGTCAGGGCCGTGACAGGCGTAGCAGTGATTGGAAAGAATCGGCCGAATGTCCTGGTTGAAGGTTGGGGCCGACGGTGCACCCTTTTCTTCTTCCGCAGATCCCGTCACTTCACCCGCAAAGAGGAACGGCACAAAGGGCACCAGCAGGATCAGTGCCAGTGCCACGGCAGCGACCGTGCTTTTCAGGATCGGGAAGCGGGGCATCGGGTCCATGGGGCCTTTCCGGGGTCACCGGGAGATTATGACACGCTCCGTTGCCCTGATGAAGAATGCCAATTTCCGCCCCGGTTTCGCCCGTGGAGCACAAACCGTATCCTTGAACCTGTTCAGATCGATTTCATGAATACAGAGGAGTGACCCGCCCATGGGAAGCATCACCGCCGTCCTGTTGTTTTCATTGCTTGTTTCATCCACCGACGACAGCCCGGGGTATCGAGACACCCCGGTGATCCCGGGTCAGAAATGGCGGGTTCACGATGCCGATCGTCCGCGACCCAAGGTGGTCGATCCCGGCGATCATGTGCCTCTGTCTCGACCTGCAGCGGCCACGGTGCTGCTCGGAACCGATGGTCAGCTGGGGGCCTGGACCCGGGGAGGCGATGACATCGGCTGGACCTGGCTCGGCAATGCCTTGCAGGTCAAGCCGGGGACCGGAGACATCTCCAGTCGTCAGTCATTCGGTGATATGCATCTTCATTTGGAATTTCGAACTCCGGAAAAAGTCGTCAGCAGTTCGCAGGGACGGGGCAATTCCGGAGTCTTCATGATGGGCGTTTTTGAGGTTCAGATTCTCGACAGCCACGACAACCCGACCTACGCAGATGGCCAGTGCGGAGCGCTGTATGGTCAGTGTCCACCGCGGGTGAATGCCTCCCGTGGACCCGGGGAGTGGCAGAGTTACGACATCTTTTTCACCCGGCCCCGGTATGAGGGCGATCAGGTAACCGAGCCGGCGAGGGTGACGGTTCTGCATAACGGTGTGCTGATTCATAACCAGCAGGCCTTCATGGGACCCACACGTCATCGCAACGTGACCGACTATAATGGTTATCAGGCGATGAAAGGCCCCATCAAAATCCAGGATCATGGAAACCTGATGCAGTTCAGAAATATCTGGGTTGTCGATCTGGAACAGAATGGTGAATGAATCTGCATGACTGATCCCGCACAACTTCAACACTGGTGGCGTTGCATCGAAGAGTCGGTGATCCGGGGAGAATCCTCTCCGCAGGGTCTGCCGGATTCGATGGATCCCTTGCTGGCCGATCTCGCCCAGGCTGCAGTGTGTGAAGTTCGCATGGATCTGGATCCCATCGCAGACTTGCTCACCAAGACCGCAGATCTCGAGCAACCATGGGCTTCAGCGCGAAACCTCATCGACTTGCGTAGCCGCCTGCGCCTCGCTCGTGGTGATGCGGAGACCCTTGCTGCCTTGCACAAGGAAGCGGAAGAACTGATCGATTCAGATCCGCAAGAACCGACGCTCGCTCGGGTGCACCATTTTCTGGGGACTTTGCATATCCAGTCGAATCGACCCGGACTGGCGCTCACGGCTCTGACCCGGTCACTCGAGTTGATCGGTGATGCGGCTTGCCGTCCGTGGATTCTCGACGGCATCAGTCAGTCGTATCTCTATCTCGGTGCCCGAACCGAAGGACGAAGATCTCTGCGCCGAACCATCATCGACAAGGATCGTGTCGATGATCACCTCGGCATCGCCATCTCTTCCGGTTCTCTGGCTTTGGCCGAGATTCAGTCGGGACAACCGCAGGCAGCACTCGATGCCCTCAAGGAAACTCTCCAGCGCCGCGGTGAGCATTTGGAAACTCTTTCCCGTTTGCGCCTCTACACCTTCAGTCTGCAGGCGGCTCTGGAACTGGAAGACACTTCCCAGAAGGCAGGCCATCTGGAAATGCTGGAAGAGTGTCTGGAAGAGTGTGGTCATGAAAAGGTACCGCCGGTGGGCTTCGCCCGAATGGCACGCGCCCGTGCTCTCGCCGATACAGGGCAACATGATGAAGCGATGGCAGAGTTGGATCGGGCGGCGGAACTGTTGCGTCATCCGGAATTGCAGATGCTCATCGATTACTGGCGAGTGGCCCTGACCTCCGCAGATCAACGGGGGGAGCAGCAGTTGCAACAGTTGGATGACCAGCTCTCCACCTTTGAAAAGGTGACCGAGGGTGAGATTCTTGCCCGTCTGTTATTGGTACAGAGTGATCTCGATGCGGGTCGGCGGGAAGCGGCCCTCTCCCGCCTCGATGATGCCTATGGCCGAGTTGTCGAAACCAATCAGCCCCACTGGATCGAACTGGTCGATGAAGCGTATCGGGGTGTCGATCCTGCCCGTCAGGCGGCGAAGAGCATCGAGCGATTCAGCGGCCGACCTGCCGAAGAGATGTCACTGACCACCACTGAGGACGCGACCATCATCTTTGCGGATCTCGCCGGATTCACCCAGCGCTCCACGGAACTCTCCGCCGAGGAGGTGATGGAAACGGTGCGCAGCGTTTTCGAACTGGCGGTGCCGTTGCTGGCCCAGCACCAGGTGCGACCGTTGCAGCATCTGGGAGATGGATTGCTGGCGGCGTGTCAGGGTGAAGGGCATGAAGCGCGCGGATTGCAGTTTGCCATCGATCTGGTGCAGCGCACCTCACTGGCGTCCAGAGTACGACGGGAAATGGGTGAGTCCTGGGGGCTCGACCTGCGCGCGGGTGTCAACTCGGGACCGGTCGTCTTCGGTATGCTCGGTTCCAGCTTCAAGCAGGAGTGGCTCGCCATCGGCAAGACCACCAACCTGGCGGCACGTTTGCAGTCCAAAGGGGAGATCGGTGAAGTGGTCACCCTGCCGGAGATCGCCGAGCGTGTCGGCTTTGATGCTTCCGGTTCCATCCTCAAGCCCTACGACATGAAGGGTTTCAGCGAGCCGGTTCCGGTCCTGAGAATTCCTGTCGAATAGAAGCGCCTTCTACAGTTCGAAATCTTCCTCGCGGAAATCGACATTCTCCACCGCTTCGTCATCTCTGGCGAGAACGAGAATGGCACCGTGGGGAACGATGAGGTAGCTCTCTCCTGCGAACTGGATCTCGATGGCAGCCTTGCGCAGAAAGAGAACCTGATCGCCGACCCGGGCTTCCAGTGGAATGAAGATGGGGGATGGGGGTTCGGTGACCTTCCACGGCTCGTCGCCCACTTCGGCGGGGGGAGTCATCGGAGTACCGGGCCCGACCTCGACGACCTTGCCACTTTGTACTTCATTCTTTTCGACGGCACTGGCAGGGAGGATCAGGCCTTCCCGCGTACGTTCTTCACCCTGTGTCGGGGAAACGAGGACACGATCGCCCACGACTATCAATTTGCTGCCATCTCCAAACATGAGTACCTCCCGCAAAATCACGATCTTTATTGAGTTTGGATCTCCGAACCGGTGGGTCAAGAGGATATGATAAGGATCCCTTCCGTGGAGAAGAGACTGTGGCCGGTGTTGATTTCGGCTGATCGACGGAAGGTGCCCGTTTCCCAGTCTCCGGAGGTTCTGTGCAGTCAACAGGCGGGAGTGCCCCCGACCTTTCTCTTCCCCAGCCGCTGGCACGCATCGTGCCAGTGATGGATCAGGCCCGAGGTGATGCCCGCTCGCTGCATGCGGCGGCCTTCGCCAGTCTGGAGGCCGTGGTTCGTTGGCAGGGTCTGCTGTTGTTGACCGCCCGCTCGCGGCTGTCGATGCCGGTGGACCGGGAAAAGCGGGTACAGAATTTCCTCAAGCGTCCCAGCTTTGGTTCGTGGGTCGAGGTGCTGTTGCGCCACGGTGCCCGTGATCACGACCGTACCTCCCAGGGAACCGGTCCCCTCGGCATTCTTGAAGACCTGAAGCAGATCCTCGAAACGCCGCGGGAAGAATACACGGCGATGGTCAAGGCGATCAGTGGTCGCGGGGGCAACAAGCCTCAACGCTGGATCGATGCCCTCGAACATCTTCCCCACTATCGCAACGATTTCATCGGTCACGCCGGCTTCCTTGCCGATGACCATTACGAGGAAAAAGCCCCCCTCTTTGATGCGGTGGTGACGGCGATCCTCGAGGAGATGGCCCGGGTTGATCAAACCCTGCAGGCACGCTCGCTGGAGAACGCCGATCAATCTCTGTCCCTGCAGGGCAGTGGTGAGGCTGAAGAGGGTAGCGGAGCGATTCCGGAGAAGGTGCAACCGGGGGAGTGTTACCTGACCCGTTCTTCCGGAGATCTGTTGATCGCAATGGGTGAGTTGACTCACCTTCATCAGAACGATGTATTTCTTTTCGATCGCACCCCGCGGGAGCGGCGCACCGAGTTTATCGATTTTGCCTCCGGAGAACGCAGCCGCCGCGATGGTCTGGCTCTTCTGGAATCGGGATTTACTGAAAACCTTTCCCTCGACCGGGTTGAAGGCAGCAGTGCGGAGGTGGTCACCGGCCGCCTGACCCTGCGATCTCAGGTACTTCGCTTTACGGTGACCACCGGTGAGCGTTTGTGGAGCCGGGTCGTCCTGCAGAACCAGTCGCCGATCCCCGCCCGCTTTCATGTTCAGGGAGCGGAATCCTCCGGTTGGAACTGGTGTGAAGACACCTTTGTGGAAGACCAGGAAGTGGGTCCCAACGAAACCCGCGTCTGGTTTGTGGCCGCAACAGCGGATCACGCGGGCACCATCGCTCCGCCGGTGATCCGCGTCACCTCCAGCTTCGACCCACGGCCACAGGTTCTCGAGTCGGAAGGTCCGGTGAGGATCATCGACAGCGATCCATTGCCACTGGTGGGTCGTGCCGGGCAGGCGAATAAGATCGTCGATCACCTCAGTGATCGACAGTCCAACGGATCGGTGACGCTGATCGGCGGTGCCCAGGGACAACGCACCGGTGCCCTCCTCGAAGAGATCGCCCGCCAGTGTCGCCAACAGGGGATGCGCGACTTGCGCGGCACTTTCCGTGGAACCGCGGGCCAACCACTGAAAGCCTTCAATGATTTGCTGCGTGATCTGGTCGGTATCCAGAGTGGAGATTCTGCTGCGGAACAGATTCGTGAAACCGCCTCGGTCCAGCTGGAGCAGTGGCTCGGTGAAGATGCCGCCGCCATCGCCTACTTCCTCGATGAGTTGACCGGAGAATCCTCTCCGGAAAAGAGCTCGGAGCAGATGCGCTCCTTCTGGTGGTTCAAATTGGTCTCGGCCGTGGCCCGGGAAATGCCGTTGCTGATCACCCTCGATGATTACGAAGAGGCGGATCCCGATTCACAGAAACTGCTGCGCGGTTTGCTTGAGCGTTGCCGCCAGGAAGAGATTCCGGCGTCGTACGCCCTGACCACCGACCGGGAAGAGGATCAGAAGACGGCGGTCCCCGAAGGATGGCCGGGGGATCCCAAGCCACAGATCATTGAGATCGACCGGGTGGCATCTGCAGAGATTGAGCAGCTGTTGACCCTCGCCTATCCCGGATCGCCGGTCCTCGATGATTTGCCATGGCTGTCACAGGAGTTGGAAGATCGCGCCGCCGGAAACATCGGCTTCGCCATCGATCTGGTGCGCTCTCTGGGCCCTGCGGACAAGGGCATCTTTGAACCGGGTGAGGAACAACAGTGGAAACTGGTGCAGCCCTTGCCGCAGCGCGAAGCCTTTTCCGACAGCCTGCCCGCTCGCCGGGGTGATCTGTACAGTGGCCTACTGGAAAAGATGCCTCCGGAACAGGTCGCCATCTTCGAGACCTCTGCCCTCATCGATGGGGAGATCCCCGTCGAAGTGCTCGAACGTTTGCACGAGGATGCGGATGCCCTCGACGATGCCCTCGACCGTTTTGAAACCGATGGATTCGGTGAGGCGGTCGATACCGATCTGACCATCTACCGCTTCCGTACCGAGACTGCCCGCGATGCGGTTCTGGAACATTTCGACAAGAGTGGCCGCCGCGCCGCCATGCGCCGCCGCCGACAATTGGCCGGCGCCCTGGTCGATCTGTACGGCGAAGAGAGTGATCACGCAGGTTCCATCGGCAAGTTGTACCTCGCCGGTGGTCAGGCCCCCGAAGCGTTACCGCATCTGCTGGGCGGTATGCTCAAGAGAAAATCCCAGGGACGTTTTGTCGAAGCCGCGGAGCTCCACGAGTTTTTACAACAGGCGATAGAGGGGGGAGCAGAGATCCCCTCTGAAGAGTTGCCCAACTACCATCTGGAATGGGGGGATCTTCAACTGACACTGGGAGACCTTGAAGCAGCGCAGTTCACATTGAGCCAGGGCGAATACTCCAGTTCACCCAAGCTCATGGTTCGATCGAGTCTTTTGCAATTCAAGCTCCATCACCGATCCAGTGAATATGCAGAGTGTCAAAAGTGCCTGGAATCAGTGAGAGATGCGGTGGAAGAGCTTAAGGATGTTTCACTTGAGTTGAGCTATAGAACAAACATGTCTGTTCTACTGAGATTGCAAGGTCAGTATGACAATGCTCTGGAAGAATCTGACCGTGAACTTGAGCTGGCAAAGGAAGCAGGAAGCGATTTTGAGCTAGCTAGATGTTTGACAAATAGAGGAAATATACACAGCCGTATTAGTAGTCAAATTGGAGACGATGAACTTCGACTGTCTAGTGGAAGCGACTGTTTCAAGGAAGCGTCCTCAATTTTTCATAGTATTGGTCGATTAGATCTAGAGCTGATTGCCAAAGTCGGATTTGCTGCCGTAGAGTTTTTGAGGGGAAAACTGGAAAGTGCAGGTTTAGCTTACCAAAAGGCTATTGATGGATTTCGCCTATTGCAGAATCGTCTTGCACTATCTAGGAACTATTACAAC
>JAAXJX010000053.1 GCA_012269595.1 Planctomycetia bacterium | reverse complement strand
CTCTGAAGCAGCTCTGCTTCTTGCTCTTGTGCCTTGGCCTGCTGAATCGAACGCACGACACGCTCAAAGACTTCAGGAAGCGGACGGTACTCATCCTCTGGGCTGGCATCCTCCGGTGGCACATAGCCTTCAGGTCGGCGGATGCGGTAAAGGATGTCCCGGTCTTCTGCATATTTGGCTTCGATCTCCTCAGCAGTCGGCTCGTAGTTGACGCTGGAGATCAAGTTGTTGCGATTGACACGGGCGACCTCGACGGAGAGGCGATTCTCGAGAAGGAACTCTTCGCTGTTATCGTTGAAGTACTGCTCAAAATCCTCAACGGTGACCGATTCGCGGGCCTCTTCGATGAAGGAATCTGCCGGAATCTGTACCACTTCAAGAATTCGCTTCTCGTAGGTGGCCAGGAAGTCGTTGTAGGTTTCCTCTTCAGAAACAGCCACAGATCCAACGATCGCCTCCAGCAACTGCTGGATGCGCAAGTTGCGAACGACCGCTTCCTCGAAATCCTTGACGGTCACAGGGCGATCGGTATCTCTTTCACTTCTCTTGGCCAACCCGAAGCGAACATCTGCGAAGGCAGCCTCATAGTCTGCCGTCCTGAAAGCAAAGTTGGGGTCATTGCGGATAGCATTCCACTCCGGGAACACATCCTGATAGGTACCGGTCCAACCCACCTGTTCGAGTACTTTGTGCCAGGCAATGATGTCCAAAGCGGCATTGCGGATTTCTTCGCGCTTTCGCTCTTCACTGGGTTCGAGACCCCGTGCCTCGCGGTCATGATTCAGGACCAGCTGACGCAAAACCTCATCCGCTGTTGCAGAACCATACCGAGTCAGATTGACGAAAGGACCAAAGCGGCGGAAGCCGTTGATCCAACGGGCCTCTGAAATGTTTCTGCGGTTTTTGAGGAAAGTCTCCGCATCGATGTTCTCGCCGAAGACCACGTAGTAATTAGGATTCCCGCCGCTGAAGAAAGACTCCACCAGCCCGGTGGCTGCGAAAGTCGGCGCAAGAATCAACAGGAGCAAGGTCATGATGACCTTCTCATTGCTTTTGAAGAAGCCGGTGGACATCCCGGTCCCCTCTCTGTGTGGGGTCTGACCCACATTATCGGTAAGAAGAACTCTCGTTTGAGTTCAGGGCGGCCAAACGAAGATCCTAGAGGGATTGCTCAAATCCTGCAACGGAAGACGGACAGGACAGGGCGGTCCCACAAGAAGAATACGATGGATTCTTCCCTGAGACCGCCCTGCGCCCGGTTTACCGGCCCTTTTCGTCAATTACTGGTCTTTGACCACTTCCAGCAGTTCCACGTCGAAGATCAGCGTGGCCCGCGGAGGAATGGTCGGAGGACGGCCATTGGCCCCGTATGCCAGGTCGAATGGAATGATCAGCTTGCGCTTGCCGCCTACCTTCATCGAACCGACTCCCTCGGTCCAACCTGCGATGACGCGGTTGAGAGGGAAAGTGGCGGGCATGCCGCGATCGACACTGCTGTCAAACTTGACACCGTCCACCAGATAACCGGTGTAGTGAACTTTGACATTGCTGGCAGCGGAGGGTGGAGTCTCACCGGTTCCTTCGGTGATCTCGATGAACATCAAACCGGAGTCGGTACGCTGGATCGGATTGTCGGTCGCAACACCGGGGAACCTCATGATGTCTTCCCGGTTACTGACCTTGCCATCTGCGGTGATCGTCAAACGCTCACGCTTTTCTGCGGTCACGGTTTCCACCTCGATCAATACCATCGAAGTGTCATCCTTGAACCGGGCAGAACTGACTGCGCCACCGGTGGTTTCCTTGGCGATGCCGATCGCCTCGGTCAGATCGGTTTCAGAACCGCTGACCCGCTCAAACAAATCCTTGGCCGCAGGCGGGATGCTCGTGTAATCGGCGATGGCCGCCGTCAATGCACCTGCCAGAGCAAGGATGCTCAATATGATTAAAATCTGCATGAGATTCATTTCAGTTCCTCTCAGGGAGTCCAGGACGCTTCATCGATGGCCTGATTCGCCAGGCCGTCACATCTTTCATTCTCTTCGTGGCCCGCATGGCCTTCAACCCAACTCCAGCGAACCTGGTGAGTCGCAGCCAATTCGACCAACTCTTTCCACAAATCATCATTGACGACCGGCTTGCCATCCGACTTTTTCCAGCCGCGGCGTTGCCAACCCTTGACCCATTCACTCATTCCCTTGACCACGTACTGGGAATCGCTGAACAGTTCGACAGAACTGGGTCCAGGCAATGACTTCAACGCCTCGATCACCGCCATCAGTTCCATGCGGTTGTTCGTGGTCTGACGCTCTGCATCGTACTGAACCGACTCTTCCCCTGAAGAGGCGCGGACGATATACCCCCACCCTCCGGGACCGGGATTACCCCTGCAGGCTCCATCTGTCCAGATTCTGAAATCAGGCTCTGCCATCGGTTCGTCACCTTCTGTCTTTGCGACGACCTCGGCCGCCTGTTTTCTGATTCGATCGTCGGGACTTTCCGGAGCCGTGTCGGCTCTTCTTGGAAGAACGCGAGGAGCGCGGCTCGGCATGCCCCCCGGAGCCTCGCCCCCGACGAGCTCCCGGTCTGGTATGAAGGTAACGCAGATCGATGTCCCTTTGGAGGGGATCCACCCCTTCCAGTTCGATCTCTACCGGATCTCCCAATCGGATCATGTTGCCCTTGTTGATCCCCCTGAGCGCAAACTGGGTTTCACTGAACACGTAGTGATCATCCCGAAGTTTCGAGACGTGGACGAATCCATCCACAAGAACTCCGTCCAAACGAACATGAAACCCCTGATCCCTCACTGAAGTCACCATTCCGGAGAATCGCTCTCCTACCCGATGCTTCAACCAGGAAATAGCCCTCAATCGGCTCATGTCCCTTTCCGCTGCCTCTGCGGCACGTTCACGGGTCGAACAGGTTTCAGCCAGTTCATGCAGAGTGACGGATTCCTGACTCATCGTCGGCCCCGCCCCCCCGGTCAGGAAAAATCGATCGAGAGTCTGATGAACCTGCAAATCGGGGTACCTGCGAATCGGCGAGGTGAAGTGGCAGTACTCCTGCTTCTGCAGGGCAAAATGGACCTCTTTGGCAGGGCTGTACTCAGCCCTGTTCAGACTTCTCAACAATGCGAAAAACACCACTGGAGCGACGTCCGAATCGGCCACCACTCCCATCATTTGTGGCAAGTCGTCCACGGAGTTGACGATCGCCTCGGGAACCAAAACCCGACAGAGCTTGATAAACTTGTCCAGCTCCGCTTCATCCGGCGGAGAGTGAATCCTTCTCAGAATCGGCAACTCGTGGCGTGATGCGAAAGTCGCCACCGCCTCGTTGGCGGCCAACATGCACTCCTCGACCAACCCGTGGGCCGCCAACTGCTCACGGGAAATCACGTCGATGACTTCACCCTCATCATCGAGGACCAGTTTCATTTCCTCGATATCCAGTTGCAGTGATCCCTGACGCAAGCGTCGATTCAACAGGATCTGCCGGAGCTGATTGAGAAGAATGATCTGTTCCTGCAAATCTTGCCCCACCGATTCAGGTGCCGCTCCATCGATGGTCGCCTGTGCTTCCTCATAGGTAAATCGATGGGCGCTTCGAATCACCGCCTTCTCAAGTTGAATGTCGAGAAATTGCCCCTTCGCATCCAGCTCCATCCAGGCAACTTTCGCCAGACGATCTTCGTGTGGACGCAAAGAGCAAAGACCATTGCTCAATCGTTCCGGCAGCATCGGAATCGTCTTGCCCGGAATGTAGACACTCGTTCCCCGAAGCAGTGCCTCCTGATCGATGGGGTCACCCTGACTGACAAAGTGGCTCACATCGGCAATGGCCACTCCCAATCGGAATCGCCCCTCGGGCAATGCTTCCGCACAAATGGCGTCATCGAAGTCTTTGGCGTCGATGGGGTCGATGGTGACAAAGGGCAAGTCCCTGCGATCGACTCGCTCTGCCATTTCTTCTGCGGAGATTTTTTCTGGAAACTTCTCGGCGAGTTCTTCGACTTCTCTGGGAAACTCTTCCCGCAATTCGTGCTCTGCACACACCATCTGCAAATCTGCAAGCCAGGTTCCCTCCGGAGCCCAGTGACAAAGAACCTCCCCCGGTGGCAATCCATCCACCGCCGTTCCCTGCCTCAATCTTGCGAGAACACGATCTCCATCCTCCACCTCGCTGCGAAAACCGGGATCGATCCATACTTCACGAACACTTTCGTGGCGGGCTGGCTCCACCACTCCTCCGCCGCCATGAACCTCCCTGTAATATCCCGGGAAAACCCTTGGACTGCGCTCGATCACTTCCAGGATTTTTCCGGATCGACCTTCACCCCCATATTCCTGGTGTCCCTTGCGCCTTGATTCCAGCGCGACGAGGACCCGGTCCCCATGGTGGGCATCGCGAAGTCTGCGGATCGGAATAAAGACATCCCCCCGCGGATCAACCACCAATGAACGGACAAATCCGAAACCACGACGGGCGATGGACAGGGTGCCGACAAACCAGTTCTCACGACTGGTACAAAACCAGCCCCGGGCGAACAGGAAGACCATCTCGCCCAGGTTTTCCAGTTCTCCAAGTGCTTCTTCCAACTCATTGGGATCGACCTTTCCCCAATCGGGTAACTCCTGCAGTTCAGAAGTCTTGAAGGGTCGATACTGATCACTGCGATACCAGGTTCGTATCGCTTTGAGCAGTTCAGTGGAAGGTTTCACTCTTCACCTGTTTCAACATGAGAAAAAAAGCGGGCCGTGTCAGGATCATACCCGACACGGCCCGCTTGCACTCAAAAGGTGTCCGGTCTTATCCGACCTTCTGAATGATCGAAAGCAACGGCATGAACAGCGCGACGACGATGAATCCGACCGCACCTCCCATGCCCACGATCAGGACCGGCTCGAGAAGGCTGGAGAGTGAATCCACCAGCACGTCGACGTCGAGATCGTAGTTGTCAGAGATCTTGTTGAGCATCTTGTCCAACTCACCGGTTTCCTCACCAATGTCGATCATATTGACCAGCAGCGGATCGAAAACGCCGGAGTTGCCCAGAGGCTCGGCGATGGTTTCACCCTCACGGATCGAACCGCAAACCGATTCGATGGCATCCGAGATCACCCTGTTGCCAACGGCTGCACGAACGATCTCCAGAGCCTCAAGAATCGGCACACCGGAACTGATCAGGGTTCCAAGGGTGCGACAGAATCGCGAGACCGTCGATTTCTTGACGATCTGCCCAAAGATGGGCGCGTTCAACTTCGACTTGTCGATCATCAACTCGCCTGCATTGGTCCTGCCCAGTGCCTTCAAGGCACCAATCATGCCCATGATGACCAGCGGAGCAGCCCACCAGTAACCCTGCACCGCCTCGGCGAAGCCGAGCAGAGCCTGTGTCGGACCGGGAAGGGCGGTGTTCATGTCGGCGAACATTTTTTGGAACTGGGGAATCACCTGAGTCATGATGAATCCGAGAATCAGCGCAGCCACGCAGATGACGGCGACCGGATACACCATGGCACCCTGCACCTTTTTGCGCAGCTTCATCGACTTCTCCTGGAAGTCGGAAAGACGCTGAAGAATCGTATCGAGCACACCACCGGCCTCACCGGCCTTGACCATCGCCACAAACAGGGTGTCGAAAGTCTTTGGGTACTTTTCGAGAGCTTCGGAAAGGGTTGAACCCCCTTCGACATCGTCCGTCACAGCGTTGAGCTGATTCTGGAAGGTGCCCGGCTTCATCTGGTCAGCGAGGATCTTCAGGGATCGCACGATGGGCAATCCTGCATCCTGCAGGGTCGCCAACTGCTGGGTGAATTGGACCAGATCTGCCTGAGTGACCTTGCCGCCGAAGAGGCCGCCACCCTTCTTCTTTTTGCCGTCGCCACCGCCACCGGCAGCAGCTTTTTTGCTCTCGCGAATCTTGGTCGGCTTCAATCCCCGGGACCGCAACTGTTTGATCGCCTCGGCCTGGTTGGCCGCCTCGATGGTGCTGCGCTTCTTTTGTCCGCCGGGTCCAATGGCTTCGAACTCGAATACCGCCATTTGGGCTGCTCCTTTTTCTGAACCGGAAATCCTGCTCCGGTGAATGACATCCTAGTCGATGATCCTCTAGCTGACGATGGTCTCCTTGACGACTTCCTCGATGGTGGTCACCCCGTCATAAATGTGAATCAGGCCTGCGTCACGAAGGGTCTGCATACCCTCCTCACGGGCCGCATTCTGCAATTCCTGGGTACTGGCACCGTCCATGATCATGTCGCGGATCCGGTCCGACATCAGCATGATCTCAAAGAGGGCGATTCGTCCCTTGTATCCCGATCCGTTACAGACCTTGCAGCCTTTTCCGTAGAAGAAGGTGCGGCCCTGAACATCGGAGCGGGTCAGCTCCAGCTCCATCAGCACGTCATCGGTGGGTTCGAACTCCTCCTTGCAACCGGTACAAACCCGTCTCACCAGACGCTGGGCGATGACAGCCTCGACCGTTGCGGTCAGCAGGAACGCCTCAACTCCCAGGTCGACAAGTCGAATCACCGAAGAAGGTGCGTCGTTGGTGTGAAGGGTGGAGAACACAATGTGACCGGTGAGGCTCGCCTCAACCGCGATCTGCGCCGTTTCCAGGTCACGAATCTCACCGACGAGAATCTTGTCCGGGTCCTGACGCAGAATAGCACGCAGACAGGCTGCGTAAGTCACGCCGATCTCTTCATTGATGGGAATCTGCACGATGCCATCGATGTTGTATTCCACCGGGTCCTCGGTGGTGATGATTTTCGTCTCCGGGTTGTTCGCTTCATTCAGGCACGAATACAGGGTAGTGGTTTTTCCCGAACCGGTCGGCCCCGTCACCAGAATGATGCCGTTCGGCTTCATGATCAGCTTGCGAATGATGTCGAGGTCTTTCGAACGCAGTCCGATGTTCTCCAGATCCAGTGACACCTGGCCACGGTCGAGAACCCTCATAACGACCGACTCGCCGTACATTGTCGGCAGCGTCGAAACACGCAAGTCGACCGGGCGGCCGGCAATGTTGAGTTCGATACGACCGTCCTGCGGCAATCGGGTTTCAGCGATGTCCAGGTTGGACATAACCTTGACCCTCGAGATCACGGCGCGAGCCAGCTGAATCGGTGGCGGCATCATCTCGTAGAGAACGCCGTCGACCCTGTAGCGAATCTTGAATTCTTTCTCGAACGGCTCCAGGTGGATATCGGAGGCTCGGTCCTTGATCGCGGAGAGCAGCACCATATTGAGCAGCTTGACGACGGGCGCCGCATTGACGTCCTTCTCCAGCTGATCCATATCCATCATCTCGTGACGGTTGTCGTCCATCACTTCCATGTCGCCGCCATCCATGGATCCGAGGAGACTCTCCATCGATTCCGAACGGTCAGAGTAGTACTTCTCCAGTGCGGCTTCGACGGCAGCGGGGTCGCTGAGTGCGCCCTTGACGTCGACGTTGAGCATGAACTTCATATCGTCCAGTGCGCTGACATTTTGCGGATCTGCAAGAGCCAGGGTCAGAACACTGCCATCGAAATCGACCGGAATCACCTGATAGGTTTCCGCCACATGAGCGGGAACCATATCGAGCAGGTCTGCAGTCATGACCACTTCGCCAAGATCGACCGGTTCCATGCCCGATTGACGGGCGATGGCCAGGCGGATGTCGTCGTCATTGACCAGTCCCTTGTCGACGAGGATTTTGCCGATGGCTCCACCCTTGTCTTTTTGGGTCTGCAGCGCTTCCTGGATATCCAGCTCGGAGATTTTCCCCATCTCTTTGAGGATCTGTCCGAGTGGCTGGGATGTAATCGCCATTTGTCACCTCACCGCCTTCACGGGGCGGCACCGTCTGAATGGTTAAACTTATCCGGCGAACTCCGAGGAGTGGGTCACACGAAGGATCTCTTCCACGGAAGTGATTCCTGCGAGCAGTTTCCTGACCGCGTCCTCCTGAAGGGTCACCATGCCCTCGCTGCGAGCCTTGTTTCTCAAATCCTTGGCTACCGCCTTGTTGAAGGTCAGGTCACGGAGGTCGGGAGACATTTCCAGAAGCTCGTAGATACCCAGTCGACCCTTGTATCCACCGGAGCACTTGTCACAGCCCACCGGTCGGAAGATCTCCTGTCCCTGAACCTCCGAAGAGGTCAGACCAATCATGCGCAATTCGGTCTCTGCCGGCTCGTAAGGTTCTTTACAGGCAGGGCAAAGTTTACGGATCAGGCGCTGACCCATGATCGACAGCACCGCGGACGCAACCAGGAACGGTTTCACACCCATGTCGATAAGTCGGGTCAGGGCCGAGGGAGCATCGTTGGTGTGAAGGGTGGAGAAGACCAGGTGACCGGTCAGCGCCGCCTGAATCGCGGTGTCCGCCGTTTCCCGGTCTCGAATCTCACCGACGAGGATAATATTCGGTGCCTGACGCATCATGGCGCGCAGGATTCGCGAGAAGTCGAGGCCAATCTCGTGTCTCACCTCGGACTGGTTGATTCCAGTGAGGTTGTATTCGATCGGGTGCTCGGCGGTGATGATCTTGGTATCCGGTTTGTTGAGGTTCATCAGCGCCGAGTAAAGGGTGGTCGTCTTACCCGAACCGGTCGGGCCCGTGACCAGGAAGATTCCGTTCGGCCGTTTGATGATGCGATTGAAGCGCTTCAGGTCTGACTCGTGGAATCCCAATTTCTCAAGGTCCACCAGTCCGGCGTCCTTGTCGAGAATCCTCATGACGATGCTCTCGCCATGAACCGTGGGAATCACCGACACACGAAGGTCGATCTCTTTACCCTGAATCTTGATCTTGATTCGACCGTCCTGCGGTCTCCGCTTCTCCGCCATGTCCATTCGCGACATGATCTTGACCCTCGAGAGCACCGGGCCCTGAAGCTTCTTCGGCGGAGAATCCATCACCTGGCAGACACCGTCGATGCGGTAACGAACCTGCATGTGGTGTTCCATCGGCTCGATGTGAATATCGGACGCCCCGCTCTTGAGAGCGTTGGCGATGATCATGTGCACCAGTTTGATCACAGGAGCATCATTGGCATCGGCGTCGTCACCGGTGTAATCCCCGCGACCAAACTCGACATCCTCGTCAGAACCGGCGTCTTCACCGAGAACGGAGTCGTATCCCCCAGCAAGTCGGTAGTAGTCGTCCAGCGCCTCTTCGATGGCATCCGGCATGGCCAGTGCACAATCGAGGTCGAGACCGAGAATGAATCGAATGTTGTCGAGCTTGAAGGCGTAGTCATCCGGATCGCCGATGGCAACCACGAGACGGCGCTCACCTTTTTTGGCGACGGGGATGATCTGGTTTTCGATCGCTACCTCTTTGGGGACGAGATCGATGATGTCCTGGGCGATCACATGCTTGCCAAGGTTCGCGAAGGGCAGCTGGTTGTGAATGGCGAGGGCACGGGTGATCTGCTCCTGGGAGCAGAGCTCCAGATTGAGCAGCGCTTCCCCGATCCGACAGTTCTCGGCCTTGCCGTATGCCAGGGCTTTTTCGATCTGGTCTGGGGTTGCCCAGCCCTTCTCGACGAGAATCTCTCCGACTTTTTTCTTCATGCGTGGCCTTCCCTTTAAGGGCTTCGAACGGATCGAGGACAGAAATCACGCTGTTACCTGTGACTCAAAACTGAATCCACGTCTTCTAAATTTACGGACGAGGAGTGAATAGCTGGGACAAACTTCCACTCCGGAATTCCTGTCACAAATCCCAGAAAAGTGCCCCTGATTCAAAATCGACGTTGAAAAAGGGACCTTGAACATTGGGGGGAGCGGAACGATTGGACAGGAACGCCATTGCATATGACGTGACCCCACCTCCTGGCTCTCTCCATCCCCGAAATCCAAAAACCCGTCAAAAACGACTCGGGTCGCCTCTTCAGGCACTCTGGGGCTGACAAATCTCCCTCAGGAGTTTCCGTCAACCAATGATCGTAAAAGATCCCCGATCAGAGTCAAGAAAGGCGAAACAAACCACTTTTCAGGCTCCAGAGCGAAAAATCCGGCCCTCGGCACCCTCTTCCGAGAAAGCCATCGCCGGCACCCTTGCCGCTCTGCCGCCCAGAGTCTAGAATCCCGCACTTCTGCCTTGTTTGCGGGTTAAGGTTTTCATTGTGGACCCAGCCCTCAAAACAGTGGTGAAAAGAGTGGTGCCCTTGGGACATGGTGTCCCCGGTCACCGAGCCCCAGATCAAAGAGCCTCAGGAAGAATTGGAGACCCAAAGTGTCCAGTCTCAAGACCGTTGGTATTGCTCTCTTCTGCCTCGTTTACCTTGCCGGCTGTGCCGGAAACGAGGACTGGATTCGCCTGCGCCCCGATGCCAAGTCCCCCTTCTCCGGAGTGGAACAGCCGATCGAAAAGCCCTATACGGGTCAGGTCAGCGTCATCTACGGCACCTACGATGACTACGAGGACAACCCCCAGAACCTTTCCGACGTTGACGGATTTGGTCTTTGGGTGAGTGCCCGTCCCAGCGAATGGTACATCGCTCCCGAACTCGGATATCTGAATGCGACCGAAGATAACGGCGCACTCGGAGAGATCGACAATTCGGAGGTGTTCTTCGGTGGAAGAGTCACTGCTGAACTTCCTTTCACCCCCTTCTCGCTGATCGGTGGTGGTGGAATTTCCCAACTCAAGGTACGTGAGTACAACTTCAGTGCCGATGAGAGTGGCGTCTATTTCCACACAGGTGCGCTGCTCCACCTCGGTGACAACGCCCACCTTGGAATCAATTACCGATTCAGCACTTACGATGACATTGCTGACCGTTCCAACTTCTCGGTCATGACCGGTGTCAACTGGTAACAACAGTTCACCCACATTGAAAAGGGCCCCGCACGCTTGACGTGCGGGGCCCTTTTTTTGAACTCATTTTTTTGAACCCATTGAACAACAGAATTCAGGCGATGATGTCCTTCACCACACGCCCATGGACATCTGTGAGGCGGAAATCCCTGCCGGCGTAGCGGTAGGTCAGACGCTCATGGTCGATACCGAGAAGGTGCAGCATCGTCGCATGAAGATCATGGACATGAACCTTGTCGATGGCAGCGTGGTAACCGAACTCGTCGGTCTCACCGTATGAGAATCCACTCTTTACACCGCCCCCGGCCATCCACATGGTGAATCCATGGGGATTGTGATCACGGCCGGTACCGTCCTGGGCCATGGGTGTTCTGCCAAACTCCCCGCCCCAGAGCACGAGAGTATCTTCCAGAAGACCCCGACTTTTCAGATCCTTGATCAGGCCTGCGATGGGTTTGTCGACTTCCTTGGCATTATTCGAATGATCCCGTTCAAGATTGGTGTGCTGATCCCACTTGTAGGAGTGGGTGCACTGAATGAAACGAACTCCAGATTCGGCGAAACGCCGTGCCATCAAACACTGGCGGCCAAAGTTGTCGGTCGGCTCCTCGTCAATTCCATACAACTCGAGAGTCGACTCTGACTCTCCTGAAAGGTCCATCACTTCCGGTGCTTCGGTCTGCATCTGGAAAGCGAGTTCAAAGGAACGGATCCTGGCTTCCAACGCATCGTCGGTTTCACGTTGACCCAGGTGTTCAAGATTGATGTCCTCCAGCAACTCCAACTGCAGTTTCTGAAGTCCTTCATTCCAGTGTTCGTTTTTCAAATGGTGAATGGTCGCTTCACGCGCCTTGACGCCAGCGTGTCCAATCGGGGTTCCCTGATATCGGGCCGGCAGGAAACCACTCGACCAATTGTTGACTCCCCCATGTCCCAGAGTCGGGCAGATCGTGATGAATCCGGGAAGGTTGGAGTTCTCTTCACCCAAGCCGTACTGGATCCAACTGCCCATGCTGGGGCGAACAAAAGTGTCGCTCCCCGTATGCAGCGCCAGCAATGCTCCGCCGTGGGCGTCATTGGTTCCATGAAGGCTCTTGATGAAACACAACTCATCGACGATTCCCGCCACATGGGGAAATAGGGTGCTGGCCCACATTCCCGACTCTCCGTGCTGGCTGAACTCCCAGGGAGATCTCAAGACGCCCCCATATTGGCTCGGCTCGGCAAAGGTGACGCGGGGCAGGGGGATCGACAATGGCTTGCCGTGATCCTTGATCAAACGTGGCTTGTAATCAAAAGTGTCGACCTGCGATGGACCCCCGTGCATGAAGAGGAAGATCACTCTTTTCGCCCGTGGAGCGTGATGGGGTTGTATCGGACGATCTGCAAAGAGATTCGAAGTTCCCAACAGCCCTTCAAGTGCCAGAGCTCCGAAACCGGCGCTGCAGCCTTTCAACAGGCTCCTTCGCGAAATCAGCGGAACTCCATCTGCTCCAGATTGACCCGGTTGAATGATCACGTCGCTCCTCAATCCAGATACAGGAACTCGCTCGAAGCGAGCAGGGTTTGACAGAAACTGTGCCACATTTGCTGATCAGAGAACTCTTCCTGTCGACCGCTGGAGATTCTCCATTGGCGAACTTTTTCGAAGTAGTTCATGGCCCTTTGCTTCTCTTCCGCAGTGGCATTTCGACAAAGAATCTGCTGATAGATTCTGTCCAGTCGATCCGAGTCAGAGGCTTTTTCGACCAGCGCCTGATCAACAATGATTTTGGATGCATTCAGAACCATCGGCGAATTCAAAAAGTAGAGCGCCTGATGGGGAACCACTGTCGAAGGTCTGCGGGCGATGTGGATCGATGGATCATTGTAATCAAAAGCACTGAACAACTCGTACATCGCATTGCGGATGATCGGAAGATAGATCGATCTCCGCGGCCGGTCGTAGCGTGCCTGGTTGTTCGACTGATCATTGGTGACATAGCCCCGGTTGCCCGTCATGAGCAATGTCCCACCCATCTCCCGATCCAACTGTCCGCTGACCATCAGGACCGAATCACGGACCGCTTCTGCACCGAGACGCTGGCGGTTCTGACTCCAGAGAAGACGATTCTCCGGATCCCTAGTCATGTACTTTTCATCGCTGATGACCTGCTGACGCCACGCCGTACTGTCGATGATCTTCCGAATCAATCTCTTGATCGACCAGCCATCGGCTATGAAGTCACGAGCCAATCGATCGAGAAGCTCAGGATGGCTGGGAGCAGATCCTCTCAGCCCGAAGTTCGAGGGCGTACTGACGAGACCCTCTCCAAACAATTGGAGCCAGATCCGATTGACCAGGACTCTCGCTGTCAGTGGGTGTTCAGGGTGGAGCATCCATTCTGCCAGCTGAAGACGCCCACTCTGATCAGAAGGCATTTTCGGTCCTGGCAAAATATTGCCAACGACGGACATGACTCCTCTGGGAGTGAGTTCCTTCGCCAGGCGAAGATGACTGCCGCGAAGATGGACAGGGATATCAACGATCTCTGCATCCCGAACTCCCAGAGCCATGGAAGCCGCAGGTGGTTTGATCTGATCGAGTTGATCCAACTCCTTCTTTGAGGCGGTCAGTTCCACTTTCAGATTTTCAGGAGCATAACGATCAGCGGTCTGCAGCAGTTCATACCAGGGGCCGGAGACACCCCTGACTGCATCGCTGATGGCTTTCAACGCATCGGAAGCGTCTTCTTGAGTCGATAGTTGAAGCAAGTTCTTCCACCGTTGGGCACGCTCTTCCAGAGTCGAAACACTCGCAGCCCCGAGCAACTCAACCACTTCAGGGGCCAACTGTTTCTTTTGCTCATCCGTGAGGAAATCCGGCTGACCGTCATGAACAGGTTCTGACGTCCTTTGTCTGGAACGTTCAGCCCATGCCCCCCACAGAGGATCTTTCAGGGTCGATGGCCTTTGCAGGAACTCCATCCATGCCATCACTCCCTGGTCCTGGACTGGCGAATCAAGGTAGGAGGGCGGCAGGAGACGGATTCGATCCAGATGGGGAACAGCGGTCCCCCCCACCAATTTGAATTGGTGCTTGCCCAGAGAAAGCTCTCTTTTGCCGACGGATTCCCAACGCAAACCCTCGACGCTCCAGGTTCCGCTGACATTCCCCAGTACCTTGTCTTCAATCAATTCACCGTCCAGATACAACTTCATCGTTCTCGACTCGAGGGCGGTGTAGCGGATCTGGATTTCATGCAAACCTTCTTCGAGAACTTCCAAATCCCAGGTGACCTGCTGTTCCCCGCCCTGAACGGTATGAGCGAGAGGAATCTGCTCATTGCCGTACATTCCGGTATTCAGCCCCAGTGTCATGGCGCTGTTCTCAACGACTGTTTTTCCGGGGATTCTCTGAACCCAATCGATCGCTTCCAATAACTGCTCATCCATTTTCTCGAGGAGCTTGTCTTCATAGTTGTCACGAACAACTTCCAGTTGCTTCTGACGACGCTCTTCGACACCTGCTCGGCGGGATTCCCAATCTTCCCGATCGGTTTTTTCCCGGGGAGTCTCCAAAGAAACCTCCCGCCAGCGGGAAACGAACTCAAAGTTTTCAAGGGTACTGGTTGAACGGAAGATTCCAGCCATGGCGTAGTAGTCGTCATCGGTGACAGGATCAAATTTGTGATCGTGACAGCGGGCACAACCGAGCGTCATCCCCAAGAACACCTGACCCGTCACATCCAACTGTTCATCCACGATATCGATGGCCAGTTTGTCCTTGTCTTGCTCCGCCAGCATCTTCGGCCCCAGAGCCAGAAAACCGGTACCGATCTGCTGGTCACGCCACTGCTGATCCGTCTCCGGTTCGGGAAGCAGATCCCCTGCGATTTGCTCCAGCAGAAAGCGGTCATACGGTTTGTCCTCATTGAAAGAACGGATCACGTAATCCCGGTAACGCCAGGCTTCACCGAATGCCAAATTCTCATCAAGACCGTTGGAATCGGAGTAGCGGGCCAGATCCAGCCACCAGCGCGCCCAATGCTCGCCGAATGCCTTCGACTCGAGAAGTTCATCGATGAACTGGTCGAGGGCCTCTTCGCTCCCTGCCTGCTGAATCTCTTTCCACCGCTGCCAGTCGAGGGGCAACCCGGTCAACAATTGGGAAGCCCGACGTGCACGGGTGAATCGATCCGCTTCCTGGGCGAAAGACCAGCCCTGCTCTTCCAGTGAAGCAAGAATGAAGGCGTCCAGATTCTGGCGAACCTGTGAAGTGTTTTTGACTGCAGGAGCTTCTGGATCTTTCAACGGCTGAAAGGCCCAGTGCCGCCCCCGTTCCGCCATCGGAGGGATCCCCTCGACCCCCTCGCCTCCTGAAGCGTGGGCAGGCTTTCTCGGGTCCACCAGTCCGTCATCAATCCATTTCTTGAAGACAGACTTTTCGTCCGCGGTCAGGGGCCCCTCAGGGGGCATTCCCAACTCACCGCCATGACCATCCAATAATTGGAACAACAAACTCTCGCTGGAGTTTCCCGGGACTGCGGCAGGCCCCCGACCTCCTCCTGAAAGCAGGGATTCGCGGGTGGACAGATCGAGTCCGCCTTCACGTCTACCGGGATCGGGACCGTGGCAATCGAGGCACTTCTCCACCAGTAACGGACGGACACGATTTTCAAAAAACCGAAGATCGACATCGTCTGCATGAAGAGGTGGCATCAGGAATGCTGTTGCCAACAAGACGATCACAATTCTCATCTGGCGAACCTCATTCAGAAAACTCTGTCCATCGGTCTCAGGTCGAAAAGTGTGGGGAGAGGCCGAAAGACCCGATTTTATCCTGAGAGTCGTGACGGCACCAGAACCATGCCCCCTCCTTCAAGCCTTGCTTCTTTCAAATTGAAGCGAATAATCCACGTTATGAGGAGATCCATGAATCTGCGAAGTTCACTGTCCGGAATTGATGAATTTCTCCGCCGCGAAAGCGTTACCCGCCGCTTCCGTGATCCGTTGCTACTCAGTGCACTTTGGGTCACCCTCCTGCTGCCGGGTTGCACCATCACTCAGGAACAACTGGACCAGTATTCCATCGAGCACAGTCACGCCCTCAGTCGGGTCAGTTATTCGGGTGAGTTGTCCAATACGGATGGATCAGGTTCCATTCTCCGGTTTGATGAAGTCGGTCTGGAAGTCCCCGAATTCAACTACCGCCCCGGTTTGTCTCTGAAACGCGGCCCCCTTCAATGGAAGCTGGAGCAAACTCACGGCCAGGCCGAGTCAGTCGCCCCCTTCTCTGCCACGTCCGGAGGACTTTCCCTTCCCGCAGGCAGTTACTCATTCGATACCGGGGTCACTTCCACACGGCTGAGTCAGGATTGGACTTTGGATCTTCTCGAACAAATCCAATCGCCCAGAATTCACTGGCTCACTGGAATCGATTTCGTCGACTACAAGCTGACGGCTCAATCTCTCGATATCACCACCGCCCGCCTGGAGTTGAAAGATCTCGTCCACGTTCCATTTACGGGGCTTTTGCTCGATTGGCGCATCAACTCCCACTGGAATCTTAAGGGAATCTTTACAAAATCTTGGCTGTCCAAATCCTCTGGGCAACCATCAGAATATGAAGACACTGGAGTGTCACTGGAGTGGATTCCCAGCAATGACTGGCGAACTCACCTGAGTTTGACCAACAAGAAAGTGGGGTTCGACCACCGCGCGGGTGGAGAGCTCCTTAACCTCAACTTTGAAATTCAATGCATCGAATGGGGCGTGACCTTCAGTTTTTAGGTTTACAGATATCGCCCGAAAGTGAGCACCGATTTTGAGTGCCAAATCAAAAATCATCGTCGTCGAAGACGAAGCAGACATCCTTGATGTCATCGAATACAACCTCACCAGAGAAGGTTACAAGGTTCTGGGATTCCGGGATGGCGAGCAGGGTCTGGAAGCGATTCGGGGAGAAGAACCCCAATTGGTTCTGCTCGACCTCATGCTTCCGGGGATTGACGGCATTGAAATCTGCAAAAAAGTCAAAGAAGACCCGGTGACCAGAGATGTACCGGTCATCATGATCACCGCAAAAACGGAAGAGAGTGACGTCGTTCTCGGATTGGGTGTGGGAGCAGATGATTATGTCAGCAAGCCTTTCAGCCCCAAAGAACTGGTCGCCAGGGTCAAAGCGGTCCTGCGCAGGGCTCCCCTGAAGGAAACCGTCGCAAAAACTGACCGGATCACCCACGATGGTTTTGTGATCGACAACACCCGCCATGAAGTGACCATCGACGGAGAACCTGTGACGATGACCGCCACCGAGTTCAAAATGTTGCATTTTCTGGCTTCTCACCCGGGCAGGGTCTTCAGTCGGGAACAACTTCTTTCCAAGGTCGTCGGATCAGATACGGTAGTGATCGACAGAAATGTGGATGTCCACATTCGATCGATTCGAAAGAAACTCGGTGAGAACCACCGCAGCCTGATTGATACAGTTCGTGGCGTCGGATACCGATTCAAATTCTGATCAGAATCCCACCAGCCCGAGGTTTTTCTGGCAGGTCTATTCCATTTATGGGGTGCTGATCACTCTTGGAGGCTGGTTTTTCGGAGTCCTTCTCTTCGAGAGATTCACTCAGGACGCTTTCAACAACTTTCAACAATCTACCGCTGAACAGGCCACTTCCTATTCCCGCATTTTGAACAGGATGGATGAGACCTCAATCCTGTCTGCCCTGGAGCGACTTCAATCCCCCCAAACTCGCGTGGATTTAATCTCTGCGGACGGGCGACGCTTTCTCAATCCGGGTTTCAATGGCGCCAGAACAGAATCAGACCCACTGACTCTCTATCCGGAACTGACCGATTTCATTTCCTCTGGTGCAGAATCCACCTATACCAATTTCGAGTTGGATCTTGCGCGTTCAAATTTCCCCTCTGTCACCAGACGCTTCTTCTCTTCAACGAATGACACACAATACCTCCTCCGGATTTCCCGAGATCCCCAAGTTCTCCTCAGCCAGTCCGACGCCATCTTTGAGAGTGTCTTGATGCTCGGTCTCATTGCAGCATTGCTGGCAATGGTGATGGGGCACTTGCTTTATCGCAGGATCAATCGACAGTTTCAGGTCTTGACCAAAGTTGCGGTGGCCTACTCGGAAGGTGACTTCTCTGCCCGCGCACCGAAAGGGATGGATGTAGAGAGCAACTTGCTTGGTGAGGCACTGAACAAACTTGCGGACGAAATTCAGGATCAGGTCTCGGAAATCCACCTGGAGCACAACCGCTTGCGGGTGATCCTCGGAGGAATGCGGGACGGCCTGATCGCCATCGATGATCTTGGCAAGATCGTATTGATCAATTCGGTCATGAGCAGAATCCTCGGTTTTGAGATTCGTGAAGCCCGAGGGCGATATCTCTCCGATGTCGTCAAGGATTCCGAGATCATTGATCTGCTGCTGAACACCCTGAAATTGCAGCGCCCTCTGGAAGCCGAAATCGATTTGGGTCTCGGACAATCTGAAAAATTCCTCAAGGCCTACACCAGTCCGCTGATCGATTATGGGCAGGATGTTTCAGGGGCATTGATCGTGCTTCACGACCTGACCCAGACCCGAATGCTGGAAAACATGCGCAGGGATTTTGTCGCAAATGTCTCCCATGAGTTGAAGACGCCTATCACTGCGATTCGGGGGATTGCTGAAACACTGGTCGACGACCCGCAGATGGAACATGAACTGAGACAGAAGTTCATGACCAAAATCACCGATCAGTCACATCGTCTGTCAAATCTGGTTTCGGACCTTTTGGCTCTTGCGCGCCTAGACGAACGTGAGAAAACTCCCAAAACCCTCATCAACCTGGGGACTCTTATCGAAGAACGCATCACCTCGCTCTCCAAGGTTACGGCCCCTGAAAAGATGGCCCGCCTCATCTTTGACAAACCGGAGGAATCGATTCATGTCTATGGTGAAGAAGAGGAACTGAGACAGGCGATCGGAAACCTGATAGACAACGGCCTCAAATACACTCCACGGCATGGATCTGTTCGTACCGTGTTGAGCTCCTCATCCAATCAAGCCACCATCAGAATCGAAGATAACGGAATCGGGATTCCCGAAGAGTACCTCGACAGGATCTTTGAGCGGTTTTTCCGTGTCGATAAAGCCCGTTCCAGAGAGATCGGTGGTACAGGACTCGGACTCGCCATCGTCAAAAATATTTGCCTCAAGCATGACGGAAATGTCGAAGTCGAAAGCAAAGATGGCAAAGGAACCACTTTTACGATCACGTTGCCACTTCACACAGATTCTGATTAGGAATACTTCAATCTACAAATCGAGTCTGTCCGCAAGGCAGGAACGGATTTTTCGTTGGGGATCCACCCGGTTTCGAACCTCCATGAAACTTCCCAAGTCGGGATACATTTCCCTCATCAGTTCTGCTGACAATGTTGAATCCTTGGACAGGTACACCCGGCCTCCTGCTTCAGCTGTGAATTGATTCAATCTGCCAAGCAGAGTCAGTACTTCCGATCCATGGGCAAAGTCCATGGACACCGTCCAGCCCGGTGCAGGAAAAGACAATCCTCCCCGCCCCTCACCCATTCTTTTGATCACCACCAAAGTCGGTGAAATTCCCCCATCGCTGACAAGTTGAAAGAGGGATTTCACAGCTGAAAGACCCGCTTTCTCAGGAATCAGGGATTGATGCTGATGAAATCCGGCAGGTTCATACACCTTTTGCCATGAACTCCATGCTTCCAGTGGGAAGAGCAACTTTTCGAGGGGCCAAAAGGAGGATCGGGAAGCCCGGCGGGCCAAGAGGTGATAAAGCCTATTGTGCCAATGTATCAGATTTTCACCGGGAGTCGGCAACGGTGGTAACTCGGGCCCTGAAGAGGGTTCCCACAATTGACAGGCTTCAGGGTCTCCGGAAACCGGAATCAGATTTCCACCGGTGATCACTCCCCTGCCGGTGCTTCGACTTCTCAGGGAAAAGTCGACCCAGGCAGATGAATGATCCGACTCAACGGCTACCTTCTCGAGGGTCTGAAGTGTTTGGTCGAGATCTTCAGTGGTCGTCACGGTGACCTCTGCAACCGATGCACTGCGACGGACCAATCTCAAAAGAACAGCAGTGACGAGACCGGTGAGTCCCATACCTCCCAGAGTCGCGCGGAAAATTTCCGGCTCCACCTCCCGACTGCACTTCAGCTTCTGGCCATCGGTCAGAATCAGTTCAATAGCCTCCACCGAGTTTCCAAAACTGCCACGATGAAGATGGTTTTTGCCGTGAACATCGGAGGCCACCATCCCACCCACAGTTGCAGACAGTACTCCTGGAACGACGGGAAGTGTCCACCCCCGAATCGACAAGTGTGGCAGTAACTCGCTCAGAGGCATCGCCGCGGAGACCCATACCGTTCCATTCTTCATATCAGAACGGAGTGGATCGGAACTCGCCGGTTGAATTCGGGTTCCCCCCTCATTGAGGGCAGCGTCACCGTAACTGCAACCATTGCCGACAGGCAGCCAGGAGGGAGACTCGGTAAGGAGGTCCTGAAGTGATTCCTCGGCGGAAA
>JAAXJX010000041.1:12249-20500 GCA_012269595.1 Planctomycetia bacterium | reverse complement strand
CTCCAAATTGGATACCACGGAGCATGGAGAAATCGTCCTGCTCGATCCAAAGGGCATTCTGGTCGCATCCAGTGCCCTCGATTCTTTCCAGACACTGGAGTCCACGAGCGGAGAAGAGGCGACCTATCGCAGGGTTCGAGGTGTGGAGTCTCCCACACCTCTTATTCGTGAAGCGGTTCAACACCTGACAAAAATCCATTCCGATTCTCCCGACACCTGGCCGACAAGCGGCACAGTGGAAATGTCTTCAGAAAATGGTGACGTTTTTCTTTCGTGGCTGATGGTCGAGCTCGACGAAGATCAAAAGTGGGTCAGTCTTTTGGCTGTTCCCCGATCAGACCTGACGATGGAAATCAGCGAACGCACCCGCTTCACCGCCATCGCTTTTCTGATCCTGATTTTGATCACCGCTCCCCTCGTCTGGAGAACCGCGGAAGGCATCACTCGACCCGTCATGGAATTGAACAAGGGTATGGACCAGATCGCACAGTTCAAAATTGCGGAGTCGGATCGGGAGCACCCCCCACGCCCTTCCCGACTGCGAGAACTGAACGAGATGCAATCGCGGATGGAGTTGATGCGTCACGCACTGACATCATTCGAAAAATATGTTCCTTCACGAGTCGTGCGAAAACTGGTGACGGAAGACAAAATCGCAGTTCCAGGCATGGAAGAAGCCAAAGCCTGTATCTTCTTCTCCGACATCATTGGTTTCACCGAAGTCGCTGAATCACTCGATCCCGATCAACTGGTTCAATTGGGCGGTGAATATCTCGAAGGAATGAGCCAGCAGATTCATCGGCAGTCAGGAATTCTCGACAAGTTCATCGGAGACGCCATCATGGCCTTCTGGATCGCTGAGGTCGATGGACGCCGGGTGACCTCCAAAGCCTGCCATGCAGCCTTGCAATCCCAGCATAACCTTAAGGAACTGCGAACCGATTGGAGGCAAAGAAATCTCCCCGCCCTGCGAGCCAGAATCGGGTTGCACACCGGTCCTGTCAGGGTTGGAAACATCGGTTCCTCGACACGGCTGAACTACACCATTCTTGGAGATTCTGTCAATCTCGCCAGCCGCCTGGAGGGCCTCAACAAAGTCTATGGCACCAGCATCATCACCAGCGAAGAGGTTCAAAGGATCGCTGCGGAAGATTTCCACTTCCGAATCCTCGATCGGGTGGCAGTCAAAGGCCGACGTCAGGGGGGAACCATTTACGAGTTGGTTTGCCCTGTTGAAGAGGTCTCAAAAGAACAAATTGAACTGGCTCAAATGCACGAAGCGGCATTGGCTGAATACATTCAGGGAAATTTTGACCAGGCCCTCAAGTCTTTCAACAGCATCCGTTCCCTCGCACCGAAAGATGCTCCCTCTCAAATCCTGGTTTCCCGCTGTGAAGATTTGATCGCTCACTCCCCGACCGAATGGGACGGCGTGATCTCCATCGATCGCAATATCCGGGACAACGGGTAGACGGAGCAGGGGATGGCGCGTCGGTTTGGAATCTCCTGGCCTTATCGATCCCGATCCGAATACCACCATCACGATGACCGGGACCTCACCGACGAGTGGCAAAAAGAGGTCTACGAGCACGCGGCGAATCTGGCGCACTCCAATGATCATAAAAACATTCTCGATGTCGGCTGCGGATCCGGTTTCAAGTTGATTCAATTCTTTGAGGGCTTCAACACCCTCGGCCTGGAGCTCGCCTGTAATCTCGATTTCCTGAAATCCAGTTACCCCCAACGAAATTGGGGGCTCAGTGATTTACAGTCGACTCCGGACTTTCAACCCGATCTTGTGATCTGTGCGGACGTCATCGAACACCTGACGGATCCCGACGAATTGTTGTCTTTCCTCGTGCGATTGAATGCCGGACACATCGTCCTCTCTACTCCGGATCGTTCCCTCCTCTATCGACCCTGGCAGAAGCGCTACTGGGGTCCCCCCAGAAACCCGAGCCACCAGAGAGAATGGACTTCGAGGGAGTTTTTTCGCTACATTTCGGATACATTTGAGGTGGTGGAGCACGTCATCACCCGCAAAGATCAGGCGACACAGATGATCGTATGCAAACCCGGGAGATAAACTCCCCGCAAAGTTCAGGGAAACGGACTTCTTCATGCTGCACGCGGAAAGATCAGAGGATGGTTCATTCAGGCTGACCGGTCACCCCGGCATCCTCAATGCCCTGTGGTCTGTTCCCAGTACTCTCAGGGGAGTGATTCAGAACCCTGAAGATCACCCTGAAGCTTTCCAGCGACTTTTCCCTTCCACCTATCTGGACGAGAAGAAGGAGAAGGAGCACCGCCGCCTGATCGGCGAGGCGATGCAGGAGCGGCAAATGGCCAAGATCGCTCTCTTCGAAAGAATCCTCACCGACAGTGAAGAAGGAATGGGCGTCCTGCGCATTCGCGAAAGGGACTTCGATGCGTTTGTCGCCCTGCTGACAGATATGCGTCTGGTTCTGGCTGAGATGCTCGGGATTGAAGACGAAGAGTGGGAAGATCAGCTCGACGAAGAACAGATGCTTCAGGATCCCAGAGTCCAGCTGCTCCACCTGATGTCCGGTGTCCAGCAACTGCTGCTCGACGCCACTGGAATGGTCTCCGACCTGGAGATCGATCCTGAGAATGATCTCTAGGAACTACCAGAGATAAAAGGACTCCCCCACCTCAGCGATGCCAAACCCACGTTCGATGACGGAACGCCGAATCTCTTCATCATGAAGAGCGGGATTGGTGTGGTTGAGGTGAATGAAGCGGAAGCGACCGGGGTGCTTTTTTGCCAGATCCTTTAAGCGGTCCATCGTCTCCACCATCGGCGGGTGGGGAATCTTGGACATGTCCCGTCCGGGAAGCTCGCGCCCGTCATAAAAAGTGGCATCCAGATAACAGACGTCCGCTCCCTCAATCAGCGTCTCCAGAATGTCATCATTCCAGCGATCGATGTCGGGACAGAAGACTACGGTGCGGCTGGGAGACTCGATTCTCCATGCGACCGTATCGGCGTATTCATTGCGGTGCTTGACGGCGATCGGTGTTACTTTCAGCCCAAAACCGAAGTCTTCGAAAGTGATGGCCTGACCGGGCTCGCTCTTCTTCAGATCAATCTGCTCAAGTTTGACCAGTTGGTCCCAGGGGCCATTCTCTTCCAGAAACCCCGCCATTTTCGGTGTGCAGTAAACCGGCATCGACTGGGTCGAAGCCACCTCTCGACCAAAGTGCATCAAGCCGGTGTAGTGACCGATGTGGGCGTGAGTCAGCAGCACCGCTTCGACCGGCTTTCTCGGTCGCCCAGCGAAACTGATCATCGCCAGCTGCTCTTCGATGGCCGGAGTCGCCTCTACCAGAATCGCTTTCTTCTGCACCATGTCGACGATGGCCAGACAGGAGGGGCCCAGCCTCTGACCGCTTCTGCGCGCCGATTCGCAACACTCTTTCAGGCAACCGACGTGAGGCACTCCACCATCCTGGGCACTACCGAGAACAATGATTTTGCCACCCTGATTGGCCCAGTTTCGCCCACCCCCGTTTTCGTCCGTATTTTCAGGCCATCCGGGAGGCAGGACGATGCCTTGGGGCTGCAGATCCGCGCTCTGCTGACCGAACGGACCCTTCGAAATCCCTGCGCACCCACTGAGCAAGAGTAAAACTGCGCCAATCAACAGACCGGAGAAAGTACGGGACATGGTGACCTTTCCGAATCAGCAACCAGGTTTTGGAGAAAGACTGAGATTCTGCAATCGAACTCTGTATTCGACATCTGAATAGTCAGCCTCAGGGCCATTATCCACATTTTGTTTAAAGACTCTGCCAACCTGCACAGTGAAAAGCATCGATCGGTACCCGAAGATCGTTCCAAAAGAGATCGGGTTTTCGAGAGAGTTGGGTTCACAAAAATCGATGACTCCCGGCTCATTCACACTGATCAGAACTCCATTGGAGTGGACATCCAAGACCGTCACAGCAAGCGTGGAAAAAGAATGGGACCACGGACCTTCTATGATTCGGGGACGAGTCCTGTTTATTTGGGCATGCCGACGCTGCTTTTCGAGAATATCGATGTATTGACTGGCAGATCTGTGAAACGGCCGATCATAAGACCAATTAACTGCTTGGTCTTTATCGGTGATGTACTGATCAAAGTTATGATGAACCTGCCCCTCCGGATGCCAGCCCTTCTTGGCCTCTGCGAAATTGCCGCTGTACAGATGGTTGATCTGGTCACGAACAAGATTCACTGCAAGCCCGGTGTATTTGGCCGCATTGTTGTATTTCTGAAGATATTCTTTGGCGTTCTCCGTCAGGCGAACAAAAGGTGGAAAGGTCTCGGCAGAATCCGGATCGCCAACCATTGCAGCTTCCAATGTTGCCTTGGTCTGCGAAGGCTGGAAGTGAAACGCCATGGCCTCTGAGGCGATGGCAATTGCGGTCGCCATCAACCAGACAGAGGTCAAAACGATCAGCAGTTTGCGGGTGAAAATCATGGTGATCTCCTCTCAGTGCAGTCACAGGGAAAACGTTTTCCGCTTTCCCAAACTGCAGAATTTCGGATCCACAGGTATTGTATCGGATCCACGGGCTGATTCGGAATCTCCCCCTTCCCCCCGCTGGCAAACCTCACAGGCAATCAGCGGCGAGCCCGTTCCTTTCCTCGCCTGAGCCCCAATTCTCGCCTATATTGAGCATCTGCTCGGGGCGTACCTCTTTTGAAGTACTGAGAAGTACCCGTGGAACCTGATCCGGATCATGCCGGCGGAGGGAAAGCAGCGGCTCGCCCCGACTGCCCTCTCCCTGTCCTGATTCGCCTTCTGAATGCACGACCCATGAATTACATGGGCCACCGAACAAGGAGCGACTTCGATGTCTTCAAATCAGGACTGGTCCCTGCCCCTTCGGGGTGCCGCCAACCCCTCCACTCAAAAGGAGGGCACCAACCCCGGCTCTTTCGCCAATGCCGCTCAAGTCGGTGGACCCCTTGCTTACTCCTCCCCGGATACTCCCGGAATGCCGCAACCTTCCGACCTGACCGCATGGGATTTCCTTCCGGCGGATTGGAGTCTTGAAGCGTCTTCCGCCGAGCAGGGATGTGCCGGCCACAATCATCCGGAGATCGGCGAGTTCATTCGCGCCGTTGCTCCCGAAGGGTTCGAACCGATCACCCAGTTGGAAAGTGCCCGTTTGGGAATTGTCACTCCCGAGATGAAACGGGTCGCCGAGCGCGAACCCCACCTCACTCCGGAGCAGATTCGGGATGAGATCGCTGCCGGCCGCCTGATCATTCCCGCCAATGTGCATCACCTGGCCCATCAGCTCGATCCGATGGCCATCGGCCGTGCCAGCAAAACCAAGATCAATGCCAACATGGGAGCCTCTCCTGTCTCTTCCGGAACCGATGAAGAGGTGGAGAAGCTGAAGTGGTCCCAGCGTTGGGGTGCGGACACGGCGATGGACCTTTCCACCGGTGGAGATCTGGATGCCTGCCGCGAAGCATTGGTCCGTGAAAGCACCGTGCCCATCGGAACCGTGCCGATTTACTCGATGATCATCGGTCGCCGCATCGAGGATCTCGATGAAGCCATCATTCTGGAGACCCTCGAACATCAGGCCGCTCAGGGGGTCGACTACTTCACCATTCACGCCGGCGTTCGCCCCTGGCACCTGCCCGCCATCGAGAAACGCCTGATCGGCATCGTCAGCCGTGGAGGATCCCTGCTGGCAAAGTGGATGATCACCCATGACGACGACAACCCGATGGTGACCTGTTTCGACAAGATCTGTGAAATCATGCGTCGCCACGACGTCAGCTTCTCACTGGGTGACGGACTTCGCCCCGGTGGCCTGGCGGATGCCTCCGATGAGGCTCAACTGGGTGAACTCTCCGAGATCGCCAAGTTGACCGAGATCGCCTGGACCCACGGAGTACAGGTAATGGTCGAGGGCCCCGGTCACGTGCCCTTCGATCAGATCGAGTTCAACATGAAGCTACAGCGGCGCCTCTGTCATGGCGCACCCTTCTACGTCCTCGGCCCTCTGGTCACTGATATCTTCCCGGGCTACGACCACATCACTTCCTGCATCGGTGCCACCGCCGCTGGCTACCACGGCGCTTCGATGCTGTGCTACGTCACTCCCAAGGAACATCTGGGACTGCCGAAAGCGGATGATGTGAAGCAGGGCTGCATCGCCTACAAGATTGCGGCCCATGCCGCGGATGTCGCTCTGGGAATCCCTGGCACCCGCGACCGGGATGATGAGTTGACCAAGGCGCGTGCCGCCCTCAACTGGCAGAAGCACTTTGATCTCTCCTTCGACCCCGACACCGCCCGTGCACTCCACGACGAGGATCTCGATGTGGATACCGACTTCTGCGCCATGTGTGGTCACGACTGGTGCAGCGTGCGCATCTCCAAGGAGATCCAGCAGTTTGCCAGCGGCAAGGCGGAAGGGTTTGAGCGGGCTGGAACGATCCGCAGTGACGCCCTGACTCCGGAACAGCAGGAGATCCTCGAAAAACGGGGAGTCCTGGATCCTGCGGAGATTCACAAACTGGCCAGCAAGACCCGCAAGGCCACCGGAGCAGACAGCGACAAGGCTTCCTGCCACAGTGACTTCGTCTCAGAGGATCAGGCCAAGAAGCTGCAGGCGGTGGAATCCGCCGAGGAAGAAATCAGCGCTCCCTGATCAGAGACCCGATGCCTCCCTCAGTTCTTCAGGGAACTGAGGGGGACATCGACGGCATGTAACACTTTGCCCGTGTCCGCATTTCGCAGAGACAAGCGGACGGCCGCCCCTCCCTTGGCATCCCAGTCGAGATCGATGGTGCCAAAGTTGACCTCTCCAAAACGTGAGCCATCCCTGAAACGATTGGGCTCGTCGCCAATTCCAAAGGAAGCATTCAGGGAACTCGAAGTCAGTTCATAAAGCGGATACTTCAGCCCACTGTCTGACTCGGGAAGCGCCATGATCTCGCCAGCGTGGCGATCTCCACTGACCACGATCAGGCCTTCAGCCTCAGAGGTTCGCAAAAGCGAAATCAGGCGTGCCCGTTCCAGTGGCATTTGAGCCCAGCTCTCCCATGAATGCTCATCGGGGATCAGCTGAATGCTGGTCACGAGGAGACGCACTTCTGCGGGCTCAGCGAGGACCTTCTCAAGCCACTTCCATTGGGCCTCCCCCAACATCTGCTGCTGGCGATCTGGAGACGGGACATAAGGGCCATTCCAATTCGGAACATCTTTTCGACGCAGACCCGACTTGGTCAGTGCCGATCGGTGGTATCGGGTATCGAGAAGGATGATCTGCACCCGCTGTCCATCCGGACCCATCATGTAAGATTCATAAACGCCCTCCCGATTTCGACGGGGTGAATCCTCAGGCTCTCCCAGCCAGTCGAGAAAGACTTTCTGTGACTCCTTTTTGACGGGATATTCACGCCCCGCATCATTTTCGCCGTAATCATGGTCATCCCACGTGGCCAGAAGGGTCGACTCTTTCCGCAATTTCGCAAAGTCTGGCTGAGCAGACAAAGTTGCCCAATCCCTCGCCAGTTTGGAAACGTCCCGTGAATCCCCATAGATGTTGTCACCGCATAGAATCAAGACGTCCGGCTGATACTTGCTGATAGGTTTCCAGCAGGGCTGGGGTTTATCCTGTTTAAGGCACGAGCCGACAACCAGTCGCTGGACCGGGTCGGCTTCTGACTCGTGACCACCCAAATCAAAACTGAAAAGTCCGGCCAGGATCAAAACAGGCAGCAACGGGATCAAACGGTTTTTCTGAGTCATTTCAATCCTTCCTTTCGGGCCTGTGGAGGCCCGTTCCACAACTTTTCTATCAAACCAAACAGCTCAGGATCATGTAATTTCAGCTGGGGTTTCACAAATGGATGAAAATCATTGGTGCCAAAGTAGGACTCACACCCCTCCGCAAAATACTCCTTGGCATCTGTGAGTGCATAATGACGGGTGGTACTGCCATTCATGTGCATCACCTTTTCATAGTTGCCCTTCTTCACCGCCTTGTCGAAGGCCGCATTGATGCCCGCATGATCAAAGCCCAGGAACTGGTGATGCCAGGCGTGAGCCATTTCGTGAAGCATCACCCACGGCTGAATGTTGGAACGCTTCAGTGAGACAAAGGAGCGTACCTGGGGAATGTGCACACACAGAGCCAGATCCTCTGCATGACCATTGTTCTTCAGCCACTGACGGCTGGGGTGATATTGCATGCCCTTGAGTTTCGGATGGTC
>JAAXJX010000041.1:99-12149 GCA_012269595.1 Planctomycetia bacterium | reverse complement strand
GGAGCCCAATGCCCTCACTCCATCGCAGTCCGCTGCAGGCTGGGTCAGTCTCTTCGACGGAGAATCTCCCCGGGGCTGGAGGGGCTACCGCAAGGATGCATTCCCCAAGCAGGGCTGGTTTGTGGAAGATGGATGGCTGAGGGTGATCAAGGCGGGCGGCGGTGGCGATATCGTCACCGTCGACCAGTTCGACGATTTCATTCTCGAAATGGAATGGAAAGCCGGTAAAGGTGCCAACAGCGGCATCATGTACCTGACCAATGAGAACAACGGAGCCCCCTACGAGTCGGCACCGGAATACCAGGTACTCGACATCGATGACCTGACCAGTTCAGACAGCACTTCTGCCGGAGGTCTCTATGGCCTCTACTCGCCAATGAACAAGAAACAGAACCCCACCGGTGAAATCAATCACACCCGCATCGTCCATTGCGGAGGCTATGTCGAGCACTGGCTTAATGGCGTTCGGGTTTTGACCGCCAAAATTGGCTCTCTCGACTGGAACCGTCGCGTGGCCAACAGCAAGTTTGCTGCGTGGAAAGATTTCGGCACCGTCAAAAAAGGTCACATCTGTCTTCAGGATCACAACGACAGTGATCTCTGGTACCGCTCCATCAAGATCCGCGAGATTCCGGCCACCGAACGCTGGAGATTCACCGGCGAAGGCGAACTGCTCTTCAACGGCCGCAACCTGGATGGCTGGGATGCGTTCCTCAACGGCAGTGAAACCAAAGATCAGGTCTGGTCTGTTAAAGACGGCATCCTGACTTGCAAGGGGACTCCCGCCGGATACATCTACACCCAGAAGGATTACCAGGATTTCGTTCTCGAACTCGACTGGCGCTGGGATCCGGTCACCAAAAAAGAGGGCAACTCCGGGGTTCTCTTCCGGAAGATCGGCGAACACAAGGTGTGGCCGCGCAGCATCGAGGCGCAACTGATGTCCAAAAATGCCGGTGACTTCTGGAATATTGGCGAATTCGTCATGACCGCCGACCCCGGTCGCACCAATGGCAGGAATACCAAAAAGACGGAGATGGCGGAGTATCCAGTCGGTGAGTGGAACCGTTACGAGATTCACTGCATCGGTGGAGATGTGACCCTGATCGTCAACGGCAAGGTCGTCAACAAGGCGACCGGCTGTGAACAGGTCGCCGGTCCCATCTGCCTGCAGTCGGAGGGGACTCCGATTCAGTTCCGGGACATCCGCATCCACGCACCCTAGAGGTCAGCGGTACCGCTTCAGCATTTGGTCGATGAAGGATCCTTCCAAAAAGGGACCGTTCTTGTTGAAGGGCTTCTCACCCCGCTCTCGATGAAATCTTCGGGCGCTGAGAATCTCATTCCAGAGATGGGTGGCATAACTGTCCTGTAACTCGTCCATGCTTTCGCGGAACGTCTCATCAAAATGGTCACGCCAGCGCGGGGCTTCCACTGGATAGAAGCAGCTGACCGGCTGGGCCTGATCGAAAAGCCCCGCATGTTCGAGGGAACGTGTCAGGCCTTTGGGCCCTCCCGATTGACCCCAGCGAAGAAGTTCCCTTCGATTGCCGCGCAGATTCCGGTTGATCCACTTTCGACAGCGATCGCGAAAGGTATCCCAGGGAAGATCACGGTGGGGCTGGCGGCACGTCTCCGCTATTTCACAGGCGATTGGGTGCCCCTTCGGAAAGATGAGAACTCCCGTCGCCACCTGGCCTTCTCCCTGAAGACCAAAGACGATTTCATTCTCAAACTCAAAGGGCCTGAGGCAGATCATGTCCATGTCGACCCAACAGCCCCCCTGTCGGCTCAGAAGTTCCCAGCGAAACTGATCGGAGAAGATCGCCAGACTGTCCCTTACCCGATAGATCTGATCTTCGGGAATGATCTCTGACGCATCCCGAACCACCGTGCCCTGAGGAATATTGTCGACGTTTCCATAGGTGTAGAGGTGGAAGGGATGCCCATGAAAGATGAAGGACCGAATACACAAAGCCTCCAGCTCCGACAGGGAATCACCGATCCAGAGAGACTGTACGGTGATCACTTCCCGGTCCCCTCAACCGGTTGGGCCCATTGAAAAATGGGCCGGGCTGCAAGGACGATCAAAATCAGTCCGACTGCAAGAGGGGCATGATATGGGTCTTTGATCACAAAACTGTAACCGGCATAAACCGCCAGAAGTACTCTCACGAGAGGCACCCACGGATACCAGGGCACCCTGAAGGGTCGCGGTGTCTTCGGTTCTTTTCTTCGCAGCAGAAAAATGGTGATCGCTGTCGGAAAATCCATGATCAGCACACACATGCCATTGAGCAGCAACAGGTATTCTTTTTCAACAGCACTGACCGCAACCATCAGCAACAGGGCCTGCAAGATCAACGCCGGACGCGGAGTTCCACTCTCTGAAGTCGTCCCCAATTTTGTCGGCAATTCCCTGTCTCTGGCCAATCTCCAAATGACTCTAGAAGAAACCTGCAGGCAACTGCTCAGGGTCGGAATCAGCACCAGTACGAAGACCGCATCAAACATCAATGCCGCAGAATCACCGAAGAGCACCCGAGCAGTGTGGGTCCCCAGATCCGGGATCTTCTCCCCATCGGGCCCCAGCATTTGTGCCGCCGGAGTCGCCCAGACAAAGACGGTATTGACGAGAAGATAGAGGACCGTGATGACCCCCAGACCAACGATCAGCGCTCGTGGAATATTGCGCTCTGGCTGATCCACATCCCCTGCCATCAAAACGATGGCGTTGTATCCGGAAAATGCGAATCCGGCGATGATGCTGGCGAAGAAGATCTGCTCGAGCCAATGGGCAACCGAGCCCCCTGTTTCACTCTCTGATGACGAAAACAGGGCCTCCGACAGGGTCGTCGACGTCTCTTCGCCAAAGCCCAATGCAGTCAACCCGGCGAGAATAAAAACCAGAATCAGGGCTACCTTGATCACAGTCATGAAATTGTTGAAGAGCACCCCCGTCTTCAATCCTCGCAGGTGAATGCCGAGGATCACGACAATGGACAGCAGGGCCGCCCATTTTTCATCGACCAGCGGAAACAGATTGGAGAGGTGCTTCCCCAGGGTTCCGGCGACAAACGCACTTCCCACCGTCCATGCACAGGGGCCAGAGATGATGCCAAAGACATAACTCGCCAGCGGGCCCAGGGCCCGTCGCAGGTAGACCACTTCTCCCCCACTGCTGGGAATCATCGCTCCCAATTCTGCGGTGGTCAGCGCCGAGGCGAATGCCAGCAGTCCAGCCAGAAGCACGGCAGCCAGAACCGCCCAGCCCTCTCCCAGATCCGGAGCGAAATAACCACTCGTGGTGAAAACTCCCGCACCGACGACGGTGGTAAAAACCACCACTGAAGATGAGAAGAAACCCAACTTGTTATTTTGAGGGTTGGACATGATTCCCTTGTGGCCGCTTCTGTGAGTAACGGTAAAATCCCCTGAGTTCAGGAGGACGATTGGACACACCCGAATACCCGGGATTTTGCCCTCAAAAACACCTGGGGGGTACCGCCGGCTGCTCAGTCTGGTCAGGAATATGGCAGGAGGGCACTCCTGCCATTCTCAAGGCTCATTCACCGGGCCGTGGCTGGCAGCAGGAAAAAGACGCTCTGGATCGGGTCCAACAGTTGGATCTTCCCCCGAGTGTCGTCACTCCGATGATTCTGGACAGCAGGTCTTCTCCCCCGGCACTGATCCTGACTCCCGTCACCGGGATCAACATGGCCCACCACTCTTTCTCCATGGCAGATTGGTCTCAGGCTCAGCGCCTCGCGGCCCGTTTTCTGAAAAGATGGCAAAGCCAACCCTTCGAAGACAACGACCCTCTGCCTCTGGACCAGGCCTTGTTGCAAAGACTGGAAAACTGGATTTCAAAAGGTTCCGACTGTCTTTCAAAGTCAGAGATTGCGGTCGCTCGCGGTCGGCTTGGTGATGGCAGTCTCTTTCGCGGTCACAGCAGGGTTCCCTGCCATATTGACTTCCAGCCTCGCAACTGGCTTTGGAATGGCCAACAGTTGGGGGTCATCGATTTTGAACATGCTCGCCCCGATCATCCTGCCTTCGACTGGGTGCGACTCGAGCTGGGGCTATGGCAAAAGATGCCAGAACTGCGGGATGAATTTATCGAAGAATGGGGAGGACTTCCCGATTGGGCCAGCCGGGAAGTGATCGATGCTGTCATAGGGATTCATGCGATCGGGTCGATCGTCTGGGGCCATGCTCATAATGATCGTGAGTTTGTTTTTGAGGGACGCAGGGTCCTCGACGAATAAATCACCGCTGGCTCAACGGTCGTCGGAAGTCTCCATCTGGTCGAGCAATTCCAGTTCCCGTTGAGCACTGGCATATCCCGGCGACCTCTTGAGAACATCCTGCAGCTGCTTGCGTGCTTCGTCAGTACGTCCCAGCAATCTCAAAACCCGGGCACGGGTCACCTGGTGAATCGGTACCGGCCTTCTTTTGAAAATTCCATCCAGTTCCTCGAGGGCTTTTTCCAGATCGGAAACCGCACGGGACTCTTCCCCCTTGGCACGATAGATCTCCGCCCTGCGCTGATACCAGGGCGCCTTGAGGGAAGCCTCGAGCAACTTCCCATCGACCAGCTTCATGGCGATGTCGTAACCGCCGCTGGCGGTTTCGGAACGTATGCGAGCAATTACCAGCAGCGAACTGTCGATCCCCGCATCCATCCCCTGACGGTAAATTGCAGCAGCAAGGCCATGGGCACCGCGACGTTCGTAAAGATCACCGAGACGCAAAGTCTTCGCTAAATCCGGTTCCAGTGAATGGACCCGTACCAAATCAACGATGGCTCCATCGATCTTCCCCAAACGGAGTCGCAGGTCCGATCGTTCATCGAGCGCTTCCACCAACAGTTTTCCCGAAAGCCCGACAACCTGGTCGAGCATCTTCAGAGCCTTCTGCTCCTTGCCGGAATCACGCAGGCACAAAGCCCGCTCCAGCAGTTCTTCCTCCGGATCGATTCCCAAACCCCGTGCCCAATTGAGATCCTGTAACGCAAGGTCAGGTCGACCATGCTTGCGGCACAACTTGGCACGAATCAGATAGAGAGGTCCCGGGTCATTGCTGATTTCGATCTGCTTGTTGACCCGATCCACATCGACGTGAACCCCGTCATGAGCGAAGAGTCCTCCGGTGGGCAGACCCAGTGCCCACACGAGAGCCCACCCCCAAAGGGGAAGGCCCGGATTCTGCCTGGGGTGATCGTTCGCCGATTTCATTTCGATCCTTCTTGGGTCCACGGTTTCAGGGAAACCCACTTGTTCTTCAGACGCCAGGAATCCTGACTTCGGTTGTCAGGAACCTCTTCAAGAATCCAGCCGCCCGACTCTTCTGCCGAAGCCAGAGATCTCCCCCTGAGGGAACGCTGAATCGTCGCCAATTCGTTCCAATGGTCCTCGACGGCCACCCACACCGTTTCCGATTCGGGAACCCGTTCCTCCACCCAACCGGCGAAATCTCCCGCGGGGGTCTCCGCTGTACGGATGGGCACAATCCAGACCAGCTGGATCACCGAGACACTGAACAATAGTAAAAGGATTCTCGACAACGCACCGGCAGACAAGACCCTGCAACGGTTTTCCGGAATCAGGGCAATCCCCAGCGTCGCCATTGCCCACACTGTGATTCCCCACGCAGCCGAGAGAGTAAGATCCATGACCTGCTGAGAAGTCCCCCACCAGGCTTCAATAAAGACCCACACCGTTCCCAGGCACAGAAGGGTTCTCAACAGGAAACTGAAAATGCGAATTCCCAGACCTTCCTGACAGGAAATCAGATAGGTACCCGCCCAGAAACAGAGGATGGGCATCAGCGGCAGCAGATAACGCGGTTGGGTATCGGGCCAGAAGAAAAAAATCAGTGAGGGAACACCCAGACTCGCCAGAATCGCTGCTTTCGGCCAGTGCTTTTCTCGCCAGCTGGAGAGCCAGCGCCTGGGATCCAGCAGAACCAGTACGGCGGGAATCATGCCAAGGACAGAACCGATCGCAAACTCCAGCATATGTCGGGGGCTGAAGAGAGCGGCCTCGCCTTTGCGATTTCTCAACGTCTCCGATTGCCAGTACGACAGGACATCAATCTCCGCAAGCCGATTCTGAACCAGCAAGTACCAGAGGCCGAGGGACGCTCCCATGAACAGGGGAGGCCCCACTGAAAAGACCAGTCCGCGAAGGCTGTAACCATCCCGCAGAAAGCGACACAGAATCAATCCCGCCACAAAAGGCAGTGCTGCGGGCCCCTTGGCAAAACCGGCGATCAGCAGCCCGCCACAGGCGAGAAAGAGATGCCGGACTTTCCACTCCCGGTCCAGCATTCCGAGGGCATAGACGGCGATACCCAGAGTCAGCATCAGATCTGTTTCCCCGATCATCGCTTTCTTCTGCATTTCGATGGAGGAGACGAACAGAAATGAAGTCAGCAGCCCGCCCTCATTGCCGCCCCACCGACGACCGAGAAAAAACATGACGATCGCCAGGCCGACAAAAGAAAGGTAGGCGGGAATCCTCACTGCCAGCGGATTGACCTCCCCGGTCACAATACTGGAGGCCGCTACCGCCCACGGGTATCCGGGGGGCTTGTTCAAATAAGGCTCACCCCAAACTGTTGGCACTACTCCATCGCCACTGGAGATCATTTCGCGGGCAGCGATGGCTCGACGACCTTCTTCCCCCTTGAACTCACCGAGGCCGAGACGCCATGCGGTGCCGATCAGGATCAAGACCATCAAAATCAACAATGCTGGCACGCCGTTCAGGCGTGCCAGCATTGCTTTCTCATCTGCAGTGCCCACGGGTTGCATCGAAACCTTTCAGGAAAAATCAGCGTGCGATATCGCTGACCACTTCTCCTTCGATCACGGTTCCCAGGCAGTGGCTGGTGTATTCGAACGGGTCTCCGTCAAAGAGAGCCACGTCTCCATCCTTGCCGACCTCAAGGGAGCCGACACGGTCGCCGATCCCCAAAAGGGCGGCGGCAGAATGGGTGATCAATCCCAGAGCATCACGGAACTCACAGCCATAGGCACAGGCGATGGCCGCTTCCCAAAGAACCACGCGGGTTTTGGGAACGTAGGATTCGTAGCCACTGCCCATCGCGACCGGTACTCCTGCAGCGATCAACTTGGCAGCGGTCTCCATGCTGGCATTCTTGCCGGCCCCGGAAGAGCGCATCATCGTCGGATGCAGAATTACCGGAATTCCCTGCGCCTTCAGTGGCTCGATGAAGTCGTAACACTCCGCTCCCCCCTGAAGGATCACCGGAATCTGCCACTCCTTCTGCAATCTCAGAACATTCTGGATATCCACCGAAGAATGGGCATTGATCATCAATGGCATTTTCCCATCGAGGATCTGACCCATCGCTTCCTTGCGCAGGTCGCGGGCAGGAGCATCCTTCTCTTCATCCGCTGCGGCCTTGGCCACCTTTTCCTGATAAGCCTTCGCCTCGATGAACTTCTGTCTGAGCATCGACATCTGCTTGGCACGGGTTCCAGGGCTTTCCTTGCCACTGCGCAGTGCATCTGATCCCAGAGTGGCCGCCACCATCGACTGTCTCTGAACCACCGCATCATCGACGCTGTTGCCCCGGGTCTTGACGATGAAGGTTTGCCCGGAAATCAGCTGCCCGGGAGCATGCCCGGTGTGGAGGGTGGTGACTCCGAAGGATCGCACCCAATCGATCAGCGGCTCGCGCGGGTTGTAGGCATCCAGAGCAGCCAGTTCCGGTTGCATCGGTGAAGAGCGTTCGATGTGATCGGAGTCGTGATCGATGTTGAGCCAGCCGGCGAGACCCACCACAGAACGGGCATCGATGAGACCCGGAGTCACAACCTTGCAGCGCTTCTCGGGAGTTCCTTCCGGAACTTCCACAGCAGAGGCGGGTCCGACCGCACTGATCTTGCCATCGATGATCAGGACGACCCCATTCTCGATGGGGTCTTGCCATTGGCCCTCGGCAGTCTTCGCCATGGTGTGAACGGTATCCCCATAGATGGCGATGTTTTGTGCCTGCAACTCAGGAGTCCCCGCCAAGAGCAGGATCAGTGCCAGGAATTGAATCAGGTTTGTTGGGGTTTTCATTAGTGATCCTCCCCGCCACAACAGTTGTAGGCGGTATCGTCACCCGCTCCGCGACCACCGATGGCAAAGAGAAGATGCTCGGGGTTTGTACGATCAAACACCTGCTTTCCCTCGACCCAGGTTTGGAGAATCTGGGTGTATACACTGAACGGGTCTCCGGAAAGAACTGCGAAGTCCGCGTCTTTGCCCACCGCAAGGGAACCGGTTCGATCCGCAAGCCCGAGCATTTCGGCACCGGAGAGGGTCAGGGCACGCAGTGCCCCTTCACGGGACATTCCTGCCCGGACTCCGAGAGCAGCAGATCGCAGAAAGAGGCGGCTGTCAGTAATCCAGTCGTCGGTGTGGAAGGCGACGTTGACCCCTTCCTCCTCCAGCACGGCTCCGTTTTCCAGCTTGATATCCCGCGCTTCCAACTTTCCACCCGGTGAATCGACGACGATCAGCGAGCAGGCCGCATCGGCGGCGGCGATCTCCCTGGCGACTTTCCAGGCATCGCTGACATGGTGCAGCACCACCTCAAAACCGAACTCCTTCTTGAGTCGCAGAACGGTGAGGATGTCGTCATGGCGATGGGTATGGTGATGAACGATGCGCTTGCCCTCGAGAGCCTCAACCAGCGCTTCCATGCGCAAGTCCCGTTCGGGCATCTTCTCAGGATCTCCCTCTGCGCGGGCGATCTTGGCCTGGTACTCCTGAGCCTTGACGTACGCCTGACGAACCAGTGACGCAGACTTGGCCCGGGTTCCCGGGAAAGGAGCAGAGCGCTGGGAGTTGGTTCCGTTCGCCATCTTGAGGCCACCCATTGGCCAGCCACTGGCGTCGTGGACCAGAAGATCTTCGACGGTGCCCCCATCCCGAAGTTTCAGGTACGTGGTGCGACCACTGATCAGGTGTCCCGATCCCGGCATCTGATTGACGAGGGTGAGGCCACCTGCGCGCGCGCGCATGAAACTGGCGGAACGGACGTCGACCGAATCGAGGGTATGACACTCGGGCTGGATCGGCTCGGAGCTGTCACCGCCCCCTCCCCAACCGATATGGCTGTGGGTGCAGATCAACCCGGGAATGATGGTCTTGCCAGTGACATCGATGCGCACGGCCCCATCCGGGATAATGACATCCTTCACCGGTCCGACCTGTTCAATCTTTCCATCGCGAACGAGAAGTGTCCCCTCCTCAATCACCTCAGAAGAAACCGGAACAATGCGTGCACCGACAAAGGCCTGGACATCCGCAGCACTGGTCGAGGCTGAGATTAGTAAACACAGCATCAACAGGAAGCACTGCAGGAAGATCCTGTTTTGAACTCGAAAATGGAGTGACATGGGCACCCTTTCGAGAACCACCTGGGTTCTGTTTGCTTGAATGAAACGTCAACAATGACACTGTTTGAAGATATCCGAGGGGCCTTCTGGAGGGAAGCATCGTCAGCGATTCAGGGTTATAATCGATGCTGGTTCTGATCCGCGATGATTCGAAGCGATGATGCGAAAATGCATTGGGAGGTGCTTCAGATGCAACAGGTATGGAAACTGACCCTATTCCTGATCGTCCTGTGCTGTACTCCCACCCCTGCCAGGGCTGATTTCGATTACCCCGACTTCACCGACATGACAGGCTTGACCACTGTCGGCGATGCCAGCCAATTCATCGATCGTGTGCGCCTCACCGTCTCTGCCATCTCACAGGTCGGCGCACTCTACACCTCCGAACCCCAATCAGTCGGTCAGGGATTTGACACCACTTTCCAGTATGCAATTTCACCGATCACTGGCGGAGCGGATGGCATGGCCTTTGTCATCCAGAATGACTCGGCGACGGCCCTGTTTTCAAATGGAGGTCAGTTGGGTTATCACGGGATGGCCCGCTCTCTCGTCGTCGAAATCGACAACTACACCAATGGAAACTGGGCAGACCCCGCCGGCCAGCACCTGTCGATTCACGGGTTGATCGGACAGCCCAACTCCGCCGACGAACTCACGGCCAGTCTCGGTGTCGTGAGCGTCAGCGTGACCGGCCTCCACACCATGAGAGTCCGGTACGACGGAACCACCTTTGAGGTTTATCTCGACGACCTCGACAATCCCCTGATGTCCGTGGACCTGAATCTTTCAGAGTACCTCGAGGGTGACGATGCCTGGGTCGGCTTTACCGGAGCCACCGGCGGATTGACCCAGGCTCATGAAGTTTTCAGTTGGTCGATGACAACTTCCGGCCAGGTGGGAACACCCTTCACCCGCGGCGATCTCAATCTCGATGGATCGGTCAACCTCCCCGATGCCATCTACGGACTCAGTTCCCTCTTCGTCCCCGGATCACCCTTCCCGGGTTGTACCGATTCTGCAGACTGCAACGACGACGGCAGTTTCAATCTTCCGGATGCGGTATTTCTGCTGAGCGCGCTCTTCGTCCCGGGCTCCCCACCGATCCCCGAACCATCGAACTGCAGCATCGATGCCAGTGACGACACCCTCGACTGTCAGGTCACAGCCTGTCCGTAAAGATTGGGCTGACCTAGGTCGAAGCCCCCGCCGCCTGCTGAAGTTTCCAGGCGACAAGAATTCCATCGAGATCGTCCGGAGCCAGTCCTCCCGGTGGTCGACCTGCTATCGTGCCGTCCGGCAACGGGCGGACTTCCCAACCGAAACCACGGAAGCCCCGTTCGATTCCGTCGCGGTTGCCGCGGAGAATGATCCAGCCATCTTCGGCGGCGATGCGATTGACCCCCCATGAACCGAGAGTGATACGCAATCGCTGTTGTCCGATGAGTCGCAGCGTCTCGCTGGGAATTGGTCCGAACTGATCTTCCAGATCCTCGGTGATGACATCGAGCTGCCCCGACCGCAGGGCCGTGGCGATCTGTCGATAGTGACGCAATCGCTGACGGGTATCGGGCAGATAGCTGTCGGGAATCAGGCACAATCCTGGCAACGTCAGCTCGACGTCCGGCGGCTCCTCGGAAGCGGTTCCCCGCAGATGGGCGACCGCCTTCTCCAGCAATCGACAGAAAAGGTCGTAGCCCACCGCACCGATGTGACCGGACTGTTCCTTGCCGAGGATGTTACCCGCTCCGCGAATCTCCAGGTCGCGCATGGCGATCTGGAAACCACTGCCCAGATCGGAATACTCTTCGATCGCCTGCAAACGGGTGCGTGCCTCGGGACGGATCGGTTGATCATCGGGCACCACCAGATAGCAATAGGCCTTGTGGTGGCTTCGTCCCACTCTTCCGCGCAACTGGTGCAGCTGGGCCAGACCAAAGCGGTCTGCCCGCTCAACGATGAGCGTGTTGGCACTGGGGATATCGAGGCCACTTTCGATGATCGTCGTCGAGATCAGCACATTGGCGCGCTTGTCGATAAACTCGATCATCTTCTCTTCCAATTCGAGTTCATCCATCTGGCCATGTGCCACCGTGACCTTCGCCTCTGGCAGCAGAGTCTCCACCCGGTTTTTGCATTCGTTGATGCTGGTCACACGATTGTGGAGCCAGTAGATCTGCCCATCGCGATTGATTTCACGCAAGGCAATCTGCCGGAATCGACGTTCGTCGAAGGCGGTCACCTCTGTCTGGACCGGGGCCCTGCCTTCCGGCGCTTCATGGAGACTGGAGATGTCTTTCACACCGACCAGTGACATGTGCAGGGTTCGCGGGATCGGCGTTGCGGTCATCGTCAACACATCGACGAGACGCCGCAGTTGTTTGAGTTTCTCTTTATGGGCGACACCGAAACGCTGTTCCTCGTCGATGACGATCAGACCCAGGTCTTCAAAGTGCACGTCTCCTGAGAGCAGACGGTGGGTGCCGATGAGGATATCGACTTCCCCCTGGGATACCTTCTCCAGAATCTCGTTCTGCTTTCTGCGACCCTGGAAGCGACTGATCGATTCGATCCTGATGGGCCACTCCGCCATCCGTTCACGGAAAGTGACCAGATGCTGTTGGGCGAGAAC
>JAAXJX010000041.1:0-89 GCA_012269595.1 Planctomycetia bacterium | reverse complement strand
TCGATGACGATCAGCCCCAGGTCTTCAAAGTGTACGTCTCCTGAAAGAAGTCGGTGGGTACCGATGAGGATATCGACTTCCCCCTGGGA
>JAAXJX010000050.1:63285-66950 GCA_012269595.1 Planctomycetia bacterium | reverse complement strand
TGATCATGTTGCCGTGGATATCCATGGCGGTGTAGGTCACGGTCGTGGTTCCGACTTCGAAGAAGTCGCCACTGTTGTGACTGCTGGTCAGAGACTGAACGTCACAGTTGTCGATGGCAGTCGGCTCGGTCCAGCCGATAACGGCACCACAGGCACCGGCGTCATTGGTTGAAGCAATGTCACCACTGAGTCCGAGGATCTCCGGGTTCTCGTCGTCACTGATGGTGACGTTGAAGGAGCCGCTCAACTCGTTGCCGTGGATATCCAGGGCGGTGTAGGTCACCGTCGTGGTTCCGACCTCGAAGAAGTCGCCACTGTTGTGGGTGCTGGTCAAGGACTGAATGGAACAGTTGTCCTCAGCAGTCGGCTCCGCCCAGGTGATCAGGGCACCACAGGCACCAGGATCGTTGGTCGAGGCCAGATCACCGCTGAGTCCCAGAATCACCGGGTTCTCGGTGTCGAGGACCGTCACGCTGAAGGATTCGGTGGTTTCGTTGCCATGGATATCCAGAGCCGTGTAGGAAACGGTCGTGGATCCCACGGGGAAGGAGTCACCGCTGGCGTGGGAGCTGGTGAAGGACTGGATGTCACAGTTGTCTGAAGCGGAAGGCTCTGACCATGTGGCCACAGCCGCGCACTCACCGGCGTCGTTGTCGAGGGTCAGATCGAGGGAAAGACCACTGATCTGCGGGTTCTCGTTGTCGTCGACGGTGATCACGAAAGTCTCGCTCGACTCATTGCCGTGAATGTCGGTGGAAGTGTAGGTCACCGTCGTGTCACCCACCGGGAAGAAATCTCCGGAGTTGTGACTGGAGACGAAAGTGTCCACCTGGCAGTTGTCGGTCGAGGAGGGCTCGGTCCACAGAGCCACAGCACCGCACTGACCCGGATCAGTCTGCAGCTGACGGCTGGCAGGCATGTCCATGATCATTGGGGCTTCTTCGTCCAGAACCGTCACATTGAAGCTGGTGCTGAAGGAGTTGCCGTGGATATCGGTGGTCGAGTAGCTGACCTCGGTCGTGCCTACCAGGAAGGTATCTCCCGGAAGGTGCGTAGAGGTGCTGTCGAGGATTTCACAGTTGTCGACAGGCTGGGGATCGACCCAGGTGACGACTGCGGAGCAAAGCCCCGGCTCGGAGTTCAGGGTGATATCCGCTGACATGTTCTCGAACGCAGGGTTCTCATTGTCAGTCACGGTCACAAAGAACTTCTCGGTGCTGAAGTTGCCGTAAATGTCGATGGCCGTGTAGGTCACCACATTCACACCGACTTCGAAGAAGCTGCCGCTGGGCAGGCTCGGCTCGAAGGTGCTGACTTCACAGTTGTCAGCGGCATTCGGCTCGGCCCAGGTCACCACCGCACCGCACTCACCAGGATCATTGGTCAGGGTAATGCTGTCCGGGATGTCGGTGATCACGGGGCTCTCGTTGTCGGTGACAGTTACAGTGAAGCTGTCGTCAGTACTGTTGCCGTGAATATCAGTCACGGTCAGGCTCACCGTCGTTTCACCGACCGGGAACTGGTCTCCGGACTGGTGGCTCAGGGTGATTCCCGCAACGTCACAGTTGTCCTGTGCCTGCGGTGCACTCCACTCGACGATCGCTCCACATTCTCCAAGGTCATTGTTGACGGAGATCGGTGCGGGCACGGAGGTGAACTCCGGAGCCTCGGCATCGCTGATGGTGATCTGGAAACTGGCAGTGCTGCTGTTGCCGTGAATATCTTCCACCGTGTAGGTCACCGTGGTGGTTCCCTCGGGGAAAGTCTCACCTGACTGGTAATCCGAAGTCAGGGAAAGCACGTCACAGTTGTCGGAGGACTGCGGAAGAGTCCACTCAACCACTGCACCACAGATACCCGGATCAGTGTTCTGCTGGATGTCCGCAGGCATGCCACTGATTTGCGGATCCTCGACGTCGTTCACCGTCACCGAGTAATGCTGGGTCGTGGCGTTGCCGTACTGGTCCACTGCCACGTAGGTCACGACTGTGGTACCCACCGGGAAGAAATCTCCCGGGTTGTGGTTGGAAGTCAGGGTCAAATCACCACAGTTGTCGGTGGCGGTCGGATCGGTCCAGGACACGATCGCTCCGCACTCACCGGCGTCGCTGTCGCTGACAAGGTCGCCGGAAACACCGGAGAGAATCGGATTCTCATCGTCGGTGACGGTGACCTCGAAGGTCTCAGAGTGGCTGTTTCCGGTGGTATCGGTCGCTGTCAGAGTCACCGTCGTGGTTCCAACGGGGAAGAAATCTCCGCTGTTGTGGCTGCTCTGAAGGTCGGCAACCTCACAGTTGTCGAGGGCGTCAGCAGCATCCCACATGATGACCGCGCCACAGGCACCGGTATCGTTCGTCTGGGTAATGTCGGCAGGAATGTTGATGATCTGCGGAAGCTCCTGGTCTTGAACAGTCACGATGAAGCTCTGGCTGCTGGAGTTGCCGTGGATATCGGTCACGGTGTAGGTCACCGCGGTTTCACCGATCGGCAACATCGTTCCGCTCTCGACACTGGCAACCAGACTGTCGACGGCACAGTTGTCAGACACGTCCGGAGTTGTCCAGGAAGTGGTTCCAAGACAGATTCCAGGCTCGGTTCCCACGGTGATGCGATCAGGAAGATTGGTGATCACAGGAAGCTCGAGGTCTTCCACGGTGATCAGAATCGAATCCTCGGTCACATTGCCGTTGACGTCGGTCAGGGTGAAGGTCACTTCAGTGGTACCCACATCGAAGTGCTCTCCAGGCTGACGATCAGAGACGATACTCTCCACACCACAGTTGTCTGAAGCAGTGGCAGCATCCCAATCGGCCATGGCAGAGCACAGTCCCGGCTCGGCGATCAGCTGAATGTCATCGGGGAAGGAAGTGAACTCTGCAGCCTCGGCATCGGTCACAACAACGTCGAAGGTCTCAGTGGTGACGTTGAAGTGGATGTCCATGGTGGTCAGGGTCACGGTCGTCGTTCCCAGCTCGAAGAGGTCACCGGACTCGTGGCTGGCCTCGTAACTGAGGATTCCACAGTTGTCGGTGGCGAATGCATCTTCCCAGTGAACGATGGCGTTGCACTGTCCAGGATCGGTGTTGACCTCGACAATCTCCGGAACAGGGTCGATCACCGGCATTTCGTCGTCGGAAACGGTAATCACGAAGCTGTGATCGGTGGAGTTTCCGTGAATGTCGGTGGCCGTGTAAGTGACGGTGGTCACACCGACACCAAACTCGGTTCCGCGAAGGTTGCTGGTCGAAAGACTGAAGATCTCACAGTTGTCGTCAACAACCGGGATATCCCAGTTGACGATCGTCGTGCAGATTCCAGGCTCAGTGGTGGCCTGAATGTCATCCGGCACACTGACGAAAGTCGGTGCTTCGGTGTCTTCGATGACCACGATCAGAACTTCCTGAGAAGAGTTGCCGTGGATATCGGTCACAGTGTAGGTCACCAGGGTGCTTCCAACATTGAAGGACCAACCCGGCTCGTGGGTTGAAGTGATCTCACTGACTTCACAGTTGTCACTGGCACTGGGGAGATCCCAGGTGGCCAAACCACTGCAAAGACCTTCAACGTTGCTGTAGGTCACTTGCTCGGCCAGTCCAATCAGGACCGGGGCTTCGTCGTCGGAAACGGTGATCAGGAAGGACTCGCTGTACTCCAGATCGGAGTCA
>JAAXJX010000050.1:0-63185 GCA_012269595.1 Planctomycetia bacterium | reverse complement strand
TTCGTCGTCGGAAACGGTGATCAGGAAGGACTCGCTGTACTCCAGATCGGAGTCATCTTTCGCGGTGTAGGTCACCTCAGTGGTGCCCACCGGGAAGAATCCGCCATTCTCATGGCTCGAGACGAGTTCGATCACTTCACAGTTGTCCCATGCCACCGGCTCAGCCCAGCTGACCAGTGCGCCACAGTCACCTTCGTCATTGGTCGTGGTGATGTCGGCGGGCATGTTGTCGATCTCAGGAGCGTCCACGTCGTGAATGGTCACCTGGAACGACTCATTGGTCACGTTACCGTTGATATCAGTCACCGTGTAAATGACGGTCGTGATTCCCACAGGGAACTCGTCACCCGGGGAATGGGTGGATTCGATGCTATCCACGCCACAGTTGTCTGCGGCACTCGGCTCAGGCCAGGCAAGGTTTGCGCCACAAAGACCCAAAAGGTTATCGGTGGAAAGATCAACGGGCAGACCGGAAAGCTCCGGCGACTGACTGTCGACCACTGTCACAGTGAAAGACTCAAGGGTGATGTTGCCGTGAATATCCTGAGCCGTGTAGACCACTTCCGTGGTTCCGACGGCGTAGACTCCCGGGACATTGTTGGCGACGAGGGTAGAAACTCCGCAGTTGTCGGCAGCCTCTGGCTCTTCCCACTCGACGAGAGTGTCACAGCCACCCTGATCAGCCTCGATGACGATATCAGCGGGCATTCTGGAGATCAGGGGAGAGGTGTTATCGACAACGGTGACGGTGAATCCGGTCTCCACAAGGTTGGAGTTTCCGTCGTCTACGGTCAGGCTGACGAAGGTCGTTCCAACGGGGAAGACGTGTCCCGACTGGAGGCTGGAGGTCAGCGCAGGTGCACCGCAGTTGTCGGAAAGAGCCGGCTCTTCCCAGACGTAGGCAGCACCACAAAGGTCTTCATCATTGTTGAGGACCACGTCTGCCGGAACATTGGTGATGGTCGGCAGTTCGTTGTCCAGAACGGTCAACTCGAAGGAGGCCTCGGCAACGTTTCCGGCCGCGTCGGTGACAGTGTAGGTCACCAGGGTGACACCCACCGTGAATGCGGAACCGGACTGATAATTCACATCGACGGTGACATCGTCACAGTTGTCGGAGAAGGTCGGTGCCGGCCAGCTGACTGCTGCGGTACAGAACCCGGGGTTACTGTTCACAAAGACGGGTCCGGGCAGTCCGTGGATCGCCGGAAGATCGTCGTCAGAAACAGTGACGTTGAAGGAATGGGTCGTCTGGTTGCCATTCACATCCGTTGCGGTGTAGGTCACCGTGGTCGTTCCCACAGGGAAAGAATCGGTGGCGGAATGGTTGCTGGAAAGATCAGCGATTCCACAGTTGTCTGCGGCGCTCGGCTCATCCCAGCTCACCACAGCCTGACATGTGCCGGCATCGTTGGAGACAGAGATGTCCGTGGGGCCGTTGGCAATGGAAGGCAACTGATCATCGGTGATGGTCACCGTGAAGGAGGCCGTGTTCACGTTGCCGCTGACATCGGTGGCCGTGTAGGTCACCAGAGTGTCACCCACCGGGAAAGAATCTCCGGAGGTGTGACTGCTGACAACAGAAGCGACGCCACAATCATCCGTGACGGTCGGCTCAGACCATGTTGCCGGTGCTTCGCAGCTTCCCTCGAGAGCACTGATGGAAAGGTCACCACTCAGGCCTTCGAAGGTCGGCAGCTGGGTATCAACATCCACTTCGCAAACGTCGGGGACATTGTTTTCATTACAGTCCAGAGCACCATTGGCAACGTCACAGGTGTCCGGGATACCGTTTCCTTCGCAGTCCTGCTCGATTCCCGCAAGAATATCGCAGGAGTCGGGAATGTTGTTGCCGTTACAGTCCGGCTCACTGCCATCCTGCAACTCGCACTCGTCGGGAATCAGGTCATTGTCACAATCCGGTGAAATACCGAATGCAACGTCGCAGATATCCGGCTTGCTGTTGTTGTTACAGTCAAAGGCCGTGCCGTTGGCGATCTCGCAGGAGTCGAGAATCTGGTTGGAGTTACAGTCGTTGTTGAAATCCAGCAGGATATCGCAAACGTCCAAAATTCCATTTTCATCACAGTCCGTGGCATTGCCGTCGGCAATTTCACAACCGTCAAGAATCGAGTTGTTGTTGCAGTCCGTATCGGTTCCTGCAATCAAATCACACTCGTCGAGAAGTCCGTTGGAGTTGCAGTCCGCAGCGGTTCCTGCTGCGATTTCGCAACTGTCCTCGATGTCGTTCTGGTTACAGTCAGATTCACAATCGTCGGGAATCTGGTTGTGGTTACAGTCGTCAGAGGTTCCAAAGTCGATATCGCAGGAGTCGATCACACCGTTGAGGTTGCAGTCGGGCTCAGAGCCGTCATCCAACTGGCAGGAATCGGGAATCCCGTCCAGGTTGCAATCGGAGACTTCTCCATCAGCAATCTGGCAGGAGTCAGGTTTACCGTCCTGATTACAGTCCTGGGAATTTCCGAGGAAAATGTCACAGGGATCATCGACACCGTTTTCATCACAGTCGGGCAGATCGATCAGTCGATCGAGAGCCACGTATGAATCGACCAAACTGGCTCCGGCAATCCAACGTCCACCCGCGGCAACACGCTCACCAAAGCGGTCTCCGCTCTGTGCTCCCTGGGGATCAAAGGATTCAAACTGGTAAGTTCCGTTGGCGTCTTTCTGGAAAACGAGGACTTGCCCCAGATTTCCATTGGCTTTCCAGGCACCGGCAGCAAGGCCACCGTCGGCAACTGCCACGTCCTGTCCAAGGTTTGAGTTGGAGGAAAGACCGGTGAAAGCAATCTCAAAACTGAAGATGCTGCCGCCAAGAGTGAACAGATGCGCCTCTCCCCGGGCATCAGATCCACTGTTGGGAGCACCCACAAAAAGCTGGCCATCCTGCAAATCGATGGAGTAACCAAACTTGCCTCCATCGACAGGCGAAGAAGAGGTGATCTTCTGTGAAAACGCCCAGAGGCTCGCATTGAATGCCCTGTAGATGTAGACAGCACCGGCGTCATCGACCGGCCCGGCATCCGCACGCGGATCGGAAACGGCAACAAAATCGCCCGAAAGCTCAATAGAAGCTCCGAAGTGCTTGTCTCCACTGGAATCGGGGGATTCGATCAACTGGTCGAGGTTCCAACCGTTTCCATCATTGCTGTAAAGGTAGACACTGCCGGAATCACTGGTGGTCAATGCGTACCATGCACCGACAGCCACACGCTCGCCGTCGACATCAACGGAGATACCAAACTCGGCGTCACTGTTGCTTCCTGCAGGCTCAAGAACCTGTTCAAGAATCCAGTTCAGGCCACTTCTGCGGTAGATGTAGGCGGCACCCTCATCGGAGTTGCTGATGCTGTCGGTCCCCGGCGCTCCAACCACGAGAAGGTCATCCGTGATCGCAACGCTGTAGCCGAACTCTGCTCCATCAGAGAGAGATGGTGCCTGCAGCATTCCTGCAGAAACCCAGCTACTACCGATATTGCGGTAAAGATGGACAGCGCCGACGGAGTTTCCTCCGGTCGAATGATTCGGTGCTCCTATGGCGAGCCAGTTGGACGTCATGTCCAGGCCCTTGCCATAATCCGATCCGGAACCATTCAGGATCTGCTCGAGGCTGCTCTCGCAAGCATCGAGGATCAGATCCTGGTTGCAGTCCAGGCTCGGGTCAGAGCTGATCTGGCACTCATCAGGAATGCCATCACCGTCGCAATCGTCGCTGTTGTGATCAGCGATATCGCAACTGTCCAAGACTCCATTCCCGTTGCAGTCGACAACAGGGTCGCACTGGGCACCCACAAAAGTGGTGACCGCAACAAGGTGAATCACAAACACCAGGAAGGCGAGGGGAGACGTCTTCATGGGTTGACCTCCAATAAACCTGCAAAACGCAGGTCGCAAAGGGTGTATTCAGGACCGGGGAAAGCCCGATCCGGTAAACAACAGGGTTTGACTTGTCTGGGACGGCCGAAACTCCAAGAAAGCAGGAGATGCAGAGTCACCGAAGTGACAGGGGGCTGTTGCTGATGCCACAGCCAGGGATGGATTGCATGCCCTGAGGGATGGGATTCCCGGCCGAATTGTTTTTGGAAGAGTGGCTCTAATTTATCCCTGAGCGGCAATCTGCCTAGGGTGGTTATCCGTTGAAGGCTGATTATTGAAAGTTTTTTTGGGCACGCTGTTTGGGGGAGGCAGGATTCGGAAATCGTTTCCGGTTTTTTATCGAGTGACGAACATCACCTGTCATAAAAGACTTGCATGCCCCCACTCAAACCGGTGATTTCAAACCACCGTGATTCCGGCGGTTCTTTTCACTTCTTTTGTGGCGGAACGGGGTAAGGAACGCCCCCAGTGATCCTCAGGAACCGGTTTCCTGAAGCAATCTCTCTGCAGCCCACTGGCCCGATCGAGCACAGTTCTCCAGCGAGATGCCATCGAGATAGCCTCCTGCGAGCTCGAGGCCATCCAGGAGGGAGCACTCGTTGCGGAGGGCGTACACTTTTCGACCATGGCCTCTGCGAGCTTGGGGAATCGCCACGGGGGCCCGTCCGACCTCACACCAATCAGCATCGAACCCGCTACCGTGGACCCGTTGCATGTCCGGAATCGCTCTTTCGAGGATCTCTTCATCGGACCTCTCACCCAGGAGGGGGTCACGGGTTCCACCCATGAATATGGTCGCCAGATCCCTTCCGGAGGGAGCCCTCCAGGGGAAAATGGAAGAGGACCAGATCGCTCCGAGTATCTGCAGGGATTGCTGACGGGGAACGAGGAAACCGAAGCCATCCGGCTTGAAACGGCACTTTGAGGCATCGTATGCGATTTGTACGAGCACCATGGAAGCGTATGAAATTGATTCCAGTAGGCCACTGAGGCGTAAATTATGAGGACGGGCCAATTTTGCAGAGACCGCTGAGGGGGTCGCCAGGATTACGCCATCAAAGCCAGCCGTATCCCCGCTGTACGCCCCCTCCACCGACAAATTCCAGCGGTGATTTTCCCGGTACATTTCGGTGACGGTATTACTTCCTTGGTAGGCTTCTCCGAGCCCTCGGGCAAGTGCTTCCGGAAGAGACTGCATTCCGCTTTTCAGGGTTCCGGTGCCCCGGAAGGGAACCCCTTTCGGCCTCGATCTCGAAATCAAACCCTTGAACAGGCTCCCGTGTTTGCGCTCCATCTCTGCAACTGCCGGAGCGAAAGAGGCCATCTCCAGATCCTCCGGCACTCCGCCACTGATGCCCGCTACCATGGCATCGGCGAGAATCCGGGCAGCTTCCGCCCCCAGCCTCCTTTGGAAAAAGTCCTTCACCGATTCCTCTTCTGATCCCCCATTGGAACGGAAAGGTTCGCTGAGAACCCTCAACCATCCGAGGGGGCTGAGAGCCGTCGAAAAAGGAATCCCGAAAGGCGAACCGGGAAGAGCCCGGGCCTTCCCGGCCCGATAGACATATCTGCGTCGGGCTGCTCCAGCAGCACTCGTCCATGAATCGGAGATTCCCGCTTCCTCAGCGAGTTGGATCAGCCTGGGACTGGAGGGGAGCACCGAATGGGGGCCCCATTCGAGCAAAAAACCCTCCCGCTCAGTGGTGCGAATCCAGCCTCCCGGCCTGGAAGAGGACTCGAAGAGCACCACTTCAACACCGGCTTGCCGAAGTCGCCAGGCAGCAGAGAGACCTGCGATCCCCCCACCGATGACAGCAATCCGTCGGCGGGGATCACTCCCCACGGATCTCCCGAACCACCGCCTGCACATTTGGCACAGGAGTCGGAGGCAGGATTCCATGCCCCAGATTGAAGACGTGCCCCGGATGATCCTTGAACGCCTCTTGCAGGTTGCGGACTCTCTGGAGCAGATCCTCCTGGGGAGCAAACAGGGCCTGCGGGGGGAGATTGCCCTGCAGGGCACAACGATCTCCAAAGACCCGGATCGCCTGCTCCGGCGGAATCATTTCATCGAGGCCAACAGCCTCGACTCCGACCTCATCGACCATGCGGGCGATCTTTTCAAGGTGGCTGCCAGCACCGCGAATAAAGAGAATTCGCGGAACACCACAACCGTCGAGTCCTTCGAGGATTCTGCGGCAATAATGGAGAGAGAACTCATCGAAGGCCTGGTGGGAGAGCATTCCTCCCCACGAATCGAAAAGCTGCACGGCGTTGGCCCCCGCGGCGATCTGAGCCTTGAGGTATTCGGTGACCGTATCGGCAATCTTTTCCATCAGGACATGCACATCCGCCGGAGATTCATAGAGCATCCTCTGGGCAGCGGCGAAAGTTCTGCTGGGGGACCCTTCAAGGGCATAACAGGTCAGGGTCCAGGGAGCCCCCGCAAAGCCGAGGACAGGAACCCGCCCATTGACATGGCGGTGAACGGTTCGGATGACGTCCATCACAAATCCGGTTTCTGCTACCGGATCCGGGACTCGCAGAGCATCGATGTCTGCACGGCTGCTCAGAGGATCCGACATGCAGGGTCCACGATCACCAAATTCCACGCCCAGTCCCATTGCCTCCAGGGGCACGAGAATGTCGCTGAAGATGATCACGGCATCCACATTCAGAACTTCCAGGGGTTCGACGGTGACTTCCGCGGCAAGATCAGGATCCTTGCACAGATCGAGGAAATTCATCCCCTTGCGAATCCGCTGGTAGCCGGGCAGGTATCTTCCTGCCTGACGCATGAACCAGACCGGAGTTCTCTCGGTGGGCTGTCGGCGAAGTTTGCGAATCAGAAGTGAGTTTTCAAGATCCAAGAGTCTATCCCTTTCCCCAGCCCCCCCGGCGGGAGGTCTGCCCCATCAATCTTTCAGGTTGGGCCCCATGTTACCAGCAGAAATCGCTGAAACGCACACCTCATAGAGCCCTTCGAGGTCCGCCGAGGCGGCGACATGTCGCTGCAGGATCCCGGCAGACCGCATAGCCTCAGCGGTTCTCACCCCGACTGCAATCCCGGGAATCGCCCGAACCCAGTCGGCCAAAGGCCCGGATTGGGCCAAAACCCCCTCCACGGTGGCTGGGCTGCTGTAGACAATCCCACTCCAATTTTCGCGGAGGCTTTTCCAGCGGGAAATATCCAGATCGGGAACCCGAGTCGATTCACTGACCTCCACCCGCTCACACGGGATGCCTCCGTCAGACAGGCCCTGTTGAATCACCGGCAAGCCGGCATCGCTGGTCACGTGGACCGCTGAGTCCACCTTCGGTCCCGAGAGAATGATCCGAACGAGATCATCCGCCCCTGTCCCGGGCCCCTGACAGGTGACCGACTGGCCTGCGGCCCTGATCGCTTCAGCGGTGGCGTCGCCAACAGCGGCAAACAACGGTTTCTCTTCTTTGATCAAGGAGGAGGACAAAGAGTCGGGCAACAGCGAAAAGAAATGCCGAACGGTGGTCGCACTGGAAAAGACCCACATGGAAGCGGAGCCGACCGGCTCCCAGTCGATCTCTCCCTTGACCGGGCTCAATTGGAGTACCGGGTCACAATGGACTTGCGCTCCATGATTCTCCAGAAAGTTTGCCCAGGGTGCGGATCGCTCCGCCGGCCGGGTAAGAATCCAGGAGCTCCCCTGAAGTTCTGAAGAAACCATCACGTATTCAATCCTGCATCCAGTTTGGCGAGGATTTCCTCACCTCCGGTTCTCCGGATCAACGCTGACAATTCGGTGCCAATCCCGATGGCATCGGTCCTCGGCCCCTCTGCTGACAACCTCACCAGTTTCTCACCATCGAGAGATCCAAGCACACCACACAAACTCAGATGATCTCCGGAAACTCCGGCGATCGCTCCCACTGGCAGGTGGCAGCCTCCTCCGAGGCCAGACAACAGAGCGCGCTCCGCTGTCACACACTCACGGGTTTCCCGGTGATCCAACTTTGAAACGATGCGGACCAGATCTTCATCCGCTTGACGAACTTCCACTGCCAGGGCTCCCTGGCCCGGCGCAGGGGTCATCTCCGTCACTGAAATCAGGGCACGATAATCTCCCTGCCTTGAAACCCGGTTCATTCCTGAGGCAGCCAGAATCAACCCTGCCGCACCTTGTTCACGATACTTGGCCAGGCGGGTATCGATATTTCCCCGAATCCCCTCCACCTTCAAATGTGGATGGCGATGCAGAATCTGGCTCCGTCTGCGAAGTGATCCTGTCGCAACCACAGAGCCCTCTGGCAAATCCACAAGGGAGGCATGGTCCGCTGAAATCCACGCATCCCTGGGGTCTTCCCTCTCAGGAATCGCAGCAAGAATCAGACCTTCCGGTTGCTGGATCGGCAGATCCTTGAGTGAGTGAACCGCAAGATCCACACGACCATCGAGCAACGCTCTCTCCACCTCCGCAGTGAACACACCCGGTGCCCCTGCTTCATGAAGGGGAGTTTCCTGATCCTGGTCCCCCCCGGTTTCGATCAGAACTTCCTCGATCTCCAGTCCCGGCTCGAAAGCTCGCAGTTGATCAGCGACCCAGCCTGACTGGGTTCTGGCGAGCAAACTGGCACGGGTTCCCAATCGAATTTTCATGAAGACTCTTCCTCACTCTTCGGATCAATCTGAAAGAAGGATTCCAATTGGGAGAGGAACCCTTTTTCCAACTGTCCAGAAGACTCTTTCAGTTCCTGAGTGGATTTGTGAAGAAGGCGATTGATCACCTTGCGAACCACTTTTTCCATACGCTCAAATTCTTCAGGGTTCAGCTCTGCCTTCATCTGTTCCAGTTCTTTGAGACCAGCAGACTCAAGAGCATTCCTCAATGAGCGGATTGCCGGATCCAATCTTCTGGATTCCAGCCAGTTTGCAAACTGCCGCGCCTCATGCTGGACGATCTGCTCTGCTTCGGGAATCGCCTCCCTGCGCTTCTGCAGATTGCCTTCCACGAGTCGAGCCAAATCATCAAGGTTGAAAAGAAAGACGTCTGCCAGTGAACCAGCTTCCTCTTCCACATCCCGAGGAAGCCCCAGATCAACGAGGAGCAGAGCCCCCCCTTTTCTTTCTGATTGTGCCTGCCGAACCAATTCATTTGTAATGATCGGTTCGCTGGCTCCGGTAGAGACCACTACCAGATCAGACCCTGCCAATACCTGTGGCAACTCATCGAGACCACCCAACTGGGCGTCGTATTCCCGGGCAAGATGCTCCGCCCGTTCACGGCTGCGATTGAGAATCTTGAGACTCTTCGTCTGTTGGCCCTGAAGGTTTTGCAAAACCAGCTCAGCGACCTCTCCTGCACCAATAATCGTCACATTCAATTTGGACAAACCACCGAAAATCTTTCTTGCGACTTCCAGTGCTCCGTATGCCACAGAGAGAGCACCATCTCCCAGCGAGGTTTCAGCGCGTACACGTTTTCCGCAACGCAACGCCTTCTCCCACAACTTCAGAATCACGGGTCCATTGACTCCTGCATCTGCGGAGAGATTCATGGCATTACGAACCTGACCCTGAATTTCTGACTCGCCGACGATCTGGCTTTCCAGACCTGCGGTCACCCTCAGCAGTCTCTCCACCGAATGGTGGTGATCGACGATGTTGGGCGGAGGGCAAAGTGGCAGCGTGAAATTTCTTTCCCTCTCCCAGATCTGTAATACCTCTTCCAGAGAAGTCAGCCCCCTGTGAACATCCGCTGTACCGATGAACAATTCGGTTCGATTACAGGTGGAAACAAGCAGCGCTTCTTCGATGGAATGCTTGGCTTTCAAATCTTTCAGAAACGTCGTGGCTTCTTCGTCGGTGAAAGCGATTTTCTCCCGTAACTCAATCGGGAAAACCTTGTGGCAGACCGTGAGACTGTAGACCTTCATGCCGCGTGGAATCCATTCAGGGATCCATAAACGATCACAAAGATGACAACCGCAAAGCCTGCGATGGAAAACCATGTCCGCCAAACAGTGACGCTATGGGTCGCTCTGGGAAAGATTGCCAGTATGGAAAAGATCAACCAGGTCAGAAGTGTCGCCAGGCTTTCATACCCCAATGAACGATCACGATTGGATTCATCCACAAGCAAGAAAGCGCTCGCGACAGTGATCGTCAAAGTGACCGCAGAAATGACCGTTGCAAGTTTGACCAGTCTTGAAAGCGACTCGAGACTCGACAGCTGATTGAACAGAACACCGAACTGCCCTTTTTTTATCGAACGCCTGAGGAGTTCCCAAAGGATTCCATGGATCCCGGCGATCGCCACACCCGCAACTCCGAAAAGGGCAGAGAAAGCATGTAGTGAGCGGATGGAATCGAGTACCGGTACCGATTGACCCTCAAAAGTCAGACTGAAAGTAGTCGAGCCCAACTGCAGTAAAAACGCGAGAGACAACCCGTAAAGGAGCGTCGACCGATCCTTGCTGATCACCACCAGAAACCACTGCAAAAACGCGATGAGAAATGCCAATAACGAGAGAGCTTCCCAGCGTGATCCAACCGGGCAGGATCCCACTTCAAATCCACGGGCAAGCACCACAGAAAAATGAAGCAACAAGACGAGGTTGAGCCAAAGAAGGCGAGGTTTCGTCTGATCGGCTGTGGATACAGCTTTTCTGGCATGCAACAACTCACTCGTGATCAGCGAACCGTAAAACACGGTCAGCAGAATCACGATGATATTGGTCAAAGCACCGAATGAATCAGGAGTCAACCGTCGTTCCTATCGGACGGGACACCATTTCAACTGGTGAGAGCGGAAATGATCTCCTCGTCGAGTCCAGGGAAGGAGTTCATGTACTCGACACGCTCCTTCTGGATCCTGCTGACATGGTCGCCGTATTCGTCACCCCTGCCTTGTTCAGCGTAGAGAACTCTGGGCTGAAGGATTCCAATGTCCTCAGCAGGAATTCCCGGAACTGCACTGGCTACCTGGTATCCGAAATCAGGGTCGGCTTCCCAGGTAATGGTGTTCTCAGCAATGCCTTTGACGATGGCACTGGAGTGAGGAATGCGAACCTTTTTCGAGCGATCGTCGGTGGCGGGTCCACCCACTCGCCCGGTGTTCATCAGGTAAACTTCCAACGGCTGCTTCTTGAGCAACTCGAGGAAGCGATTTCCCTGCTGGGCATGGAGCAGCGGGAAGAAAGGATTCGTTCCCGGGACTCGCAGGAACTTGCCTGCTTCATCTTTTCCGCCAGCACTGGTTCCCTGAGTTTCACCAAGCATGAAGTAGGCTGCTGCCTGCTTGTTGTCGAGTTTGCAAACTCCCGGGATGATGTTTTCGTTGCAGTTGAGGATGAGCAGGAAATCCGCCTTGGGAACTTCCCGTGCATCGATGGCACCGTCCACATCCTGCATGCGGATCACCGCACGGCCATTCTGTGTGTAGGACTCGTCGAAGAAATCGACACTTCCATCATCTTTTTGTGCCACGTTCTCAAGGTAAGACTCATGACGACAAACAGCGGCGTGAATCGTCGGCTCATCTTCTACTGAGAGTGCGAAAGTCTTTGCGAAACAACCATTCTCGGTGGACTGGATCACTCCATCCGGCATCCATGCCACAAAGTCATCCTGAACCGGTCCCGAACCGTTCTGGCGGGTAAAGGTCGTTGTGGTCTTTCCTGTGCCGCTGAGTCCGACGATCAGGGCGCACTTCGCGGTGTCTTCCACGGGGATCACCTTGCAGCCGGCATGAAGGGGCAGGCCACCCTGGTTGTAGACCATGGCATTCCACATGCGCAGGCCACCCTTTTTCGACTCACCGAAGTAATCGGAGTTCATGACGCGGGTGACACCGGCCTCGAGATCAACGGTGATGACGCGATCATCCGGGTAACCCTCTGCCTTGACACTGGGGGTGTAAACCACGGTCAGGGTCGGATTCCAGTCTTCCCCCTCGTCCCCGTCCAGGGGGTAGTAAAGGAGGTTCTGCATCCCTGCGATATTGGCGTGGGCTTTTTCAATCCAAAGACGGGCAGAAGTGCGGTACTGGGGGTGATTGCCGATGTATCCATCCACACAGATCATCTCTGCGCCACGAATGAACTCATCCTGCATGGCAGCCAGACGATCCGCTTCCTCGCGGGTGACGCACTGGTCACTGTGGCGAGTCGGATCATCGTCGATCACGTAAGTCGACTTTTTCGAGCGCGAGTCGACCTTTGCGTGAACGTTGTAGTTGTCGAAGGAAGTATGAAAGGCATTTGGCATTTCCGCCGTCAACGCCCGCAACTCTTCTGCAGTTGGTCTGAAGATCGTGACCTTGGGTTCGATTTTGAATTCGTTCAAGGTGGACATGCCTCTCCTTTACCTTCCTCTTGGCAGGGATCGACCTCTTTGAAGGGATCCTCTGGCAATGATCCCGTTCCAGACTCAACAGGCCCGGGCGGGAACGACTTCAACTCAACCGCAGAATACCTGTTTCCCCGTTTGAGCGGGGCAATTCCGGCAAGAGCGGCTCTCCGATATCCATTTATTTTCCCCAAGGATGACCGCTCTTGCGAGTGAATCCGCCCAGTTTTGGTCAGCTCGCCCAGGGAGTATCTGGACAGTGCTCATCGGCCATTGAGGCCGTTTCAGGGTCTACTTGCGATTTATCGCAGGATTTTTTGAGGACCGTCAAAGCTTCCTCGAGAGATTCCCATTGGCCCTTCAGGCGTGAATCCTTGCGTCCCACTGGTGGAAAGTCGACCTTCCAGGCGACTTTTCCCTTGCCGAGAGAGACGGCGATCACTTTCAAACCGCTTTCTGCATGACTGGTCATCGTGGGGCTCCTCCCGTTGCCGATTCCGTGGTTCCGCCTGTGGGTTTCCAATCCTCACAGCCGGCCTCCAGCATGTATTTCACCATCCTAAACAGGTCAGCCCCGTCATTGAAGTCATTCCGAAGCCTTGCCCAAAGAGGACTCAGACCGCAACATCCCGATCGTGGAGCAGGAGAGAAGCATGCAACGTCACAGGGCCATTATCCTCGATCTGGATGGCACATTGGTTTCCGATGACGGAATCATCCACCCCCACACCCGTGCAGCTCTGCACAGAATTCACGACCAGGGAATCCGGGTCATGGTCGCCACTGGCAGATCCGAAAAATCTGCAGCACCGACCATCGACGATCTCGGCATTCATCTGCCCACCATCATTTACAACGGTGCCGCACTCTGGTGCCCCAAGGATCGCAGGTTGATCCGCGAACGCCTGATCGATGCGGAACAACTCGACGTCATTCTGGATTTCGCCCATCGGGAAGATCTCATGCCTGTCGTGATGTGTGCACAGACAAAGCGGGCATTCACCGCAAGACCCGAGGTTCTTGAATTCCCATTACATGACATGACTCACATCGACCTCGTGAGCGAAGAAGAGCTGCGCCTCGAAAAACCGATCCGTCTCTCCGTTTTCTCAGAACGCCACGAAAATGCCGCAGAGTTTGCAGAAGAAATCAGGGAGATTCATGACGCCGATGCCTACATGACATGGTTTCCCCTGAGCCTGTTGCCAGAACTCCGGGACAGTCCCCTCAAGGTCGTCGATATCCAACCCCCCTGCGAAGGCAAGAAAGAAGCGCTGATCTATCTTCAAGAGGAGGAAGGGATTTCTCCAGAGGAGGTGGTGGCGATCGGAGATGCCACCAATGATCTGCCTATGGTGACGGAAGCTGGGCTCGGAGTAGCGATGGGTAATGCCATGGACGAACTGAAAAAGGTGGCCGACAGGATCATCGGCAGCAATGAAACCGGAACCATCGGCGATCTGGTCGACGAACTTTGGCCTGCGGATTCATTTACCTGACCTGAAACAGGATCAGTGCTCGTCCCCCTTGTAGAGGCTGGCCACTTGTTCGGCGTACCCATTATAGAGCAGGGTCGGTCGACGCTTGCCGGTTCCGATATCTCTCTCCATCGCCTGGCTCCAGCGCGGGTGCGGCTTTGAAGGATCGACATTCGAGTAGAACCCGTATTCATTCGGAATCGCTGAGTTCCAGAAGGTGCTCGGCTTCTCTTCAGTGAACTCGATCCGCACGATGGATTTCGGTGACTTGTAACCATATTTCCACGGAACGATCACACGCCAGGGAGCTCCGAACTGCATCGGCAGGGCATGGCCGAAGATACCCACGCAAACCATCGCCAGATCATGACGCGCCTCATCGAGACGGAGAGCTTCGAAGTAAGGCCATGGCCACTGCGGGTCTGATTGTCCGGGAAGCCGATCTTTATCGAGGATCGAAACAAACTTGATGTACTTGGCTTTGCCCAGTGGCTTGCAGCGGTCGATCAGCTTGCTCAAGGGGTAACCGGTCCACGGAACCTGCATTGCCCACGTTTCGACACATCGAAAACGATAAGTGCGCTCTTCGAGGGGAGCCAGCTTGAGAAGGTCTTCCAGATCGAGAGTGAACTCTTTCTCGACTGCGCCTCCCACCTCAATTTTCCAGGGCGTCGCCTTGAATCCCCTGGCCCTTTGCCAGCCACGATTCTTGACCGTCGTAAACTCATAGAAGTTGTTGTAGGTGGAAGCCACTTTTTCTTCTGTCAGGGTCCTCGGTGCAATCGAGTAGGATTCCGACTTTTTGGCGGGGAACAGATCTGAGTGCAGATCTCCAATTGCCGGCTTGAATGCTTCCTTGACTGCTTCATCGTCGAGCAGAAGTGAACCGTTCATGCCGCGAAGGAAACCGGGAACCGAGAGAGCGGTCAATCCGGCTGCTCCATATCCAAGACCACGAAGAATATCGCGGCGATTCAGGTAATTGGATTCGGAGATTTCTTCTTCCGGCTTATTCAGGTGATCCATGGGTACCCCTCTGCTTTTTTGACCATTCCAGCCTATCCCTGCCTTTCGCAGTGACAAGGACGAAAGGCAATGACGGACAGTTCCCTGAACACATCAGGGCTGATTTTCACCCCAATTGAGCCATGCCGTTTCCACACTGCTGAGATTCCTTTCGTCAAAGACGGTGTAGGCAACCAGTGCCTGCTGAGTGCCGGGAATCTGCACGATCTGCGGAAAGCCGCTTTTCCTGCCAGCGGATGTCTCCGCCACCACCCACCGGTTTTCGGTCAGGGATCCCAACTTCCAGGGTCTGACTGAAACCTGAGCCCTGCCATCCACTTCTTCCATCCAGCAGACCAGGAAGCGATCGTCTGTACCCTGACAGACATCCACTCTTCCCAGAGGATTGCCGGCATCGATTCTGTGCACTTTTCCATACTGCCCCTCGGCAGTGTCCAGGCTACGCAGAAAGACTGCGCCCCGATCTTTCGCTGTCATGCTTCCGGATTCGGTGTACCAGACGGCGACCCACTGTCCGCTGTCGCCTGCAACCGCAGGGCCATTCACGGGACAACCCGGCTGGATCCATTGGTCATCATGAACCAGCGACGAGCTGACAGGCTTCCCGTCGGAGACCCCCTGTTCTATCCAGGCGATGTCCCTGACTTCCATGTGGTCTCTGTCGCGATAAAAAGTCACCACACCATCTTTGCCGACCACCGCATCCACGGGGCAACAATCACAGACCGATTCGTCGAGAAGAATCTCATCTGACATCGTTCCATCCGCAGACAAAAATCGTGAGCGCAAGGTCATCGGTTTGCCCTTCAGCGTTTCACGACCATCGAGCCAAGCCAGATGAAAACGCTCGCCCACTGATTTCAGAGAGAGAAAACCATGCTCCGAAGGTGAACGGTCAGAATGCGGAATCACCGGATCACTCCAGGTTTCACCGCCATCTCTGGAGAGGGAGATCTTGATTCCATAGGCATAGGTATCAGAGGAAATTTTGTCGAGCCAATGGACCGCCAGAGTCCCATCATCCAAAACTGCCATCGTTGGGTAGTCAGCCCAGTTGACGAACCATGTTTTTCCACGAACGATCTCCCGCGGCGGCGACCATTCGTTGCCTTGCCACTTGGCAAACTTCAGAACAGCGGCTCCGTCCGCTTCCCGGTCGACCCAGGAAATCAGCGGGATTCCTGATTGATTCAGGGTCAGGGATGGCAAGGCTCCACCGGGAAGACAGGGGACCTCAACCTTCTGCACCTTTACAGATCGGGCTCCATCCTGATCGGCTCCGAAGCTCCATACGATGATCGCAACAAAGATCGGTATCCAAAGCGAAGAAATCAGAAGATCAATACCCTGCCGCATGGCCATCCTTTCTCGATTCACTGGCTCCAACCCACGTGCCGTGTTCGAGATCGCGCATCACGGCCTGGTATCCACCAAAGAGTCCCCGCTTTTTGGAAATCACGTGCCCCCGTTTCTCCAACTCGGCGACAACTTCTGCAGAGACGCCGCTTTCGATGGCCACCTCTCCACCATCCTTCATGACATAACCGGTGGGCTGTGAAGAACCGACATGAACAACTCTGGGAGCGTCCCCCGCTTCTTGCAGATTCATGTCGAAATCGATCATGTTCATCAAGACCCATGCCTGGGCCTGGGGCTGGGTTGCCCCTCCCATCACTCCGAATGAAAGCCAGGGCTTTCCGTCGCGGAAGGCAAAGCCGGGAATGATGGTGTGAAAAGGACGCTTTCCAGGTTCGTAGACGTTGGCATGCTCTTTATCCAGTGAGAAAAGCTCACCCCTGTCCTGCAAGCCAAACCCGAGCCCCGGAGGGCAAACGCCACTGCCAATTCCGCGATAGTTGCTTTGGATCAGCGAGATCATGTTTCCATCCGAGTCTGCTACGGACAGGTAGACCGTGTCCCCATCTCGGGTTTGGGCTCTGCCGGTATCGATGGAGCGGGCTGCCTTCTCTGGGGAGATGGCACTTCTTTGCAGATCGGCTCTCTCCCTGGAGATCAGATCCCTGATCGGCACCTTGTGAAATTCCGGATCGACGTAATCCCGGGCACGATCCTCGAAAACCTGTTTTTTCGCTTCGATGAAGTGATGCAACAGCTCTGTACTGCCGAAGCCCCAATCCCTTACCGGATACCCCTCCATGATGTTGAGGATCTGCAAGACAGCGAGGCCTTGCCCGTTGGGGGGCAGCTGCCAGACGTCTACACCGCGATAGTTGGTGCTCACCGGCTCGACCCACTCTCCCCGGTGGGAAGTGAGATCCTCCACCGTGAGAAAGCCACCATGCTCTTGAACAAAGCGGGCCATCCTCTCGGCCACTTCACCTTCGTAGAAACCGGCACGACCCTCTTTGGCAATCCGCTCGTAACTCTGCGCGAGGTCTGGGTTCTTCCACAGCTCTCCTTCCACAGGAGCACGGCCGTTGCGGGTGAATGTCTCCATGAACCCTGGCTGCGGCTCGAGTTTGCGAACACTGGCCTGCCAGTAGTAAGCGATCACCTGCGAGACAGGGAATCCCTCGCGGGCATGCCGAATCGCCGGCTCCAGCACTTTCTCAAGGGGCAGTTTTCCAAACTTTTCATGAAGGCTGACCCAGCCGTCCACACAACCCGGAACGGAGATGGGCAGGGTTCCATGGGCCGGAATCTCATCCAGACCGCGATCGGAGAGTTCTTCCTTCAGCTTTTCCAGAGTCAAACTCCCCGGAGATCTTCCGGAACCGTTGTAACCATGAAGTTTGCCCTCCTCCGCGTCCCAGACGATGGCAAAGAGGTCGCCGCCGATGCCGCAGCCGGTCGGCTCCATCAATCCGAGACAGGCATTGGCAGCGATGGCAGCATCGATGGCATTACCCCCGGCCTTGAGAATGTCGAGGGCCGCATCCGTGGCCAACGGCTGACTCGTCGCGGCCATGCCATTTTTGGCCAGAGCAGGAGAACGGGTAGCCAGAGGCAGACCGAAAACCCGATCACCCCCGCCACAAACCCGGGCACTGACCAGCAGAAAGACCATCACCAAAAGTATCAGTTTCATTTCAACCCCTTTTCGCCCCGCATCGTATCCACCCCCCCGAACCAGAGGTAGTTGCCATTCTTTCCCGTACAGATTTCAGGAGTGGGAGGACCGCTGTGCTCTTGCTTCTTTACTCTCTGCCTGCGTAGTGTGGGTACCCCTCGAAGCGGTGGCGGATATACTTCCGGAAATTGACAGCAGGGAGAGCACGATGAACGTCAATGACAGTGAATCACTCAACGATGTCGCCGGTCTCGGTAACCAGTCCCTCTTCGACCGCGCAAAAAAGCTGATTCCCGGGGGGGTCAACAGCCCCGTCCGCGCCTTTGGATCTGTGGGGGGAACTCCCCGCTTCATCCGCTCCGCCAAAGGCTGCCGAATCCTCGATGAAGACAACCGGGAGTACATCGACTTCGTCGGCTCCTGGGGCCCCATGATTCTGGGCCATGCCCATCCGGAGATTCTGGAGGCGATCGCCAGGACCGCTGTCCATGGCACCTCCTTTGGAGCTCCCACTGCCGCAGAGGTAGAAATCGCGGAGCTGATCGTCGATATGGTTCCGTCCGCAGAAATGGCTCGCCTGACCTCCAGTGGAACCGAGGCGACGATGTCCGCATTGCGATTGGCACGGGGCATCACCGGCCGATCACTCTTCATCAAGTTTGAAGGCTGCTACCACGGACACGGGGATTCTTTCCTTGTGGCCGCAGGATCCGGTGCAGCAACCCATGGCCATCCGTCGAGCCCGGGTGTTCCCGAGGCCACTGCCAACCTGACCCTGGTTGCCCCCTTCAATGACCTGGCTGCAGTGGAATCCCTCATGCAGGAACACGGATCGGATGTGGCGGCCATCTTCGTCGAGCCGATCGCGGGCAACATGGGCTGCGTTCCGCCCGTTGAAGGATTTCTTGAGGGACTGAGAGCACTGTGTGACAAACATGGATCCCTGCTCGTCTTTGACGAGGTCATGACCGGTTTCCGGGTCAGCCCCCAATGCGCACAAGGTCTGCTCGGGGTCACTCCTGACCTGACCACTCTGGGCAAAATTGTCGGTGGTGGCATGCCCATGGGGGTCGTCTGCGGTCCCCAGAAATATATGGAGCATTTCTCTCCGACCGGTGCGGTCTATCAGGCGGGAACCCTCAGTGGCAATCCGCTATCGGTGGCCGCTGGAATCGCCCTGCTCAAGCGGCTGCACAGTGATTCAGACGAGATCTACAACACTCTGGATCAGCGTTCAGCCCAACTGCACCAGCTGTGGAAAGAGGCTCTGGACCAGCATGGCATCCCCCACTCATGGCATCGGGTCGGATCGATGTTCGGCCTCTTCTTCACTGCGAAAACGGTGAACAACTTTCATGACGCCTCTCAGGGAGATGTGGAGCTGTTCAAGAAGTTCTTCCACGGCTTGCTCGCCGAAGGTGTGGCCATCGCCCCCTCTTCGTATGAAGCGGGCTTTGTCTCACTCGCACACACTGCCGAAGATATCGAATTCACTGCTGAGGCCATCGGCAAACTGAAACTTTGAAACACTTCGGTATCACTTCAAAAATACACAAGAAAAAAGGCCGCTCGATCATCGATCGAGCGGCCTTCTTTGTTTCGAAATCAGTGATTTCTACAGATCGTCGGCGTCGCCGTCACATCCCAGTCCGTCGCCCGGGGTCGGGTCGAGGTCCGCACTCGGGAAGGGTGCCAGCGGAGCCGGGCCCTCAAGGAAGCGGTAGTTGAAGATGTAGATCATGTCGGCGGCGTCGATGGCACCGTCGTCATTGGAGTCACAGGCGTCGTCACAGACCGGATCAGCACCACCCTGGAAGAGGTAGTTGATACCGTAAACACCGTCAGCAATGTTGACGGTTCCGTCATTGTTGCAGTCGGAACGCAGGAACTGGTTGAAGTTCACCACGGTCAGGGAACCGTCGATCAGGGTCGGGGTCTCCAGGCTGGACTGACCAGCAACGAAGAGAAGATCCTGAGCCGGGCTACCTGCGGTGGCCGGGAAGGTCATGGCGGAGGTACCCTCGCCGTCGGTGTTCCAGGTCACGGTGAAGAGGTCGGTGGAGGCACCGGCCGGAATCAGTCCGTCCAGGGGAGGAGTGATGTCAGCAAGGCCGCCAACAACAATCTCACCGCCATTGCCGGTGAAGTCCTGAACCAGGAAGGTCTCGAAGGCGAAATCGGCGTCGACAGAAGCCGGGGAAACGACGGTGTTGTCGTATCCAAGGTTGATCTGAACGGCGTCGATGGCCGGGTAGTTGACGTTATTGAAGCTCACGGTGGTGGAAGCGGCGTCACCGAGGACGGCAGTTCCACTGGAGGCGCTCAACTGGTTCGGGTTGATCACGTCGATCAATCCACCACTGGTAGCGGGAGCAAGGCTGGCTCCGCCAACCACGACCACGGTGTTCACCGGGGGAGCTCCCAGGGTTCCGCAGTAGTCGATGGTGGTGTCAGAGGAACCGGCGATCGTGTAATCGATCGTCAGCATCTCGAAACCGGAGGTGTCTCCGATCACGGCACAGCCGGTGAAACAGAGAACCACACCCTGGGTGGCACCGTCAGCAAAAGTACTGATCTGGTTGAAGTCAGGAGCAGATCCGTTCTTGGAGGTCTCCGTGTCGGCACCGCTGGCGGCTCCGTCTACGGTCAGGGCTGCAGGGTCACTGCAGACACCGAAGGACCAACCCTGAATGTCTCCACCACCGGCGTTGTCCAAAAGTGCAGAAGAGGTGAAGCTGTCACCTGCTGCACCGGCACCGCCAGTCAGGCTGAACTGAAATGCACTACCGCCCGCAATAGCAACTGCAGGCACAAAAGAAACTGCCATTGCAATGGTCAGCATGATCATCATCGATCGAAGCATAATCGTGTGTTCCTTTCGGTCTCACTCCAGGGCTTGTCGCCCCGACACACCCCATTAAAGTTGTCTTGTTTTTCCAGACCCTGATATACCGCACCGACACACCTCGTCGGATAAATCGCTCACAGGGTTCATGTTTTCAGCGTCTATACCTGTCCATACCTGGCAGGAAGAAAATGAAGTGCACGCCGGGGGACCGGAAGTCTCCGCGACGCACACCTTCCCACCTCCTCGAGGCTCTCGACCGTCTGGGAAAGCCCCAATCGACCTCAGAATGACACGGAGAAGTTCCCATAACGGAAACCCGCAAAGTGTCCTCTTTTGATCAAATTCTCGAGCCCGAGCAACTCTGATTGTATCGACTTATCGGTCCTTGCCAACCACCCGATGAGAAAGTTGCCGGACCTGCCTTTCCCGACAGACAAGGCTTAACTGGCGGGATTATGACCCTTGGGAACAGTCATGACAAAGAACACCACTCCCGGGTTAAGTGGAGTGAGGAGTGAGGGACCCGGAAGAGGTTCAATAGATGGCCACGACTGTTCCCAAGAGTGTCCAAAGCAATGAAAGGCCCAACTCGGGAAAATTGGGTCATTGGGACGCCCATGTTTGTAAACCGGTTTGTTAACGAAGTCAATCCATTAACTCCCGAGATATTCCAGCAGGTCGCGGATCTCCTCCGGTTCCAGAATCCAGTGCACTTCCGGCATGGCAGAGAGGCCATTTTCGGCACTGTACCCCTCGGAGATTTCGGCGGATGGATCGACGATGCTTTGCAGAATATGACGCCGGTCCCGGCGATCCCTGAGTCCGTCCAGACCAGGTCCGGAAACCCCCCCATTTCCATCTCTCTGGTGACACCGAAGACACTGGGCCGCCGGGTGCTCTGTAAAAACCTTCTGTCCCCTGACTGCATTGCCCCCTGCGAGTGCCCAGAAATGGTCGGCAACCCGATCCTCATCGGTCCCCATTCTTTTGGAGAGCGCACGCTCCAGCAAAGACTCGGAGCCGGACTCTTCACAGGCTCTCAATACATCGAGAATCAGTTCCGGTTTCACTTCTCCCTGATCGAGACGGTCCAGCTGTCGTACCAACCAGTCGACCACTCCGGCCTTGTCAGAATACTGCTGTGCCAGACGCCGAATCGCCAACTGACGCAGCGACAACTCTCCGCCCTGCTCGTAGGTGTTCATCAGATAAGTCGGTCGGTCTGATTCCGCCTGCAATGCTTCACCCATTCTCAGTTGCAGACTGGCTTCACCTTTTCCAACGAGAGGTTTCAGAATGACAGCCAGCTCCTCCGCTGAGATTGCGGTCTGTAACTGTTCGAGAGCCTGAATCCTGAATTCGGCAGTCTGCTCCGCTGACTCGAGAACCGTTCTGTTGATGGATGGGTCCAGCTCAATCCCATGAACCAGAGCGACTTTCAGTGCCACTCCTTTCAGGGAACCGGTCTTCAGCAATGGACCAAGAGGGGCTTCGATCACTTCCCGGGGAACGAAATCCTGTGGCCGCTGTTCAGGCTCCACCGGCCTGACCAGCCCTCTCACTCCCTCTCTCGAGGGAGGAGAATCCCATTCGGCGGCAGCCTGCAATGCCAACCGACGCAGCCCATCAGGGGCTTCCGTCCGTCCGGCGAATTCGACCAATGCCATGAGATGTCGGGCCCCACCATGACGCTGGGCAGCATCGATCACCCTTCTTCCCGTCGGCCAGATCCAATCGCCCATGGCCGCCACTTCTTCCGCAGGCATCTTCGACCATTGAATCAGCAGATCCGCCAGAGGAGTCATCGCCTCCGTGCAATCCAGATCGTGAATAGCCCGGGCTGCCTCTGCCACGATCTCCGGATCTGCATCATTGAGAAAATGGGCCAGAGAAGGGGCAACCGGTCTGGCAAGAGTGAGACCCGTTTCATTCAACTTGTATCGCAATCCCGATTGCAGAAGATCCGCCGGGTCAAAGGGCTCAGTTCGCTCAGTCGCAGCGACATCAACATTGCCCTGCTTTCCTGAAAAGAGCCACCAGGGGTGATGTTTTTTGCGAAGTGCCAGCAGAGCCAACATTCTTCGTTCCTTTGAAGAGTCTCTCGACAAGCCTTCCAGCAGAAGCTCAGCCTCTGTACAGGATCCCGCCAGAGCCATCACTGCGGAATGATGAAGAACCGGGTCGTCGGCGGCGGCCTCCAGACCGATTCTGAAAAAATCCTCGCGAGCTTCGGGGACACCCAATTTTGCGAGTGCCAATGCTGCTGAAGATCGAACCCGGGGAGAGGGATCCTCCAACAACCGAATCAACACAGACTTTCCACGGGTCCCTGCTCCATCCCCGATTACCCGTGCCAATTGACGACGGACCTCTTCGTGGGGGTCACCCTCCAGAGAGGCCAATGACAACAATCGCTGTCCCTGATCTCCGGGGTTTCGACGCGTCCATTGTTCCAATCCCCAAATTGCATGGATTCTGCCCAACAGATTTTCGGTAGCCGATTTCCCACCCCGTGCGATGGAGACCAGAAGATCGGCTTCCTTTTCTCCTCCTGAGGCGAGGTGATTCTGGATTCGCTGGCGAACCCGGCGATCTGCGGAACCCAGCCAATTTTCGAGAGTGACCGCCCCCGCCAAATTATCCGCAGCAAATGAATCCAGATCATTGCGTGTCAGCAGATCCTGGACTCCCATTTCAACGGGCGGGCGCAAACCATCGGAATCAGTGAACTCAAAAAGCCGCCCACGATCGGTCGAAACCCAACCGCCCCCCCATGCAGAAATCCACAAGGCCCCATTCGGTGTGAAATCGACATCTGTACACAGGACGCCCTCGATAAACTTTTCCTTTTCCGAGAGTCGATACCCCGCTCCATCCGGCTCCAGGCGAAACCTCCACAGAAGAGAGGCCGCCGGGTCACCACGGAAATCACACATGAAGAAACTGCCCGCTAAATCGGAGCGAAATCCTGTCCCGGGATGGTAAACCAATCCCGAAGGACCACTCCCCAGATAGGTAATCGGAGGCGATGCCCATCGAGGTCTGAGCGGGTGCTCCACCTGCCAGATTCCTTCCTGATTCCACGGCCCCCGTTGATTGCCACCTTCCAGAGTCTGGTACTCCATGCGCCAACCGGTCTCCCCACCAGGCAAGATCTGAACGATACGCGCCCGGTCTCCCGCGTCGGAATTGTTGTCACCGGTGAAAAGGTCTCCGAAGTCATTGAAAGCGAGCTCCTGGGGATTGCGCAGCCCCACATGCACGACTTCGAGTGCAGAGCCATCCGGCTCACACCGGAAAACTGCACCTGAGCCGGCATCGTGCAAAAGTCTTCCATCAGCGGTTTGCAGATAAAAACCCCGGTCACCGATGGAGAAGTAAATACGCCCATCCGGGCCGCGGACCAGCCCGTGCATATCGTGCCCACGCAAGGCGATGCGAACGCCAAAACCCCTTTGTGCAGACCTTCGTGATTCGGCCTGGCCATCCTGATTCTCATCGGTAGCAATCCACAAATGGGGAATATTGGTAATCCAGGCAGTTCCCTCATCGACGAGAACGCCAGCAAGTGTGCCATCCAGTGGTTCAGCAAATGGATCGGTGAAAGGTTTCACCGTATCCATGATGCCATCCCCATCTTCATCGCTCAGGCAGGTCAGCCGATCCTCGCGTGCGCTGTAATATCCCATGCCATCCAGGCGACGATCCTTGTGTTTTTCATACATGGCGAGGCGGTCATCCACCGTCTGCAGAGCCAGGTCATCCTGCAACCAGAACGGACTGGAGCGATTGTCTTCAACGCCGTATTCCTGACGTTCCGATTCGCAAACATATGCCCTTCCCCGATGGTCAACAGCAAAGGCCACCGGATCCCTGACGAGGGGACCCGCTGCAATGATGCGCTTGGAAACCCCTTCCGGGGTTCGAATTCTCTCAAGAGCCTCCAGTGCTCCCTGGGGCCAGGGCTGAAGAGAAGAATCTGCAGCAGCCTCGGTGGAACCATCCTGACTGAATGCCAGCAAGGACAATATGAGAACCCAATTAGCGACCATCATTCCTCCGGATCAGCAGATTAAGGAGCATGCAGATTAAACGAGGAGATGGAGACTTCGATCAAAAAAAATGCGGCTCCGATGGGAATCCCATCGGAGCCGCAAATCCAGATCTCAGCATTGATCAGGGGCAGACGCCGTAGCTCTCGCAACCCAGATCATCAGCAGTCATGTCGACTCCACAACTGTCGAAAGGTGCTGCCGGAGCAGGACCACCCGAGAAGAGGTGGGAGAAGTGGTAAATCGCATCCGCAATCGAGATCATGCCGTCGTCATTCTCATCCAGCGAATCGAGACAGGTCGGATCGGTCATGGCCCCGCCAAAGATGTACTGGAGGATTCCAATCGCGTCAGAGATGTCGTAGGCACCGTCATTGTTGGTGTCACCGCGAATGAAGGACACTCCGCACTCATTGACCGTGACCTGGAAGCTGACTTCCGTCACAAATCCAACTGCGTCGGTCGCGATGACGGTCACGGTGTGCGTTCCTACCTCAAACTCTGTTCCAGATTCATGCGAACTGGTGATCGTGCCGCCGTCGCAGTTGTCGGAGATTTCCGGAGCCTGCCAGGTCACGATCGCTGTACAGGTTGACGGATCCGGCTCGGCGAAGATGTGAGCCGGAAGGTTGATTACCTGCGGCGCCTCATTGTCGATGACATTGATCGTGATCGAGGCCGTATTGGCATTGCCTTCACTGTCGATGGCCACGTAGTTGACCACTGTTTCACCCAACGGCAGGAAATCACCCTGCTCAACGGTGGACTGCAGACTGGATACTTCACAGTTGTCGACCACCGTCGGCTCTGGCCAGAACGCATTTGCGCCGCAAAGACCGGGATAGTTGTTCAACTCAACGTAGGAAACCACGTTCAGGAACTGGGGACCATCCTTGTCAACAACATTGACCGTGAAGCTCTGTGTTGTGGAGTTACCGTAGAAATCGGTCGCAGAGTAAGAGACTTCAGTGATACCCGGCTCAAAGAATGTGCCACTGCTGTGAGAAATGCTGATGGGCATCAGATCACTGCAGTCCTCAATGGTCGGCTCAACCCATGAATGGATTGCTCCACAGGAATCGAAGTCATTGGTCAAAATCACATTTTCGGGCAAGTTGCTGATGGTCGGCGCTTCCGCGTCGGCAACATTAATGAAGAAGGAAGAGCTGGAAGAGTTACCAGCACTGTCTGTGGCTGTGTAGGTAATGGTATTCAAACCAATCGGAATCAGGTCACCGGAACTGAATGTGCTGGTGAGAGTGACATCCGAACAGTCTGAGGTCGCAGGCGGATTCCAGGACATCGGTACTCCGCACTCGCCGATTAACGCTGTACCCACAAGGTCTGTAGGCATGTCGCTGATCGTCGGCGGCTCGATATCGATAATGCTGATCGTCACCAACTGTGCATGTTCATTACCGCTGGCATCCGTTGCGGTGAAGACCACTGTGTGATCTCCGATAGCAAATACGGATCCAGAATCGTGGCTGGAAGTAACGGTGACGTCTGCAGCTGCACTACAGAGGTCCGCCGCCGTGGGCATCGGCCATGTTGCCAATCCCTCACAGGTACCCAATGTACTTGAGAAGGTCATCGTCGCCGGAAGATTCGTGAAGAAGGGTGATTCCGTATCCTCAACAATCACCTCAAAGCTGGACTGACTGCTATTGCCCCATTCATCCATTGCCGTGTAGGTAACGGTGGTGCTTCCCAGCGCAAACATTTGCCCGCTGCTGTAGTCAGAAGTGATGAAGGAACCCGAGCAATCTTCGGTGGAAGGCGTCTCCCAGGTTGCCGGGCCAGAGCAGTTACCAGCGATGTTGGAAACCGTTACCGTTCCAGGCAGATTGAGGATTGTCGGCGCTTCTGTGTCCTGAACCTCAACGAGGAAACTGGCCACAGACTCGAGACCACTGTTGTCAATCACGCTGTAGAACACAGTGGTGGTTCCCACCGGGAACTCGGACCCCGAAGAAATCGAGGGCGTGATGGATGCGATTCCGGAACAGTCGGTTCCACTCGGTTCAGACCAAATGGCTACACCGGTGCACAGGCCCGGGCTGTTTTGGACGATCACCGTATCCGGCATGTTTGCGATTTGCGGTGCTTCCTGATCGATCACTGTCACGTGGAATGATGCCTGCGAGGAGTTTCCTGCGGTATCGGTGGCTGTGTAGATCACTTCAGTCGTACCGATATCGAAAAGGCTTCCGGAAAGATGTGAGGAGGCCAAATCAGCAGACACACAATCGATGGCCTGCGGGTCGCCCCAAGTGGCTGCTGCCTGACAAGATCCCAGATCTGCGGTCACCGTGATATCGGTGGGCATATCAATGATCTGCGGACTTTCACCATCCAGAACTGTGACCAGGAAACTGGCTGTCGACTGGTTACCCTCGGTATCGGTTGAGGTGTACTGAACCTCCGTCACACCCGTGGAGAACAAGTCTCCCGGTGAGTGACTGGCAGTCATGCTGCTGAAGGTGCAGTCACTGGTGGAGGGTTCACTCCAAATCACGTTCACCCCACACATGGAGGTGGTGTTTGTCACCGTCACATCCTGAGGCACATTCGAGATCGTCGGATTCTCGCCATCAGAAACAACCACGAGGAAAGAACCCATCGTGCTGTTGCCTGAATCATCCGAGAAGGTGTAGGTGATGATATGAGATCCGATACCCAACTCTGCGCCGTTGGCAAAATCACTGGTAGCCGTGACTTGACCACAATCAGTCGCAACAGGCTCCGGCCATGTGACCGTGGCTGAGCATGAATCGACCGGCGTTGAAACATGTACCGTTTCAGGCAGCTGTTCCACCGTCGGATCAGTGGTGTCGAGAACGATCACCGTGAAACTGTGAGTCGTCTCATTGAGGTCCGCATCCAAAGCGGAGTAACTCACAAGAGTTTCTCCCACCGGGAAGATATCACCGGGCTGGTGATTGGAAGTGACCGTGACTGCTCCACCACAGTTGTCGATGAAGGAAGGAACGGTCCAGTTTGCGACGGCATCACACTCTTGAGTGCTGTTACCCACGAAAACCGGATCAGAGGGTGCTTCCAGAAGAATCGGAGACTCTCCATCAAGGACACTCACGGTAAAACTCTGCTGACGACTGTTACCAGAAAGGTCCACTGCGGTCGCTGTAACGGTCGTCACCCCTTGGGGGAAGACCGATCCTGATTCGTGACTCAAGGTAAATGAGGAGGTCGAACAGGGATCACTCGTCTGCAGTGGCTCCCAGGTCACGATCGCCTCACAGGTTCCCGGGTCGTTGGAGACCGAGATGTTTTCAGGGAATGCCGTGAATGTCGGAGCACGATCGTCCACAACCGTGATCACAAATGAATCCGTGGTCGCATTTCCACTGGCGTCGGTAACGATGTAAGTCACCGTTGTGTCACCCAGAGGAAGGAAGGCTGGATTATCATGGCTCTTTTGGACTGTCATCGACTGGCAATCCAGAGGTGCCGGCTCCTGCCATGTCACCGTTGCACCACAAACACCTTCATCGACTCCAGCAGTGAAACTCTGCGGAATCCCGACAATCGTTGGACCTTCGTTGTCCTCCACGACCACATTGAAGAAGAGGCTTGTAGAGTTATTGAAATCGTCGGTAGCAGTGTAGGTCACCAGAGTGCTTCCCACCTGGAAGATGTCACCTGACTGGTGATTGGAAGTGATGGTCAATTCTGCATCACAAGCATCCAACGCCAAAGGCTCGGCCCAGGTTACCACTGCTCCGCATGTTCCCGGATCGATCACCGTCGTCAAACTCGGCAATGTATCGACAAAGGTCGGGGCATCCCGATCCTCCACGAGAATCATGAAGCTGGCGCTTGCTGTGTTTCCGGAAGAATCTGTAGAGGTGTAAGTCACCTCGGTCTGACCGACCGGGAAGCTGGTTCCTGGAACATGGCTCGCAGCAAATCCGACTGGCTCGCAGTGATCGAATGCAGTCGGAGTCAACCAAAAGACCGTGTTGGCACAAGCACCCGGAACATTGCCCACGGTGATATCTGCAGGCATGTTGAGCAGACTCGGTGCCTCAACGTCGGTCACGGTCACGTTGAATGAGAACTGGTCCACTTCACCGCCACCATCGGAAGCGGTGTAAGTCACCGTCGTGACTCCCTTGTCAAAGAAAGATCCGGAAGCATGGGACGATGTGATGACAACATCAGCACAGTCGTCAGTGGCTGTAGGCTCATCCCAGAAGATCTGGGCCTGGCAGATTCCGATGGCAGCAGTGGCACTTTGATCGGCCACCACCGAGCTGAATGCTGGTGCATTTCCATCGGTCACGGTCACATTGAAGGTCGCGGTGCTGACATTGCCACTGTCATCAATCGCCGTGTATGTCACCGGGGTCACTCCTACAGGGAAGACGGTATCCGGTGCATGGGAACCACTGATCGTGGAGGTTCCACAGGAATCAGTAGCTGTCGGTTCGATCCATGTCACCAGAGAACTGCACTCACCCGGTGTCACCGCTTGAGTGATGTCTGCAGGCACTCCCAGGAATTCCGGGCCGAATCCATCGGTCACCGTCACAGGGAAAGTAATCGTCGACGAGAAGCCAGAAAGATCAGAAACCTCGTAAGTGACATCCGTGGTTCCCAACGGGAAGGGGGTTCCCGGATCATGAGAAGCGGTGTAGGTGAGGTTGGCGGAGCAGTCGACGGCCACCGGCGGATTCCAGGTCACCGGCTCAGAACAGTCTGTAGTACTGGTCGCTGCAGAGACCGGTCCAGGGGTACTGACGAAGACAGGAATATCCAGGTCATTCACGGTCACCGTGAAAGAACCCACCCTCTCGTTACCGGAAGGGTCGATGGCCGTGTAAACCACGGTCGTCACACCCACACCAAAGGTGGAGGGAGGATCGAAGTTACTGACAGGCTCCAGTTCAAGATCGCAGTTATCGACCACGGTCGGCGGATCCCAAAGAACCGTGGCACCACAGGCACCCGGGTCAGTGTTAAGGACCATATCCGCAGGCAAACCCACCAGAGTCGGCGGAGTATCGTCAACAATATTGACCGTAAAGGTCATCGCAGATGACACACCATTCGCATCTGTGGCTGTGTAGGTCACATTGCGAATACCCGGCAGGCCGATCAGGGGCTGCTGGAAATTTTGGGTAACCGTCACACCTGGTGTGCAATCGGTAATCACCGGATCAATCCAGTCAACAGTCGCATTACAGGCAGTGTTGGGGGCAGAAACCTCGATATTTGGCAACTGCTCAATCACGGGTGCAGAGTTGTCGACCACGCGAATGATGATTCCATCGATGTCAGTGTTTCCGCTGACATCCGTCGCAGTAAAGACCACCAGAGTTTCTCCCAGGGGGAACTCAGACCCATTGGGATGGCTCGATGTAATCGTCACATCGGAACAGATGTCCGTTGCCGTCGGCTCTTCCCAGGTCGCCACCGCGGTGCAGGTCAGAGGGTCCGCCGCAAAATCGGGGACAATCGGCAACTGCGCCAGTACCGGAGGAATATTCTCTGTCACCGTCACTGTGAAACTGGCGGTGGACTGGTTGCCGTGATCATCCTCGGCTGTGTAGGTGATCGTATTGACACCCGGGAACAACTCGGAACCCAAAGCTACATCCGAAGAAATGGTGGCGTTACTGCAAATATCGGTTGCAGTCGGCTCTATCCAATCAGCAATCGCAGCACAGACACCCGGGCTCAGAATAATGTCCTGATTTTCCGGAACCCCGGCGATCACCGGAGGAATGGTATCAAACTGAACGCCATTGAGAGCGTCGCAACTGTCCGGAATCCCATTTCCATTACAATCAGGGGCAAATCCGTTGTTGATCTCACAAATGTCGATCACGCCGTTGTCATTGCAATCCTGATCACCATTGGCGAAGTCGCAACTGTCAGGAATTCCATTGCCGTTGCAGTCCGGAGTTCCGGCAGCCAGATCACAGGAATCGGGTAATCCGTTTCCATTGCAATCGGCGTAGGTCAATCCGGAAATCAGACGCAGATCAGAGGCGGTACTCAGGAAAATTCCGGCATCACCAAAGGCCAATGGAGAATCATCCTGTGCTCCGTGCAAGTCCATGCACGCCACAGCAGCATCCAAAGTGCGAAGTTCCACACCTGAATCCCATACTCCCGCTTCCTGCGAGTAGAGCCTCAGACCACAGTCCGTGGTCACGACGGCCTTGTCAGCGGAGAGAACGCTGTACTGTCTGGCTCCTGGAGTGAAAGACAAATCACTCTGCAAATCCCAACCGGCTCCAGCGCGACGATAAATTTGTGCACCGGAAGCAGAAGGAACCAAAAGATCCAGATGAGCTCCAGAAGAATGGAGGCTGAATCCGGAAACATTCGACAGAGCCAGACTGGAGTCCGCTTCCCATTCCAGAGATGGACTTCCCACCGGAACGAATACCTGAATGGAACCCAGAGATCTGTCAGCAGCGGCGAGGTAGCCGTCTACCATTTCCAGCTCATCTCCCAGAGTTCCTCCGGGAGATCCTGTATTGGTAGAACTCGTGAACCAGGAAGCAGATTGCCCACTGGTGAAGAGTCGCGTGTAGAAAGTGATCGTATTGCTGTTTGGATCTCCCACAGCCAGTCGGTTTCCGGACAAGGCAACGCTGTGACCGAAACTCGTTGCTGGATCAGCAGGCCCGAAGGCAAACTCCTCGACCCAGCTGGTACCGTCATAACTGTGGATGCGGACCTCATTGCCCAGACCGATGGCAAGCAAGGTTCCATCCAGATCCAGCGAATGAAGAGTCTGCAATCCCAGATCAAGAGTCTGGAAGGATGTCCAGCTTCCCTGATCTTCGAGTAACAGCTCGACCTCACTGCCCTGGCCACGAACCAGCCACGAACCGGAGTTGTCCACATGGGTTGCCGATGCAGCCAACGTCTCAGAACCTGTTTCACAGTTCTGCGCCGTCAGCGGAGTGCCGGACATACCCATAGACACAAATACAAACACGAATACAAGGCCGAGCCGTTTGAAGGCGGCAAGGCTTGATACGACATAGGATGTCGTTACAGAAAAGATCTTCATTGGGTCTCTCCCCCATTAATTTGAAGAGTTTTATAGTTCTCCCGATCCACTAAATGTATTGACTTTGTTAGTTTTTGACAATGAGGGAAGAGCCTTTGTCAATATGGCGTGGATCGAACCCTTTGCGACAACGGTCGCATTTGGCAGATGAATTACCGTTCGCCTCGACCCATCCCGGCAAAGGCGATACGCTCCCGGGTCAGGTTGTGATGGATAGTCATGATTCGGGATGTCCCCGTAGCTCAGCTGGATAGAGCATCGGATTCCTAATCCGAAGGTCGCAGGTTCGAATCCTGCCGGGGACGCATTTTTATCATTCTCTGTCGGGAAGCTTCACAACTTGTCGATTTACCGTTTTCCCTGCCTTTCTGTTTTGTTCTCGCTTCTTTTGTGCAGTTGCACCTCGGGCCCGGACAGGGTGATTTCTGGCGACAACTATGAGGTCAAAACCTGGGGCAGCATGAGAGAGGTATTGAAAGAGGGAAAAATTTCCGGGAGGGTCCTCCTGACTGAGGTGATGACCCCGAACTCCATCGGTGTGGGGGCTCTGGCAAATCTCGAAGGAGAAATCACCCTCGTCGATGGAACAGCCATCATCGCTTCAGGATTGACTGATCCACCCTCCGGTCAACAAATCGCCCACTCCCGAAATCTCCTGAAGTCTGATCAGGCGACACTACTTGTCATCGCCGAAGTTCCCCACTGGGAATCGGTGAAGCTGGGATCCTGTGCCACCTATCCTGAACTGGAAAAGAAAGTATCAGCAGTCTTGAAGGAGCGCGGATTCGATCTTCTGAAGCCGACACCTGTCAAAGTCCGTGGAATCGCTGAACGGGTCGATTTTCACGTGATTGCCGGTTCCTGCCCGATTGCCGACCCTCAGGGAACCCCTCCCCGGCGCGATTCCATTATGGAAGAACCTCTGGAATTGGTTGGATTCTACGTCGAAGGATCCGCCGGAAAACTCACCCACCACATACACAACAGCCACCTTCATGTGGTTTCAGGCTCTCGATCGGGCCATGTCGACGCGATTCAGCTGCACAGTGCCGAGCTGCAGATCCCGCGCATTTCGGAACGCTGATCTCGATCAGGGACAACCGCTGAAGGTGGAGCAGTCGAGTGCATCGCTGGTGGGATCTGCTCCACAGTTCTGGGGTCCCGGTGCGGGCAGATCGCCAAAACCGGAGAAGAGCATTCCCAGCAGCGTCACCGGATCCGACACATCCAGCGTTCCATCGTCGTTCGCATCGCAGGCATCCTGACAGTTGGGAGGAGCCCCTCCGCCGAAGAGGGAGAGCAGGGAAGCGACCGCATCCGAAATATTGAGAGATCCATCGCCATTGCAATCTCCCCGACGGAAAAGCACTCCACCTGCCAGAGGGCGGAAATCCGCCGCCACCAGCAGATGATCTGACCCGCTGGAATCATCGAACTGCAGTCCATTCTGCACCAGTGAGCTGTTCGACATCTCATCGGTCAGGAGCACAAAATGACGCCCCAGTTCCAGAACCGCATCGGAATAGATGATGTAATCCAGATAACCGGGGGAGTAGCTGCCGTTGTCGTTGCGCCAGGTGTAGGTCTGACGTTTGGCGACATGACGCGATTTGGTATCGATGAGATCGGATCCATCCGAATCCATGGGGTAGTCCCAGCCCCATTGGGTCTCGTCGAGAATGTCACCGGTCAACAGGGTCGTCCGCTGACGGGATTCGCCAACAAAATTCATGTCCCCCAGAATCAGCACCGCCGCCTCCGGGTGGGTCGAAAGCAGCCCTGCCAAACGCTGGTCACGGATGAACGCGGCAATCTGATCACATTCGTTCTGCCGGCCCGATTCGTTGGCACAGCAGGGAAGGTGGGCGTTGATCACCATCGTCGGTACCCCCCACTCACTGGAGGTATCGATCCACGCCGCACTGTTCCCCGACAGGGCCCAGGTTTGCAAAATCGGGAAGCGGCTGACAAAGATGCAGTCGGACTGACCGGCACTGAACCAGTTCCCGCCGCCGCTGGGGCTCACCCATGAACTCACATAAGAAGCGGTTTCAACCGGTGTGTGATTGTAGATCTCCTGAAAACAGTAAATGTCCGCTGCCACTGCCGCCAACTGTCGGCCAATCCGATTCCCCTGCCCTTGCCACGGGTTATCGGTGAGGACGTTGTAACTGACGATCCGCAGATCTGATGCCTGCTCCCGGGTCAGAGGGATCTCAGCATCCGGAGGCAATTGGCCCAGAGCCAGCGGGTGAAAGAGGCCACCTGAATCGGGAAGACAATCTCCCCCGGGTCGGTCGTCACACAGCAGTACCCGAACCTCCGATCCCAGTGAGATCAGTGGCGAGTTTCTGCGAAGGCTGAGTTCAAACTCGGTGCCAGAGACAGTGGGTGCGGCGACGAGGCCCACATCCGCATGGCTGATCGGAAAGGTCGCTCCCCCGGATCTCACCGTTCCCTGCCTGGCCCCAAAGTCCCATTCCACCTCGGCACCGATCCCGGAGATGGCCAGCCCCGTATTGGGATTGGCATCCGTATCGATGTAGAGAATCAGTGTGTCCCCTTCATCGAGCTGCACCTCCGGCCCGGCAAAATCGAAACGAAGAAACAGGGACTCATCATCATCGGCCACGGAAAGGGACAGCAGATCGTGGCCGCCGGGAACCGCATCGCCGACCGGATCCTGAAGCGGCGTAACCCCACTCCAGTCGTCGTACTGTTCATCGATGGTCACCGCCACCTGGGTCGGGGGGCCATTCAGGGTGGTCACAGCACAGACTTCCGCACAGGAAACCGATTGCCCGGGAAGTGCCAATGCACCAACAACAGAGATCTCCAGCAGGGTTCCCGGTGCAACTCCACTGATGGTGTGAGTCGTCGTGCTTCCCGGTAATGACAACACGGTTCCGTTGACCGTCAGTTCGATGGAGCCGTAGGCCTGGGGATTATCCCAGGACAGTGCAGCCCCGTCCTGAGTGGGAGTGCAGGCAAAGTTTTGCACAGCCGGCAAAACCGAGACGGGCGAGTTGAAGAATCGCAGGCACCAGCTGTTGAGGACTCCATCACTGTTGGCCGGAAAATCATCCTGCACGTTCAAGGTCCACAGCCCTTGGGTATTCTGACCGCTGAAGAGACTCAAGGGGCCGTTCGATGGCTGCATGTAACAGCCGAAGTCATAGGTCACCGCCCCGTTGGCCACGCCATCATCACTGAAGATGACCCGCAGATCATCGAGATCCCCTCCCAGGCCGTCATGAAGCCGGAGAGTCGTGCCCGCCGGAGAATTCAGATCGACGAGCAGATCGGCAACAAAGCCATGGCTGATGTCCACCCGAACGTGCAGGTCTTCGATAATCAGGCTGTCGTTGATCTGGATCGAATCGGAAATCGAAACGGGAGTCCCCGTCTCACCGCCAAAGATCGTGCCCGGAGAGGAACAGGTCTCATTCCCTGACTGGGCAATCACGGGAGCAGTGGCCAAAAGCATGGCCCCCAGGAAACCGATCAGGATTACCGGGAATCTCTGCGTCCCCATTGAAACCGCCTCTGCTACAAATCGTTTCTGCGTCCACGTGTAAAGACCTGTGGTCTTGCTTTTGAATAACTCTGTCCTGAAGACTCGATTCTAAATGAGACTCAGGGTTTTTCGATCCCCTTGTCGGTAGTCCGCAATGCCTTCACTTTTTTCTTCAGGCTCTGCGCCCAATTCTGCATATATTCGTCGTTTGGGAAGTTTTCCGCGAGACCTTTGGCGCAGCGTTCCAACAGATCTGCATCGCGGATCTTCTCGGCATATCGGGAAAGGACACTCCAGGCATTGGCATCCCGAACCATTTGGGGACAACGTCCACCGTCGAGAATCTCTTGCATCCGTTTTCCAGCAATTTCGATTTTTGCGGGGTCCATCGACAGCAGCACCAGATCGCTCACCTCTTCGCCGAGAACTATCCCATCCACTCTTGCCTGCTGCTCACCGGTCAGACCCCGTAACGCCTTGCCGCGCTTCACCAATTGACCTCCACGCAATTTCATCAGGCGGTATTCCAGGATGTAGCGCTCAAATTCGAGCCCCTTTTCACCCTCCTTTTCCCGTTTCTCCAGCTGGGTGAAATCTTCAATGGCCGACAACGTCTCTTCAAAACTGGACACACTTCTTTCCAGTGGCCGTCCCAGCACCTCGCCCTTCGGATTCATGAAAGCCAGGGTCGGGTGGCCTCCATAACCGAGATCGATCAACAGGTTGTCATCGGGATGTCCCTCGATGCGGGTCATGATGTTGAGATAGGGGATTACCTTTTTGCGAAATTCAAGAAAAGCGGGGGCAGAGAGTGCACCACTCTCCAGGGTGTCGCAAGGGCCTCACGGTGCGAAGGTGCGGGTGAAGTAGACGAAGATCGGCTTGCCCTGCTCTTCAGCCTGCCTTCGGGCCTCCTGATAATCGAGAAGCCACCCCCCGGTCTCGACGAACTTTGCCTTCAACTTCTTTTCGAGTTTGGCCTTCAGGTCCGCTTGTTTGTCATCCGCACCTGTAAAAACCAGCAACATGAATGTCGATATCAGAACCAGAGGTTTGCTCAGCATTATCTGCTCCTTAAGGTCGGTTCATTTTTCTCATCTCCGTTTTCAGGAGGCCATCGCACCCGCACCCGATTCCAGTTTTTCCTTGAGGCTATCCAATTCATTCTGAAGTGCCTCACAGCTGGATTTTTTCATGAGCCAGCCGAAGAGAAAAAAGAAGATTTTTGTGACTCCCTTGGGATGGACTGTGGCGGTTTCGGTCACCCGGGTCACGCCATTTCCCAGATCCTCAAAGATGTAGAATGCGGAAATCTCGAAACCCTGTCCCACCAGGAAAACCTCACTCAAGCGGTTTTCCTCGTAGCGGATCACCTCCCCCGTCATCTCCATCTGCCGTCCCCTGTCCTGGGTCAGCATTCTGAATCGGGACCCTACTTTTTCAGGGGTTTCCTCGAGTACCTCGTTCTCGACAACTGTGATACTCCAGTCACTCACATTTTCATTGGTATAACGGAACACCTCGGGCAAAGGCCTGTTGATATCAACGCTGACGGAAGACTCCATGGCTGTCTCTCCTAAGTACCCATCCCGCACCCTTAAAGTGAGATTTGGAGCGGGAAGTCCACTGGAAAATCGGTTGTCTGCTTTGACTCCCTGCTTGTAGCATACAGCACCTGTGTCGAGGGTGCGTCCTTCCACCCGCAACACCGGCTTTTTGCGATCAATGCGTCCTTTTGCGCAGATTCGCAAGAACCTTTGAATGCGAAAATCTTCAGTGACAGACAGGAGTTTCAATGAGCGATATCAGCAAGTGCCCCGCCATGGGTGGCCCGCAGCAGCACCTCGCTGCCAGCACCAGTGCCAACCAGCGTTGGTGGCCCAATCAACTCAACCTCAAGGTGCTCAACCAGAATGCACCTCAGGTGAGTCCGATGAACGACACCTTCAATTACGTCGAAGAGTTCAAAAACGTCGACCTTGAAGAATTGCGCAAGGACATCGATGAGGTCATGACCACTTCCCAGGAGTGGTGGCCCGCCGACTACGGGCATTATGGACCGCTCTTCATCCGCATGGCGTGGCACAGCGCTGGCACCTACCGCATCGGCGATGGCCGTGGTGGTGCAGGAGCCGGAACCCTGCGTTTCGCTCCCCTCAACAGCTGGCCCGACAATGCCAACCTCGACAAGGCGCGCATGCTGCTTTGGCCCGTGAAGAAGAAGTACGGTCGCAGCCTGTCCTGGGCGGACCTGATGGTCTACACCGGCAACTGCGCCCTCGAGTCGATGGGCTTCAAGACCTTCGGTTTCTCCGGAGGCCGTCAGGATGTCTTCGAGCCGGAAGACGACATCTACTGGGGATCCGAGACAGAGTGGCTCGCTGACGAGCGCTACAGTGGCGACCGTGAACTGGAAGGTCACCTCGGTGCCGTGCAGATGGGTCTGATCTACGTCAACCCGGAAGGCCCCAACGGCAATCCGAACCCCATCGCTGCCGCCAGGGATATCCGTGAGACCTTCGGCCGCATGGCGATGAACGACGAGGAAACTGTCGCCCTGATCGCCGGTGGCCACACCTTCGGTAAGGCCCACGGTGCCGCACCCGATTCCCATGTCGGTCCTGAGCCGGAAGGCGCACCGACCGAGAATATGGGTATGGGCTGGATGAGCAGCTACGGCAGCGGAAAAGGTGGCGACGCCATCACCAGCGGACTCGAAGGTGCCTGGACCACCAACCCGGTTCAGTGGGACAACAACTACTTCGAGAACCTTTTTGGTTACGAGTGGAAGCAGACGAAGAGCCCCGCCGGTGCTACCCAGTGGATCCCCACGGATGCGGCCGCCGATGGCACCGTGCCGGATGCCCATGATTCCAGCAAGCGTCATGCTCCAGTGATGTTCACCACCGACCTCGCCCTGCGTGAGGATCAGGCTTACGGACCCATCTCGAAGAACTTCCTCGAGAACCCGGACCAGTTCGCCGACGCCTTTGCCCGCGCCTGGTACAAGTTGACCCACCGCGACATGGGTCCCATCAGCCGTTGCTACGGTGCTCAGGTTCCGGCCGAAGCCCTGATCTGGCAGGACCCGGTTCCCGCCGTCGATCACGAGCTGATCAACGATGACGACGTGGCCGCACTCAAGGCCAAGGTCAACGCCTCCGGTATCGCCGGTGAAAAGCTGGTCGCCACCGCATGGGCCTCCGCCTCCACCTTCCGTGGAACCGACAATCGTGGAGGTGCCAACGGCGCCCGCATCCAGTTGGCTCCGCAGAAGTACTGGGAAGCGAACAACCCGTCACAGCTGGCAGAGGTCCTCGAGTCCCTCGAAGGCATTCGCGGTGAGTTCAACAATGCCCACTCCGGTGGCAAGCAGATCTCCACGGCGGACATGATCGTTCTCGCCGGCTGTGCCGCAGTCGAAGCAGCCGCAGCTGCCGGCGGACACACCGTCAACGTCCCCTTCACTCCGGGCCGTACCGATGCCACTGCCGAGCACACCGATGTGGATTCCTTCGCTGTGCTGGAGCCGCAAGCAGATGGCTTCCGTAACTACTACTCCGCAGCATGCACCCGTTCCTCGGAAGAGTTGCTGGTGGACCGTGCGCAAATGCTCGGCCTGAGTGCACCGGAGATGACCGTCCTCGTCGGTGGACTGAGAGCACTCAATGCCAACACCGGCCATACCGAGTTCGGTGTCTTCACTGATCGCCCGGGTGTCCTGAGCAACGACTTCTTCGTCAACCTGCTCGACGTGGGAACGAAGTGGCAGGTCTCCGAGCGCTGCGAGCACCTCTACGAGGGCAGCGATCGCAACAGTGGCGAGCCGAAGTGGCGCGCCTCCGCAGTGGACCTGGTCTTCGGATCCAATTCCCAGTTGCGTGCCATCTCCGAGGTCTACGCCTCCGACGACGGGGCAAATCAGTTTGTCGCCGACTTCGTCAGCGCCTGGAACAAGGTCATGAATGCAGATCGCTTCGATCTCTCCTGAGATCGTTATCGATCATAAAACGGAGCAGGCCCGCACACCCTTGGGGAGTGCGGGCCTGTTTTTTGAACTGCTGCGGATGACTATCTGCGGAAATTGCGACTCGGTTTAAAGAGAACCGGCTGCGCCTTTATTCCCTCTTCGGTGCGCAAATCAGTCTCCGTGAAACCGGGCCCTCTGGCGGCAAAGTTGTAGATCAGTACCGGTTGGTCTGCCTTGCCCTCACCTGCGAAGGGATTACGAAAGGTCAGGGTCACACCATCGAAGTCGCCCTCGTAATATTCCGGGTTCGGACTCTTGTCGTGGAGTACGAACATTTGGAAAGCCCCTCTGGTGCTGTCGAATCCGATCAGGGTGAGACTGGAAACGCTCTTTTTCTTGATATCTGAAACGTTGACAAGAGCCAGAAAACGACCGTCACAGATGATTCTTCCCGCCCGTGGCAAAATTTCTTCCGACTCTGCTGTCATGTCTCCGGCAAACTTGTGAAAAAGCTGATGCTCAGGAGAATAGTTTTCTGCAGGGTCATCGCGATCGTCGGATGTATTGACCACCTTCGGAATCGGTCTCGCAGCCATCAGATCCGCCCAAAGATTGGCAGCCCTGCCTTTTTTCGGTTCGGAACTCAGGGTAAGGAAGGGCGTTTTTGCCTCTCCCAGAAATATTTCGCTCTCACTGCTTTGGTCATCCGCATCAAAGCGGGTGACCTCGGTCACATACCCTGAGGGATCCTTCAGGGTTCTCTCCCCCTTCTCTTCCTTCCCGGAACGGTAGGAAAAAGGGGTCCGCAACCCCTCCATCACGATGACGAAGTACTGTTTCAAATCGCTGCGGTAACCCCGGATCTGGTATTCAGGAGTTTTCTTCCCCTGAGTCAGGGTCCGAGTGAGCAGGAACTGCTCACCCAGGATCATCTGTGAAGTTGATTCTCCCTGCAGAGAAATGAACTTGGGCCCTTTCTCTCCAGTCAGTGGGTCAACCCGACCAAAAGTGTAATCAAGTTTCCCCCTCCAGCGGTAGAGCCCCTGCTCCAGAGCCAGACGTTGGTGTTCCTTGGAAACCTGAGGTTTTTTTGCCGGATCGTCAAAATTTGGCAGCGGTTGCTGAGGGAAAGAACCCAACAGCGCGAACCATCCGACCACCAGAACCGTTTTCACCATCACTCCTCCTCGTCTGCCCAACTCTCTGAAAATGAACCGCTCACAGAAGTATTCAGGGAATTCACAGTGATATCGACAAATGACTCGCAAAAATTCTATGATAGGGACACAAGAATCACTGTCAGCGGAGGATCTGTGAATACACTGCTCGTCACATTGATGATTTTGACTCTGTCACCTCAACCTTCTTCTGTCGGCCCTGTTGAGGAAATCACCAGGCATTACGACTCCCTGATTCAGGCTGAAGACAAAGGGGATCTCTCGGGAGTCATGCGTCACCGCCGAAATTTGCTCAAGGTCGTTGGTGATCAAGACATCTCAACTCTGATCCCCGGTGAAGAGCATGCTCTCCTGCGCCTCGGTTGCCAGAGAGTGATCGGTCAAGACCACCAGTTGAACCAGAGATTCCCGAAAGCGGTTGAAGTTCTCAAAACCATCATCGATGAAAATCTCGCAGGAGAAGAACCGCAAAGGAAGATTGCCACCCGGGCGATTCTTCCCCTGTCCCAGTCCTATTCGGAATTGGGTCAGATCGAAGATGCTCTCGCAGTCCTCGACAAAGGAATTCCCTATCTCAGCCCGGGCAGTGTTGAGATTCGCGAAGCGTGGCTACTCAATGGAGATCTGAAAGCGGCCCTCGGTGAAGTGCTTCCCGCCAAGCGTGCCTGGAGTCGTCTCACCGACGATCTCAACAACCACGGTGACGAGGCTCGAGCGCGCAGAAACTCGGCGGTGCGATTGGCACTGCTCGGCAAGAAAGCTCCCAGTCTCGGCACCACCACCTGGTTTGGTGGTAAAAAACAGAGCCTGCAATCGATGAAGGGAAAAGTGATCCTTCTCGATTTCTGGGCCACCTGGTGCGGGCCCTGCCGCATGCTGATGCCGGGGTTGGACGAGATCCAGAAACACTGGGCCGACAAGGGATTGCAGATACTCGGTGTAACCAAGCCCTATGCACAGGGCTGGTTGCCAGAGAAGGACAACAAGCAGCGGGGCCAAACAGTGCGAGGCATGACGCGGGACGCATTCCTGCAACACCTGCTCGAGTTCCGTCGGCGCTTCGGCGTCGAGTACCCCTACGTGGTCACGGGTAAACAGGGATTCGATTCCTACCGGGTCGGAGGCATCCCCATGGTGGTCCTTATCGACAAAAAGGGCGACATCGCATGGGTACGAGTCGGTGCCGGTGGCGAAGGACTGCTCGAGGCAACGATCCAACGACTTCTTGAGAAAGAGTGAAGGGCGAACCACTCTTCCACCTGATTATCAGGTACTCAAACCGCCGCGAAATTTGCCCGACATGCTGAAGGTTGCCCAAAGTGACAGAATCAGCATCCCGCAATTTTCCATAAGCTTGTTGCAGATGGGAATCGCACCGGATCCGCAACCACAATCGGCCACCACATTGCAAAGCGAATCAAACTCGGCAGTCGTGCCAACGAGACTGCTGCCCAGCAAATAGACTGCGGGAGTAAAAGCCATCAACATCAGTGAAGTGATGGCTCCGCCTGCTCTCAAGCCGATCCCCGACAACAATGCGAGGCCACAAACGATCTCGGTGAATGGCAAAATGACGGCAATGCTGTTGATGAACCAGGTCGGCTCCAAAGGCAGCAAATCATAGTTCTTGATGCTTTTGAGAAAGGTGAGGGGGTCCGAGACCTTTTCAATCCCGTAGGAAAGAAAGACAAACCCGACCACGATTCGAGCAAGCAACAGCGGGATTCCTGTGGCATCCAAACGCTTCAAGGCATCCATCAGCGAGCCTCCGATCCAGTGACGACGGGCATTTCCCGCTCTTTCCACTCGTTGAGCCCACCTTCATAGACATAGATGTTTTCCGGTGGCAATCCGTAGAGTGAACCCAGATCCGCTGCCAGATACAAACTGTCTTCACAATCCCCACCGTTGCAGTAGACGATGATGAAGAAAGCCATCTCCAACTGGGGACGCAAGGCATCAATCAGGTCTCCCGACTCGTAATGATAGAGCCAGAGCGCTCCCGGAATATGACCCTCCTCATATTGATCACGCACCCTCGCATCCACAAAAGCAACGATGGATTCCCCCATGCCGACCATTTCTTCGGCGGTCATGAAGTGATCATGCACATCTTCGAAAGTGAGCCTCTGGATTCCATCATCGGGCTGGGCTTCCTCCTGGCCGGAAGTGGTGTCCTGATCAGAAATGTTTTCTCCGGTATTTCCTGCAGAGTTGATCTCAGAGTTACTCCCGTTCGAATCCTGTTCCTGCACCGGATTTACCGGTGCCTGCAAGGTACGGAAGTAGTTTCTGGAAAGATCGATGGATCCGGATGACCTCAGGGCGTTGGTCGTCAATGCCAGAAAAGAGGACAGGGCGACGATCACCAAGGCACTTTTGAGAACAGATCCACAGCAACAGGAAGTAGACAGCCCTTTGCTGGAACCGTCATTTGCCAGGCTGGCATTCTGTCCCTCATGATTCTCTGCATTCATGTGTCACCTCTTCTGGGTCATTCCTGCTGAAAGTGTATCACCCCGTCGTCAAGATTCGGAAGTGGATCACAACGACGGGCCAGGGATCAGGCCAGATTTGGCAGGCGGGAAGTGATAACAAAAAATGCCCGCTGCATCCGTGGATACAGCGGGCATTCCAAGAACTGTCAAACAATCAGGCTGTCTCAGGGGATTTCATCTTCCAGCGACCAGACATATCCTGCTCAAATTCGTCATGACGACGAAGATGCTGGAAGACCGCCAGATAAAGGTTCTTGGTGGCCTCTTCAGGGTGTCGACGGGCAATCTCATCGCGAACCTCTGCAGGGGTCAGCGGAGATTCCGAAGCTCCAAGAATTTCTTCGACCTGTGATCGAATCCAACCACGGGGACGACGGCCCGAAGGAGTCAATCGGCGCATCGACCCGCTGGTGCTGGCCAAATACCCCTGAACCTCTGGATACTCACTCAAAAATTCGCGAATCTGGTCTTCCACCCGATCCAATTCATCCTTGAGTCTCTGCCGTTTCGTCTCCAGGCGATTCAACTTTCCGCTGTTCTCCTTCAAGGCAACGAGTTGCTTGAGGGCTTCAACATCGAGTCTGCCGAGACTGTTCATTTCAATCTCCATGTTCACGGTCTTTTCCTCTTCCCTGAAAAATGACAGCAGGTGTAGGGCTGGGCCGTCGCAGAAGTACCATGACTTCTGCCCGGATCCGGGAACCTCTAACTCCCTCGGGGATCTCACCCGAACACACCAAACTTGACCGTTTTTAATAAAATCAGCGTTTAACCCCACTGAAGAACCATTTGGCTAATAGGGTCTTACGCAGAAATCCGACAATATCTCACCTCTCAAGAAGAGAGGATTCTCTACGAAGCACTCCTAAATATGAGGAGTGACATTAGTCATATCTGTCCTATACTTGCACACAGTTTGAGTACTAACAAGGGGGAATATTGCTCAATTTTGTAAAAACAAACAAACCTGTATATATTCTTGGGGTTTTGGCAGTTTTGGTCTTATTGTCGGGCTGCAAAATCCTTCCTGGAGACCGTTCTGAATCTATTGGCGACGAAATTGTGATTGCCGGCGAGCGCTTTCACACGACCACCAAAGTGGTCTTATGGACCGATAAAGGTGGCTATGACGCTTATCGGGGGCACAGACATGACCAACAAGACATCGGCCCACCGCGGGATCGCCCTGATCGGTTGTTACGTTTTGGAAGCCTGAGAAGAAATGGCCCCCCCGGCTGGGCGGAGCGAATCCAGTCTGAGGGCTGCGCTCCTGAAGATCTGAAAGAAGTCATCGATACGGTCGTTGTCCATTATGACGCCTGTGGTTCTTCCAGCCGCTGTTTCCACGTCCTTCATGACCTGAGAGGGCTCTCGTGCCACTTCCTTCTCGATGTGGACGGAACCATCTATCAAACCCTCGACGTCAAGGAGAGAGCATGGCATGCCGGGACCGCCAATGATCGCTCCATAGGCATTGAAATCGCCCACTTCGGCGCGTTTCCCGACGCAGAAGATGCGGACCGGCATTACGAGCAAAGCTCTCTCGGAATGAGACTCAAGGCTTCATCTCTGGAAGGAACCTCGGCAGAGGGAGCCTACCCCTATCCCTCCCGCCAGGATTTGTTCACCGGAGAAATTCATCAGCAAAATCTGTATCAGCGAGATTTCACCGAAGCCCAATATGTGGCCCTCGAAAAACTTCTGGTCACTCTTTGCATGGCCCTGCCCAGTATTCGCCCTGTGGTTCCGAGATCCAGTTCAGGCCTGGTTGAGTCTGAGTTAAGAGATGAAACTCCGGGGCAACCGGTGGCAGGAATCGTCGGCCATTGGCATGTGGGATCCCACAAGGTGGACCCTGGACCTGCTTTCGATTGGGATCGCATCGAAGCAACACTGCAAGATGCTGATTTGACAGGATCGAATCTCGACTGATCAGTGAGCCGATCTCTGTCGCAGAGATTCAAAGAGAACGATCGCAGTCGCCATCGCCACATTCAGGGAATCGGCACTCCCTGCCATGGGGATCGATACCTGTAAATCGGTGTGGGACAGCCAGCGCTCATCCAGACCGTACTGCTCACTGCCCATGACGATCGCAATCGAACCGGAGAGATCCGTCTCCGTGTAAACCTTTTCTGCATCGGGTGAAGTCGCTACCAGCTGTACTCCCTTGTCCCTGAACCAGCCGATGCCTTCTTCGCTGGAGCACTCCACCACCGGAACCGTAAAGAGAGTCCCCACGCTGGCACGCACCACATTTGGATTGAAAAGGTCGGTGCAGCGATCGACGACCATCAATCCAGTCACTGCGGCAGCATCTGCTGTTCTCAACAAGGTTCCGAGATTTCCAGGCTTCTCGATAGATTGAGCAACGATGAAGATCTGCGGCTGGTCTGAACCGTTCTCCTCCAAAAGCGAATCCCAGCGCCCTAACCCCCAATCCGGTTTGGGTGCCCGTGCAATCAGGCCATCGGGACGATCGCGATAGGAAACCTTTTGAAAAACGTCTCTGCTGACGTGCCAGACTTCCGCCCCGCAACGCTCCTTCGCGGTTTCAATCAGCTCTGCCTCACTGCTCCCCAGATACAGTTCAGGACAAGTAAATATCTCCTCGATGGGCAGTCGGGCTTCCACCGCCCGGGAGATTTCACGAAATCCCTCGATCACGAATTGGCCTTCGCGATCGCGATCCCTGCGATCGCGCAAGCGTACCAGTGTCTTGATTCGCGGGTTTTGAAGACTGGTCAGGATCTCTTCAGGATTCACTTTGGTTCTCCCTTGAATCGGAAGGCAAACCATCCCGATTGAAACTGCGAACCTCTTCAAGTTCTTTGCGTTTCAGATCCGGCACCGTGCATCCGGGAGCGGGGTATCCCACTGGAAAAAGCAGGAACGGCTTTTCACGAACCGGCCTGTGGAGCAGATCGCGCAGAAACTTCATCGGCGAGGGGGTGTGGGTCAAAGTGGCCAACCCCAAACGGTGGACGGCACTGATAAACAGACCTGCAGCGATGCCCACCGATTCGGTGACGTAATAATTCTTCTGCTTTTCACCCTCTTCTGTCATGCCCTGTGTTTCTGCGAAAAGGATGACCAGATAGGGAACCGTCTCCAGATACGGTTTGTGCTCGTCGGTTCCAATCGGGCGCAACGCTTCGAGCCAGTCCTCCGGCATCCTTCCACCATAAGAGATCTGTTCTTCCCTTTCGGCAGCAAGACGAATCTCATGCTTGATCTGCGGGTCATCGACGACCACAAAGTGCCATGGTTGCCGGTGTGCTCCACTTGGAGCGGTACTCGCCGCAGCGATGGCCCGATCGAGCCACTCTCTCGGAAAAGTCTCATCGGAAAACTCGCGAACCGATCTTCTCGCTGAAAGATCCGATTCCAACTGCAGGGAGATGGCTTCCATCTCTTCAGGAGTCTTCCGTTTGAAATCCAGTGGTACCGGTTGGTAATCCCCCGACATCACGCTCTCTTCCTCAACTGTTAACCCTGGTGGACCAGGCTTCCGCAGCCTTCATGCCATCGAGTGCGGCTGAAAGGATACCACCTGCGTATCCCGCACCTTCACCCAGGGGATAAAGTCCCCTGAAGCCGGTGCTTTCGAATGTAACCGCATCCCTGTCGATCCGCACCGGACTCGACGATCGTGATTCGGGAGCCGTCACCACCGCACTTTCATGATCAAATTCAGGAATCCTTCGAACCAGTTCCTGCAATCCGGACCGCAGTGCGGCGTGAATATAGGGCGGCAAAAATCGTGAAAAATCTGTCACCACCAGTGGTCGGGGGTAACTGCAATCGGGCAGGTCAGAGGAGATCTCGCCCCTCAGGAAATCACCCAGTCTCAACGCAGGGACGGCGAAGTTTCCCCCTGCCGCTTCATAGGCGTCTTTTTCGATCTGCTCCTGTAATGCAACACCCGCCAGTGGATCTTCACCTTCACCAAAATCCTGAGGCTCGAGAGTGACGACAAATCCGCTGTTCGCCCACGGGCTGCGACGCTGATATCGGGAAGCACCATTGACGCACAGATAGCCTTCGCGCTCGCTGGAAGGAAGGATCTCACCACCGGGGCACATACAGAAGGAGTAAACCTCACCCCCTTCACCCCTCGCAACCAGGCTGTAATCCGCCGGAGGAAGATGGGGATGCCCCGCTGATTCGCCGTACTGAATGGCGTTGATGACTTCCTGGGGATGCTCGATACGAACACCCAGCTGAAACGGTTTGCGGGTCATGGGAACGCCATGATCAGCGAGACATCGATAAACGTCACGGGCACTGTGACCACTCGCCAGAAAGACCGTTTCTGTCTCCCAAAGGGTGGTGTTGCCATCTGTTTCAATCTTCAACCCCCGGACCGATGAGCCTGTTCCATTCGATTCACAGACCATGTCGACCAAGCGGTGATCGAAACAGAATTCGGCTCCTCTTTCGATGAGGGAGTTACGCATTCTTTTGACGACACTGGGCAAAAGGTTCGATCCCACATGAGGACGACCATCCGTCAGGATTTCTTCCGGAGCTCCATGTTCAACCAGTGCCTCCAGGACCTCCGGTACCCGGGGATCCTGCACCCGCGTATACAGCTTCCCATCGGAATAGGCCCCGGCTCCGCCTTCGCCATAGAGAAGGTTGCACTCGGGGTCAAAATCCTGGCCCCGAATAAAACGATTCCAGCGTCTTGAGCGCTCCACAACTTCAGGACCACGCTCGATGATTCTTGGGCGGGCGCCAGCCTGAATCAGTCGCAATGCACAGAAAAGCCCTGCGGGTCCTGTACCAACGACGACCGGTCTTTCAGACCCCGAGTACCTGGGGATCTCCACTCGCTCGGGCGCCCATGGTTTCGCACTCCCCTTTTCGAGAAGGCGATCTGCGACTTCTTCCTCGGTCTCAACCACCACCGAATGAATCCAGCGAGGCGGCCGACCACGACGGCAATCGAGGGACTTTTTGCGAACTTCCACTCCCCGAATGCGCTGTCGACCCACCTTGAGGCTTCGTGTCAGTGCCCGTTGAAGATCTTTTTCCGTCTCTCCCAGTTTCAGGGAGACGTTGTGGACCAGTATTCGGCGTGTGGACATCGGCGAGTTCTTTCGAGTCGATCAGCGATCACTCGCTGCGCGATCATTTCGCTGGAGATTCTTGCGCAGGGTGGATCCACAGGAACCGATAGCTGGCCCCTCTTCATCGAGGAGGTAGCGAATCAGCATGAATGGAATCACACGATAATCCCATTCTTCTCCAAAGAGAGATTCGTTGAGTTGGTCGCGCCTCTCGATGCTGCGCTTGCCTTCGTGACTGATCCTGTCTTCTGTCTTGTCGTAAGCGAGGCACTCGATGGGTTTGGCAACCTTGTGAACCATGCACTGCCCATCTTCCAAAAGAGGACAATCAAATGCCTGCGGCCGGCGATTGTCACGCAAGAAGTGAATCGCCTGTCCCAGCCTTTCAAGAACAGCATCTGTTTTGCCGTTGAGGTGTGGCTTTTCATGGAATGCCCGGGCGATATCGATGGCCTCCAACTCGGAGATCCTCATCTTGTTCATGGGGCGCTGACAGCACTCGGGGGGACGATTCTCGGAGGCTCCGGGTCGCTCACGCTTCTCAAGGAACAACGGACCACGGGATCGATCCAGAGAGACCAGCGCCTCTTCCAGACCATCTCCATCATTCTGTGCCCTGCTGCGCCGTTTTTTTCTGGCCATCGGTTTCCTCCGACACTCAGTGTATCACGAACCGGGCGTTTCGGTTTCCCGCCTTGCTGGGCCCCTGCCGAGACTGAACATCACTGCCGCACTGGCCAACCACAGAACAAAAGAAAAGACGAAGACACTGCGCGGATCCCCGGTGACATCTGCCATGGCACCCCCGATGGGGTGCCCGATCAGCCCCCTGACCGCGACCAGAGCCACATGAACAGCCATGTACTGACGCCCCTGATCAGCGGAAGCGAAAGAAATGGGCCCCACATTCCAGGCGAGGATGACTCCCGCCATCGAACAGCCGAAGACCATCTCGGCAATCAGGAAAGACAGGGGAGATGAAGAAAATCCCAAAAGAACGGCATACAAAGCCAATCCTGAGTAACTGAATCCCGCCAGCCAGCCCGGACCGATACGATCCAGTTTCTTGCCAAAGTAGGGTGTCAGGATAAACATCATGACACTCGAGAGACCTTTTGCTCCGAGTAGGAATCTCCAGTCCAGAGCCAGCCACTCCTTGTCGACAGTCCACATCGGCTTGGCCGTAATCAGCGCCATGAAAGCTGTTCCGTAGAGGATGAAGCCGATCTCGTAGATGAAGAAGCGTCGATCCCGAGCAAGAATTTTCCACAGTGCCCGGGCATTGTGAATATCGGGGGCATCCGGTGCAGCCGTTTCCCGATCTCTCAGCGGAACCTTGGAGAAGATCATGCAGGAGAGCCAACCAGTGAGCCCGGCAATGGCATAAAGAATCGGGAAAGCTTCATTCTGATAGTGCATCCAGAAGCCGGCGATCACACTTCCGGCACCGGAGATCAGGGCTCCCCAGCGCTGCACCTTGCCAAACAGGAAGCCACGATTTTCATCGCGATAGTTGCTGCGTATCACCCCATTGATCGCAGAGGTGATCGGGACTGAAGCCAGAGCCTGAACTGTCACCAATATCAGGAAGAACCAGGGAACCCATTTCATTCCCTCGTCGGTCTGCGCCCAATTGGCAATCATCGGAACCAGCAACAACAGCGTCAAAGAGAGCGGCAAGCGCCCCACCGTCGCCGCTCTCCTCAACAATCGCCTTGGCCCCGTCCTCGAAATCCAGCCGCCGAAGAAGAGAACAGCCCCCTGAGCCACTGCCGGTGCCATGACGATCAGCGTCAAAAGGAGATTGTCGACACCCAAAGCCTTGCGTGCGATCTCCGGGGCAGACCAGAGCAAGCCACTGAAGACCCCCTCGAACATCACGGCACGAAGGTGAAAGCGATATGTGCTCTCTTCAATCTTCGGCATGGGATACTCCTTGGGGGGCGATGTTGATCCCAACATCGTGACCCAGTTCCTGTCAGGGGACCAACGAAAACAACCTCAGATGAAAAAATGAGGCAAGATTCCCTCGAAGAACCCAGGGGGCGCCGAAGATTCCGGTGGCCATTTTCTTCCACCCGCTCCAGACTGATCTCGGATTCCCGGAGAGGATTGAACGCCATGCCATGGATTCTGGTTGCTCTGGGTGGAGCTGTCGGTGCCACCATCCGTTATGGAACGTATCTGTGGGTCGAAGCGAAATTTCCACAGCAAGTAGATAGTTGGGTGGCTCATCTTCCGGGAACCTGGGGGACCTGGCTGGTCAATGTCGTCGGTTGTCTACTGATTGGCATCGTCTCAACAGCCATGGGCGACAAAGCCTTTGAGGATGAGAAGATCCGGGCCTTCCTGATCGTCGGTCTTTTCGGTGGCTTCACCACCATGAGTGCACTCGGCCTGGAGGGCTGGACCCTTTTCAGGGATGGTCAACTTCTCAAGGGGATGTCTCTGGCGTTACTTCAGACTCTCGTCTGCCTGTTGATGGTCGGAATCGGATCGGGACTGGGAAAACTGTTGCGTTTTTCCTGATCAGTTCCGTGACCTTTCACGATTCATCAGAGTCGAGCTGGACTTCATGTTCGACGCCCTCGAACTGCACCCGATCTCCATTCCGCAGAACGCGTCCCCGGCGGGTTTCAACTTCTCCATTGACTGAAATCTCACCCTCCTGAATGCGAATCTTTGCTTCCCCACCGGTCCCACAAAGGCCCATCCACTTGAGAAACTGGGCGAGTCGAATCGTTGCTTCTTCCATCTCTGTCCAATCCTCAATCGGTTCGGGGTGGCCCGAAAGCACTGAAGCCTTCAAGAAGGGCATCCATCAACAAGGCATCACAGGGATGAACCGGCTTCACCGCATCCAGATCCCAAACAGCCACCACCTCGCCATTTTCGTCGAGCAAAGGCCTGACGATGGACGAAACAGTTGCCAGACCGCTTTCACCATCACAAGAAACATAGCCAGGCCAACTGCGTACATCGGCAGCCACGAGCAAGTGACCATGGCGGACTGCATCGAAACACATTCCACTGCGTTCACCGGGAATCTCTTCCAGCGTCGCACAAACCGGAGGGCCCGCCGCCGATCCCAGTTGCAGCCGGCGGTTGGGGGTCTGACCGTGCAAGTGATAGATGCCATTCCACTCCCAACCCAGTGAATGCATCTCCTTGCGAATCACCGCCGGCAGTTGGGCCCAGGCATCCGGTTGGTCCATGATGCCCCCACTGGCCGTCACCAGATTGCGGTAAGCCGCAAGGCGAGGTGCATCCAGATCCCCGGGGAGCTGCTCGATCAATTCCAGCAGTGACTTTTCAAATCTCAAGGCTGCCAGATATCTCTGGATCCTCTGACGAATCGCTTCTCTGGCAATCCGAAAAATCTGCAATCCCTCTTCACTGTCATCTTCGACTGAAACATGATCCGCCGGATCTGGGAAAGGCCAATGAAGTGTCTTGGCCGCCCCTGGAAAGACCGGGCATTCCTCTGCAGCGGAAGCACACACCGTGATCGCCAGGTCAAATTTCTGACCCTGATAATCCTCGATGCCCTGACTCATCAGATCCGCAGTCGGAATCTCGTCTTCTTCAAGGACTCTCAACGCCATGGGATGCGGTCGTCCCGTCGGACGAGTTCCGGCGGAGGCCGATTGCCATGAACCGCCAGTCTCTTCACGCCAGAGAGCCTCTGCGAGGAGAGATCGACATGAATTTCCTGTACAGAGAATGATGACTGCGGGTTTGTCGTCAGCGTTCATGAATTCAGGTTTCCAAAGAGGGGTTCGGATTCAGGATAGCAGTGATTCCCACAGGGGGTACCCTGCCTCCAAGGGAGGCTTCATGAAACTGCTCCATTTTTCTGTGATTCCGATGCTCTTGATGGTGTTTCTTGCGGTTCCTGTGTTTGCAGATATGGGCCCGCCTCCCAATATCATCTACATTCTCGCTGATGATCTGGGTTACCGGGAATTGGGCAGTTACGGTCAGGAGAAGATCAAGACTCCCCGTCTGGATGCTCTGGCCGCAGAGGGGATGCGCTTTACCCAGCATTATTCCGGGGCTCCGGTCTGTGCATCTTCCCGTTGCGTCCTGATGACCGGCCTGCACTGCGGTCATTCTCTGGTGCGCAACAACTGGGAAAATGGTGGTTGGGGTGAATTCCAGCCGGAAGGTCAGTACCCCCTGCCAACGGGTACCCGAACGATGGCGAGCCTTCTCAAAGAAGCGGGTTACACCACCGGTGTCTTCGGCAAGTGGGGTCTGGGCGGTCCGGGTACCACCGGTGCACCTGAGGTTCAGGGTTTCGATCACTCCTGCACCGTGATCTGCCAGCGCAAGGCCCACAACTTCTATCCCAATCACCTGTGGAAGAATGGTGAGAAGGTCATTCTCGAAGGCAATGGCTGGTTCAAGGCGCATCAAAAAATCAAGGAACCCCTCGCCACGGAGCAGGAATATTACGACCGTTACCTCCGTGAGAGATACATGGCCGATGTCTTCCTCGAGGAAGCCCTCGGCTTCATCGATAAAGCCCACACCAGCAATCAACCCTTCTTCCTCTACTACCCCAGTCCAATTCCCCACGTTGCCCTGCAGGTTCCCGTCGAAGATCTGGATGCCTATCCCCGAGAGTGGGATACAGAACCTTATCTGGGAGGCAGTTATCTGCCGCATCCTCGACCCCGCGCTGCCTATGCTGCGATGATCACCCACCTTGATCGAGAGGTCGGTGCTCTTCTCGATCGGCTCGAGAAACTGGGCTTGGCAGAGAACACCATCGTTATGTTCAGCAGTGACAACGGCACCACCTGGGCCGGAGGGGTCGACTATGAATTCTTCGACAGTACCGGTGAGCTCAGCGGCTTGAAGGGCAGTGTTCTCGAAGGGGGTCTGAGAGTTCCCTTCCTGGTTCGTTGGCCAGGAAAAGTTGCTGCCGGATCTGAAAGTGACTTTCCCAGTTACTTCCCGGATGTCTTTCCCACAGTTCTCGAATTGGCCGGCCTGGCAGATGATCGTCCCCACGACGGCCACAGCCTGCTCCCCATCTTTCACGGAGGTAACTTCGACAGGACTAAACCCCTGTATTGGGAACACGGAGACCAACAGGCTCTTCGCCTTGGCGACTGGAAATTGGTTCGCCGCCGTCTCGGCAAGAAAAACCCTGCAACCAAACTGTTCAACCTGAAGGAAGATCCCGGGGAAAAGAAGGATCTTGCTTCTACGGAGCCTGAACGGCTTCAGGAGTTACTCGAAGTCAGTCGCAACAGTCGTTTTCCATCAAAGATCTTTCCCAATCCAGGTCTCGACAACGATCGTTGATCACAGCAGGCCATCTCCAACGAAGGTAAAAGTCCATGGCTGAGTCCGCTTTTTTCCCAAACCGCAGTGGCTGGAAGAAAGCGGTCTCAGTTCTGTTGGAGAATGAACCTGCTTTCGAAAAAGTCATCCAGGCGAACCGTGGACAGCAGCTGACTGTCCAGAGAGCCCGCTCCGTCTACGAGTACCTGCTCCGGGCTATCGTCTATCAACAGATCACCGGTTCGGCGGCAGCAACGATTCATGGAAATTTCCTGAAACTGTTTCCCGGATACCGTCCAAACCCCGATCGACTCCTGCGAATGTCCGAAACGAAACTTCGATCTGCAGGCCTGTCACGACCGAAACTGAAAGCTATCCGTGATCTTGCGACTTTTCAAAAGCAACGATTGCTGCCCGGATTTGCAAAACTGGGTCGGATGGATGATGAAGAGATCATCGAGAAGCTGACCGCAGTCCATGGTGTTGGTGTATGGACAGTACAAATGCTGCTGATTTTTCAGTTGGCAAGGCCGGATGTTCTTCCCGCCAACGACCTCGGGGTTCGCAAGGGAGCCACCATCATCCTCAACCGTCGTCAGGATCTGACGATTCCCCAACTGGAAAAACGTGCCCGACGCTGGGCCCCATACCGTTCCATCGCCAGCTGGTATTGCTGGCGAGCGACGGAACTGTAGACACCCCTCTAGCGACCCTGGCCTTCACCGGCCAATCGATGCACAGTGAAGTGAATAGAGGATGAGTGCTGGCCCAGATTGCCAAAATCCAGAGACCAGTCCAGATTCATCTGCATCGCCGGCTGCATTCCTTCGATCTTCAAATGCACACTTCGATCACCGTTGGAGAGTTTGACTTCCTCCACCGGCAACCGGGTCGTGCCTTCTCCCCCACCACCCAGCTTCAGTCGGGGTGATCCGTAGTTGCTGCTGTATCGATAGTCCCAGCCCTCCAATTGAAAGGCATCGGTCAACCTCTCTTCCGAAGTGGTGATCGCTTCGCTGAACTCGATCACCAAACCGGATTCCACAGCCCGGATCTTCAACGGCAGAGGTTGGGCTGTCTCGGTTTTTCTCACCCGATAGAAACCGCCCGGTTCGGTTCTGTCCGAAGACCATCCGAATAGACCGCAAAGATAAAGGCTGCCATCCGGATGGAATCGACCCCGCATCGCCCCGGTGGGAATCCTGATGGGCAGAGGAACAAGAGCTCCCTGATGAACGCCTTCGACTTCATCTTCAAGAATCAGATAGACTTCACCGGTGCCGTAAGAGAGACCCAGCAGTTTGCCTGAAAGCTCTTCCCAGGCTCCTTCAGGAACCCTGAGCTGGGCGGAAGGCGAACGATCCACCGTCGGATGAATCCACAACAGGGGAGGATCATGGGCACTGCCCATCTCTCTCTCCCCGGAGAGCATGCTTCCACTCCAGTGATTCCCCTGAAAAGAGCCACGGGTAATGCGATTGATCCGATTCGCCGGCATCCAGTGGCCCTCTTGATCAGACCCCCAAAAGAGACCAGCCGAATCGACGGCCAGACCGTTGGGGGCCCTGAATCCTGTGGCAATCACCCGTGAAGTGCTGCCATCCGCCTCCACTTCAATGAGGGTTCCATGCTGGGGATGCAGGGGCAACTTGGCATGGCGAGCCGCTTTCAGGTAATAGAGTTTGCCCTGCGGTCCTTCCTGCAATCCCACCGCCGGCTCATGAAAATGGGGGGAATTCATCGGATCCACATTGAAGCCGCGGTAAAGGTCCGTCTCTCCGTCGCCATCGAGGTCGACCAGTTCCGTGATCTGATCACGGCCCATGACCAGGATCTGTTCTCCATCTCCCTGAGCACGGGTCAACAGCCCCAGGGGCTGACTGAGCCCGGTTGCGATGCGCTGCCATTGCAGTTTTTCAAGAGTGTCATCAAGTCCATCCACTCTCCAGACATCCCCACTCCAGGTTGAGATGACCGCACTCTGGCCACCGGCGAGAAAATCAAAATCCCCAAAACGCATCCATGAGTTCCACGGGTTTTCTTCAGGCCAGCTGATCCTGTCGATCTCGAAAGGATCGGTGGGCTGCTCTGAATCCTCCTGTGAAAGTCTTCCCAGAAACTCCTGAATCTTTGACAGTGGGCCCCACCACCGGTGAAAAACCACTCGAAGCTCCTGAGGTTCTGCAGTCAGAACGATCCGGGCACTTTCCGTATCTGCTTCCCAAATGGCATTTTCAATCTCTCCGGTGATCGCCAGCGCCTCGATCAGCGGTTCGCCTCCTTCGGAAGCGACTGCGCGAAGCTGCTCTTCTTCAAGGACTCCCCGGTGCAATCGAAGACCGTCCATGTATCCACTGAACCAGGACTCTGCTGGAAAGTCTTCCGCGGTAAACCCGATGGTCGTGACGGTATTCTTCGTTTCGTTTTCCGGTTCAAGAATGGCGCCAGTCTCACGAACACCATCCACAAAGAGTTCGACACGGAAATTATCTGCATCCCATGAAAAGGCCACATGACGCCAGCGACCATCTGAGATAAATCGATCCCCCTCGATGACTCCCACCCAACCGACATCAAAACAAAGGCGACCGTCACGAATGAAAAAAGTTTTTCCACCCGGGATCCAGGAGCCTTCCGGCTGGGTCTGTGAAAAGATGGATCCGTCCTTGGTCGTACAGATCCAGGTCGAAAAGGTGAAGTCCTCATCAAAGAGAAGATCTCCGGGTGAACGCAACCAGCGTGCCTTGCCGGTGCCATCAAAATCGAGGGCCCGCCCCTGAACTCCGCGACGCCAGGTCACACCGTCGAGAAGCAGATCTTTTTCACCATCGACCACACTCTGCATCTTCTCTCCGGCACTTTCATCGCAGTTCCAGCCTGCAAAGGGTGCCGGTGGCAACGTCTCCTCGACGACAAGAACCGTCTTTTCCAGAGGTGCGGGAAACTCCAGCTCTTTCCCGCTCAAATCGAGAACATGCACCCTTCTCTGCTTGCCCAATTCCAGATCCCGGTCTGCAGGCAGGGAGCCCGTGAGTCGCTGTCTCTCCTGCAGCTCTCCAGTCTCATCACTTCTGAAACCGATCTCCCCTGACAGTTCCAGCTTCTCGTCGTAAAGAGCGGGAAAGGAACCGGTCCCCCAGGTTTCACCCAACGGGGATGGATTGATCAGATAAGTGCGTCGACGCAGAGACTCGAACTGGCGTAGGGGTGGCTCTTCCTCAAAGCGGGAAAGATAAAGATGGGAATAAACATCCTCCGCTGTGGGAGGGATCTGCAATATCAGTCGCTGGTCATCAATGACCAATCGCCACTTCTGCCGGTTTTCAAATCCGAGAAGAAAACCGGAACCATCCGGAAAGCGGAGTGTCCAGACCCCTCGACTGTCTCCGTCTGCTTCGAGTGAAGCACCCTCCGGCAATTCCATCAGCGAAAACTGCAACCCCTTCGAGTTGTTTCGCAAGTGGATGGAGCGCTTCCAGAAGCCGACTTCCGACTCTTCAAGATAAGCCATCCGTTCGAAGACATTGGCTTCACCCAGGGAATAATGCAGCAGAATCCCCTGACGATCCCGCTGAAGACCCTGCCAACGCCCCTTCTCTGGAGGAAGTGGGCCAAAAGGAACTTCTCTGGGATCTTCCCATCGGCCTTTCAAAAGGGTCACTCCCGGACCTGCAGGGTTTTGCCAATCAGGTTCGCCGGCAATCTCCGGCCAGGTGCCATGAGGACCGTCGTACACGATGCCCCGGAGTTCGACAAAATCGCCCTCCCAAACCGCCGCCCAACGCAGTTCAGCGGTATCAAAAAGTGCAGCATGAGCACCATCTCTGGAAAGAGGAATTGCGATGCCCTTGCAGGCAATGTTGTCCGGAGAAACTTCGATGGCTGCGGAAAGAAAAGGGCCGTAATCCATCTCTTCCCAGGGCCCATCCTGGGCTCGGGCAGCATGGGGCAACCACAGCAGAAATGCGGTCAGCAGACTCCATGTCGCAATGCTTGGTACTGGCTTCCTCATCCCGACTCTCATGCCGACTCCTCCACAGATCACAAATCCGGTGAAATATCCCGGGATTGTAAATCCTCCTCCGCCTCCGGGCGAGTGAGCGAAAGAGTCGGGAACAGGCTCGGCATCGGTGGCCCGGGGTACTCTCCATGGGGTAATTTGGCAGCAGGCACAGGAGAGGAATCCCAATGGATCACCGCATCGAGAAAGACACCATGGGCGACATCGAAGTCCCCGCCGATCGTCTCTGGGGAGCACAGACCCAAAGATCCCTGCAGAACTTTCGTATCGGCTCAGAAAGGATGCGGCGTCCGATGATCCGTGCGATGGGACTGGTCAAACAGGCCGCTGCCCGTGTGAATGCCGAGTTGGGAGGGATTCCAACGGAGGTCGCTCAGGCGATCGATGGTGCTGCCGAAGAAGTGATCCGCGGTGATCTGGATGATCACTTCCCTCTGGTCGTCTACCAGACAGGATCAGGGACCCAGTCGAACATGAACAGCAACGAAGTCATCGCCAACCGGGCCAACCAGATCCTCGGGCAACCTCTGGGCAGCAAGAGTCCTGTTCACCCGAATGATCATGTCAATCACGCCCAAAGTACCAATGACTCTTTTCCGACGGCGATTCATGTAGCGTGTGCATCCGAATGCCATGACCGATTGCTCCCGGCTCTCGAATCATTGCGGGGGTGTTTCACCGAATTGGCAGAGAAGTACTCGGGCATCGTCAAGATCGGCAGAACCCATCTGCAAGATGCAACTCCGCTGACGCTCGGTCAGGAAATCGGTGGCTGGGCAGACCAGCTGCGCATCAGTGAACACCAGATCAAAGCCGCTCTCGAATTGGTTTGTGAGTTGCCGATCGGTGGAACTGCTGTGGGAACCGGTCTCAACACCCGCGAAGGTTACTCTGAAATGGTTCCGCTGGTGCTTGCCGGAACCACCGGTATCCCTTTTGTGGCTGCACCAGACAAGTTTGCCCAACTGGGCGGTAAAGAAGCTCTGGTTGCCCTGTCCGGAGGACTCAAAACCCTCGCCACCGCCCTGCACAAGATTGCCAATGACGTCCGCTGGCTTGCCAGTGGTCCCCGTTGTGGAATCGGTGAAATCACGATTCCCGCCAATGAACCCGGATCTTCCATCATGCCCGGCAAAGTCAATCCGACCCAATCGGAAGCGATGACGATGGTCTGCGCCCGAGTAATCGGCAACGACAGCACCATCGGCTTCAGTGGCGCTTTGGGCAACTTTGAGTTGAATGTCTACATGCCCGTGATCGGTGACTGCATTCTTCAGTCCATCGACATCCTCGCGGCATCGATGGATTCATTCCGGGAGAATTGTGCCGGTGGCATCGAGCCGGTTCAGGAACGGATCGATGAACTGCTCCACCGATCCTTGATGCTGGTGACCGCTCTCAACCCACACATCGGTTACGACAATGCTGCGGACGTCGCGAAGACTGCGCATGCAGAAGGCAAAACCCTTCGGGAAGTCGCTATCGAAAAAGGTTACTGCAGCGGTGCCCAATTCGATGAATGGGTCGTTCCCTCTGAAATGGTCTGACGAACCGGTCTAGCGGTTTTCGAACTCGTACAGATAGCCCTGGAAAAGACGCAGGTGCTCTTCTTCATCGGCCAACAGAGTGACACAGATATCCTCGGTGACGGGATCATCTTCGCACAGCTTGATGGTCTTCTTGTATTGGGCGATGGCCGCTTCCTCGTTATCGATCACACCCTTGATGACAGCGACCACATCCGTGGCTTCACTGTTGGGCTGCATCGACTTCTGCACGGCGGAGAAATCCATGCTCCCGGGAACGGTACCCCCAAGAATGTGGATTCTTCGGGCCAGTGCCTGGGCATGCTGGATCTCCTCCAGAACATCCGCTGCCAAAGCCTGCTTGATCGGCTCCGCCTGAACTCCCACCAGATTGGTGGAGGCAGAGAGGTAGTTCATGGTGGTTTCGATTTCCATCCAGTAAGAACGGGTCAGTTCCGCGATCAATTGTTGGCTCATGGTGCTCCTTTACTCCTGCATAACGATGAACTGGGGCGAACAGTTCAACCGCACAAAAAAAATCGACCGAGGCGCCAGTCGGCAGCCTCGGTCGTTCCTGAAGACCCGGCCCTGAAGCCGTCTGTTCATGTTGATCATCCCCTGTTTCAGGGGACTCGGGAACCGGAGGGGAATCACCCGAACTGTTCTGATCGACCGTCAGCCTTTGACGACGAGGTTGACCATTCTTCCGGGGATCCAGACAAACTTTGCCAGTTCCTTGCCTTCTGTGTACTCCTGAACCCGCTCGTCAGCAAGGACAACTTGGCGAATCTCTTCCTCGGTGATCTCAGTTGCGACTTCGATCCGGGTCCGCACCTTGCCATTGATCTGGACAGGAACCTCGACAGAAGAGATGACCAACCACTTTTCGTCGACCTCCGGGAAAGACTCCCACATCAACGAGGATTCGTGACCCAGATGTTTCCACAACTCCTCGGCGAGGTGAGGAGCATAGGGGGCCAGCAGCAGGCAAAAGGGCTCCAGAATCTCTCTGGGTCGATTCTCGCAAGCGGTGATCTCATTGACGAAGGTCATCATTTGCGAAATGGCGGTGTTGAAGGAGAGGCTCTCCGTATCTGCATCGACCTTGGCGATGGTTTTGTGGAGGATTCTCATCTGATCTTCAGAGGCCGGTGAGTCAAAATCCCTCAGCTGGTCATCCTCGTCGAAGAAGAGGCGCCAGACTCGATCAAGGAACCTTCTGGCTCCCATCAGGCCTCCTGTGGACCACGGTTTGTCCGCTTCGATGGGTCCCATGAACATCTCGTAGACACGCAGGGAGTCCGCACCCTGATCAGAGATGACGTCCAGGGGGTCAACGACATTACCAAAACGCTTGGACATCTTCCGATGGTCTTCGCCGAGAATCATTCCCTGATTCACCAGTTTGGCGTAGGGCTCGTCCACCGGGCAGACGCCGATATCGTGCAGGAACTTGGTCCAGAACCGGGAATAGAGCAGGTGCCCCACCGCATGCTCGGCTCCGCCCAGATAGAGGTCCACTGGCATCCAGCGGCGGGCTTTTTCCGGGTCGACCAAAGCCTGATCGTTTTTCGGGTCGATGAAACGCAGGAAATAGGCACTCGACCCGGCACTTCCCGGCATCGTGTCCAATTCCCGGGTCCCGGCTGCGCCACTTCCGGGAACCTCGGTCGCAACCCACTCCTCTGCCCGTGCCAGCGGAGACTTGCCGGTTCCTGTCGGAGCGAAATCTTCCAGATGGGGCAATTCCAGGGGCAAGGCCGATTCGGGCAGCGGATGGGCCACGCCCTCTTCGTCGTAGACCATCGGAACCGGCTCTCCCCAGTAACGCTGACGGGCAAAAATCCAGTCGCGCAGGCGATAACGGATCACACCGTGACCGATATCCCTCTCCTCAAGCCAGGAGATCATGCGGGTGATCGCCTCATCCTTGGACAACCCGTTGAGGAAGTCACTGTTGACCATTTGGCCATCACCGGACCAGGCCTCTTCCTCAACCTTGCCTCCGCTCACCACCTCGACGATGGGGAGTCCGAAGTTCTTGGCAAATTCCCAGTCCCTTTGGTCATGCCCGGGAACACACATGATGGCGCCGGTTCCGTAGCCCATCAGCACGTAGTCGGCGATCCAGATCTGCAGCTTCTCTCCACTGCAGGGATGGACGGCATGGGCCCCGGTGAAGACACCGGTCTTGCCCGCATCCGTACCCGATCGTTCGATGTCGCTTTTGCGCGCTGCTTCCTCACGGTACTGATCAACCGCTTCTTTCTGCTCGTCAGTGGTCACTTCGTCGACGAGAGGGTGTTCCGGAGACAGGACACAGAAGGTGGCTCCAAAGAGGGTATCAGGGCGTGTTGTGAAGATCTCAAGAGTGTGGTCAGAGCCCTCAATGGCAAAGCGGGCGTCTGCTCCTTCCGATTTCCCGATGCGATCGCGCTGCATCGACTTGATGGATTCAGGAAAATCGATGTCGTCGAGACCATCCAGGAGACGATCGGCATAAGCGGTGATCCGCAGCATCCACTGCTTCATCGGCTGGCGGACCACCTCGTGACCTCCGCGCTCGCTCTTGCCATCGATCACTTCATCGTTGGCGAGCACAGTTCCCAAAGCGGGGCACCAATTCACCAGCGCCTCTTCCTGGTAGGCGAGATTGTGCTCAAGCAACTTCAGGAAGATCCATTGGGTCCAATGGTAGTAAGAGGGATCGCAGGTAGAAAACTCACGCTCCCAATCGTAGGAGTAGCCCATGGCACGCAATTGGCGACTGAAAGTTTCGATATTTTCCCGGGTCGAAGTTTCGGGATGAACACCCTTGTCGATGGCGTACTGTTCTGCTGGCAGGCCGAATGCATCGAAACCCATGGGGTGTAGAACATCGAAGCCCTTCATCCGTTTGTGGCGGGCCACGATGTCACTGGCGGTGTATCCCTCGGTGTGCCCGACATGCAATCCACTCCCCGAAGGATAGGGGAACATGTCGAGGACATAGTACTTGGGCAGGTCGGGACGGTCGCCAGCCTTGAACAGGTCGTGCTGATTCCAGTGAGCCTGCCACCGCGGCTCGATTTCCTGGGGATTGTAAGGCATCGTCGCCCCTCAACTGTCTTCTGCTGAATCGAACTGAAACTGCGTATGAGTGACCTGAATCTTAATCAGGGCGGCCACTCTCTACCACTCGACACAAACAAAACTGTCCCGGGATTTTCCAATCCCGGGACAGAATCATCTTTGAAATCAAACTCTGATTAGAGTGGCAGCGGACGAACTCCCGGTTTCGGCTTGTCGCCTTCCGGTTTCTGCTCTCCTCCACCCGGCTGCGGGCGTTCACGCCTGCGCTCCGGGCGCTCACCTTCACCTTGGCCACCCTGGCCGCCACCGGGGCGTCCGCCCCGTCTACGACGGTTCAGCTCAGACTCATCGATGACGCCATCTTCGTTGGCATCGAGGGGCTTGAGTCGCTCAAGCATTCCCTCATCCAGCTCATCGAGATCGATCACACCGTTGCCATTGCGATCGAGTCTTTCAATAAGGCCCTGGGCACCTCCACCACCATCACGGCGACGGGGACGCTCACCTTCTCCTCCACCACCCTGGCCACCACCGGGGCGATTTCCGCCACCCATGAGACCTTCGAGTTCTTCCAGAGAGATCATTCCGTCACCATTGGTGTCGGCGGGACCGAGTCTCTCGCCCCAACCTTCAGGAAGTTCATCTTTGTCGATTGCGCCATTTCCGTTGCGATCCAAACGTTCAATCAGGCCTTTGGCTCGATCACCGCCACGATCGCGACGGGGACGCTCGCCTTCACCCTCACCACCTTCAGGGCCCGGGCGACGCCCACCCCGTCTGCGACGATCGAGTTCAGATTCATCGATGACACCATCTTCATTGACGTCGAGGGGCTTGAGACGCTCGAGCATGCCCTCGTCCAATTCATCGAGATCGATCACGCCATTTCCGTTGCGATCGAGTCTTTCGATGAGGTCCTGGGCACCCCCACCGTCACGACGACGGGGACGCTGTCCCCCATCACCACCATTACCATCTCCCTGGCGTCCTCCACCAAGAAGACCGTCCAGTTCTTCCTTGTCGATGACACCGTCACCATTGGTGTCCGCACGGCCAAGCCTGCGGCCAATCGGACCGGCACCTTCCAGCTCCTGCTTGTCGATCACTCCATCACCGTTGCGATCGAGTCTCTCAATCAGACCCCTTCTGCGGTCCCTGCGCTCTTGAGGAGCGGGGGGAGTCGGGGGTGCGGGTGGGTTATCGGGACGAACCACTGGAGGTTTGGGCTGATCGCCAGCGGGTGCAGGTTTAGGATACTGAGCTTCAGTTGCACTAACTGGCAAAAGAAACGCCAGAGAAATTAGGCTGAGGGTTTTTTTCATAA
>JAAXJX010000023.1 GCA_012269595.1 Planctomycetia bacterium | reverse complement strand
TGCCGGTGACCTTCACCAGTACGTCGACCGGACCCATCGACACCTTGATGTGGGACTTCGGAGACGGGGCGACCTCTTCCGCTCTTTCTCCGACCCATGTTTACACGGAAGCGGGCACCTACACCGTCACCCTGACCGCAGAGGGTCCCGGCGGTTCCGACATCGCTATCTGTCAGAGCTGTATCACGGTCAGCCACCCAGCTCCCATCGCCGGATTCACGACCTCGACCACTTCCGGAACCTACGATCTGCCCGTGCAGTTCCAGAGCACTTCCACGGGAGTGATCGATGAACTGCTGTGGGACTTCGGTGATGGATCGACAGCAACCGGGTCCTCTCCGAGTCACACCTACACTGCCGCCGGCACTTACACCGTGACACTGATCGCCAGTGGACCCGGGGGAGATGACACCGAGATCTGCTCGGCCTGTATCACCGTCGACCACCCGGCACCGGTGGCCGGTTTCTCTTCGTCGACCACTTCGGGAACCTACGATCTTCTGGTCCAGTTCACGAGTACTTCGACCGGTCCCATCGACACCCTTGTCTGGGATTTCGGAGATGGCAGCAGTGGCCAGGGATCTTCACCGAGCCATACTTACACGGCGGCTGGCACCTACACGGTGACTCTGACCGCCAGTGGTCCGGGTGGTGAGGACATCGCCATCTGCACCGACTGCATCACGGTCAGCCACCCGGCACCGATCGCCGGCTTCACCGCTTCGACCACTTCAGGCACCTACGATCTGCCGGTGACCTTCACCAACACTTCTACCGGAGTCATCGACAGCATTTCGTGGGACTTCGGAGATGGAACCACTTCATCCGAATCGTCTCCGAGCCATACCTACACGGAAGCAGGAACCTACACGGTGACGCTGACGGTGAGTGGACCTGGGGGAGATGACACAGAGATCTGCGGTGGCTGCATCACCGTCGAGCATCCGGCTCCGGTGGCCAGCTTCACTTCATCGACGACTTCCGGGCCCTACGATCTGCCGGTGACCTTCACCAGTACCTCGACGGGACCGATCACCGATTACCTGTGGGACTTTGGTGACGGGGCGACCTCCACCGAGGCTTCGCCGACTCACACCTACACTGCGGAAGGTTCCTACACCGTCTCCCTGACCGTCACTGGTCCGGGTGGCAGTGATCAGTCCGTCTGTCAGGGTTGTATCAGCGTCGAGCACCCGGCACCGGCTGCGGCGTTCACGCCTTCGGCCACTTCCGGCACCTACGATCTGACGATTCAGTTCAGTAACGATTCGACCGGCGTCATCAGCGATTATGCGTGGGACTTCGGTGACGGGACGACCTCCTCGGAGGAATCCCCGAGTCACACCTACACCACCGAGGGCATCTACACCGTCACCCTGACGGTCAGTGGACCCGGCGGCAGTGATACGGCCACCTGTCTCGGCTGCATCGCCGTCGATCATCCGGCCCCGGTTGCCAGCTTCACGGCTTCGACCACTTCCGGAACCTACGATCTGCCGGTTCAGTTCGAGAGTACTTCCAGCGGACCGATCACCGAGTACCTCTGGGACTTCGGCGATGGCTCCACTTCCACCCGTCCTGCTCCGAGCCACACCTACACGGCGGAGGGCAGTTACACGGTGACATTGACGGTCACCGGCCCTGGTGGATCCGACACGGAGATCTGCAGTGACTGTATCACCGTCGGCCATCCGGCCCCGATCGCCAGCTTCACGACCTCGACCACTTCCGGGACCTACGACCTGCCGGTGACCTTCACCAGCACCTCGACGGGAGTGATCAGTGGGCTGCTGTGGGACTTTGGTGACGGCACGACCTCGACAGAGGCTTCGCCGACCCATACCTACACTTCGGAAGGCATCTACACGGTGACCCTGACCGCCAGTGGTCCAGGGGGATCCGATATTGCCACCTGTTCCGATTGCATCACTGTTGGACATCCGGCACCGGAAGCATCCTTCACTTCCTCGACCACGTCGGGAACCTGGGATCTGAATGTGCAGTTCACCAGTACTTCCAGCGGTCCGATCACCGAATACCTGTGGGACTTCGGCGACGGTTCCTCCTCAACGGAAATTTCTCCGCTGCACACCTACACTTCCGCAGGCACCTACACGGTGACCCTGTTGGTAACAGGACCCGGCGGGGATGACACCGCGATTTGCACCGATTGCATCGTCGTGACCGATCCTGCTCCGGTGGCTTCCTTCACGACCTCGACCACTTCAGGAACGTGGGATCTGCCGGTTCAGTTCACGAGTACCTCGACCGGTCCCATCACCAGTTACCTGTGGGACTTTGGTGACGGCAGCTCTTCATCGATGGCTTCTCCCAGTCATACCTACACGACTGCGGGGGATTACACCGTCTCCCTCACCGTGACCGGTCCCGGAGGCTCCGATACGGAGATCTGTCAAGGCTGCATTCGCGTCGAAGATCCGGCGCCGGTGGCGTCCTTCGATGTTTCCGTAAACTCCGGCATCTACGATCTTGCGGTCCAGTTCACCAACACTTCGACCGGGCCCGTGACCAGCTATGCATGGAACTTTGGTGATGGTTCGACCTCAACCGAGGAGAACCCGACCCACACCTACACCTCTGCAGGACTGTTTACGGTGACCTTGACGGTGACTGGTCCGGGTGGCACTGATACGGCCATCTGTGGTTCCTGCATTACCGTGGCTTCGCCGCCGCCCAGTGCTGCTTTCTCTGCCTCGACCACGTCGGGCACCTGGGATCTGCCGGTCCAGTTCACCAATGAATCCACGGGGCCCATCAGTGGTTACCTCTGGAGCTTTGGGGACGGCAGTACCTCCAGCGCAGAGAATCCGCTGCACACCTACACCACACCGGGCACCTACGTGGTGACCCTGACGGTCAACGGTCCCGGCGGCAGTGACACGATGGTCTGCACCGATTGCATCACCGTTCTCGACCCGGCTCCAGTGGCCAACTTCAGTGTTTCAACAGACAGTGCAGTCATCGGAGACGATCTGACCTTCACCGATCTGTCCACAAACCCGGTGACCTCCCACCTGTGGGACTTCGGTGACGGAACGACTTCGACCCTTGCCCAGCCGGTTCACTCTTACGCGGCATCCGGGACTTACACGGTCAGCCTGACGGTGACCGGACCGGGTGGAACCGATACCCATGTGTGCACCGACTGCATCTTCATTCAGGAGTTGCCACCTGTCGCCGATCTTGCGGCCCAGCCGGTCGGGGGAATCTACGACATGAGCATCGGCTTCACCGATCTCTCCACCGGAGTGATCGATTCATGGTTGTGGCAGTTCGGAGATGGAGCGACTTCCACCGAGCAGAATCCGACCCATTCCTACGCCTCGTCCGGAAGCTATGACATCACGCTGACCGTCACCGGCCCCGGTGGATCCGATACGAAGATCTGTCTCGGTTGTGCCGAGGTCCAGTCTCCGCCGCCGATCGCCAATATGCAGATCGACTCAGTGGTGGGAGAGGCTCCCTTCACGGTCAACTTCTCCGACAACTCCCAGGGTGAAATCAACTTCTGGTTCTGGAACTTTGGAGATGGTGGTATTTCGGTGCTGCAGAATCCGTCGCACACCTTCATGACACCCGGCAACTACTCCATCACGCTTGTAGTCTCCGGCCCTGCCGGCAATGACACCGTGATCTGCCCGGTTTGCATCACGGTGACTGAAGCACCGCCCTACCGCCTTGAGGGAACCGATTCCTCAGTGGCAGTGGGGGAGACCACCGAAGTCAGCATCCGCCTCGATCACAATGAAGCCGGGTCAGAAGTTCAGGCCTGGAGTTATGGTCTGTGCCACGACAACCTGTCTCTCAACTGTGTGAGTGCAGAGGGCGGATTGGGTTTGACCACCATCAACAACGGCAACCCGCCCGACTTCGAGATCACGCAGATTCATGCGGATGGTTATACCGCGGGAGTGGTGATCAGTTTCACCGCCTCGGCGACCCTTCCTGCCACTCAGGATCTGGAGATCAACCGGATCACCTACTCGGGATTACAGGAAGGCAGCACCTCGCTGCAGTTCTGCAACACTCTGGGCAATCCGCCGATCATTTCAGTTCTGGTGGTGGACAATGTTTCCATCGCTCCGGTCATGGAACCGATCCAGATCGATGTGACACCGGCGCCCTGATTGAAAATTCCTCATGGACGGCCCATCCCCCCTCCTCGTGGACTTCGGTTCACGGGGAGGGATTTTTTTGTGTGGATCAGGAGTCCAGAAGATTGAGGCAGCACTTCTTGTATTTTTTGCCACTGCCGCAGGGGCACGGATCGTTGCGACCGATCTTGGCTGCCACCCGGGTCAGGGTCGGAGTCTTGCCCTCAATCCGTTGCAGGTACTCGGGGGTGAGGGCGTGAATCAGCGCACTCAGCGTTTGCGATTCAGCGAGTCGACCCCGCTGACCCAGATCTTCCACAAATCCCCTCAGGATCTCGGGAATGCCACTCTTGATCGACAAAGGCAGATCGAGGCGGGGGAGATGATCGAGCAGACTGTGACGAATATCATCTTCACCCAGCTGGTCAGCGGTGTTGCCCTGGTATTCACAGGCCGCAGTGATAAAGGCCTTGAGAATTCCACCGGCATGGGGAGCCATCTCTTTTGAGACCTTTTGCCCGGCGTCATCGATGAGGAAATCGCTGACCCAGTTGCCGAGCTGTTCATCGAGCCAACGGGAGTCCAAGGTCACGCCTTCTCGATCCAGCCACCGCCGAGCACCGTGTCTTCGGTGTAGAAGGCGGCGACCTGTCCCGAAGCGATGGCGAAGAGCGGTTTTTCGAGGACCACCTCGAGCCAGCTGCCGTCGACCCCCTCGATCTCCTGGGATTGGACGGTGCATGGCTGCGGCGCACCGCCGTGGCGGATCTGCACCGAGCACTTCAGCGGCATGGTGGGCGCTTCCGGCAGCAGCCAGTTCATTTCGGAGACGTAGAACCGATCCTCCATCAGTGAGTCGCGGGTGCCGAGGACGACCTGATTGGTCTGGCGATCGGTTTTGACGACGTACTTCGGCTCGGTGGAGGCCACTCCCAGACCGCGGCGCTGGCCGACGGTGTAGGCGGCGTATCCCTCGTGAGTCCCGAGCTTGTCCCCGGACTCATCGACGATATCCCCTTCGACGAGACTCTCCGGAGCCTGCTGGCGAATCACTCTTCGGTAGTCATTGGCGGGAACGAAACAGATCTCCTGACTCTCCGCCTTGTCGACCACGGGCAAATGTCCGAGACCGGCTTTCTCACGCACCTCCTGCTTGTGCAGGTGACCCACTGGAAACAGGCATTCTTTCAGAACCGGGTACGGGATGGTCGCCAGAAAGTAGGACTGATCCTTGTCTCCATCGATGCCGCGGGCGAGACGGGGCCCATCCGACTCTTCAATGATGCGCGCGTAGTGACCGGTGGCGACGTATTCCGCACCGAGCTCGCGGGCGAGGTCGTGGAAGACATCAAACTTGATCCATTGGTTGCAACGGGCACAGGGGTTGGGGGTGCGGCCATCGCGGTATTCATCGACGAAGTAGTCGATGATGCGACGGAAGCGTTCGGCGTAGTTGAAGGAGTAGAAGGGGATATCGAGGCGGTCCGCTACCCGGCGGGCATCGATGGCATCTTCCACCGTACAGCACGCCTTGCTCTTCTCGGCAGCGTGGCCCCCTTCGCCGAGGCGCAGGAAGGCACCGATCACTTCGTGACCCTCAGCCTGGAGCATCTGGGCAGCCACGCTGGAATCGACTCCACCGCTCATCGCCATCAGAACCTTGGCCACCGGGATCTCCTTCAAAATGGGCACTGAAAATAGGACTGAAACAGATCCTCAGGGACCGGATCTCAGGCCTGCCAACACGTCCGAACTGCCGGCTTTCCTTGCATCTTCAGGCGGGAAGCGACAGATTACTCCTATAAGGTAACCGGGAACCGAAAGGCTGTCTGCCTTTCCCGCTCCCCCTGCCAGAAAGGGCCTCCATGGTCTCCTTTGCCCTCTCCGAAGAACAGCAGATGCTCGAGGCGATGACCCGCGAGTTTGTCGCCAACGAAGTGATTCCCGCCGCCGAGCACCACGATCGGGATGGTCTGTATCCGACGGAAATCGCCTCCAAAGCCTTCGAACTGGGCCTGATGAACATCACCATCGCCGATGCCTACGGCGGCGGAGATCTGGGACACATGGAAGAGGCGATCATCACCGAAGAGCTCGCCTACGGCTGTGCCGGCATGGCCATCAGCATGACCGTCAATAATCTCTCCTCCGTGCCGATCCAGATCGGCGGTACCGAAGAGCAGAAGCAGAAGTGGCTCGGCATGCTCACCGAGGAGCACTGCACCGCCTCCTACTGTCTCTCCGAGCCGGACGCCGGCAGTGATGCCGCCGGTCTGCGGACCACCGCGGTATTGCAGGGGGATCACTACGTGATCAACGGCACCAAGGCCTGGGTCTCCGGCGGAGCCCACTCCCGCTTCTTTACCCTCTTCGCCACCACCGATCCCGGCAGTGGCTACGAGGGCATCACCTGTTTCGTCATCCCTGCGGATGCAGACGGCATCGACATCGGCAAGAAGGAAGACATGATGGGCCAGCGTGCCTCCAACACGGTCTTCATCAACTTCCAGGATGTCAAAGTCCCGGTTGAAAATCGTATCGGCGACGAGGGCAAGGGCTTCCAGATCGCCATGAAGACCTTCGATCGCACCCGTCCCGGCGTCGCTGCTGCTGCGGTCGGCATCGGTCGCCGTGCCCTCGAAGAGTCCGTGCGCTATGCCCAGGAGCGTAAAGCCTTCGGCAAGCCTATCGCTCGCCAGCAGGCGATCCAGTTCATGCTCGCCGACATGGCCCGGGATGTGGAAGCGGCCCGTTTGCTCACCTACCAGTCCGCATGGATGATCGATCAGGGCACCCGCAACACCAAGCAGTGCTCGATGGCCAAGTGCTTCGCCGGGGATATGGCGATGCGGGTCTCCACTGACGCGGTACAGATCTTTGGTGGCTACGGTTACTCCAAGGAATACCCGGTCGAGAAGTTGATGCGCGATGCCAAGGTGATGCAGATCTACGAAGGCACCAACCAGATTCAGCGAATCATCATCGCCCGCCACCTGCTGGAGGGCTGATTCAGTCCGAGGAAATTCCCCAAAGCGGCAGGACGAAGTCGGCGGCGCTTTTGCCGGCCTGTGCCTGTTCGAAGTGGTGGCGGATCTTCCTGGTGACCAGATCGTTGTTCAGGAACGGCATGCCGAGACAGTCCCAGAACTGGTGGTGTACTCCACCGGGGAAGGTACGGCAGAAGGTCGTGAAGTCGTCGGCGGTTCCCTGAAAGTAGTCGTCGAGATCGTTACCCCAGTATTCTTCCGTCGGAACTCCGTCTGATTCCACTTCCTGAAATTGCAGCTGCTGGAAGTTGGCGACGTAATCACGGGGGGTCCACTGGGATGAATCGCCATAGCGAATGCGCACGCGGATTTCACCGTGACTCGCTGAGAGACGGTGCTCCACCGGTGGTTGACGTTGGCCGATGAGATAGGGCAGGTAACGCTCCTGCAACGATTGCAGGATTGCGGCGTGCTGGGCTTCGGTGTCCCGCTGTCCCTCACGCAGGGGAGCGACCGGAAACTGGGCCACCAGATCCAGGTTGCCGTCAAAGCGGCGCTCCTCTTCGGCATCGAGGACCTCAAGACCTTCGATGCGATCGCGGATGGCGATCTGGCCACGACGGATCGTCAGTTCTTCTCCCGCCTGCACCGCTGAAACGGTCACCGGCATCCCTTCACGATCCGCAGTTTCCTGCTCGAGACGGGCCCGGTCTTCCAGCGTCAGCGGGAACATGACCTTGTTCCACGGATCGGGAATCTCATGGGGGAGACCGATGCCCTGACCGATGATCAGGCGTACGGTCCCGGGGGTGGTCCACGCACAGTTTTCACTGCCGTTGGCGGACATTTGCGATTCGGCATGGTGGGCCAGCTGCTGTCTCTGCTGGGCGACCGCTTCCATCCGTTCATCCTGATTGGTTGCATCGACACTGGCCATGGATGCTTCCAGTTCATTGCGGGTGGTAAGGAAGACCCTTTGCTCGGGGCCCGCCTGACCCAGAACCTGTGCCACCAGTTCCCGAATCTCCGGATCCTCATTGGGCAGCAGGGCATCTGCTTCGGAGAGGATCGCCTCACGGCCATTGCTGACCAACAGAATCATGCAGTCATCTTCGTTGCTGGCCTCGGGGGCCAGGTTGAAGAAGGCCTGCATCTGCAGACCCTTCCATTCGATCGCTTCTTCCTGAGCCATGAAATGAATCGGCCAGTCGGGCAGATACTCACGGAAGACATCCTCGAGATAGGCCATGCTGATTGGCAGGAAGAGAGCCGTGCCCGCGGGGAGCTCCCCTTTCAGGGTGATCAGCGAATAGGGACACAGGTGATCGGTGTGGGCGTGGGAGATCCACACGGCGTCGACGGGACCCAGTCGGGACCAGTCCGCCCGTACCCGCGGAAAGCGGCCGCCGACATCGCCGACCACATGATCGTCGAGCCAGGGATCGGCGAGAATTCTCACCGGTTCACCGGAGGTGTTTTCCATTTCAAGGATGAAACAGGAGTGTCCCAATGCCTGGATTTTCAATGTCGTACACCTTCCGTGGAGGCCGTCTCGAGGAACCGCAAAGTTATCCGAAGAGGTCCGCCTTCGCCAAGGTCGTTGTCCCATTTAGGGAAAGATTCGCCGGGATCTCCATCTTTCGGGGACAAGAGTTCAAGAACTCCCTTAATCCTCGTGGAGGATCTCCTTGTCGATGGCGACGACGACCGCATTTCGGTAGTCCTCGATAAAGTTCACCAGATTTTGCAGACGTGACTGGGCATTCTTTCCATCACTGGCGACGAAGGAGACGCCGAGCACCGCACTCTGGTGCAGGTCCTGATCATCGACTTCAGCGACAGAGACTTTAAAGCGCGATTGCAATTGATCCTTGAGGCTGCGGATGGCGTGGCGCTTCTCCTTGAGAGAGCGGGAACCTGGGACCTGCAGGTGAGCCTTGATGACGCCGACCTTCATGCTTCCGCCTCTCCGGTTTTTTCTTCGGTGGGAGTACCGATGCCCAAGTCGGCGAGTTTGCGTTCGAGGATTTCGGCGGGCATGTCGAGTCGATCGGCGACTTCGTCCCGCCGACCACCGCAATGGTCGAGGAGGTGTTCGATCCACTGGCGGAACTCGGTGCGCAGTTTCACCGGAGACAGACCCAGGAGCCTTGCTGCCGGTCGCAGTTTCCATTTGGTCTGGCGCAGGGTTTCGGTAATCAATGATCCACCAAACTCTCTTTGCAACTGGGCCCAGGGCCGCTGCTCCTTGGGAGTTTCTTCGTGGACCGAGCGGATCAGATCAGCGATGCCGGAGCGATCGAGATGGATCAGTGATCCGGGACTGAAGCGGACTTCCTCCGGGGGAAGTGCGGTCTCAGTCCCTTCTGTGAGTCCTTCTTCACCGCGAATGTTCAGCACCCGCTGAAGGACGTCGGCGGTGATGATCTCGGTGGGTGTCAGATCGACACAGAGCTGGATCACATTGCGCAACTCACGGACGTTGTTCGCCTGCCAGTCCCTCCCGGAGAGAAGAGTCAGAGTTTCTGAATCGAGTCCGCGCACCGGCGGGTTTTTGCGTTCACCAAAGATGGCGACAAAGTGCTCGGCCAGTCGCGGGATGTCTTCACGTCGTTCACGCAGGGAAGGGAGTCGAAGTGGGAACTCATGAATCCGATGGTAAAGGTCGACGAGGAAACGTTCTTCTTCGACTTCACGGGCGAGATCGCGGTTGGTCGCACAGACGACACGAACATTGACCGGTCGCCATTCGCGATCGCCGACGCGACGGATCTCTCCCTCCTGCAAAACCCGCCGCAGCGCCTGTTGCATCGGCATCGATGCGTCGCTGATTTCATCGAGAAAGACGGTGCCGCCCTCGGCCGCTTCAAAGGCACCCATCTTGTCGGCGGTGGCACCGGTGAAGGCCCCTTTGACATGACCGAAGAGCTCACTCTCCAGCAGGGATTCGGAAAGACCAGAGCAGTCGACGACGACGAAGGGCTGATCAGCCCGGGGGGACTGGGTGTGGATCGCCTGGGCGAGCAGTTCCTTGCCGACCCCCGATTCACCGGTGATCAGCACGGTGCGGTCGAGGTGGGCGGCGGTGGTGGCCAGTTCGAGAGTTCGCTGCATGGCGGTGGACTGGCCGATGATATGTCCCATTCGGGATTCCGCCTCGTTGCGCGAGCGCAGCTGGCGCAGTTCACGGACATTCTTCTGATGCTGCAGGGCGGTGTGCACGGTGGGGGCGATGGTTTCGGCGAGGGCTTCGATGAAGGTGCGATCGCGATCGCCGAAGAGGTGGCGGGCATCGCGACGTTCCACATACAGGGCGCCACTGGTGGTTCCGGCCATGTGCAGCGGCACCGAAAGCAGGGTCAGGACCTTGAGTCCCCGGAGACTGTCGGAGGATCGAAAGCGTGGATCGTCGATGGCGTCCTCGCAGAGGAGAGATTTTCCGGAGTGGATCGTCTCCTCAACGATGGTGCGACTGAAGGAGAGGTCCTCCTCGCCGGAGCTCCAGCCGGCACCGGCTTCGAGCAATTCACCATCGCCGGCACGGGTGATGAGTAGTGCACGGTCGATGGGAGCCCCATCCCCGAACTGCAATTCACCGACAGCCAGAGTGAGAATCTGCTCGAGGACTTCGCGGACGTCGTAGTCCCAGTCCACTTCCAGTTTCATGCTGAACTGGTCGAGCATTTGGCGGATCCGCGCGAGCACGGCGCGTGCGCGGTAATCAAGAGGTTCCATGAAGGCCTCCCGCTTCTATCAGTTCCTGAGTCATTTTCAGATCGACGGGGCTCTCGAGAGTTTCAAAGATCTCCGCCGCCATGTTCAGGGCCTCCGCTGCCAAAGATGCTTCGTCGACTCCCAGAAGGAACTCGGCAAACTCGCGGCAGGTCACGGCCATGGCATGCTGGCAATCGTGATCGCGGAAGATGGCCTGTGATTTTTCAAAAGCGATGCCGGCACGATCGGCCCATTCGAATCCGCGATCGCGCTGGACCTTGCCGAGGGTGCGCCAGCAGCAGCCTTCGGCATAGGGCAGACGCTGGTCAGCGACCATTTCGATGGCGGCCTCGACCTTCTCCAGTGCGGGATCGAGTTCTCCCAGCAATCGAAGCGCTTCCGCCTGAATGCGCAGGGCATCGATGACGATGGGCGTGGCCTGGCTTTCCTGGGCAGTCTTTTCGACCTCCTGGGCCGATTCGAGGGCGAGACGGTTATCGCCGGAGCGACCGATGGCCCGCGCCTGATTCAGGCGAGCTCTCAGGGTGCCTTGCACATCGCCGACCTTTTCAAAGAGTTCGCGTCCTTCCGCGAGGACCTCGATGGCGGGGGCAGATTCATGGGCTTCCAGATGCAGCATGCCGAGACTGACGAGAGCATCCGCCTGAGCACGAACGATGCGGTGCTGTTGGGAGAGGCGCAGATATTCATCCAGCATCTCCCGTGACTGACGATGTTCCCCGCGGTGGAAGTGCAGTGATCCCAGATTGCCGAGGGTCAGAATCCGTCCCTGCAGATCCCCGGTTTCACGGAACAGGTCGAGGGCCTGTTGTAATACTTCGCGTGCCCGTTGGGTTTCGCCACTGCTGGTCAGGATGCGACCCTGATTCATCAGTGTGATGGCGAGGCCACGGCGATCGCCGATCTCCTCGCGCACCTGTCGTGAGATCTCGTACGCCTGCACCGCATCACTGAAGCGGCCCAGGTTCTGGTACAGGGTTCCCCGCTGTCCCCAGATACCGGCCCGTTGCATCGGATGCTGACTGCGTTCGGCGATGGGCATCGCTTCATCGAGTCGTTCGAGGGCGGCTTCCAGTTTGCCGCTGCGTCGGTCGAGGGAGGAGAGGCCTATGAGGGCGACCACATATTCGGTGTCGAGGGTGTCGTCTTCCGCACAGATGGTGGCTGCATCCTGGTAGCACTCCCGAGCGGCGGTCAGATCATCGCGGAAGGTATGGGCAGCGCCCATGCGACTTCGAGAACTGGCCAGCAGGGAAGTCATGCCGGCGAAGCGTGCCAGCTCTCCCGATTTGGAGAAACTGTCGAGGGCCTGGTCGTACTCGCCGGCGCGCATCTGCACTTCACCGATCTTGCCGATCAGGTCGACGTACTCGGTTAACTCGGCGGGGACCTCCTGAGATTTCTCCGGTTCTTCGAGCCACCAGCCTTCGATGGCAGTCCACAGACCCATCGCCTGGGTGTAGGCCTCGCGACCCGACTCCGGTTGACCGGTGCGGCAGCGCAGGTCGCCAATGCGTGCGAGCAGCGTACGACGAACCGCATCATCGGTCGTTCCATGGAGGGCCCGCTCACACAGTTCGAGGGCGCGATCGAGGGCCCACGCTGATTCCGCCCGATCCGCCGCCTTCAGCAACCACTCGCGACCCTTCGATTCATCGCCACCTCTGGCAAAGTGTTCGGCGATGGCCTGCACCGGAGCATCCGCTTCCTGAAAGCGTGCTTCGAGGATCTTGCCCAACCGCAGATGCAGGCGCTGGCGCATCGGCTGGGTCAACTCGGAAGCGACAAACTCCTGTTCCCAGGTGTGTCCCCAGCGGAAGCCTTCCGGCTCCTGATAGAGAAGACCCTGGCGAACCAGCACCCGCGCCTGGGTATCGAGTTCAAACTCATCGAGACCGCACGCTTCACAGAGCACATCGAAATCGAGAAGTCCGCTCATGACGGACGCCACATCGAGGACCCGTCGCTGTTGGGCATCGAGTTCTTCGAGGACATCGAGGAAGTGATTACGGGCCATTTCCGGCACGGGAATCTCTTCCAGATCCGTGGCGGACGCGGTCCACCGACCCGCATCCAATTGCAGGGCACCGCGATTCCAAAGGCCACCAAAGAGTTGTACCAGCAAGAGCGGCACACCATTGCTGCGTTCGAAGAGAGTTTCGGTCACGGCCGGATCGACCTCTGCTTCCGGCACCAGCAGTGAATGGATCAGTGCACTGCCTTCATCCACCTCGAGGGGATCGAGCGTGATGAGGGTGAAGCGGTTTTCCAGTTCCAGATCCTGACCGAGACGCTGCAGGGCACTGCCCTTCTGTCGTGTGACAGGCTGGGAGGTGGTGATGACGAGGATCGGCAGATCGACGGCGGCATAGATCAGCCGTCGCAGCAGTTCCATGTCGAACTCATCGAGGCGGTCGATGTCTTCCAGTATCAGCGTGCGCGGTTCGACTTCTGAGTTCTGTGTCAGACAGCGGATCACCGCATCGAAGACCCGTTCACGGAGCAGTTCTTCCGGAATCGTTTCCTGTTGGGGAGGGCAGCCTTCGATCCACTGGTTGCCCAGGAGGCGCGGGAACACCGATTGCAGATGCGATCCCCACGGACCCAGCGAGTCACTGGCACTCTGGGGGTCGCCGCTCTGGCGCTCCAGGTGACCGAGGACCTGTTCCAGCAGATGGCGATAACCGCCATGGGGTTCACGCCCATCGAAACTGCCGTGGAAGTGTTGCATGCCGTCGGCGACGAGGGCGTGGGAACGAAACTCACTGCGGCGCAGGAGCCAGCTTTTGCCCATCCCTTCATCCCCCTCGATGTGAAGCCACGTCCCATTGCCGCGGGCACTGCGGGCGGCACAATTCTTGAGGGTTTCCAATGCACTTTGGCGACCGGTGAAGGCGGGGTGGGTACGGCGCATCACCGGCTGATCGGTGGCGGCCTGCTGATGGCCCTCGAGGGCATCGAGGAGCATCGAGCGGGCGATGCCCGCATCTGCCGGTCGTCGGTGCGGCTCAAACTGCAGCAGCGACTGGACGACCGCCGAGAGCGGTTCATTGAGACCTTCGATGGTCGCAGCGGGCTGTCGGGAGAGGGCATCACTCAGACGTGGAAAGGGAAAGCGTCCCGTCAATCCACGATAGAGGAGCACACCGACCGACCACAGATCGGACCGTTCATCGATGGCCATCGGACTTTCGATGCGTTCCGGTGCCATGTACTGGGGCGTCCCCAGAGCACTTTGCGTCAGGGCGCTGTGCAGGTCGGCACGGGCGACGAGACCGAGGTCGGCGAGGAGGGCCCGCGGGTTTCCATCTTCGAGGAGTTGTCCAACTTCCTGAACATTTTCACGGTGACTCTTCAGCAGCACGTTCGCCGGTTTGACATCCCGGTGTACCAGACGCTGGCCGTGCAGATGCTGCAGTGCTTCCAGAAGTTCGAGAGCGCGCTGGAAGAGCCACGGCCGTCGGTTTTCGGGGAGACCCTCCGGGTGGGCGACGATGACATCTTCGAGGGTGAAGGGGCCGACGTATTCCATGACATAGAAGAGGGCATCGCCATGCCAGCCCAGATCGAGGAGGGGCACCACATGGGGATGGTTGACCTCGCGCAGAACCCGGACTTCCCGTTCGAAGCGGCGCCGGTCGGTGGCGTCGAGGTGATCCGGCATCATTTTGACGGCCACCGTCCGCGAGCCGTGGGCCTCGTCGGTGGCCTGCCACACCTCACCCATCCCGCCCTGGCCAATACGGACCGAGAGACGGTAACGGTGGTTCAGCAGCAGGTCGGGCTGGGCCTGGGTCATGATTCCTCGACAAATTAGGGGCTGGCCGGGATTTGGGAAAAAGTGGCCATGATCTGACCACATGGTACCCTTTCAGGGCGTTCCCATCCACAGCCGGTCAATCGCTGACCACTTCAGGAGGCCAAATGAAGCTGCTGATGCTCCATGTGAGGGAGTTCTGGCTCAAATCCCACCAGCGCAATCTGGAATCGGAGCCGGAGTTGGAGGTCGAGGCGACCACCGAACCGGGGGGAGCGGTCCTCGCCTGGGTGCATGTGGAGCCGCAGGATCTGGAAGATCGGGCCGCCACCGTGCGCAAGACCCTGAAAAATCTGAAATGGCATGCACGCAAGGTGGAGGTCGAGCAGGTGGTACTGCACTCCTTTGCCCATCTTTCAGAGCAGACCGCTGAACCGGAAGCATCCCGGGAGATTCTCCTCGAGGTCGGAGAGCGTCTGGAGTCGGTGGGGTACAAGGTGCTGCATACCCCGTGGGGTCACTTCAACGAGTTTCAGATGCACGTCGAGGGCCCCGGCATCGCCAAGGTCTTCAAGAGTTTCTGACTTCAACTCCAGAGTTGCAGCAGGCCCGCCTGGGCCAGACCGACGATCAGTCCGAGGAAACCTCCAAGGATTTCGATGTGGCGCAACTCTTTGCGGGCGACCCGCAAGACCAGTTGTTCCATCTGATCGAGTTCGAAGTTGAGGATGCGTTCCCGCACCTTGCCCTTCACATCGAGCTGGTCACCGAGCACGCCGTGAAGGTCCGATCCCATCTCTTCGACAAAGGTGAAGACCTCCTGTTCAATGCGCTGCTTGATGCGATCGACCAGATCAGCGGGCAGGAAGGATGCCATCGGCCCGAGGCTCTGCAGCTGTTCGGCGATGAGGGCATCGATTTTTGTCTGAAGTTTTTGACGGACGTCATCACTGGTGGCGATCTTCTGCACCAGTTCGGCGACATCTTCAGCGGAGATCAATTCGTCGTGGACCGTCTCCGCGATGCTGTCGGCGAGGGCTTCCTGACGTCGGGGGACCACCCCCTGAAATTTCAGCGGGCCGATCCCTACGAGGTGGCGCGGACGAAACAGCATTTTGACGGCGAGCCAGTTGGTGGCGTAGCCGATGAGGGCCCCGACCAGAGGGAAGATGATCCACGGCAGCAGCGGGTGTTGTTCAAGCATGGAGGTCCTTACTTGCGAATCAGTCCGGAGCGTTCCAGCCAGCGGAAACGCACTTCCCGGTTCGAGTGGCCCGGGGGGGTGAAGGGGATGATCAGGCAGGTGCCGATGACAAAGCCACCGATGTGGGCCCAGACGGCGGTACTGCCCTCAAGCCCGACCCACACCCGAAAGATGTCACGGGCAAACCAGAACCCGAGGAACCAGCTCGCGCGGATTTCAAAGGTGCGAATGATCACGTAGATCCAGAAGAGCATCGTCACCTTCGAGTGGGGGTAGCAGAGCCAGTAGGCGCCGAGGATGCCGGCGATGGCTCCGGATGCACCCACCGTTGGGGTGATCGATTCCGGGTTGAGTACCACATGGGTCAGCGATGCGATGACTCCGCACAGTAGATAGAAGATCAGAAACCTGACATGCCCCAGCCGACCCTCGATGTTGTCACTGAAGATCCACAGAAACAGCATGTTGCCGATGAGATGCATCAGCCCTCCATGCAGGAACATGCTCAGGAACAGTGGCAGGATGGCGGTGGCAAAGGTCAGTGGCATTTCCGTGGGCGGAGCGAAGCGGCCATCGAAGAGCAGTTCGAGAGCCTGCGCATCCTTTCGTTCCACCTCGGGAATCGTGCCCATCGTTTCGCCATTGAGGTAGCCGAGGAACCACGCCGGTCGCAGGCCCCCCTCCATCAGCAGCATTCCCGGATCGGCGTATTGAACGATGGAGACGAGCACGTTGAGGACGAGGATGCCGATGGTCACGTAGGGGGTGATGCCACTCGGTTCACTGTCGCGGATCGGAATCATCGCTGGCCTGCTCTCTGTTCCTGCAACAGTCGTGCGTACAGTTGCAGGTTGCCTTCGATGAGGGCGGTCTGACTGTAGTGTTGGGTGGCTCGCTGTTGGCCGGCACGGGCCAGGGTGATCGCCCCTTCCCGGTCATCGAGGAGCGAATCGATGGCTTCCGCCAGTCGGACCGGATCGGCGGCGGGGGCGAGACGGCCCGTTTCGCCGTCGATGATGACCTCCGGAATGCCGCCCACCTGGCTGGCGACCACGGGGCGGCACGCCTGCAGGGCATCGAGGATGCTGGTGCCGAGCCCTTCTTCGAGACTCGGCTGCACGTAGAGATCGAGGGCATGGATGGCACTGCTGACATCGCTCTGAAAGCCGGTGAAGTGGACGCGGCCATGCATGCCGAGGGCCCGTGCCCGTTCGGAGAGGGCAAGTTTCTCGGGACCATCTCCGACCAGTACCAGTTGCACCGGCTGCGAACGATGATCGAGGTGGGTCAACGCTTCGATCAGGTGAACGTGTCCCTTCTCCCGGGAGAGTTGGCCGACGCTGCCGATCAGCAAGCCCTGATCGGGGATGCGGAACTGCTGGCGCCACTGGGTGGGGGAGATTTTCGGTTCGGGCAGAGGCGGCACTCCATCGGGAATCACGGTGATGTGATCGGCGGGGATGTCGTCTCCCTCGAGAACCCGGGCCACCTGTTCCGAGATGGCGATGAGGTGATCCGCCAGTCGGCGGTACTTCCACGGCGTCACAATCGGAGTGCCACTGCGCAGGATGGAGAAGGGCACCCGGCGTTGGGCCACGCACAGCGGACCCAGACCCCAGCGGGCAAGACCGCCGATGGTGTGGGCGTGGGCGGTGTGGGTGTGGACCAGATCCGGGGTTTCTTCACGGATCCACCGACGCAGGCGATCGATGGCGGTGAGATCCGCCTCACCGCGCATCTTCAGAGGCAGCACCGGAATCCCCTGATCCCGGCAGCGCTGTTCCAGTTCCGAGTCCGGGGGGCAGACGACCCGGGTGCGATGGCCACCGGCGTGGAGGCCCTCCGCCAGCAGCAGCGTCTGGCGTTCGCCGCCGCGCCACTCCCGGGAGGTGTTGATGTGCAGGGTGGAAAAAGAGCCCTGATCCGACATCGTTCGTGCGCCTCGTTTCACCGCTGAATCATCGTTGAACAGGGGCGAGGCTACCGCATCGGCGGGAAAAGTGGGAGCCCTTGCCCACGGCGATCTCCTCTCCGACAATGCGGGCCGAAGGGGGTCCCATGACCATTCCCGCACAACTGTGCCGACCCGTGGGTGAACGCATCGGTCTCTTTGTCCTCGATGGGCTCGGTGGCCTGCCCCACCCCGATCATGGAAAAACCGAACTGGAAGCGGCGAACACGCCCCACATGGATGCACTTTCGCAAAAGTCATCCCTCGGTCGGGTGCAGCTGCTGCCTTCCGGCATGACCCCCGGTTCCGGCCCCGGGCACCTGTCCCTCTTTGGCATCGATCCCATCGAACTGGAGTTTGGCCGTGGTCTCCTCGAAGCCCTCGGCAGTGATTACGCCCTCGAGCCGGGACAGATCGCCGCCCGCGGTAACTTCTGCACCATCGACGGCGAAGGCCTCGTGCAGGATCGCCGTGCCGGTCGCCCATCCGATGATGAGTGCCAGCGCCTCTGCGCCAAGTTGACGGAAGAGGTCTCTGTCGATGGCGTCACTATCGAACTGATCCCCGGCAAGCAGCATCGCTTCACATGGATCGCCACCGCCCAGGATCTCGGTGCACGGGTCAACGACAACGATCCCCAGGTCACCGGCAAGAGCGCCCTGCCCTTTGCCGGTGAGGATGCCGCATCCGAAACCACCGCCGCCATCGCCGGTGATTGGCTGGCGAAGGCACAGCAGTGTCTGGCGGGGGAGGCGGCGGCGAACAGTGCCCTGCTGCGGGGATTTTCGTCACGCCCTCATGTGCCGGGTTTCGCCGAACGCTTCCAGCTTCATGCTGCGGCTCTGGCGGTGTATCCGATGTACCGCGGGGTCGCCCGTCTCGTTGGCATGCAGCCACGGGATGCGGGTCGTGGCCTCGCCGATCAGGTGGAGGCGGTCAAGGCTGCCATCGCCGAGGACTTCGATTTCGTCTTCGTCCATCACAAGGATCCGGATACGGCGGGCCATTCCGGCGATTTCGAATCGAAGGTCGCCGCCATCGAAGCCTTCGATGCCGCCCTGCCCGCCTTCCTCGAATGCGGGCTCGATGTCATCGCCATCACCGGCGATCACTCAACCCCGACCATCATGGAAGAACATTCCTGGCACGCAGTGCCGCTGCTGGTTCATTCCAAAAGAGCCCTGCCCCAACCCGACTCCACCTTCGGCGAACGCAACTGCATGAACGGCGACATCAACCTCATCGCCGGCCCGGAACTAATGCCGTTGCTATTGGCCCATGCGAATCGGCTGGACAAGTACGGCGCATGAACAGGTTGCCTGTAGGAGTTTGATCTATTGTTTGAGCCAGGCCGGGAAGGGCCGGGTTTCGTAAAATATTTCGGAGATTTTCCGGATTTATAAAAAATAGAATACTGTCCCTTCGTCTACACTCCTGCCCGATTTGAACCCTGTCCATTTCCTTTTTTATCCCTGCTCGGGAACCCTTTTTGGGGGTTTTGAGGTTTCTTCTCCAGAAGGACAGAAATCACGCCGATAGGAACAGTGGTGAGAAGCGCGAATTCGTTCCGCCTATTTTTTGCGCGCTCACACCGTGACCCACTCCGCCCAAGACAGAAAGAAATCCGGACTTGCCCAGGCAAGCCATCCGTCTTTCGACAACCCGGGTCCCTGCTGGAGGAGGTGGGGAATGGGGAATCATGTTGCGCGTGTTTGTATTGTTGTTGGGATCTTTGATGATGATGGCGGCGGAGCTGTCGGCAGAACTGCCCAGTCGTCGTCCCCTCGATCTGCCTTCCGGAGGCAAGGGACCGCAGGAAGATGCGGAAGAGTATCCGGAAACCATCGAGTTCTTTGGTGGTGAGTATGAAGGAGACGCCTTCATGTTCGTCATCGACACCAGCGGTTCGATGGCTGCTGAAGGCAAATTGGAATCAGCTCAGGAGGAGTTGTCCCAGGCGCTGATGAGCCTCTCCGGGCAGGCCGAATTTGGCATCGTCGCTTTCAGTTCCAATCTGAACCAGTTCAGCATCGTCATGGAGAAGGCGACGGTCCCGAACAAGGTTGCCGGCGTTGCATGGGTGAATACCCTGGTGGCGAATGGGGGCACCTGCATCGATATCGGCACCATCCATGGTCTCGATATCCTGAGGACTTCGCTGATCCTGCCCGAAAGCCGCCGGCTGATCCTCCTCGGGGACGGGGCTCAGGGATGTGGATTCTTCGGTGAAGAAGCCAATGAAGAGGCCCTCGCCAACATCCTCCTCGCCAACTGGGAAGAGGTTTCCATCGATACCCTGTTTATCGGTGAACCGTGGGAGACCGCTCTCTGGCTCTTCGAGAATATCGCCGCCCACAACTCTGGCGAATTCCGCATGGTCCAGTGAACCCAAAAAAGGGAAGCGGGTCGAAGCACAGGCTTCGACCCGCTTTCATTTTGCTTCGTTGTGATCCTAGGCTTCCGGCTGCATTTCGCTGATCACCCGCAGTTGCGCGAACTGGCGGTGACCATCGCGGCCGGAGTGGAAGCCGTAGCCGGACTGGCGGGCGCCGACCCAGGGGGTGCCGCTGGCACCTCCACAGCCCTTGTTGATGCCGACCATGCCGGCGGTCATCTGACGGGCGATCTGGTGCGCCCTCTCCGAGCTGCCGAAGATGGATGCTCCGAGTCCATAAGGGGTGTTGTTGGCACGGACGACCGCTTCCGCATCGTCCTCGACCTGCATCAGGCAGGCGATGGGACCAAAGGTCTCTTCGCGGATGATTTCCATCTCTTCCTGACAGCCATCGAGGACCGTCAGCGGATGGTAATTGCCGCCGAGGTCATCACTCTGGAACGCCACCTGGGCTCCGTCACTGATGGCACTGGCGAGTTGCTTCTCGACGTGGGCCTTTTGACCGCCGTCGATCATCGGACCGACCTCGATGCCGTCGTCACAGCCATCGCCGACCTTGACTTCCTTCGCCAGTTCGACGAGGCGGTCGCGGAAGGCATCGGCGACCTGCGGCTGGACGTAGATACGCTCGGTGCTGACACAGACCTGACCGGCATTGCGGAAGGAGTTGGCGGCGGCGAACTGGGCTGCAGCCTCGATGTCCGCATCGTCGAGAACGATCAGCGGATCCTTGCCACCGAGCTCGAGGATCACCCGCTTCAGACTGCTGCCTGCAGCCTCGAGGATATGGGCTCCCGTATCCCGGGATCCGGTGAAGGCGATGAGGTTCACGTCCGCCTGCACCAGCGCTTTACCCTGATCTCCATCGCCATGCATCACCTGCAGGACCCCTTCCGGGAGGAATGGCATCAGCAGATCGGCGTAGGCCTGGGCGACGAGGGGGGTCTTTTCAGACGGCTTGAGGATGACACTGTTGCCCGCCATCAGTGCGGGCATGACGGTCCAGTGCGGCATCGACAGCGGGAAGTTCCAGGGAGTGATGCCGGCACAGACACCGAGGGGATCGAAGACCATCGTCGATGCAATGTTGGCGTCTTCCATCGGCTCCGGGGTCAACGCTTCGATCATGCCGTCGAGGGTGCGGTCGATGGATTCCCCACAACTGCGCGCCTCGCCGATGCCCTGCGGCAAAGGCTTGCCCATCTCACGGGTCAGCAGTGTTCCCACCTCTTCGGCGGCCTCGGCGAGGGCGGCTCCGAAAGGACGGATGGCATCCGCCCGATCCTGCAGGGACATCTGTCCCCACTCGACCTGGGCCTCGCGGGCACGGGCAACGATGGCGGGAATCTCATCCACCGGGGTGATCGGCAGTCGGCCGACCTCTTCACCGGTGGCCGGGTTCAGGGAAATCAGGGTCTGGTCTTCGATGCGGTTCATCTCAGGCTCCGCTCTTTTCTTTTTTCTCGGGGGTGGGGGATTTCTTTTCAGGTTTCTTTTCGCTTTGGGAAGGTTTCCAGTCGTCGTGACCCGCGGCCCAGTAGATCGCTCCTGCCATGTGCTGACGGAAAAGCGGTTCCTCAAAGGTCGCATCGGTGTGGCCACCCACGGTGTAAAAGGCTCGGCCCAGATCGATGTCGTGACACCAGATCGCCGGATGTTTCCCGGGCATCGAAGATCCCTGGTAACTGTCGGTGTCGAGCCAGGCGAGCACCTTCACATGTTTCGGAAACTCACGGAAGTTGTACCACTCATCGGTGCGCTCCCAGATTTTTGGCAGAAATGAAGTGGCCGGATGAGACGAATCTTCAATGCGGATTTTGGCGGGTTGCACTGCCGGATGTCCGGCGAAGTAGGCCCCGACCACCTTGCCGTAAAAGGGCCAGTCGTATTCGGTGTCACTGGCCGCGTGGATCCCCACGTAACCACCGCCGGATCGGAGGTAGCCTTCGAATGCGGTTTGCTGCCCGGCATCGAGAATGTCACCGGTGGTGTTCAGGAAGATAATGACCTGATGCTTTTTTAATTCGGTTTCATTGAAACGGCCCGAATCCTCGGTGGTCTCGACACGGAAGCCGTGCTTCTCACCGATGGCCTTCAGGGCTTTCTGACCTTGGGGAATGCTGCCATGGCGGAAGCCTCCGGTCTTGCTGAAGACGAGCACTGAAGTGACCGGGGTCGCGCCTGCCGGTTGGGCTGATTCGACGGGTTGACCGCCGATGAAGGGCAGGCAACAGAAAAGAAGGGGAATCATGGCCATGGGATCTCTCTTTCCAATCCGGATGTTAGACGCTGAATCCTTCCCACGCCATATCTGCTCGCAGATCGGATCAGGGGGAGACGGTTTCGACCTGGATCGTAAAGGTGTCTTCACCGGAGGCGTTGAGGCCGACGACGGTGATCCAGTAATCACCGACTCCGTGAAGAGTCAGGGTGCCGTTCTGTGCATTGAGTTGGAAAGCACCGATGGGAGCGTCGTCCGTGGGGCTGGACCAGATCTCGACCGCACCGGAACCGGGCAGTTGCAGGGGCACCATCCAGAATTGTTCGAGGGGATCCAATTCGATGCTTGCACTGGGGTACTCGAAGGCCGGGGGAGCATCGGGAATGATGATTTGCAGGGAAGAGGTAGAGGACTCGATGGGAAACTGGGTCGTGATGGTGTGATTCGTCACGGAATCCGCAAAGAGCGGAGCCCCATAGATGCGACCACTCGCCGGATTGAGAACCAGTCCATCCGGAAGGGGCGGATCGATGGAGTACTGATAGGGAAGGCAGATGTTGCCTTCGGGGAGGATCGGAATCAGTGGATCGATGACGATTCCGGCTTCTGCGATGAGAAGGGTCAGCGGGTACTGCGGGGGGTAGACCGTCTCCGGTGAAGTCTCACAGGGATCTTCGATGGGGACCACCTCACCGGGAGCGGGACCTTCAAAGCGACCGCCCTGTTGGCAAGACACCAGGAGCAACAGACCCAGTATCGTCAACAGACCCACGACCCGTGATGGCAGACAGCTGTAATTCATTCCCGGGGCCGGTCGATTTCGTAGGTCTGGTCAGTGGTGCAGTATCCGGTTCCGCCCAGGCGTCCCACCGCACCCAGTTTGGCTCCGTCAGGAAGATCACCCTCAAGGACATCTTCAGCGATATGAACGTGGACCACTTCCAGCAGGAACATGTCCACGGGAGTACGGCCCACTTCCTGATGGTGAACCCGCCTGGCTTCAAGGGCGATGGCCGCATCGGCAACACGGGGGGGAGCAACTTCGATGGCGGGCTCGGTGGCGATCTGCAGATGATCGATTTCACTTTGATCCGGATCGAGTCCCGCACTGCTGGCAACCATCCACTGTTCATTTTCCCGGGTAGAGATGTGGATCACCGCTTCACCCGATTCGAGGATGTTGCGCGAAGTATCCTTGTGGGAGCCATCGCGGCGACGTCCCACACTGAGCATCACAGTCCAGGGATCACTGCTGACTCCACCAAAGAAGCTGAAGGGGGCGAGATTGGTGGTGCCGTCTTTCGAGACGGTGGAAGTCCATGCGATGGGTCGTGGAACCACGCATGCGGTCATCAGGTGATAGCGACCCGCCTTGTCGAGATCTTCCGGTCGCCACTGTCGCATCGATCGGGACATGATGTCTCCCTTCCCCAAACGGGATGGTGACTTCAGCGGAGACCGGGGGCAAGAAGGAAAGGGGTTCTTCCGTATGCGGTGACGGTTTTCTGCTTGAGGCAACAGCGATAGCATGGATCCTGAAATCAGAAAGGGAGTCGCCGTGATCTATCTCGACCATGCTGCCACCGCCTATCCCCGACATCCCGGAGTGGCCGAGGCGATGCTGCAGGCCCTCGAAGTCGCAGGCAGTGTCGGTCGTGGGGGGCACGCAGGGGCACGGGCCGCCGGAGATCTGGTCGGCGACTGCCGCGGGCGACTCGCCGATCTGTTGGGAGCGGTCGACGACCAGCGGATCAGTCTTTTTCCCTCCTCGACCCTCGCCCTTTCGACTCTGGTGGGGGATCTGCTCACGGGCAGTGACCCGGAATCCCGAATGTACTTGGGAGTTCTCGAGCACAACGCGGTCTGGCGCCCGGCGGTGCGCGTCGGAGGAGAGGACCGGGTGAGTTTTCTGCCATCCGATGCGGCTGGTCGAGTGATCCCCGATCGCCTGACCGAGATCGATGCTTCCCGTGTCGTCGGCGTCGTACTCCAGCACGCCAGCAATGTCACCGGCATTTTACAACCGGTGGAAGAGGTCGGGGCGTGGTGCCACCAACATGGAATCCCTTTCATCGTCGATGGTGCACAGGCCGCTGGTCTGGTTCCCTTTTCCGTTTCCCGTTGTCCCGGGCTGAAGGCCTATACGATGGCGGGCCACAAACATCTGGGTGGGCCTCCGGGCATCGGTCCCTGTTGGATGGCTCCCGGTTACGAACCGGAACCGTTGTGGATCGGTGGCAATGGCATCGACAGTGCCTTGCCCAAAGTTCCCGAATCGGGCCCGGGTCGTTTTGAATCGGGGACACCGAATCTTCCCGGCATCGCCGGTCTCGCCAAGGCCCTCGAGTTTTTCGATGACCATGCGGTCAGTGATCGCTTCAGTGCCGGTCATGCCCAACGACAGAAGTGGGTCGAGGCACTGCAAAGCATCCCCGGGGTAGAGATCCCCGGCGAGACGGGGACCGCTCCCCGAACTCCGGTGATCCCGTTGCATGTTTCCGGAAAGCGGCCAGAAGAGCTGGCCGCAGAATTGGATGTCCGTCTGGGAGTGCGTTGCCGTTCCGGATTGCAGTGTGCTCCCCTGGCCCATCAACATCTGGGAACCCTCGAAGCGGGGGGGACCCTGCGTATCGCTCCCGGTGAGGAGACGAATGCGGAGGTTATCGACCCGGTGTGCGCTGCTCTGGAGGAGTTGGCTTCCGCAAACGGGTCGTAGGCATCCCGTGCGACCGACAGGACGGGAAAGAAAGAGAATGAGCGAGGGGGGAATCGAACCCCCACCCCTTTCGGGACCAGAACCTAAATCTGGCGCGTCTGCCAGTTCCGCCACCCGCCCATCTGTCGAACCGTAACGCTTTCCGGGATCCCCGGCAATCGGACCTGTCACCGCCTCAGGGGTGTCGGAACCCCTCCAGATCGCCTTCTTCAGCCAATTTCAGGGAAATTTCGGAGAATCCTCCAGTCGGACCCCTCAACGGCCGATGTCATCCCTATCAGAAGAGCCCCCGAAAGGCATGGAAGACGATGTTGAACGACGATCAGCGCCAGAAAGTGGAAATCCGCCAGTTGGCGGGTGAACTCTCCGGGATCATGGATCGCCTGCACCAGCTGCACGAGGAGTTGGGCCAGGTGATGGTCGATCTGGACGAGGCCCGCATGCAGGCCGATTACGACGCCGTCGCCCAGCACGGGAACCGTGAGTACCGCATTCTCTCACGCATGATCGATGAGGAGCGCCAGCGCCTGATCATCGGTGAGGAACTCGGTGATGCCCTCGGTCTCGATGTGCCTTCCGAGTGGACGGTGGAGGATCTGGTTCCACACGTGGAAGAAGATGTGGCTCTGCGGTTCCGTTACCTTCGCGATGAACTGCGTCAGCAGTCCTGTGAACTGCGCGCCCAGAATCGTCTTTCCGAAATGCTTCATGGCCAGGTCTTCGAGCATGTCGAAGTCTACCTGAGTCCGGGGACCCGCAGTTGGGTCGAGCAGTCAGAAGCATCTGTTCAGGAAGATGACACCTACGACCAGGGCTTTACCCTCTAGGCTTTCCTTCGGATTTGAAAAACCGGTCCGACAGGAATCCTGATCCGGATTCCACAGGATAAAGCCGGAATACCATCCTTCATGCCAGCGATTTTCAGGATCCCTGAGTAACAGGACCTTTTCGGCCATGCCGGAAGGGGGATCCGATGTCGTTTCGTCTCTTCGTTTTTGATCTCGACGAAACCCTGTGGAGTGTCGATCAGGAGGGAGTGGATCCTTTCGAGGGCCCCTTTGAGTTGGAAGGCTCCCATCTTGCACGCAGTGAGAAGTCCACGGTTGAACTGAGACCGGGGATCCGCAAGCTGTTGCGTGCGATCCACCGAAGCGGAGGTCTCGTCTCCCTGGTTTGCCGATCCCCGGAGGACACGAGCAACGAAGTCCTCGAAATCTTCGGGATTCGCGACCGCTTTTTTTATCCCCGCTATGGATTACAGGAAAAGGGTGAAGCGATCCTCGAGATCCTTGCCGAGATTCACAAGAGGCTTGGAGTGGTGATCTCACCCAAAGAAGTGCTTCTGGTGGATGACGCGGTGGCCAATCTGGTTGAGGCCAAACGGGTGGGGGCCAGGGCGTTGCTCTATGGTCGTGATATCCGAAACCTGTCAGAACTGCAGAAGTGGGTCACGTAACACCCGGGAACACTTGATTTTAGACCACTCTTTCTTTCATCCTGTGGCACTCGAAGAGGCCCTTTGATGGGTCTGTTTTGCTGAAAGGAAGAGTCCCTCCATGTCGACGGAACTCCCAGTCGATTCTCCGGCACCGACTCGTTCGCCGGGGAATCTGGCACCCCTCATCGAAGCCAAAGGCTTGCGTCGCACTTTTGGTGCGACTCTGGCTGTGGACGATGTCTCCTTCAATGTTCACCGCGGAGAAATTCTCGGTTTCCTCGGCCCCAACGGAGCCGGCAAGAGCACGACCCTGAGAATGATCACTGGACTGATTGCCCCCGATCGCGGTGAAGCCCGCATCAAGGGGACCGAAATCAGTGAGGATCCGCAAAGTGCCCGTCAGGGATTCGGTTTCCTTCCCGAGAGCATTCCACTCTATGACGAGATGGAAGTGATCGATTACCTGCGCTTCATCGGCGGAGCTCGCGGGTTGTCGGGCCGGGATCTTGAAGACCGGATCGCCAGCCTTGCGGATCGTCTCAGCCTCAGCCCGATGCTGCGCCGTCGCTGCGGAACTCTTTCAAAGGGTTTCCGTCAGCGGGTCGGTCTTGCTCAGGCGCTGATCCATGATCCGGAAGTGGTGATTCTCGATGAGCCGACGAATGGACTGGATCCACGTCAGATCATCGAGGTCAGGGATCTGATCACCGACCTGGCCAAGGAGAGGGCGATCATCTTCAGTACTCACATTCTTCAGGAGATCGCCGCCATCTGTACTCGTATCATCGTCATCAACTCGGGGCGTCTCATTGCGGATGGCACCCCTGAAGAGTTGACGGGAGATGAGCAGGGGGGTTGGCAGGTCGTGATTGCGGGCAAGGCCCTCGACGACGACGCCTGTGGAAATCTGGGCCTCGGCCAGGGAATCTCCGGAGCACCGGGAGATACGGTGCATGCATGGAAGGGCGCGGGAACACCCGACATTGCTGCACTGACTTCAGGGATTGAATCCGCAGGAGGCATGCTGGTCAGCGTCGAGAGATCCCGTGAAACACTGGAGCAAGTGTATCTGCGCCTGACCGGTGCGAGAGGAGGCCAGCGATGAGTTCGATCCTGGTAGTCATGCGACGGGAATGTGGAGCCTACTTTCACACCCCCATCGCGTGGATCTTTATCGCCCTGCAAATGGCGATCATGTCCTTCTTCTTTTTCCAGTACTCGCCCTTCTTCATCATCGAAAGCGCTGACATGCGCGTCTGGTTCGGATTGACCCCCTTCATGATGATGGTGTTCGCTCCGGCGGTGACGATGCGTCTCTGGTCCGAGGAGATTCGCACCGGCAGTACGGAAGTGTTGCTGTCATTGCCGGTGGAGTCCCGTGATCTGGTCATTGGAAAATGGTTGGCTGCTGTCGTCGTCCTGCTCGCCAGTGTCGCCGCAAGCCTCGGTATTCCCGCGACTCTGGGTTGGCTTGCGTCCAGCCCTGTCGATTGGGGACCAATCATCGGCGGATACATCGGCACTGTTCTCGCAGGCATGATGTTTCTTGCACTCGGCTGTTGGGTCTCTGCCCTTTCCAGCAATCAGGTCGTCTCCCTTTTGGTGGGAGTGACCGTTGGAATCCTGCTGGTATTGGCCCTCAGTCCTGATTTCGCGTCCTACGTCTCCTCTTCACAGCCAGTCCTGGCCAGGGTGATTGAATCCCTGGGAGTTCAATCTCACTTCCAGGCCATCGAACGGGGAGTGCTCGCACTGAGCGACGTCGTCTATTTTCTTTCTGGCACCACACTCTTCCTGACACTGTGCGTGTTTCAGGTCGAGTTGAGAAAGCAGTAGGGGGACACATGGTTGAAAGAAAAAGACAATTTCTGGTGCGCTGGATCATCTCCATCATCGTGCTCGTCGTTTTGCTGGTTCTCGTCAATGGTGTCTCGCGGGAGTTTGATCGCCGTCTTGATCTGACCGCCGCCGGCACCCACACCATCAGCCCGGAGACCGGCAACATTCTGTCCAGGCTTCAGGAGCCGGTGATCCTTGAGTATTGGGTCAGTGAAAAACTGCCATCGGGACTGCAGAACCTGCGTCGCGATACCGTGGATTATCTCGATGAATTCCAGCGTGCTGCTGCCGATGCCGGTGGGCGCATCGAAGTGAAGGTGATCGACCCAGCCCGTGTGATTGAGCAGTACGTCAAGGAGCAGGCGGGAGAAGGGGAAGAAGAAGAGCCGGATCCGATGGCGGCCCTCATGGGTGGCCCCACTTCACCGGCGGACACCAAGAAAGCAGAGTTGGCCCAGCAGGGAATCCCTGAGCTTCAGGGACGTTCCATCAAGGAAGACGGCATCGAAGTGGTGCCCTTCTTCAGTGCCATCGTCCTCAAGTATCTCGATCGCGAATCGGAAGGGATTCCGGTCCACACCACCCTTGAGGGGCTTGAGTACGAGCTGGTCAGCCGCATCGCGAAGCTCACCCTCGAGAGCAAACCGGTATTGGCTTTCTATCAAGGGCGCCCGGATGACATGATCACCCAGGGGCCGGATGGATCACCCCTGCCCGCTCCGATGAGTCGATTTGATCCCTTGCTGGATGCATTGGGAGACCGCTTTGAAGTGCGCAAGATCATGCTCACGGAAGAGTCCATGATTCCCGAAGAAGCCCAGTTGTTGATCATCGCCGAACCGGACGGGACGACTCCGCGTCAGCGTTACGAGATCGAGAACTCGATTCGTTCCGGCAGACCGGCGATGATTCTCGCCTCGACCACTTCGGGCAGCATGGATCGCGGCTTCCAACTGACGCCTTTGAATCCCGGCTTCTCCGAGAGCTTTGGAAAATGGGGCATCGACATCCAGCCGAACATGATCGTTTCCAGTCAACGCCAGTGCGGAAGCATTGAAACGGTGACCGAAGGTCCCCTGGGAATGCGCATGAGAGTTCCCCAGCCATTCCCGGTCAGCCCGGGAGCTGCCGGAAACAATCTGGATGGCACCTCTCCCTTTACTCGTGGATTGCAAGCGTTGGTGTTCCCCTTCGCCAGTCCGTTGATCATCAATGAAGCGGTGGCAGATGCGGCGGGAGTCAAGATTACACCTCTGGCCAAGTCGGACAGCGATGCGTGGTTGACTCCCTTTGGGCCGGCGGTCACGGCACCGATGGTGACCCCGCCAAAAGATCCGGGGATGCAAAAAAGCCGGGTACTGGCGTTGGTTGCAGAGGGTGAGTTCCCTTCCACCTTTGAAGTCGGCTCGAAGATTCCTTCGTGGGATCCGACCCTCGAGGTCACAGGGGGTGAAGAGGGAGCGCCTCTGGTGGAAGCATCGGAGTCGGTCGAATCCCGGATTCTGCTGATCGCTTCAGCAGACATGGCCAAGTACACCTCCCTGAATATGTACCGCCAGAATGTGGGTTTCCTCATGGGATCCATCGAAGCACTCGCCCTCGACCCGGACCTGGCCAAGATCCGTGGCAAGGTTCAATTGGCGAGCGCCCTTCGGGAGACGACCCGGGATGAACGAACTCTGGTGACCTACGGCAACATGGCCGGAGTCCCACTGCTTCTGTTGGTGATCTACGGGTTGATCTCTGCAAGTCGTCGTTCCGGTGCACGTCATCATGAAGCGTTGCACATGCTCAAGGTTCCCGCCGATGCAGGCGAGAAGAAGGAGGCCAGTTGAAAGGCAACAGTCTCACGATCATGGTTCTGTTGATCCTCGGAGCCGGAGGATTGCTCTTCGTCAATCAGCAGGAGGATTACACTGCAATCGAGGAAACTCCGGTGGAGTTGACCCGCTTTGCCGGAATCAATCCCGAGATGATTGATGCCATCGAGTTTCAGAAGGGGGGGGAGTCCTATCAGATCCGACGCAAGGGACGCGAGTGGTTCCTGCCCAATCTGTGGGATTCCGCTGCTGATCGGGATGAGGTGATTCGTTTTCTCGATGACCTCAAGGCGGTCTCCGGAGCCGAGAAACGCGGGGAAAGCACTGCCAGTCACAAGACCTTTGAAGTCGATTCCGAGCAGGGAATTCGTATCACCCTCAAGGATATGGATATGGCTCCCTTTATCGATGTGGTCGTCGGCAAGGCGGACGGAACAGGTCGCAGCTTTATTCGCATGGCGGACCAGGATCGGGTTTTCAGCATTTTGCCGAATCTCAAGCGCAGACCTGCCCTGGGGGGAGACACCTTTTCAGCACAACAATGGTTCCACAAAGTACTCTTTCAACTGTCCGGGGATGCGGAAGCCCGCGAAGTGATTCTGACCAGGGGCGACGAACGCATCGTTCTTGAGTGGGTGCCGGGAGCTCCTGCTGAGACAGCGACGGGAGAGTCGGGAGAATTGGTCAAGGCGGGGACCGACCCTGAGTGGTGGATCCGTGAACCGGAAAATGTCCAAGCGGATACCAATACGGTTCGGGGCCTGCTCTCTTCGCTGAAAAATGTCCGTTGCGAAGCGCCGTTGGATCCCGCCGATCCGGCAGCAGCAGGTCTGGAGGAGCCGTCCGCCTCCATCGAAGTCGTCCTGGTCGATGACTCGCGCATCATTCTCGATTTTGGTGCGGTTCAGCCCCTTCCTCTGGGAGGAGAGGGTGTCTCCGCCAGGCTTCGGGGGGATGAGCGGATTGTGGTCTGCAGTGACTGGGTTCGCGATGGCCTGATCAAGGGTCTCGAGGAACTCAAGGCGGTCGAGCCCGCAGTTCCGGCTCCCATCCCTGTACCCACCCCTGCTCCTACTCCCGTGCCGGTGCCGATTCCTGCAGAAGAAGGCTAGGGGCATGGAATGACCCTCCATCCGGGTTTACCCTGCGAGTCAGGGAAATCCCGGATGGAGGCATTTTGGCAAAACTCTATTTCAGGCATGGGACGGTCGGCAGCGCCAAGACCCTCAATCTCCTTGCCGTCGCCCACAACTATGAACGTCAGGGAAAACGCATCGTCGTCATCAAGCCCGGTTTTGATGATCGATACGGTGAAAAGGACGTCGCCTCCAGAGCGGGATTGACCCGTGAAGCCCACATGGTCATCGGTGATGGCGATCGAATTGAAATTGACGATTTCGATGGGGTTCACTGTGTCCTCGTCGATGAAGTCCAGTTTTTCCATCCCCAGCACATCGATCAACTCAGGGATGTGGTCGACCAGAAAAGGGTGCCGGTGATCTGCTACGGTTTGCGCAGCGATTTCCGAACCCGACTGTTTCCGGGGAGTCGTCGCCTTCTGGAATTGGCGGATTCCATCGAAGAAGTCAAAACGACCTGCCACCAGTGCAACAGCAAAGCCATCTTCAATCTCAAATCCATCGGTGGCGTGGCTTATCTGGATGGACCGAGTCAGCAGGTCGGAGGGGATGAAACCTTCCAGCCCGTTTGTTCGGTACACTTTACGGAACAATTGTCACTCGGATCCTATGAGGAATTGGGTGGCCGCAGCGGAACTTCCGATTCCCAACGGGAGCAAGACATGGAGTTGGCATGACCACCGAAAACGTGACCGAAACCGAACACGAAGCCATCACTGAACTGCGTGAGCACCTGAGAAAGATTGCTCTCATCAGCCACGCCTCGACGGTGCTCTCCTGGGATCAGGAGACTCATATGCCTTCCAGCGGTGGCGGAGTCCGGGCTGAAGCTCTCGGCGAGTTGGCAGGGATTGCCCATGAACGATCGCAGCAGCCCGCACTCGGTGAAAGTATCGAGCGAGCAGAGGAAGCGGCCTTTGCTTCCGGGGACGAGACTCTTCAGGCGCTGGTGCGTGAAGTTCGTCATGATTACGAACGATCTCTGCGAATTCCTGTGGAGCATGCGACTGAATCTGCAGAAGTGAATTCAAAGTCCATCATGGCCTGGCAATCGGCTCGGGAGCAGGATGATTTCTCTGCCTTCGAACCGATGCTGTCGCGACAGATCGAACTTCAGAAGGCAGAAGCAGAATACCTGCGCGATGATGAAGACTGTCTCTACGACGTACTGATGAACAAGTATGAGCGTGGCATGACCAGTGCAAACTTCAGTGAGATTTGTCGTCAGGTCGTTCCCGGACTCAAGGGGATCATCGATCGGGTCGTTGCCCGTGCCCTGCCGGAGCCGGAGTTTTTCCGCGGCCCCTGGGAAAAGACCAAACAGCTTGAGTTCTCCAAAGAGGTCGCCACCCAATTGGGATATGACCTCGACAAGGGAGGGCTCGATCTGACCTCCCATCCCTTCTGTACCTCCCCGGTGGCACCCTTTGATGTACGGATCACGACCCGGGTCTACGAAGACAACTTCACGAGTAACCTGTATGGAGTGATTCACGAGGCCGGCCACGCCATGTATGAGCAGGGCTTTGAAGAAAAGTGGGTGCACACGCCCCTCTGCGATGCGATTTCACTGGGAATCCACGAATCCCAATCACGGTTCTGGGAGAATGACATCGGCAGAACAGAAGCATTCTGGGTTCACTTCCTGCCGCTGATGAAGAAGTACTTCCCACGGATTCTCGAAGATGTGAGTGCCAATGACATGGCTCTTGCGGTGAACCCCGTGAAGCCTTCACTGATTCGTGTGGATGCGGATGAGGTCACCTATGGTCTGCATATCGCACTCCGTTTTGAGGTGGAGCAGGCGCTCTTCAGCGGAGATTTGCAAGTAGCCGATCTGCCCTCTGCATGGAATGAAAAGATGGAGTCGTACCTCGGACTGACTCCGCCCAACTTCAAGGACGGTGTGCTGCAGGATATCCACTGGAGCTTCGGTGCCTTTGGATATTTCCCCACCTACCTTTTGGGATCGCTCTACTCTGCCCAATTCCATCAGGCGATTTCTGAAGAGATCGACATCGATCAGGAAGTGGCCGCCGGGCGTTTCGGGGAAATCCTCGATTGGCTGCGGGAGCGGATTCACAAGCCGGGACGGCAATTCATGCCCCTCGATCTGCTCGAGAGAGCGGTGGGGAAGGGACTCGATCCTGCCATCTTTGTCGATCACCTTGATCGTAAAGTCCAATCCATCCATGGAGTCTGATCCACGTTGCTGTCGCTGCTGAATCGATACGTCGACTGGCTTCACTTGCAATGGCCGGGGGGAACGGAAGAACCGCTGCCCCGGGTGGAGGCTGATTTCTCGACCGAGGTTCCCGGTCTCTTCGTGGTGGGTGAGCTGACGGGAATCCCTCTGCTCAAACATGCCGTCGATTCTGGGGCCCGCGTGGCCCGTCGCCTCCTTCCGGAGTGTGAAAAGAGTCCGGAGGGAATCGTTCCACTGGTGATCGTCGGCGGAGGGGTCTCCGGTCTTTCAGCGGCGGTGGAAGCGCGTCGTCTCGGCATCGATTTTCAGTGGTTTGAAGCCGCCCGCATGTTGGAGACGGTGGAGAACTATCCCATCGGAAAGCCGATCTTCACCGACCCTCCGGGGCATTCTCCCCAATCCACCCCTCGAACTTCCTTCTGAGGCGGGACTCAGTCGTGAAGGGCTGCTGGAATCTCTTCAGGAGCAGGCACTGGATCGGGATTTGAAACCGCAGCAGGCGATTCTCGATTCGATTCAGCGGAAGGGCGATAGCCTTCAACTGAATTGGAGTCATGGGGAATCGATTCGCGCATACCGCGTTGTTCTTGCACTCGGGCGCAACGGTGAACACCGCCGTTTGGAAGTTCCAGGCGAGGACCATGACCATGTCAGTCACGTCTGCCATGACCCGGGGGCTTACCGGGATCGGGATGTTCTCGTCGTCGGTGGTGGGGACAGTGCCTGTGAAGCGGCAGTCGCCCTGGCAGAAGGGGGAGCGAGAGTTCATCTCTCCCATCGGTCACCCACTCTCAAGAGTGCCTCGTCGACACAGCAACAGAGGGTGGCGAATGCAGTAACGGAGGGATCTCTCACCGTCTTGGCGGAGACCACTGTCCAGAGGATTGAAGATTCAGAAGTTGAGTTGCAGGGGGCGGACAGGAAACAAATTACCCTTCCTGCCACTTCCGTCTTCACCCTGATAGGACGCAAACCTCCCGTCGAATTATTGCGGCGCTGCGGATTGAAGATGCACGGCGACCGCGGGGCGTTCTGGTGGGCTTCCCTGGTGGGCTGCATGGTCTTCTTCTTTTTGCTCTACCATTGGAAACGCACGGGAGTGGCGATTCCCATTGCTGAGAAGTGGCGATCCATCGGTGGCTTCCCCGCAGGTCTGGACCGTTGGTGGAGTGAGTTGTTTCCGCAGGGAAGCAGTGTTCTGGGGTCTTTGACGCCGGCGATGGACCAACCCGGATTCTGGTACAGTCTTCTTTATACGCTTCTGGTTTTGATCTTCGGTTTGCGCCGAATGCGCAAGAGGCCGTCCCCCTACATTCGCAGGCAGACCTGGTGTCTCTTCTGGATTCAGGCGATCCCCCTGTTTCTGTTGCCCTATTGGATCCTGCCGTGGATGGGCACGCAGGGGATCTTCGATGCAGGAGTGGGGCAATCCGTGGCGGACGCACTCTTTCCGTTCTCGGGGGAAAGTCGCGAGTATTGGCGTGCGTTCGGATTGATCCTCGCCTGGCCTCTCTTCTTCTGGAACATCTTTACTGACCAGCCTCTGATCGTCTGGTGTGTGATTTCAGTGATTCAGACCTTTGTCCTGTTGCCTTGGGCGATTCATCGGTGGGGCAAGGGGGTTTACTGCGGCTGGATCTGTTCCTGTGGTGCTCTGGCAGAAACACTCGGCGATGATCATCGGCACAAGATGCCGAGGGGGGATCGGCCGAAGAGTTGGAATCTGATCGGTCAGGTCATGCTCCTGTTGTGCCTGTTGATGTTGGTGGGAAGGGTCATGTCATGGACTCTTCCGGAATCTGCCTTCGGTCAGTGGGGACAGGCTTTGGCCCTTGGAATTCAAAAGGGCATTCCGTTGATCAACTACGAGTGGTTTGTGGATCTGTTTCTCTCGGGGATTCTGGGAGTCGGTCTTTATTGGCATTTTTCGGGCAGAACCTGGTGCCGCTTTGTTTGTCCGCTTGCCGCCCTCATGAATATCTATGCCCGATTTTCCCGCTTTCGGATCTTCGCCGACAAATCCCGCTGTATCTCCTGCAACGTTTGCACCACCCAATGTCATCAAGGCATCGACGTCATGACCTTTGCTCGTCAGGGGCTCCCCATGGCCGACCCACAATGTGTTCGTTGTGGTGCCTGCGTCCACGATTGCCCCACGGATGTTCTCCGGTTTGGGAAGTTGGGAAAAGATGGGGTCACGGTGGAGCTTGATCTGCTGAATCCCCGTTCCGGAGTGTCGAGCAGGTCCGCGGATCAGACGAGCTGATTCAGGTTTCGTCTCGGGCTCCGTCAAAGGGAACCGGAAGACCGTCATCGTCGAGACCCCAACCGGCGTAGCGGCCGGTTCGCCCCGCCTTCTTCAAGTGTTTCTCTTTCCGCCGATCGAATCGCAGAACCCCATCGATCACCTGTCGCATAAACTTTTTGCGAGCGGCCCTGCGATCGATGAAGGAAGTGGAGCGCGGAGAGAATTCGGCTTGTCCATCAGCCCAACGCTGACCGCCAGCTTCAAGAAATGCGATGAGAGCCCGCAACTTTACCTTGGGTGAAATCGTTGATGGCAAATGTCCAACCTGGGAAAGGGAATAGATTACCTGATCGATGAAGGATTCCCCGTCGGTAAAGCGCTGGAGCCGGGCTTCGTCGAGATCGACCAGATGAAACTGCCAGGGACCAGCGGTCGGACCCGTGATGAGCACATTGTTGGGAGAGAGATCCCGGGTGGTCATGCCGGCATCGAATAACTGATACAACTGGGGACCGATCCACTCGGCAAAGGACCGCTGCCAACTGTCGTCATCGGATTGTTGCAGTTGACGGGCATGCCAATGGTGGAGGGGTTCACCGGGAATCCAGGTGGTGACCAGCCTTGCCTGGCGCCGATTCTCGCTGCGGCACAGGACTCTCGGCAAAGGCATTGCTCTCTTTTTTCCCTCGAGCATCGCCTTCCACGATCTGCGAACCCGACCCCAGCGCATGAAGGCCGGCATCCAGCTCACAGCAGTGCCGTGAATCGACTTTTTGGTGACCCGGTAGACCTTGCGGGCATAGGAGGTTCCATCGTGGCAGACCTCTTCCAACCGTCCCCGTCGGCCCTCAGCGATGACGCGCCGGGCAGGGGTGTCCAGCAGTTGATGAGCCAGTTGGGAATCGATACCGGGAGCAAGAAAGATGTTCCCGTGGACGGGTGAAGTATCCCGTGGCAATCTGGCCCCCTGCCAACGTGTGACTTTGAAATCCAATCTCTCCAGAGATGATATCGGGGAGCCCCAGTCGGGCAAGTGAGGCCAAAGACTGCCCCTTGAATGACATTGACTGAAGAAGGGTGCACGAATGTTACAGATCCATGTCAATGAGCATCCGTTGCTCGATGCCGCGGGAGTGGTGATTGAACTTCCCGGTCCGCAAGGTGAGGAGAGTCCGTCCTGGTTGCAGGAGATGATTTCACGGGACTTCCCTTGTGAACCGATGACGGAGGAGTTGCGCAAGGCGGTCCGCTCCCTGCTTCGTCATGGGGGGTATCGGCCCGCTGGAAGGGGCAAGCCTTCCAGTGAGTGGCTCCAGAAAGCAGCAGCCGAGGGCAAACTGACTTCCATTTTTCCACTGGTTGATCTCGGTAATTCGGCCTCCAGAATCTCCGGCTTGCCACTCAGTGTGGTCGATCTGGACCGGGTGGAGGGGGATCTCTCCATCGGTCTCGGGGAATCGGGACAAAAATATGTTTTCAACGCTTCGGGTCAGGAGATCGATATCGCAGGCCTGATCTGCCTAGGGGATTCACTGGGGCCCTGCGCCAATGCCGTCAAAGACTCCCAGAGAACGAAAACCGACCCCCAGACCCGTCGTTGTCTGATTCAGATCTGGGGCACTCTGGAGGCCCCTGAGGTCACCCGGGGACTCCTCAAACAGGTTTCGGAAGCGGGAGAGCGCTTGGGAGGTCGACTCGAAGGTGTGGAATTCCTTCCTCAATAACGGCCGGAATCAGTGCCAAGGGACCCCATTCGGTTCTAAAATAGGGACAATGGTGTCCATACCCCTGAGTGATCAAAGGGATAATCGAGTCCAGATCGACCTTGGGGGACACCTGAGTTTTGATGGGAGCCATCGATGGCATTTGCCACAGTCGAGGAATTGGTACAGGAGATCGCCAAGGGGCGCATGGTCATTTTGATCGATGCCCCGGACCGCGAAAATGAGGGTGATATCGTCATGGCCGCAGAGTTGGTCACCGACGAGCACATCAAGTTTTGCGCCCTCGAGGGGCGAGGCCTGATCTGTGCGCCCATGGCCGCCGAGTTCTGTGAGAGACTCGATCTTCCGCCGATGAGCGACAAACCGACCCTGCCAGGGGAGTGTGCATTCACCGTATCGGTGGATGCTTCCGAAGGCATCACCACCGGGATCAGCGCCGCAGACCGGGCCCATACGGCTCGTCTTCTAGCGGATCCCAACTCCCGGCCGGACCAGTTCAATCGTCCCGGTCACCTCTTCCCCCTCAAAGCCAAGCCGGGGGGAGTGCTTCGCCGCACAGGTCACACCGAAGCTTCGGTCGATCTGGCGCGCATGGCCGGCTTGCAGCCCGCGGCCATTATCTGTGAGGTGATGAATGACGACGGCACCATGGCCCGCCTTCCCGAGCTGGAAGTCTTTGCGGAGAAACATGGTCTGTTGTTGGGAACCATCGACAGTCTTGTGGAGTACCGCCGCGAGCGTGAAACGATTGAAGAAGCCGCACCGGAAGTCCCGATCAGGCTCAGTGCTGCCAACCTGCCGACTCCCTATGGAGTCTTTGAGTTGGAGTGCTGGAAGACCGCCGACAATGATCCTGTGACCGTGTTGCGCATGGGGGACCTGAGTGAAGGGGGCGATGATCCTCTCGTGCGGGTTCACAGTGCATGCATGACAGGGGATGTTTTCGGTTCCCTGCGTTGTGACTGTGGAATGCAGTTGGATCACTCCCTCAAGATGATCGGTGCCAAAGAGCGTGGCGCCCTGATCTACCTGCCCCAGGAGGGACGCGGAATCGGTCTCGCCAAAAAGATTGAGGCCTACCACCTGATGGAATCCGATGGGCTGGACACCGTTGAGGCCAACGAACATCTGGGCTTCGAGGCGGACCTTCGTGAGTACTCAGCTGCGGCAAAGATCCTCAGGGCATTGTCCGTGAATCAGGTACGTCTGCTGACCAACAATCCCGGCAAGGTTGAGGGATTGGAAGAGAATGGTGTTCAGGTCACCCAGAGAATCCCGCTGGAGTTGGGAGTCGGACCTGTGAATATCAACTATCTGAAAACGAAGAAGACCAAATTCGGTCACACCTTTGAAACGATCTGATCCGGGAGGATCCTTCGAACAGGGGTGAGACTGATCACGCGAAACTCTTCAATCAAAGGAGCGGGCCCGCAGGGGGTTACCCTGCGGGCCCTTTTCATTTCGCTATGAGATTCCGGCGAGAATCAATTACAGGAGCTGGTGTTGTAATCGGTGCAATCCAGACTGTCGGGATTGCCATTGTCCGGATCGACACCACAGGTCGAAGGTCCCGGGGCAGCAGGAGGAGTTCCTCCGCCGAAGATGTAACTGAGAGTTGAGATCGCGTCGGAAATGTCGATGGTACCGTCGTCATTGGTGTCGATGGCGTCCAGGCAAACCATGGGGATTCCCTGGAAAAGGTAAGACAGGGTTCCGATGGCGTCGGAGATATCAACCAGAGTATCGGAGTTGACATCACCTCTGCGGAAGCGCTCAGGAAGGCACTCAAGGGTGCAGCCCATTCCGGCAAGACTCTCACCACACTCACCGATTCCGGAGATTTCGAGGGTGTAGGGGGTCATTTCAGCAGGAAGGACGTAGGTGGTGGTGGAATCCGTACCGGCGAGAGTTGCCACCAGCTGGCCGTCCACACGCAGTTCCAGTGCCTGGTAGTTGGGGCTGTTGTTGATCCAGCTCAGGGTCGCGGTGCAGGTCTCGTGATCGATGGAACAGGACAGATCAGAGATCGGAAGGTTCGCCGGAGTGGTGTTGCAGGTGTAGGCAGTCGAGGTGGCCGAGGAGTTCTGGCCATTGCTGATTCCGTACACTTCGACGTTGGTCGGAACACCATCATTCAGGTTGAGAGCGAGACTCTGGGTGTCGCCGGCGTAAGAAGACGAAATACCGTCGACGGTAACAATCACAGAGTCGTAGGTTCCACCGTTGGTCCAGGAAACAGTTCCGCTACAGGTACATGCGTCGTCGACGACAACCTGAAGTCCGGAGGGAGCCGGGGTGTCGATGGTCACGGAGCCGTGCTCAAGGATCGGGCTCTGGGAAACACCGTTGACCGAAATCACACAAAGAACCGGGGGCGAGCCCAGAGTGTTGGTGAAGGTCAATCCTGAAATCTGGGCGGGTTGCGCGGTCGGCAAGACGGAAAGCTCGAGACGAGCGATGCTGTGGTCGTCTCCCGCAGGAATAGAAAGCAGGGGAGGAGAGAGGCTGACGATGGCACCGACGGTCACTCCGCCACTGCCATTCGGCTCGGTGTGGAAGAAGTAATCGGCACCTTGACCGTTGTCCAGACTCTGCAGGTCGGCACCCTGAGTGACGAGGTTGAGACTTAACAACGTCGGATCAAAGGAGAGGCCAAACTGGAAACCCTGAGCGGGTTCCGGCTGGTTGGTCATCAGAATGTCCGCAGCCAGCGTTCCACCGGGGAGGCTGCTGGTATTGGGAGCACTCAACTTGTAGTTGGTCTGGGCGTCCGCAGTGGGAGCAAGCACGCAAAGCAGTGCCATGAACAGACCAAGATAGGTACGAAGGGACATGGATGAGATTCCTTTCTCGCCGTTAGCCCAAGCCGCAGCGGGTGGGCCTGAATCTGGCCCGATCAAAAATCGGGACAGGGTCGTCTTCCTGTATGTAAATACATTCTATTGATTAACAAAGTGTTGTGTAGTGTTCAGGTTGGAATATTTTTGTAAGCGTTTCCGTTGGAGGCAAAACCCGACTAAATTGCCTGATATGACATTTACCCACGGAAGGTCCACCCCTTGAAGAGCATGGAATCCGGTTGTTTTCGGCAAAAATTGGAAAGTCCCCTCACGCGGGGCAACACCCGGGTTCTGCAGATCAATTTGGGCCGGGTTTGCAATCAGACCTGTGCTCACTGTCATGTCGGTGCTGGTCCGACGAGGACTGAAAAGCTGTCAGATGAGGGGGTCGAAGGTTGTCTGTCGCTGATGGACCGTCTGCCCCATTTGCAGGTGGTGGATTTGACCGGGGGAGCACCGGAGTTGCACTCCGGATTCCGGGATCTGGTCATTCAGGCAAGAGCCCGTGGACTGGAAGTGATCGATCGCTGCAATCTGACAATTCTGCAAGAGAAGGGGCAGGAATCCCTGGCGGAGTTCCTCGCTCAACAGAGAGTTCATGTCGTCGCCAGCTTGCCCTGTTATTCCCGGGACAATGTGGATCGCCAAAGAGGTGATGGTGTTTTTGAGGGCAGTATTCGCGGCCTGAAACGACTGAACCACCTCGGCTATGGGGCTGCCGAGGGAAGAACAGGGCAAGGCTCCAACCTGCAACTCGATCTGGTGTTCAATCCCGGCGGGGCGACTCTGCCACCTCCGGCCCATGTGTTGGAAGAAGACTATCGCAGGGTTCTGAAGCAGGATCTGGGCATCGTTTTCGACCGACTGATCACCATCACCAACATGCCCATCTCCCGTTTTCTGGGTCAGCTGCGGAAGGAAGGCAAGGAGCAGGAGTACCGACAGTTGCTGGAACAGTCTTTCAATGAGGCCACACTTCCCGGCCTCATGTGTCGAGAGACTCTCTCCGTCGAATACAACGGCAGATTGCACGATTGCGATTTCAATCAGATGCTGTCGATGGGGCTGACCGCAGATTCGGAGAGTGGGGAGGTTCCCGATTTATGGACGGTGACCGAGGAACAGCTGGTGGATCGGGAAATCGCCACGGGAGAGCACTGCTTTGGCTGTACTGCCGGTCAGGGATCCTCCTGCGGCGGAAGCCTGGTAGAGGCCCCCGCCGCAGAAAAGACAAATCCCTAGTTCGGAATCACGATGGTGCTGCCAACCGTCATCTGGCTTGGGTCGGCAAGGGTTCCGCGGTTGGCGGCGAGAAGGTCAGGGTAACGATGACCGTCCCCATAAAAGCGCACGGCCAATGACCACAGGGTGTCACCCTTGCGGATCTGGTAAGTCATGGGGGCCTGTGCGATCGCTTCGGAAATCACAGGTTCGAGGGGATCCGGATCTGTCACCGAAGTCTCAGCCACTTCGGTGACGGGGGTGCTGTCACCGACCCCTGCCCACGGATCGAAGTCATCATCCGTCAGTGCCAAATCTGTCGTTTCGACCGAACCCAGGGGAATCGGGATGACCATCAGCGGGTAAAGGGTTCTCTGGCCGTCCACTTCACGATAGCGCCAGAAGGGGAAAAACCAATTACTGCGGCCTTCGCTTCCCTGGGAAGTGGTAGCCCGGCTTTCGGTTCTGCCTGCGATCCACAGGGGACCGGCGGTGACTCTTTCTTCGCCCACCTTTTGACCACCGACATGCTGTGAGGTGGTCATGTCATAGGAGAGGAGTCCGCCCAGAGTGGCCATCCCCCTGCGCTCCTCATTTTCGACATACCAGCTGCCCGTCATCATCGCACCCACATCCGCGGGGGTCATCGATTCATCCTGGGAGATGCTTTCTCCGCGGGGAGCAGGAGCACTGCTGCAACCGATGATCGGCAGGATGATCGGCAAGAGGAGCAGCCCGGCAATCCACGACAGCAACTGACGGCCATCAGATCTGCAGGCTGAAGCATGGGCACACCTCCGGGGGGAGGTGGTTGGGTTTTGGTGAAGCACGACGAAGCCCCTTCCCGGGCCAGGATCGCGCGGCGTGATGAGATGTTAGGAAATTCGGCCTTTTCTGGCAAGGGCACCCGAGAGCAGGGCCATCGGGATCAACAACAGGATCGCTGACGCCAAATAGGGCGCAGACGAACCCATTTGCCAATAGAGGATGGCGGCAGCGAAGGGGCCGATCGCCCGGGAAAGACTGCCCAACGAGCGGAAGACTCCCAATGCGGCTCCCTGTTCCTCATCAGAAACATTGCTGCTGACGATGGTCGACAGCATCGGCATCGCCATCGCAGAACCGGCGCTCAGGGGAAGGAGTGAGGCCCAGAGGTGCCAATCCTCGCTGGTCCAGGCGACGCCGACGAGGCCCAGTGCCACCAGTACCATTCCCCGAATCGCCGTCTTCTCAGGTCCCCAGGAGTGGGCGAGTCTGCGGGTCAGGCCCCCCTGAACGAGGGCGAGGATGAGACCGATGACGACAAACATCGTGGCGGTTTCTGTGGTTCCAAAGTCGAGCCTTTGCCGTACCAGAAATGCCAGTGTGAATTCCATTCCGCTGAATGCGAGCAGGTAAACAAGATTGGCCATGTTGGTGTTGCGCACAGTGTCGCCCCATTGGCTTCCGAGTGAGACGGACCATTGAATCGGTCTGGGTTCCGTTGACGGGGGGCGCGTTTCGGGCAGTGCCTTGAAAACCCACAGCAGGTTGATGAAGTGAAGTACTACCACACCCAGTGCCGCCACCGTGAAGGGGGTAAAGGCGAGTCCACCGAAGAGGGGGAGTGAGCCGAGGTGGGAGAGGTCAAAGAGAGAGAGGTATCCACCGATCGCGGGACCAAGAATGAACCCGAGACCGAAAGCCGCTCCGACGAGACCCATGCCTCGTGCGCGTTCTTTTCCGGGGGTCACATCCGCCACCGCAGCGGTAGCGGTGGCGATGTTGCCACCGGCCGCTCCCGAGAGAATGCGCGAGAGAACCAGTATCAGAAAAGTACCGCTGAAGGCCCACAGCAGGGCTGCGAGCATGTTGATGCCGATCGTCAGCAGCAGCACGGGTCTTCGACCGATACGGTCGGAAAGGCTGCCCCAGAATGGGCTCAGCAAAAACTGCAACAGGGAATAGAGGGATCCCAGCACCCCGCCGAAGAGAGTGATCAGTCGCGGGTCATCCAATCCGATCTCCGGCGAAAGGGATTGCAGGAAACTGAGCAGGCCCTTGAGCAGGTCATCATCGGGGTAAGAGTCGAGGATCGCAGGAAACAGGGGGAAGATGATGGAGAATCCGACCAGGTCGAGAAACAGGGTCAGCAATACAGCACCGAGGGGACGGCGATTCCCCGCAGAGTCCGCTGATTTTCCCTGCTCCGGTGGCGGAGTGTTTTCCCCTGCCTGAGATGGCATCCCCGTCGTCCCTTCCCGGAGGGCTGGAGACCCCCGGTCTTCGTTTGAGTTGACGACAGCCTAACCAATGATTCGGGAATTTCACGGAGGATTCAGTCCCGGCGAAAAGAAGCTGGAAAAATTCTTCTCCGCCCGCCGCATCATTTCACCGGATCGGGGATTCGATTATGCTGGCGGTGCGCCTTGAGATTTGAGGGATTTATTGGAAACGGATGAACCGATGAGCAGTGGTTCGGACCCCACACGCCAGACCCAGCCTGCCGCCATTCCCGGGGACTCTTCCGCGGTAGAAGAGCAGATTCGCCCGGGTGACCTGACAGAATTTGTCGGTCAGGGAGCCGTGGTGGACAATCTCAAGGTCTACCTGGAGGCGGCCAAGAAGCGGGGAGATTCCCTCGATCACACCCTGTTCTCCGGGATGCCGGGTTTGGGGAAGACGACACTCTCGAGTTTGATTGCCGCTCAAATGGGCGTCAATTTTCGCGCGACCAGTGGTCCGGTCCTCGACAAGGCCAAGGATCTCGTGGGTCTTTTGACAGAACTTCAGGAGGGGGATGTCCTCTTTATCGATGAAGTTCACCGCGTCAGCCGGGTGGTCGAAGAGTACCTCTACACCGCCATGGAGGATTTCCAGATCGATATTCTGATCGACTCGGGCCCCAATGCCCGATCGATGCGGATTCACCTGCCAAAGTTCACACTGGTCGCAGCGACCACCCGTGAAGGCAATCTCACTTCCCCTTTCCGTGCCCGGTTTGGCATCCATGAGAAGCTGGAACCCTACGCGGTGGAGGATCTGATCCGGATCCTGGAACGCAGTGCGCGAATTCTCGGTGTTGAGATTGATCAAGAGGGTGCACGTGTGTTGGCAAGTCGTTGTCGTGGTACTCCACGCATCGCCAATCGATACCTGCGCAGGGTTCGTGATTTTGCCGATGTCGATGGAAGCAACAGGATCGATGAAGAGTGTGCCCGTGCGGCACTGGATCGTCTGGGCGTGGATCCATTTGGTCTCGATACAGTGGACAGGAAAATTCTCGAAGTGGTGGCCAGAGCGGATGGAACTCCTGTCGGAGTCAAAACCATCGCGGTCACTGTCGGTGAGGAAGAGCGGACCATCGAGGATGTCCATGAGCCTTATCTGATCCGTGCCGGTTTCATTGAGAAAACCACCCGCGGAAGAGTCCTCGGTCCCGCCGCTGACAAAGTGGTGGACGGCGCGACGGGCGGACGTCAGCAGGGTTCCCTCGATCTGGAGGATTCCGTTTGAGGGTTACTGCTGCGTGCCGGTTCATGCTTCTTCTGGGACTCTTTTCGGGACTGTTCCCGAACGAACCCTCTTTAGGGCTTTCCCCAGCTCTCAACTCAGAGACCGCTTTCAATTCCGCAACAGCAGGCCTTGCGGAGACGGGGGAGGATGGACCGATGGTCGGCATCCGATTCGCCACCGGCCAATGGGACATGACCTTTGCCACCAAGGCGGGGGAAAAGATTCGCCTGCAGACCAAGACTGCACAGTGGTCCCTGCCTTCACCCATCGTTGTTCAGGCCCGTGAGGGTGTCATCAAGGTTTCCGGTCGGAGTTTCGATACGGAGATCCGGTTCCATGCCGAGTCGGGGGCTCTCTTTTGCGAAGGCATGGAGCTCGCCGGAAAGATAGAGTGCTGGAAGAATGCCAATGAAGGTTGGGATCTGTTCGAGCGGACTTCACTGGAAAAGTATCTTCCCGGTGTTGTCGAGAAAGAGGTCTCGGCGAGTTCCTTTCCCATGGCGGCTCTGAAAGCTCAAGCGGTTGCCGCGAGAACCTACGCCCTCTTCCAGATTCTGACTCGTCCCGGAAGACGCTGGCACGTTCATTCTTCGACACGCAGTCAGGTTTATCAGGGTGTGGGAAAACTTCATCCGAATACCCTGAAAGCGGTCGAAGAAACCCGTGGCCAGGTTCTGATGACCGGCGGTGCTGTCTTCGAATGTTTCTTTCACTCCACCTGTGGGGGTGTGACCTGTTCCGGGGAAACGGGATACAACCTGATTCCCATGAGTGCTCTCAGCAGTGTCGACTGCGATGGTTGCAGAAAGGCCCCCTTCTATCGCTGGAAACTGGAACTGGCTGAACCGGTCTTGAGATCGGCGGTCGCACGGGTGGCAGGGCAAAGCGGCATCCGTGTAGGGACGATTCGCCAGGTCATTCCCGTGGATGTGTCTGATTCCGGATACGTGCCCTATTTGCGAATCGTTCACGACGGGGGATCTCTGGAGATCAATACCCGTCGATTGCGAGGGAGCCTGGGAAAACTGACCCCCAAGGTGACCTTGCGCTCGTCCGCCTTCGAAGTCTCTCTTGAAAAGAACAGGTTTGTCTTCCATGGCCGCGGTTGGGGACACGGGGTGGGCATGTGCCAGCACGGAGCCAAGGGTTATGCCAAGTCAAAGACCTATGAGGAGATTCTCCAGCATTATTACCGCGGGACTGAATTGAGGACTTTGTGGTGAATTCGGAAGTAATGGCCCGTCACCCGATGACGGCGGGCTTCGCCTTCAGTGTCGAGGCCTCGTGTGGTTCTGCCCGCGCCGGTCTGCTGACGACTCCGCGGGGGGATATCCAGACTCCGGTCTTCATGCCGGTGGGAACCCAGGCGACGGTCAAGGGAGTGACACCGGATCAGCTCACCGATTGTGGAACACAGATCATCCTCTCCAACACCTACCATCTCGCGGTAAGGCCCGGAGTGGATACGGTCAGAAAATTGGGTGGGTTGCATCAGGTGATGGGTTGGGATCGACCGATTCTGACAGACTCCGGAGGGTTCCAGGTTTTCTCCCTCGGTCATCGCAACCGAATCAGTGAGCAGGGAGTCGAGTTCCGCAACCACATCGATGGCAGTCCTTTGTTGCTCACCCCCGAATCGGTTCTCGACATTCAGGCGCGACTCGGTTCGACCATCGCCATGATTCTCGATGAATGTCCCGCAGGCGGAGTTTCGAAAGACGAGGTTGCGAAGGCAGTGGTGAGAACTCATCGCTGGGCCTTGCGTGCCCATGAACATCGCCAGCGACTCGAGTTGTTTGAACCGATGGCCGTTTTTGGAATCATGCAGGGGGGAACCCACGAAGATCTGCGTCGGGAATCGGCACAGCAACTTCTGGAGTTGCCTTTTGATGCCTACGCCGTCGGTGGGGTGAGTGTCGGTGAGGGCAGAGATGCTCTGCTGTCGACCATCGGGGTCAGTGCGCCGATGCTTCCATTCGATCGGCCCCGTTATCTGATGGGGGTGGGGGGACTGGAGGAATTCGTCGTTGCTGTCGATCAGGGGATCGACATGTTCGACTGTGTCATCCCGACCCGAAATGCCCGCAACGCGAGCCTGTTCCTGAGTGATGGAAGCAGTCTCAACATGAAAAATGCCCGCCACAAACAGGATGCGGGCCCTATTGAGGAGGGGTGCGATTGCTACGCCTGCCAGAAATACAGCCGTGGCACCCTGCACCATCTGTACCAGCGCAAAGAGATTCTCGCCTACACACTGGGTTCCCTGCACAACATTCGGGTCTTTCATCGCTTTCTTGAAAAGGCCCGTAAAGCGATCATATCCGGCGATTGGAGCCGATTCAGGGACCAGTTCCTGGGTGCATTATCCTCCCGGTCCGGTTGAATCCCGAGGGCCATCGGACTAAGATCCGCAACTTGGCTGATGGGCACACCTTGCGGTATTACCGGCCGTAAGAAAGGGCCCCATCCACGTCGACTTCAGCCCCTCCCGGGTGGGATGGAATTGAATCGGCGTGTCAGGGAGCAGGATGACCGATGACAACGTTTGTAAATGGAATCTTTGATGCCCTGATTTTCTGGGCCGCTGCTGCTGGGGGAAGTGCTCCCCAGCCTCCGGGGTTTTTGGATTTTCTCCCACTGATGGGAATCATCTTCTTCGTGATGTACCTCATGGTCATCCGACCCCAGAGAAAGCAGATGCAAGAGCACGACAACCTGATCGCAGGGTTGTCCAAACATGATGAAGTCAGAACAGCCGGTGGAATCATCGGCAAAGTGGCATTGGTGGATCGGGATCATGGGCATGTGGTGCTGGTGATCGACGAGTCCAAGGGAGTTCGCATGAAGGTCGCCTTGACCTCTGTGTCGACGGTCAGCAGTGCCTCAGAAAACAAGGATACGCCTTCCAGCATTCAGGAAGAGGAAGTCACAAAATGATGCAGAATTTCGGTAGGGGATTTGTTTTTATCGCCCTCCTCATTGCAGCCTGTGTTTGGGCCCTTCAGGACTACCAGAACGACATCAAGAAGGGCATCGACCTTGAGGGCGGCACCGAGCTGCTCTACGAGATTCCTCTTGACCAGATCGATCCCAGTCAGAGATCGACCGTGGCTGCAGACATCAAGGACGTCATTTCACGCCGTTTCGACAACTACGGCCTGAAAGAGATCAGTGTGGCCATCTCTGGCCGCAACCGACTGCTGATTCAGTTGCCGGGATCTGACAATGACGAACTGGAGCGGTTGAAGGGGCAGATCGAGCGTGCCGGTGAGCTGAACTTCCAGCTCGTGGCACCCGATTCGGAGCAGACTGAAGCCAATATCGCCCGTATCGAGGCGGAAACGGTTCAGTATGAGCAGGCTCTCATCGCCTTCAACAACATGTCCGATGCGGAACGTGGTTCACAAACGGCTCCCGAATCCCCGCGTCAGATTGTGGTCGAGCGTCCCAGTGCCGATGACACCCTGACCGCCGGCAAGGTGGTGGTGGAAAACCGTGCTCCGAATCTGGTCAGTGCCTCACTTCTGAGCAACAGCTTCCCGACCACCAATGAAACGGGACAGCCTGCGGTGGGATTCGAGTTTGGTGGAATGGGAGCGACCCTTTTCGCCGACATGACCGGCGAGAACATCAATCGCAGCATGGCCATCGTCCTCGATGGCAAGGCGAGCAGTATCGCAACCATCAATGCGCGGATCTCCCGTAACGGAATCCTCGAGGGCAACTTTACCAACGATGAAGTCAACGATCTGGTCTCCATCCTGAGAGCCGGTTCACTGCCTGCGAAACCGTTCCTGGTCAATCAGCAGACGGTGGGAGCGCTGCTCGGTAAAGAGTCGGTAGATCGTGGAACCCAGGCGATGATCTTCGGATTGATGCTGGTGGCCATCTTCATGCTGCTCTACTACAGGGCGGCGGGAATCGTCGCAGATCTGTCCCTTGTCATGAACCTGATGCTGGTGGTCACCCTGCTGATCGTCTTCCGCAACACCCTGACCTTCCCGGGAATGGCAGGCCTGTTGTTGACGGTGGGTATGGCGGTCGATGCCAACATTCTGATCTTCGAACGAATCCGTGAGGAGAGGGATCGGGGCAAGGCATTGCCTGCTGCCTTCTCAGTAGGTTTCCAGAAAGCTTTCTGGACCATCTTCGATGCCAACCTGACGACGCTGATCACCGCTTTCGTGCTGTTCCAGTTCGGAACCGGTGCGGTCAAGGGCTTCGCCGTTGTGCTCAGTATCGGAATCCTGACCTCCTTCTTCTCGACCGTTTTCTTCAGTCGAATGGTTCTTTCCTTCCTGATCTCGAAGGGAATTATCAATGACCTGAGCATGGGTCGAATCATTCAGAAGCCGAATATCAACTTCATGGAGTTGCGTGAGGCGACCCGGGTTCTTTTCTGGGTCTTCGTGGTCGGTGGTATCGGTGTTCTCGGCTGGCGTGGTTCTGATGCCCTCGGTATCGACTTCACCGGTGGAACCCGCCTGACGGTCAATCTTTCCCAGCCGACCCAGGAATCGGAGATTCGCAAGATCATCACCGACGGTGTCGCAGCGGATCCGAATGCCTTCGAGTATGCGGATCTCCAGTTGCAGGCTGTGGGTGAACTCAGCGAGGCAGGGGCTGCCCGCTATTCGATCCGTACGAGTACCCTGATCGAAGGGGAAAAGCAGACGGAGCAGTTCAAGTCACAACTGGAGAGTGTGATTGGTGGAGCCAACATTCTGGCTCCCAACGCGGTCACAGATGTGAAGATCACCGACAATGTCCAGGATGGGATCAGCACCTACCTCTTCAATGCCAACGTTCACGTCATCAAGGGTCTTGGCACCACTGAAGACGTCGGAGTGACCAGCAGTTCTGTCAAGGATCGCCTGCTTGCAACCGAGTTCCCGGTGGAAGAGATTCGCGAGATCAGTGGGGGACCCGGAGAATCAGCCGGCATCGTTTCCTTCGAACTGGTCAGTGCACCGCAACTGGATCAGGCAGCGGCTTTGGCATTGCAGTCCCAGTTGAGTCTGGCACTGAAGAATGTCGATGGACTCGATTTCTCGGAGCCCTTCCCGGAAGTCAGCAGTATCAGTGGCCGAGTTGCGAAGGACATGCAGGGGAATACCATCATCGCATTGATGATCAGTTTCCTGGCGATCGTTTTCTACATCAGTATCCGCTTCGAGTTCAGTTACGGTGCCGCCGCGATTACGGCGCTGGTTCACGATATCTGCTTCACCCTCGGTGCATTGGCCCTGGGAGATTTCCTTTTGGGAGATGCACTCTCCCTGAAGATCAACCTGCCGGTGGTCGCCGCATTGTTGACGGTGGTGGGATATTCCTTGAACGACACCATCGTTATCTTCGACAGGATTCGTGAAAATCTTCGCGATGCAAGGCGGGATGCGGACTACGTCGAACTGGTCAACAAGTCGATCAACCAGACTTTGAGCCGCACGATTCTGACCTCACTGACCACCTTTGTCGTGGTCGTGATCCTGCTCGTCTTCGGTGGCGAAGCACTGCACTCCTTCGCCTTTGCCCTCTGCGTCGGTGTCCTCATCGGTACCTACTCCTCGATTTTCGTCGCCAGTCCGACCCTGATCCGACTTCAGGAAGCGGCACGTCGAAGAATCGAAAAAGCCCGTGTGGAGACCGCATTGGCCAAAAAGGCCTGATTTCGCACTTTCAGCGGAGTCGTTTCAGGCCCGTACCCTTTCGGGGTACGGGCCTGTTTTTTTGCCGGGTTAAAAGTGGAGTCAAACCTCGTAAATCCCTTGTAAATCCGGTAACGGGTCGTGGATTCACGATTTTTTCCGGGTTATCCTCCGGCAACGGCATTCAGCTCGCCCAATCTAACTTCGAGCTGGACGAGAATCCGCTCACCAGAGTGATCCAACAGGTCGGGGGACCTTTACTCTGGAAGGACGATTCGGGAACAGGGGGAACACACCATGAGTGGCATGGGTACAGGCACAAAAATCGGCTTCATTCTGATATCGATCCTCGTTGTGATCGTTATCGCGAACCTCTTGGATAACAAGGTTCAGGATGGTCCGAGCGGCGCAGAGCAGGTCACTGGAAGATCTACTTCCAACGCAACTTCCAACGGCATCGGCAAGACCAAATCTGTTCCTGCGGTGACTAAGGAGTCCACCCGATCTGTGGCGGGGACTTCAACCGGGAGGTTGCAGCGTCCTGTCAGAAATCAAAAGACTCCGCTCACTCCTTCCGGGAACAAGGTTGCAGTTACGGAATCCAACCTGGGCAATCCACCAATTTCCGGACAACCTCGCCGAGCGACGGCTCGTCTCGAAAGTGTGGATATCCAACGAACCACTGGAGTCTTGAGCAACGACCCTGTGGAACAGCAAACTTCCCAGAGAAATGTCTCTTCAGTTAAACGTAATGAAGCGGCTCGCAGAAACACGGCGATCCCTCCCCGCCCGGTGGCTCCCAAGAGAGAGTTCAACAAAGTGGTCGTGGAAGAAGGGGACAGTCTCTGGAGGCTCGCTGAGCGTCACCTTGGTTCGGGTATCGCCTACAAGAGAATCATCGAGGCGAACAAGGGCCTGACAGAGGATACGGTTCTTTCCGCCGGTCTCGTTCTGAAGATTCCGTCGGGAGTGGCAAAGAAGAGTGTTGTCACCACAGCTGCACCCGCTGTGGCGCGCAGTGGCCGCAGTTACCAGATTCAGGATGGTGATTCGCTTTGGAGAATTGCCAGTGACCAGTTGGGAGACGGAACGCGCTGGAAAGAAATTGAGAGCGCCAATCCCGGGGTCAACCTTCAGGTCCTGAGTATCGGCAAGGTGATCCAGTTGCCGAAGCAGTGATCGAACGACCGATTCAACATAGTCATCCCTCAGGCCCGCAGTTCCACAAACTGTGGGCCTGCCTTTTTCTGTACCAGGTCTGAACTTTGAACGTGAATCACGCCTATGTTGGAGATCAGGTCACGAGGTGACCTTCAGTGTCAGGATTGAGGTGCCTGACTCTGAAGGAACTCTTCGAGGGTGTACTGTTCGAATTCCCTGAAACCGGTCAGTTTTCGGTGCTGCACCATACGGAAGTGGGGATCCTCTTCCAGCAGGCGATTCCACTCAGCAAGTTGCTCATTGCTCAGTTCCTGTACCTGGATATCACTGCTGATCTCTTCAACCTGATTTCTCAATTGATTCATCTGGTCAATTCGGGGAGCGGCAATCTGGTGAAAAAAAACCAGAGACAAACCGATGCAGGTGAGTTGTATCTGCAGGGTGTTGAACCCCAGATTCTTCAGTGGTGAAGAAGCCCATCGAATCAAAGGTACTGTAACAGCGTGTATGCGGGCAGTGATCGTTGCGAACAAAAGCTCCGAGCTCCTTACTCTGCATGGGCAGGCGGACGAATCCGACAGCCGCAGTAGATCAGGATTGGCTCAAAACTTCAAGGGTCCCAGAACTGCCGAGGAACCGAGCTCTTCTTCAATCCTCAGGAGCCGGTTGTATTTGGCATTTCGCTCCGATCGGCAAGGAGCCCCGGTCTTGATCCATCCGGCGCCGGTGGCCACAGCGAGATCGGCAATGAAGTCGTCCTCGGTCTCCCCGGAGCGATGGGAAACGATGATCCGGAAGCCAGCCTCGGAGGCAATATCGATGGCCTGCAGAGTTTCCGAGACGGTTCCGATCTGATTCAGTTTGACAAGCAGAGCACTGCCAGCACCCTCTGTGACCCCACGGTGGATCCGCTTGGGGTCGGTTGCAAACAGGTCGTCTCCCACCATGCGGATCTGCGGAAGAGCAGCGGTCAATTGGCTCCAGCCGGACCAGTCCTCTTCATCGAGCCCGTCCTCGATACTGGTAAAAGGGAACTGGCTCGCCAGTTGAACCCAATGGTCGACCATTTGGGAGGAGGTCAGGGATTCACCCGATCCTCCCATGCTGTAGCTGCCTCCCTGACACAGTTCACTGGCAGCGACATCGAGTGCGAAGGTGAAATCACCATCATGGCCCAGGGTGTAGCCTGCTTCGTGAATGGCTGCACTCAATTCTTCCAGCACCCTCACGTCACTGTCAAAGTCGGGTGCGAATCCGCCCTCGTCACCGACCGCTGTGACGAGTCCTGCCCCTTTCAATCTCTTCTTCAGAATGTGGTAGACCTCGACTCCGGCTCTCAGGGCGGAGGTGAAGTCCTTGAAGCCGGTGGGGGCGAGCATGAATTCCTGAACATCGACGGAGTTATCGGCATGCGCTCCGCCGTTCACCACATTGAGCAGGGGAATCGGCAGGCGTACGGATGATGGACCACCGATGTAACGGTAGAGGGGCAACTGACAACTTTGGGCGGCGGCCCTGCAGACCGCCATCGATGCTGCGAGAATGGAGTTGGCTCCGAGTCGGGCCTTGTTCTCGGTACCGTCCGCTTCACAAAGTCGGCGGTCGATTCCCTCCTGATCACGGGCATCCTGGCCACTCAGCAATTCGCAGATTTCACCGCGCAGGTGACCGAGCGCTTTTTCGACGCCTTTGCCTGCCCACTCCTTGCCACCATCACGGAGTTCGAGCGCTTCTGCTTCTCCGGTCGATGCTCCGGAAGGCACCAGGGCGACCCCGCGGCTGCCATCCTCAAGAATGCACTCGGCTTCGACAGTGGGAAATCCACGACTGTCCAGGGCCATTCGTCCATGAAGTTGTGCGATATTGCTCATCTGATCTTCCATTCCAGCGGCCGGAAAATGCCGATTCCCACTTCCTCGGGTCAGTTGCCTCCACCTTCAGGATGCTTCACGATGGAGGCAGTGGATTGTCCTTGTCCGGGACCCCACGTGTCAACCGATCGGGCAGTCAGGAGTTTCTAGATTGGAAACTGAAGTGAGCGAAACCACATCCGGAAATCGCAGCTCCGCCAGGGGTTGGTTCGGCAATCGACTGACCCGCCATGGCACCCCAGTCATCGCGTGGATCACATTTTTCTGTGTCGCCGGATCCCTGTCCCTGGTTCTCCTGCAGAATGAGCAGATTCGCACAGGCGGATGGGCACTCTTCGGCGGTTTGTGGCTTTTCTGCCTGAACTTCTTCCGCAATCCCTGCAGGGTTGCTCCGGAAGGGGATCAACCGATTTCTCCTGCGGATGGCAAGGTCATCGGAGTCGACGTCGTCGATGACGAAAACTATGTCGATGGGCAAGCCCTGAGAATCCACATCTTTTTGTCCGTCTTCAATGTCCATGTGAATCGCATTCCCGTGGATGGAGAGATCGAACATTTGCGTTATATCCCAGGTGAATTCCGCAATGCGGTGGGAGCAGAGGCCCGGGAGGTCAACGAACGCCAGGAGATTGGCCTTCGAAGCACCTCGGGTGTTCCCATCCTCGTGCGTCAGATTGCCGGACTGATCGCCCGACGTATCGTTTGCCCTCTGGAAGTGGGTGAGTCTGTGAAGAGGGGATTCGATTTTGGCATGATTCGATTTGGATCCCAGACTGAGATCATTATTCCCGCGCGGGATGGAGTGGCTTTCAAGTCTGCGGTCAAAGTCGGAGACAAGGTTCACGGTGGAAAGACGGTGCTGGGTGATTGGGTCGAATGAGACAACGAGGCGAGTCGCCTTTATTCCCAATACGATCACCTTGTGCAATGCCGTTTGCGGCTTCATTGCACTGACCCTGATCGCCGGGAGCCTTGAGGGAGGGTCGTCCGATCCCCTCGAACGACTCGAGCAAGCGGCATGGTTCATTCTCGCAGGCATGCTCTTCGATGTCTTTGATGGCAAGGTAGCCCGCGTCACCGGTGGTGGAACCACTCTGGGTGCACAGCTGGATTCTCTGGCGGATCTGGTCAGTTTCGGCCTGGCTCCTGCAGGCCTTGCTCTGGCGATGTTCCATCACTCAGAAGCCAACGACTTCGTGACTCCGCTCGGCAAAATGATGTGGCTCTTCTCGCTGGCCTATTTCCTGGGTGCCCTGCTTCGTCTCGCTCGCTTCAATTCCGTCAAGGCGGAGAAGGATGATCCCGATGAAGCCGAAGCCTTCGTGGGTCTTCCGACACCGGGAGCTGCGGGAGTGGTCTCAGGCCTGGTCATCTGTTTTTTCTGGCTGCGGGACTGGCAGTCATGGGATTTGAAGTTGTTGGCCGCAGAAAAACCTGTCTGGGTCGACCTGTTCAATCAGGGGATTACTTCCTATCTTCCGGTGACCTGTTTTGTGCTGGGATACCTGATGGTTTCACAACGGATCTGCTACACCCACATGGGAACAGTTCTGATGCGCCGGGGAATGAATTTTGACCGCTTCACAAGTATGGTCTTCGGGGCAACTTTGCTGGTTTTCTTTGCCGAGCCGGTGATTCTTCTCGGATTCGTGATCTATGGAATTTCACCAATTCTAGCGTTTCTGTGGAGACCTTTTTCGCGCAAGAAATCCGTAACAGATGAGAATCCATCCGTTCCAGCAGCGTCTGATCCGGAGTCGGAATGAAACTCTTTCCCGTCAGGCTGGCATTGGGTTCCAACCTTGGTGACAGGGAACGCTTGTTGCAGCAGGCGAGGGAGTTGCTCGAAGAGCGACTCCTCACAAATCTATGCTGTTCTCCCATTCACGAAACCGAACCGGTCGGTCCTCCGCAGGGAAGATATCTCAATCAGGTTATCCGGGGTGAATCTTCCGTGGGTGCTCTGGAAACCTTGCAGATCTGTCTGGGGATCGAGTTGCAAATGGGACGGGAAAGAATGGAGCAGTGGGGGCCAAGGAGTATCGATATCGATATTCTGACCTTTGGTGATCAGCAGGTGTCGGAGCCGAAACTGACGATCCCCCATCCCAGATTGGCTGAAAGAAGTTTCGTCCTCGCACCGTGGGCGGATCTCGAGCCGGACTTCGTGATACCGGTTCTTGACCGGTCTGTAGGGGACTTGTTGGCTGCCTTGCCCTCTTCGCTGAAGGGGACTGCGTGATGCAGATCATCGGTGCAGATCAGCGAGAATCTGAAAAGACTCCGTCGCCATCTGCCGGCATTGTGACAGAACTGCGAAAATGGCGAAAATCACAGGATTCTGACAAGGTCATCGGACTTGTTCCGACAATGGGGGCTCTCCACGAAGGTCATTTGTCCCTGATTCGCCAGGCTCGCCGGGAGTGTGACGTCGTGGCCTTGACCATCTTCGTCAATCCGACCCAGTTTGCACCGGGAGAGGATCTGGACTCCTATCCGAGGACACTGGATACCGATCTCCAACTGGCGCAGAAGGAAGGTGTCGATCTGGTCTGGCTGGGTAATTCCCGGGACCTGTATCCGACCGGATTCGCCACCAGAGTTGAGGTGCCTGCACTTTCCGATCGTCTTTGCGGAAAATCCAGACCCCATCACTTCGGGGGAGTCTGCCTCATCGTGCTCAAGCTTTTTCAGTTGTTCCAACCGACAAAGGCCTTCTTTGGCGAGAAGGACCTCCAGCAGGTCACCATTATCGAACGAATGGTGGCCGATCTGCATGTGGAGACAGAAATCGTCCGCTGTCCGTTGGTGCGGGAGGATGACGGATTGGCGCTGTCGAGCCGAAACGTTCGACTGACACCCGAGGATCGACAAAGGGCTCTCAGTCTTTCAAAGGCATTGTTTGCGATCGAAGCGTCATGGCGAGGGGGAGAACGCAAAGTCCAGACCCTGGTGGAAGGGGCTTTTGAAGCCCTCGATCCCGGTATGGAACTGGAGTACCTCGAGTTGGTCGACCGCAATGACCTTTCCCCGATTGAGGGAGAGGAAGCCACAGGGGATGTGGCGGTGTGCGTTGCAGCCCGCGCCGGTGACGTGCGCCTGATCGACAACATCACTCTGGAGTTTCTTTCATGAATGCGCCCATGATTCCGGTGGTGAGAGAAACTGAACATACACTCACCGTCACCTCCCCGGCCAAGATCAATTTGTGGCTGGAAATTCTGGGGCGCCGTGACGATGGCTTTCATGAACTGGTTTCATTGATGGTGCCGACCACATTGGTGGATCACCTCGCTCTGACGTTCGACGCCCCGGAAGATCTGTTGGAAGTACCGGAAGGGGGAGCCCCTGCGGACCCCTCCAATCTGGTTCTCAAAGCGCTTCATCAAGCTCGCCAGAGTCGACCGATTCCCCCGGTACAGATGGAATTGATCAAAAGGATTCCGGCGCAGGCGGGTTTGGGTGGAGGCAGCGGAAATGCTGCAGCCATCCTGAAGTGCCTTCATCGACGGTATCCTGATCCCCGTGGATGGGCAGGGGTGTTAGCGGATGCAGAGGAGCTGGGTTCTGATATTTCCTTTTTTCTGGGAGATGGACCTGCAGTGGTCCGCGGTCGCGGAGAAATTCTCGAAGCCATACAGGAGCCTTTATTTACGGGGCTCTCTCCCCATGCGTGCATCTGGTATCCGGGCTTTGGTCTCAGCACTGCGGAGGTTTATCAGCAGTTGAGCGGTCCCTTGACATCCGGCCATATGTGTCGCAATTTCAATATAAAGAACTTCCGGCATGGGCAGGAAGGATTCCGGCATCTGTTCAATCGACTGCTCGATGGAGCGAGGACGCTGGATCCCAGAATCGCCCTGATCTCCGATCTGCTGGAAGATCATTTTTCCGGTCGCTGGATCATGACCGGAAGTGGCTCTGGTTTTGTCATTTTTGCTGCTGGCCCTGAAGCTTCTGAGGCGGATGCCACCCTTCTGAGAGGGTTGATCGCTTCCAGATTCCGGGCGGGAGATGACGCCTCAGTTGACGGTATTCATGGTGACGAGATCCATGTGGTTTCGTTGCTGACCGGTTCCTGACACGTCTTCGCCTGGTCCTGCAAATTTGTTGACCACCAGTTCGGTCGGAGACAGGAAGGTGAGGCCCCTTGGAAATTACTGAAATTCGAGTCAGTCCTGCGGGATCCAAGGAAGACAAGCTCAAGGCTTTTTGCAGCGTCACATTCGATCACTGCTTTGTCGTCCGTGATATTCGCGTGATCGAAGGCAGCAAGGGCCTGTTCATTGCCATGCCGAGCCGGAAGTTGACGGTTCGTTGCCCCGGGTGCAATTTTAAAAACGTGGTTCGCAGCAACTATTGCAATCAGTGTGGAAATTCCATCGATCGCTCACTTTCTGATCAGGTCGAGCAGGGACGCAGCAAGCTTCACGCAGACATCGCCCACCCCATCGTGACCGAATTCCGTGAAGAGATTCAGGATTCGGTTTTGGATGCCTACGATAATTTCCTCGATGAAGAGGACGACTACGAGGAGGAGCGCTCCACCGAGAGGCAGAATCGTGCTCCGGAACGTGAACGTCGTGAACAGCCTGCACCCCGGGGGCCCCTGGAGGATGTGGAGCGCGAGAGAGCTTCCGAAGCAGAATTCCTCAACAAGCCGGAACCGACAGAGTCGGAGGAGTCGATGCCTCCTCCGGATGACAATTTCAGCACCGGCATTTTCTAATCAGGTTCTTCAGAGAATCAGGCAGTCAAGATCCCTGTCAGGGAGTACACTGTTCAGGCTTGAGCAGGGTACCGGGACCCTTCGTGTTTTGTGGGCACGTTTCCACTGACGGCGCCGTCACTCTCTCAGCGGGGTTTTGCTTCTGAATCACCCTTCGGGATTCAGGGATAGACCTTTCGGAATCCAATTAATTTGGCAAAAGAGGATTGGGCACAAGCGCGTGAAGTTCAGGGGGAATAATTTGTCGATCAAAGGAATCCGATCGATGGATGACAGGGGTAATTTCAGGTCAGAGAGCAGAGCACCGATTCCCGGGGTTTTCTTGCTCTGGATCATTTTCCTGAACGTGTTCTCCACCCTCGGACTGATTTCTGTTTCGAATCAAGCGTATTCACAGGAACCCGCCGATGGCGTCTCGATTGAGACACCGGTCAGGGTGGAACCGGCAAAGGCTCTCCCTGTTGAGGAGATCCAGAGTCAGGAAGCTCAGGATCCACCGGTCACAATTCCCTCAGCGGAGTCGGGCCAAAAACAGGATCCCCAGGATCCTGCAGCCGAAGAGGATCCCGACGAGCAGTTGCGCAAAAAGGTCCGCAGTTTCTTCGATTCTTCTGAAAACTCGGACTGGGTTCGGGCGATGACGCTTCTTGGAGCCCGACTGGAGCGGGAAGACCCGCCTCAATGGATCAATCCCCTGATCCTTGAAATGCTGACGGATCGTGCTCTGGAAAATCCTGTGCGCACCCGAATGATCCTTCAGGATGAACTGATCACGAACAGCAACACCGGCATTCTGATCCTGACAGTTTTGCTGCGGCAGGAAGCCAATTGGCCCTTCCTTGAGGAAGTCGAAAACAGTTTCCGCAAATGGTCTCTGGATGAAGTGGTTCGCGACCGATTGATCACGGAATTTCGAGTGGCCACTGACCCGCTGCAGGTGGCCCGTCTCTTTGACGTTTTGACCGTGGGTGATCCCCGAGCCGTGATCGAGGCGGCCATCGATCGACTGCGTGATTCCGCTGAAACCGCTACACCCACGATTCTGTCGTCTTTGGGTGAGTTCATGAAACTGGAACTTGATCAGGCGGGCTGGATTGCCTGGTGGGACTCCAATGGTGATTTGCCGATTCTGGATGGCATCGTTGCCAGGACGGAAGAGGCAGGCCAGGAGCGGGAATTGGCGATGTGGAATCGTGCGGATCAATATCTCCGCGCCGGAAGCAATCCCGAGCGATACCTGAACTGGTTGATCGAATCGATGTCGAATGCCGAGACCCATCGAATCCGGTCTGCAGCGATCAGTCGAGCCGGTGAGTTTTCCAAGGAATATGCCTCCTCTGACTCGAATGGCGGAAGTGAAAACCGGGTTCGCCTCTTCAGGCCCATCGTCGAGCGTTTGATCTCGGTACTTCAGGAGGGTTCCAACAGCGCCAGAAGTACTGCCCGCTTTCAGCAACTCGCACTTTTGAGCCTCTCTTCCCTGAGGGAATTTGAAGATTTCAGGGAGGAATCCGATCTTCTTCAGATCCTTCGATTCCACATCTCCCGATTGAACCCGGATCTGACCAACGGATCCCGAAGACTGGCTCGGGAGGCCTTGAGTACCGCGATGGCCTTGCGTGCTCCTGTTTCCGACGAAGTCGACGCCGCCATCATCCGGTTTATTCCCGGGGTGGATAAAAAAGTCGATGGTGCCGAAATCCGGCGATTGGTAGGGGCAGCCCGAACCATCGGGTTCTCTGAAAACACAGTGGGTATTCTCTTCCGTGTTGCCAGACTGAGTCCGCCTCTGGGAGAAGTGGTCCTGGAAGCTCTGGTCTATGGCCAGGTACCGCAGTCTTCTGTGGGCCAGGTCTTGCAGTATTACGATGAACTGATCAAAGCGACAAAAGAGTCCAACATTCGCTCATTGGCCATCAATGGCATCGGACGACTGGGTGTTCCGGAGGGGATTCCCATTCTCGTCTCGATGGTCCTGCAGGGGGCCGGGGAGAGTGAGGCGGAACGTGGAGCTGCCCTGGCAATGATTGGCTCGATTGGCGGAAGCGAGGCGGTCAGTGGAATCGTCAGGATTCTGGGAGAGATTTCATCCTCTGATACGCTCCGGGAGTCCGCTCTCAAATTGGCGACGACACAGGTTGTGGGGGATGAAACCCTGCAGTTGGCTCAGGTATTCCTGCTCAACGCTGAAGGCGAGTTGAACCCCTGGGGATCCAAACTTCTGGAATCGTCTTCACTCATTGACCTGCTGCGGGCGAAGGTACAGCCGACCGATCTCCGCGATCGTGACCCTCAGAGGTTCCAGCGTTGGATTCAATTGCAGGCCAGGCGGTTCGAAGTCCTTATTCAGGATTATCTGGCACGGACCTCTGCTGGAGTTCAGTCGGAAGCGGCTGCTGACGATGTTGCCTGGAATGACATGAAACAGGAACTGGTGGATTCACTGGCATTGATCGGCAGCGAGCCCGTCACGGGTCCGCATGCAGAAGCGGTCGCCCGTTTACGCCAACTGGCCCGGGAAATCGATGGACGTGCAGTGGTCTCCGAAGCATTGGGGGCAGGCGCAGCTCCCAGAATCATCCAGTCTTTCACGGTCTATCTCGAGGCCGTCACCACCGGGAGTGGTGTTCCGTCAGTGAAAAGCTACTTCTCCAGAGATCCGTGGACATGGTTATTGGATCAATTGGAACAAAACAGACTCGAAACTGCGGAAGCAGAGTTGATTCGTGCCTTAAGAGTGCTAGCGGAAGAGCGATCTGAACGGGAAACTATATTGAACCGTATCGATGCGCTGGAAGCTCGATCGGAGCCTATTGAAAAAGAAACCGATCCGGCCCCTGTCGAAGAAGTCAGTGAGGAGCCGGTCAGGGAGTAATCGCCGCGGAGGCATTATTGGCCGGTCACACTGAAAATCTATTCCAGATTCAAACGATCGTTGGCAGGGGGACCTGTGAAGAATCCCGCCATTCGGCCACTGCGATCATGTATCCCCATGGTGGCAGCCCGCTCTTGTTTGGAGCTGCCGACAGGGGGACATTTCTCCGCTCTGTTGCGAAACCCTTTCAGGCCCTCTCTCTCCTGCGTGCCGGAATCGATGAGGCTTACACACTGACACCTCGCGAACTGGCCGTGATTTGTGCCAGTCATGCGGGAGAAGAGTTGCACAGGGATCTTGTCAGAGGCCTTCTCGCCAAGGGTGATCTTTCCATCAGTGACCTCAAGTGTGGAATTCACGCGCCCTTTTCTCGCAGGCAGAGGCAGAGAATGTTGTCTGAAAAGGAACCTCTGGACGCCACCTGCAACAATTGCTCAGGCAAACACAGCGGCATGTTGCTGGCGGCCATCCACCAACAGTACGACCTGGCAGACTACCTTGAGTTCAGGCATCCCCTTCAGCGAGCGATTCGTGCAATGATTGAGCTCTTCAGTGGTGAGGTGCTCACAGAGGAACGTTACGGGACCGACGGTTGTGGAGCACCCACTTACCACATGCCTTTGCTCTCGATCGCAAGGGCGTTCCAGCGACTGCATCACACGGAGTTTCTCAAGGGTTGTGGTCTGGAAAACAGGGTGCAAAGGGTCCACGACGCCATCGATTCCCACCCCAAGGCATTCAGCGGTGAGGGACGGCTTCCTCTCCTCTGGAGACCGTACCTGGCCGGAAAATTTCGGGCCAAGGAAGGGGCGGAAGGCGTCATGGTGATCTGGGGCAAAAAAGGATCATTGGTGATCAAGAGTCACGACGGCGCAGATCGAGGACTGATCCACGTGATTCCACACCTGCTCAAGAGAGTTCACTGGATCGACGAAACCACCTTTGATCGCTGGATCACCGATCATCCTCCTCGTGTGACAAACGTGTCGGGAAAACAGGTGGGAGAGATCTATGTGGAAATTCCCGAACCACTGGCATTGGAAGATCCACTGACATCTGTTCCGGGGATGGGATTGGTCAGGTAGATCTTCTGGCACGGGGGACAGAGGTCGAAGCGAATCTCCCGGTAGACCTGGTCCTGTGCTTCCTCGGCACTGAGATTTTCGAGGGATTTGATCAGGCTTTTCCAGGATTCGGGTCCGGTTCCCTGCAAGTCTTCCGCTGAAATTTCCATGGGATCATAGGCGGCCTGGACGACGACCTTCACCTGATAACGAACCTCTTCGTCGATCAGAAGGCTTTTTCCACAGCGGTCACAAGAGATGCCGTCCAAGAGTCCCCGATTCAAAATACAAACCCAATGGTCAAGGTGCAGTGTGCACCGATTCAAGTTTGATTGCGAGGGCCTGCCCAGAGGTCCCGTAAAACCCATGACATGATTTTTACTCCGGCCTGAAATGAGCCTTTCAGGGTGCCGGAAATTTTTGAGGTTCCGATTCGGGGGCGGTAAGGGAGATCGATTTCCCTGAAGCGCAAGTTCATTCGGGCGGCCTTGATTTGCATTTCCACGGTCCAGCCAAAGTCCGGATCCTGCATTTTCATTTGTTCCAGAGTTTCCCAACGAAGAGCCCGAAAGGGGCCCAGATCCCGGTAACTCACACCATGAATCAAACGGATCAGGAGGGTGGCAAGGCGGTTCCCGAATCGTTGCTGGGGGGTCAGGGCTCCCTTGGAGATTCCACGATGTGCGCGATTGCCGAGGACCAGGTCCGCTTCTCCCCGAATCAGGGGTTCGATCAGAATGGGCAGGCAGGTCGGATCATCGGAAAAGTCTGCATCGAGAAAGACCACGATTTCCTTTTCGGGATCTTCGATGACCGATCGCACATCTCCGAGGGCGGCAAGACAGGCTGATCCGTAACCCTTGCGGGGTTCATGAACCACTCTTGCGCCCTGTCCGGCGGCAACTTCTGCGGTTCTGTCCGTGGAACCGTTGTCGGCGACGTGAATCGAAGTCACCTGATCTTCTGGAAGAGCCCGAAGGACCTCACCCAAGGAGAGTTCTTCATTCAATGCGGGAATAACGACCCGAACCTTCCACTGTCGCAGGGGAGCGACCATGGGATCAAAGGTCCAGGGGAGGGATTTCCCGTGTCACCCGGGCGATCGGCTCCAACTGGTTGAGAAGGGCATCGAGTTGATCCAGGGGCAAGGCATTGGGGCCATCACAGAGTGCCTTCTCCGGATCCGGGTGGACTTCAAAAAAGAAACCATCGGCACCCGCTGCTGCCGCCGCGCGTGCAAGAACGGGAATGAAGTGGCGTTCTCCTCCCGAGACCCCCTCAGCACCGCCGGGTGTCTGGACGCTGTGAGTCGCATCAAAGATCAGGGCTGCACCGGTTTCCTGGGTGATGGGAATTGCACGGAAATCGTTGATCAGGCGTTGGTAGCCAAAAGATGAACCTCGTTCCGTGATCCACACATCCGCCGCTCCAGCGGTGTTGAGAACCTTGACACGGCTGGCGATGTCCCAGGGGGAAAGAAATTGCCCCTTCTTGAGATTGACGATTTTCCCTGTGGCAGCAGAAGCTTCCAGAAGGGAGTTCTGGCGACAGAGAAATGCGGGGATCTGCAGCACGTCGACCACTTCTGCGGCCCGTTGTGCCTGCTCATTGTCATGAATGTCGGTGGTGATCGGAAGTCCGGTCTCTTCACGGATTCGAGCAAGGATGGGCAAGCCTTTTTCCAGTCCGGGACCACGGAAGGAATCAGTACTGGATCGATTCGCTTTTTCATAACTGGCTTTGAAGATGACCGGAAGGTTTCGTCTTTGGGCCGCCTCGGCGATGACGTGGGCGACCTCGACGGCGAAGCCTTCATCCTCGATGACGTCGGGACCGATGATCCACAGGGGAGCAGCGAATTCCTTCTCACCGATCCGAAAAGTCTGTCGCATGTCTCTCAAGGGACCACCTTTCAAGGCGGGTAATTCCGGGGGTGAAAAGTCACTCTTCCCGATCATTCCTGACTCTGAAGTGAACCGGGAACCGAAGCTTCACCTCTGGCGTCAGGATATCGTCCTCAAGCACCGGAGTCCAAGTCGCCTGAGCAACGAATTCAGAGGATTTTTCAGGGCTGGAGAGGATTGCGGCACACCACCTTTAGTCGCCCTGGAAGGGCCGTTGTGCTAGCATTTCATGACCGTTGCGGCAGGCTCGACGTCAAATTGAGCCCTCCCCGCATTCCTTGTGTTGAAAAGAGGCCGAGATGAGTGACCACGCCAAAATCCAGTTGTACAGCGCACCCTGGTGCCCTGATTGCACTGTTGCTGTCCGCTTCCTGGATGGACTCGGAGTCGAATACGACGTCGTCAATATCGACGAAGTGGAAGGTGCCGCCGAGCGCCTGGAGCAGGAAACCGGCAAGAAGGGGATTCCCTTCCTCGTCGTCGGTGACCAGTGGGTCCGTGCCTACACCCCCGGTGGAGGTGCATTCCCTGAGGAGGACATCGTCCGTGCCATCGAAGGCCCCCGCGAATCGAGCCGCTGATAATCCGCCGATCCGAGATCACTCTGAGGAGATTCTGCCGATGAAAAATATCCTGCTGGGGGTCCTGACCCTGATCACGATATTGACCCTTCCAGGCTTCAGTCAAACCCTGCCGGCCCAGCCCGGGGCGGGAGGAGGTCTGCTCGACCAACTGGAGCAGGACGGATTGGGAGCAGGGGGATTTGGAGACGGTGGATTCGGTGATGCCATCTTCGGATCGGACAACCCGGTCACGGTGAGCCTCAAAAAAGCAGAGGGTCTCGCTCCAGGGGGACTCGTCCAGCTCGAACTCGAAGCCGCAATGGAGCGGGGCTGGCATATCTATGGACTGAATCAGGATCCGGAGTGGGGGGTGGCCACCTCCATCGTGGTTCTCGAATCGAAGGACCTGCTCTTTGACGGAGAGATCTCGGAGCCCGAGCCCCATGAGCGCGAAGTCGGTGAAGAGTATTATCTCGAACACGAAGGAAAGACGATCTTCAGGATCCCTCTTCGTGCGCCGGAGGATGCGCAGCCTGGACCGCGGACGGTAACGGTTTCGGTGACCTACCAGGCCTGCGATGCCAAGGAGTGTTTGCTGCCCAATACGGTCGTACTCAGTACAGAAGTGACGGTGGGAACAGAGGTACCCGGAAAAGAGGCGGCGACTGCGACCTTCCAGGCGGATGATTCTCCCGTGAAATGGACCGTTCCCACTCTAGGGAAAGTGATCCCTGGTGAAACCTTCAAGGTGGAAGTCGGAGCGGAGATCGAACGGGGCTGGCACATTTACGGCCTTGAAATGAATCCCGAAAATGGCACCCCTACCCGATTCCTCACTGCGGATGGTTCTTCCCTGAAAGTGATCGAGGTCAAGGAACTGACCGCACCCTACAAGGGTTTTGATCCACTGATCGGTGGAAACAGTATCAAGCACCAGCGCAAGGCCCGCTTCGAGGTCACCCTCCAGTATGAGGGCCAAGAAGAACTGACCTCGGGTACATTGCCGCTGATCGTCGAGTCGATGTCGTGCGACGCCATGATGTGTCTGCCTGAAGAGAGATTGAACCTCGACCTTCCCGTGGGAAGCGGATCTGGGGCTGAGGAAAGCTCGGCACCAGGGCTGGCTGAGGAGAGCGACCCGCGCGTGGCGACCTTCGCCAATGAAGATTTGCAGTTGACCGCAACTCTGGAAGCCGGTTCCACCATAGGAAGCGGAGACGTCGTCACCCTGCGGATCGATGGCAAGGTTTCCCCGGAGAAAAGAATCCCTGCATTCCGAGGGGACATTCAGTCTGAAACCGAGGATCAGGGATTGCTCGGCGTGATTCTGTTGGCCATCAGTGGAGCGTTCCTCGCATTGGTCACCCCCTGCGTCTACCCGATGATCCCGATCACCGTCAGCGTGTTCACCAAGCAGGCCCATGAGAGTCGCTCACGGGTCATCGGTCTGGCCGCCCTGTTTGGGGCAGGAATCGTTGTCTCCTTTACTTCTCTCGGTTTCCTGTTGTCTGCTCTTCTCGGTGAGGAGGGTGCCAACTTCATGGCCACCAATGGCTACGTCAATCTGGCCATCGGTGTACTCTTCATCGTCTTTGGATTCAGTTTGTTCGGGTACTACGACATCCAGCTGCCCGCCTTCATTCGCAATCGCGTCGGCGGTGGTGGAGGAGGAGGCGGTGCGGCCAGTGTTCTGGTCATGGGCCTCGTCTTTGCCGTGACCACCTTCACTTGTGTGGGACCGATCGTGGCGGCACTGCTGGCTCTCGCAGCAGGAGAGGGCCCCGGTTTCGCAGCGGTGGGCATGCTCGCGTTCAGCTCGACCATCGCCTTCCCCTTTGTGCTGCTGGCCCTGTTCCCGAAGATGCTCACGGGTCTTCCCCGCTCAGGCGGCTGGCTCTCCACCGTCAAGGTTGTGCTCGGTTTCATCGAGTTGCTTGCGGCTTGGAAGTTCTTCAGTGCCGTGGCGACCTACTGGCGATTTGGACACATCGTCAATCGTGAAGTGATCATGGCGATCTGGGGGCTCACTCTGGTCGCGATGGCACTCAATATCATCGGCAAGTTGCGCTTTCCCCATGACTCTCCCGTCAAATCGATTTCGGCGGGTCGTGGCGGATTGCTGTTGCTGACCCTGTTGGGTGCTGGCAGTTGCTTCTACGCAGTCACCGGCTGGCGCATGAATGAAAATATCGAGGCCCAGTTGCTGGTTCCGAGTCTTCACCAGAAAGCATCTCTTCCCTGGAAGCACCTCGATCGTGAAGGAGATGTGGACTTCGTCGCCGAACTTGAAAAAGTTCGCCAGGAGATGGAATCAGGGGAGCGGCCGCGCAAACCGCTGTTCCTCAACTTCACGGGGCACACCTGACAGAATTGCCGACTCATGGAAAATGGCATTTTCCGCGAGTCTGAAGT
>JAAXJX010000009.1:13989-21871 GCA_012269595.1 Planctomycetia bacterium | reverse complement strand
TCTGGATCACGTTCCTGCTGACGAAGAGGAGTGAGTTCATGTTTCTTCGTGGCTCACTGATCACAGGAGTGCTGTTTCTTGCAGGCTGTGCTCCACTGGGTATGGGAAACACCAGAGGAGATTTGCAGGTCACGGAAGTTCCCGCAGAAGTCCGCGAAGACTTCACCATGGCTGAGTTCTATCAGCAGTATTGCGATGCGGGCGGGGTTCCTGTGGTGGCGAGCAGGGAGGTCTACCCCGAGGCTTTGCTCGAGGCCCACTATCTGATCATGAAAATGGTCGGCCATCGTCCAGAGGTGCTCTCTGCGATGGGGGTGGCAAAGACCCGTTTCACAGTGATGGCCCACGATGAGTGGACCACAGATGTGCCGGAACATTCGGACCTGCGTCCTCCGGAGTACTGGGACCGGCGTGCCCGTGGCCTCGGAGCGACGAAGTGGCGGCCGTGTGTTTCCTGTGGCGAAGAAAACCTTTTGGGATTCAAAGGGGATCCCTATGCCACAGAGAACATCCTCATTCACGAGTTTGCCCACGCCATCCATGAGATGGGGCTGAATACCGTCGATCCGACATTCGACCCCCGTCTCAACCAGGCGTATCAGGACGCCATGGATCGCGGTCTCTGGAAGGGTGTCTACGCCTCCACCAATCGTATGGAATATTGGGCGGAAGCGGTGCAGAGCTGGTTTAACACCAACCGGGAAAATGATCCCCAGCACAATCATGTGAACACCCGGGCAGAACTCAGGGAGTATGACCCCGCAGTGGCTGCACTGTGTGAGGAGATCTTTGGTGACGGTGAGTGGCGCTACGTTCATCCCCGTGAACGGATGCAGGAAACTCATCTGTCGACCCTGAAGGGACAGGCTCTCCCCACATTTGAATGGGCTCCCGGGATGCAGGAAGCCTACGAGGCTCATCCGCAGCCGGATTGATCAACTGCAGTTGAAGTAGCTCTCGCAATCGAGGGAATCCACGGACGCATCCATGCCACAGTTCACCGGACCTGGAGCGACCGGGGAGGGAAGCTCTATTCTGACCGGAACAGCCGCAGTTTCTCCTGGGGAGGGCTCAGCATCATCAGGGCGATGGCGCATGCCATGCGGTGTTTTCCCAGGTAGCCGTCGCCACCATTGTTCTTTTTCCCACCGATATAGCGGATTTGCCCCCGGTGGTTTTGAGTCAGGGCCAGATACCAGCGCCATTCATCGACGAAGCGTTGATAGGCCTGGCGGTCGTGTTGCCACAGAACCGCAGGGGCCAGCAGCATTCCCATGGAGCCGACCGCGTGCGCTTCTCTTGTTCGTGCACGGTATTGATCCAGATAGTTGCAGAAGCGGTCCTTCAATTTCTCTTCACCACTTTTCAGCAACAGGGCGAGGGCCATTGAAGAAGTGCGCAGGGATGCATCTGCAGTTCCCGTATTCTTCATCGTCCAATAGCGAATCCCGCCATTGGGATCGATGGACTGGCGAATCTGCTCGAGGCTCAGATTCCACGCCTCCTCCGGGATTTTTGCTCCGGCGATTTCCGAGATGGACCACGCCATATGGGAAAGGGTATTGATCACATTGAATCCCTTTCCCCGATAGCCGGTGACGACGTCGTGTCCAAACATGCCTTGGTCATCCATCCTTGCGCGCAGGGCATCGCAGATGGTCTGAATCACTTTGGCGTTCTCTTCCGTGGGGTTGATCAGCTGGGATTCTGAGAGAGCCACGGCTGTCGCGGTCAGTGCCCAGTTACCGAGGTTGTCGGGGCCCTTTTGTTTCGGATCTTCCGGGATCCAGGCGCGGCCCCCGGGGCCCTGAAGCCATTTCAGAATGGGGGTCAGGTCGTTCTTGTCCTTGTCGGGCTGGGTTGCCAGCAGGGCCACGCAGGCCCATGCGGTCAAGACCCGATCTCCGGTCAGCCCTACCGGAGCATCCCAGTAACCCGCAGGTTTCAGGGAGCGAAGCAGTTGCTTGCGGGAGTTGAGGATCAACAGGTCAACCCCGGCTTGCTCGCGAAGGGAAGGACGATGGGGAAGAGAGCAGGAGAGGGTGAGGGCCTCCCCTTCGGGGTTTTCTTCTGAAGGCCGGCGAATTTTCAGGGACAGGGTCCGGTCTTTTTCTTCCTTTTGTGAGGCGACGGAATCGAGGGTTTCACCCAGGCTTTTCTGGGGTCCTGAACCGCCGGCGTCCACTTTGGCTGAATGGGGAGTAAAGGAAGTGTCGTTGAGACCGACCAGTCGGTCACCGACCTGAAGTCCCGCCAACTTTCCCGCCGAATCGTCTGCCACGGTTTCGATCTGAATCCAGGTCGATTCAGGACTGACCTTTCCGGTGCCGCCGAGGATTCCAAGGGGAAATGTTTCCGAAGCATCCAGGCCGGCAGATACCCATCCAGTGGCCACAACGAGCAACACCGCTCTGATCCAGCAGGCGATTTGGCTTCTGCTGTTGAACTTCTTCTGCGGGTTGGGGATCATTGGGCCTGCTCCTTCACGTGCGAGATTCTCGGACTGCCGGAGAGATTGTACCGCTTGCCAGTCCTCGAAAGGAATCGGGATGTTGAAAGCCGGAATGCTGTGCCTCCTGAACAGGGTGACCCTGAACTTGCACAGGACCTCGATCACTCTCATAGCTGTCGGTCTTTTGGGATGGGCATCGGTGAACGTCTCCCCGTTGCAGGCGCATCAGGATCCCCAGGGCTCTCCCGCTCCGGTGATTTCCATTCCTCTGGATGAACCCAACTATGGAGAGCTGTTGCAGGGCGAGGTGATCGTCCGTGAGTTTGAGGTCAGCAATGAGGGCACAGCCACCCTCAAGATCTGGCGAGCCAACCCCAGTTGCAGCTGCACGAAGATTCTCGATTTTCCCAGAAGCCTCGAGCCCGGTGAAAAGGGTGTGGTCAAATTTGAGATCGACAGCAAGAAGGTCAAGCCGGGCGACACCCGCAAGGGAATCACTCTGGAAAACAATGACGTCGAGCGCTCCAAAATCCGTTTCATCTTTGCGGCCAAGATCACCAACCTTTTTGAAACCGATCCCAATCCGATCAAGATCACCGGTCTCTATCGCAATGAGAAGAAAGCACGGGTTCGTCTGCTGGCGAAAACCGATTATGGATTCAACATTCTCGGTGCCCGCTCGCGGAATGGGGAGTTCGAGATTACCGACTTTGAAGAGGTGACCAAGGATGGGGAGTATTCCATCGAGATCACGGTGCCACCTTCAGAGGAGCCAAGGGTGATCAAGGATCCCCTGGATCTGATGATCGAAGTCAAGGATGGGCGATCGGTGGTGGTGGGTCGGTATGTGGAGATCCATCACATGGAATCAGTTCAGGTTTCACCGGCCAGTGTGCTCCAGTTTGGAAATCGCGATACCGATCGTCTATTGGGAGAAAACTCCAAGGGAGTAGTGACCAAGATGGTCCAGCTCCTGAACATCGATGCGGATCTCGACTTCAAGGTATTGGGTGCCACGCTCGAGGGGTTTCCGGAGGGGACGCTGGATGTGATGGTGACGGAAGTGGTTCCGGGGAAGAACTATCGGGTGCTGTTGACCCTGACGGAGTATCGCAAGGAGCCGATTCTGCGCGGAAAACTGACCATCGAGACCAATGATCCCTTGCGAGAGTTAAGGGTGATTCAGGTCGCTGCCCGTTTCGGAAAACGCTAGGGTCGATCACTCACCGCCGGAAGCAGGAGCGGAATCTCCCTTGCCTCCGGGCCTGCGGCGACGACGACGGCGTCTCTTTTTGGGAGCCCCTTCGCCACCTGCCTGCTGACCTCCTGCGGGCTGACCACCTGCAGAACCTCCACCCGCTGATCTTGCACCGGAATCAGATGGACCATTCGTTGATCCGGAGCCGGCGGGTTTGGACCCGGAACCGGCAGGTCTGCGCCGGCGGCGTCTCCGTGCCGGGGACCGGTTTTCACCACCCGACTCACCAGGTTTGTTTTCTCCGGTGGCGGAAGATGCGGTCGTATCAGAGCGACGTCTGCGGCGACGGCGTTTCTTCTTCACGCCCTCTGTACCAGCACCCTCGGTACCGACCGTTTCGCCATCGGCTGGCCGACCGGCACCCTTGCGACGCCGTCCCGACCTTTTCCGGGTGGTACGGGTGGTTTCAGATTTGCTGCTCCCTGACCCATCGCGGCGGCGAAGAGTTCGGCGCTTCTTGCGGGATCTGGTTGCTTCTCCGGTTTCTGCCTCGAGGACTTCCAGCGGGGATTTCTTCGAGCGTTTCTTTTCGGTGCGGCCACGGAAAGATGTTTCCACCGCTTCCGGAATCTGCTCTTCATCACCCAATTCACGCCCCTGAATCAGAGTCTTCAGGGCTTCGAGAAAAAGGTCGAAGGTGTTGTCGGGGATTCCGGCATTGGAATCAGCGAGCATGATCGCCGTGACGTCTGCGCTTTCTTGTACTTCCGCCTCAGGCTTTTGTGGGCGGCGAGAGCGTCCTCCCCGGCGGCGGCGTTGTCTGGAAGCACGAGCCTTGGCCGTTTGACCAGGGACGGCATTGGAGCCGGATGAATCGATGTAGCGTCCGTCCTTGAGCAGGATTTCCACTGCCCAGGAAAGGATGTTATCGCTGAGTTCTGCCAACTCTTCGATGGAAGCATCTTCGGGGAGGTCTTCTCCGGCGCGGGTTGCTTCCGTGTAGTAGGCTTCGTCCCAACTCCAGATTCGGCTCTCGTCCAGCGTGGTCCAGAAGGCAACCCACTGCTCGTCCGAGGGTTCGATCTCCTCGCAGGTCAGTTCCTGCCACTCAGGGCCGAACTTGCGCCACAACAGTTTCCCGCCCTCCCAGCTGACCTGCCAGGAGGTGCGACTGAAGCCGCCCAGGCTGAACTTGAAGTTGTCGGGTTGGACCTTTTCCAAGCCTGCACCTTTCCGGGAAAATCACAGGATACCATGAGGTTGCGGGTGTCGTTAGCGATCGATGGAAGCCAGTTCCAGCTGTAAATCCCGCATCAGATCGGGATCCGGGTACGGAGAATCCCTGCGAGCCGAGAGATGAATCCACGGAACGCCGGTGGTGGAGATCAACTCCGCCGCGTGTCCCGGTCGCACTCCGCCACCAGCGATGATGTCGATTCGGGAATTGGCCTGGATCACCAGCTGGCACAGTTCTTCACGGCCCTCCCAAGCGGTAGCGCCCCCTCCGGAGGTCAGCACCCGCTGGCAGCCACTGGCGATCAGAATCTCCAGATCCGCCGCACGATCCACACTGCGATCGAAGGCCCGGTGGAAGGTGACCGGTTTGTCGGAGCACAGGGCGACGAGTTCCCCCAGTTCCTTTTCGGGAACCCTGCCCTGCCCATCGAGCAGACCCAGAACGATACCGGAAGCGCCGGCTTCGAGCATTTCGGGAATGGTCTGCTTCATGACCTCGATCTCTTCCGCTGAGTGAACGAAATCCCCGGATCGGGGCCGCACCATCGCCACCACCTCAAACCCTGAATCACAGACCGATTTCACTGCAACTGCAGACGGGGTCAGACCGTCCTCTTCCAGGTGAGAGCACAACTCGATCCGCTGACAATTTTCCGGAGACAGGAAACGGATGTGGTCTGGCTGGTCGATACAGACTTCGACGGGGTATTTCGTCATGGGGGAGGCTCCAACCACAAATTCGCACTTCAAATCTGCCCCCCAGAGGGCAGTGCCTGTAGGATACCAAGGAAGTGATAGCGGAGATCCCTGAAAGGTGACCGATGTTTGCCAACCAACGACGCTCCATTCTGATCGCAGTATTCGCGCTGCTGATCCTGATCCCCGGTTGCCTTGGACTGCCAGGGAGATCCCAGCCGATGACCCAGGAGCAAAAGGCGCTCTTCTTGAGCTCATTCGATGAGATGACCCGAATGATCGAAGAGACCTTTTGGGATCCGGCTTATCTGGAGGAGTGCTGGGGAGACCTCAAGGGAGAGTGTCGTCAACAGGTTGAGGATGCGAACAGTGCCGACGAAGCCCGATCGGCGATGCGCAGATTGCTCGCCAGTCTGGAGATGTCCCACTTTGGTGTGATCCCCGACTCCGCCAGTCAGGAGTTGTCAGGAAGTCCCAGAGAAGGTGAAGCGGGAATGATCCTGAGGGTCTCTGATGGTCGCGCCATCGTTGTTCGACTTGAGACGGGTGGTGCAGCCGAGAAGGCCGGAATTCAACTTGGAGATGAAATTCTCAAGGTGGGCGAGCGCGAACTTGCACCGCGCCTGAAAGAGTGGGGCGAGTCAGGAAGTCGCTACCTTCCGATCCAGGCACTTCAGTCCGCCTGTTCCGGAGAACCGGGAACCGAGCGCGATTACCTGGTCAGGAATGCGCAGGAGGATCGCATCGTCACCCTGACATTTCAGCCACCTTCGGATGAGTATCCCAGAATCGGCTTTGGAAACATCGCTCCGGTTCCGCTGAAGATGGAAAAACGCCTCCTTGAAGACGATATTCTCTATCTGCGACTGGGGATGTTTCTGGGCCCCATGCAGGTGATGCCCTGGTTTGAAAATGCGATTCAGGAGCACAGGGATGCCAAGGGGATGATCCTCGATCTCCGGGGCAATCCGGGTGGACTCGGCCTGATGGCCTGTGGTCTGGCGGGGTGGCTGATCGAAGATGAGGGATTCGAACTGGGAACGATGAAGACCAAGGCGAATGACATGAACTTCTCCGTCAATCCCCGTCTCGATGGCTGGGTCAAGCCGGTCGCGTTGTTGATCGATGAGGGCAGTGCCTCGACCTCCGAGATCATGGCCCAGGGTCTGCGAGATATCGGACGGGTCCGACTCTTCGGACGAACCACTGCAGGTGCGGCGTTGCCTTCTGTTCTCGTCAAGCTTCCCAATGGTGACATTCTTCAATACGCCATGGCTGACTACGTGTCTGTTTCCGGGAAACGGATGGAAGGGGTCGGTGTGGAGCCGGATGAGTATATTGAAGTCGACCCCGATCAAATTCGGGAGTTTGGTGACCCAGCGCTGAAAAAGGCGGCTTACTGGATCCTCGGGAAACCGGGTGGACCCCGATCACAAATCCGGTGATGATGAAAAATTGAAAACGATGGCGTCCGGCATGAACTGACCGTGACGGAAGATCTTGATTGGATAAGGATTAGAAAATGAAATTTGCAGAAAAAAGCAGCCTGTTCCTGCTTCTCCTTCTGATGGTGGCACTGGGTGCACCCGTGTCCGCACAAGACGGCGATGCGTCTGACAAGAAGGCACCCGCCGCCGACGAAGCGGGAAAAGCTCTTCTCGCCGAGTTGCAGGAGAAGTCGATCAAAGCGGTCGGTGGCAAAGAGGCTCTGGAGAAGTTTGCCAATCGCAAAATGGTCTCCACGGTGAAAATCGTCGATGCGGGCCTCGAGGCGGAGTTGAGCAACTTCGTCGATAGCCAGGGGAACTACTTCGAATCGATGGAGATCGCCGGTTACGGCAAGTTCCAGCAGGGTATCAATGGGGATGTGGCCTGGTCCTTCGATCCGATCAATGGCCCGAGATTGATCAAGGGCAAAGAGAGAGCCCAGTTGCAGCGCTCCGCACGGATGCAGCCCACGCTGTGGATGACTCGGGATCATCAGAGTGCAGTGAAGGCGGGGGAAGAAACCGTCGATACCATCGCCTGCACGATCTACGACTTGAAAACCAACGATGGCGCGATCCATAAATACTGGGTCGGAGACGAGGATGGCCTGGTACGCAAGGTTGCCATGACTGTGGAATCGCCAATGGGCCAGATTCCGATTCAGGTCAAGACTTCCGAGTACAAGGCCATCGATGGAATCCAGTACCCGCACATGATGCGTATGAAGCAGGGTGTGCAGAACATGGCCGTGACGGTCGTTTCCATCGAGCACGACGCTGAAGTGGGCGATGAGATGAAGCAGTTGCCCGAGC
>JAAXJX010000009.1:0-13889 GCA_012269595.1 Planctomycetia bacterium | reverse complement strand
TGCACTCCTGGGATAAACAGTTCCACCTGTGCTTTTTTCCACAGCTCGCGCTCGAAGCGAATCCGCTTCTTTTCCTGCAGTTGATTGCGCAGGGTCATGCGAATGCGCCCTTGTGCTTCAGCAAAGTTGAGCGGGCCGCCGGGAATACGTTCCTCCAGAAGAATCTTGTGGGCGTAGCCACGGCACTGGAACCATTCGGAGTATTCACCCACTTCGAGGCCATTGACCACCTCTGGAACCGGAGGGAAGCGGTCCTCCAGCTGACTCTGCTTGAGCTGGTAAAGACCGCCCTGATCGGAGCGGGGTCCACTGGAGAGCTGCCTCACCAATTCTTCAAAGTTCTTGTTGGCGGCCAGATCTGCGTCGACCTGTTTGATGATCTTCTGTTGATCCTGGTCATTCACTGGAACGAGCAGTTGGCGAAAGGTCACCGATCCGTCCTGGGTGAATTCATTCATGTTTTCACGATAGTACTCACGCAGTTGTCGCGGAGAGATACTCGTGGAAATGGTCAGTTTCATTTTTTGTAACTCGGAGATGAGAATTTCTTCACCGATGTTTTTTCTCACCTGAATTTCGCTCTCCCCAAACTGTTGCTTCCACATGAAGAGGTAGTCGTCGATGGAAAAGCGTGTGCCCTCAACCCGACTCAAGCGGTCAACAGTCCTTTGCAGGTAATCGTCGACGGCATCTTCCGGCAGCACGATGCCTTCACGTCCGGCTTGCTGAACCATCAGTTTTCGTTCGATCAGTTCCCGCAGAACGATGGGTTTCTGCTTTTCCCGTTCAGCGTCGAGAAGATCTTTGGGGACCCGGCCGACATTGGGCTCCAGGCGTCGATTGATCAGCTGCATGACCTCGGCAAGGGTGATCACCTCACCATTCACCTTGGCAGCGAACCCATTTTGCAACGGTAATTCCTGTGCATGGATCCGCGGGCTGGAATCGGTCACGAAAAAAGTGAGACCGAGAAAACCGAGCAGAATCAGTTTTGGGGCAAAAATGAGAGGAGCACCGCTATGGCAGGATTGAGAGCCTCTGGCTTGATTGACTGACTTCAACGGTTTCGACATCTTTTCTCCAGACGGGTTCGGGCCGATTTGGCCCTTCCGGGACGTCCCTGTAACGAGATCTGTTCCCGGATTGAGGATAAACTTCCCGGTTCCCAGATCCAGCACCCCCCGGAAACGTGGAGATTTTTACGAATTTCCCTATCATCAGGGGGGTCACAGTCGCAAAGGTCGCCGCCTCACCGAAGAGGCCTGGAGGTTGAAATGCGCATCGTCGTCGTCGGAGCCGGAGTGGTCGGTTTTCACCTCGCTGAGAGGTTGTCTGCCGAAAGCCACAAGATGACGATCATCGACTCCGATGGAGAATTGATTCACCGCATCGATGACCGCCTCAACGTTCAAGCGATTCAGGGCAACGCTGCGAGCCCGCGCGTCCTTCGTCAGGCAAAGGTCGACAGTGCCGATCTCGTCATCGCTGTGACTGACCGTGACGAAACCAACATTACCGTCAGTCTTCTGGCCAAGCATTTGGGCGCAGCAAAATGTGTGGTACGCCTGAGAAACTCCGAACTGTCCGGAAACTCCCAGCTGATGGAAAAGTACGGAGCAGATGCCACCGTCAACCCGATAGCCGTTACTGCGGAAAAAATCCAGCGACTGGTTCAGCATCCAGGTGCTTTTGATGTCTCGACCTTTGCTGAGGAAAAGTTGTTCCTTTGGGGATATGTCATCTCCAAAGGGTCATCTCTCGATGGCATCGTTCTCAAAGATTTGCGTAAACACCACGACCCGAAAAAATTGGGATTGATCGTCGCCATCTTCCGTGGGGATGACCTGATGATTCCCAGGGGAGATGACCGCCTCATCGCTGGTGACCACATTTACGTTCTCATGCCAGAGAGCCAGTTCGAACATTTCCGTGAACTGGTTCATCCGGAAACGGAAAATGTCGACAAGGTAGTCATCTCTGGGGCCACACGTCTCGGTCTGGAAGTGGCCCGTCGTCTTGAAGAGGTGCGCTCAATTCGCACTCTCGTCATGGTCGAAAAAGACCGTCAGCTCGCCGAAAAAGCTGCAGATCAACTGACCAGAACCCTTGTGCTTCATGGAAACATCACCGATCGGGATTTCGTCACAGAAAATGAGATCGGTCAGGCGAACTACTTTCTCGCTCTGGGAACCGACGACACCGACAACCTGACCAATGCGATGCTGATTCGCAAGGCAGGGGTCCGGCGCGTACTGGTGCGCAGTGAAAATGATCAATTCCTGCCCGTTTTCCAGCAGACCAACTTCGGCGAGGTGATCAATCCGCGCAGGGTGACGGTCAGCGACATCCTTCGGGTGATCCGCCGGGGCAACGTGGTGCGTATTTCTCAGGTGGGAACATCCGGAGCAGAAGTCCGCGAATATGAGGTGACAGAAAACCAGTTGGTGGTCGGCAAGAAGATTCGCGATTTGAAACTTCCCAAAGCGAGCATCATCGGTGCCATTCAACGAAAAAATGAAGACGGGGAAGAGATTCGGACTGCCGGTGGGGACACAGAGATTCTCGCCGGTGATCATGTGATCATCTTCGCCTTGCCGGAAGCGGTGGAGGCGATCGAAAAGTTGTTCACACGCAGGAGAGGTTTCCTCCGTTGAGGTTTCGTCCCATCTTCGCAGTTCTGGGACTGCTTCTTCTGGTTCTCTCCGGCTTGATGCTGATTCCCCTGGGAGTCGCCTGGTCTCTCGATTCAGCGGAAGAATATCCGGCCTTTCTCCTTTCGAGTGTCATCACTTTCCTGGTCGGTGGAGTTTTTTGGGTTCTCAATAACAAAACCATCGGTCTGTTACGTGCGCGGGAAGCCTTTGCGGTGGTGGGGATGAGTTGGCTGCTCGCCAGCTTCTTCGGTGCATTGCCGTTCTGGTATGCCCCTTCGGGTATTCCATCCCTGTTGGATGCCTGCTTTGAGACGATGAGTGGTTTTACGACGACCGGTGCAACCATTCTTCAGGATATTGAAGCGCTGACGCCGGGACTGTTGTTCTGGAGAAACCTGACCCAGTGGTTCGGGGGCATGGGGTTCGTGCTTTTGACACTGGCCGTGATGCCGCTGATCGGTTCAGGCAGTGTGCACATGTTTCGCGCCGAGGTTCCCGGTCCCACCAAGGAAAAACTGACCCCCCGAGTGACACAGACAGCGCTTTACCTGTGGGGGATCTACACCCTCTTCACGGTGGCGGAAGTGCTTCTCCTGCTGCCAGAGATGAATTGGTTTGATGCCACCACGGTGGCATTGAGCACCCTCTCGACCGGTGGTTTCTCGCCCTACAACCAGAGCATCGCCCATTTCAACAGTGCCTATGTGGATGGGGTGGTGACCTGCTTCATGCTCATCGCATCCATCAATTTTGTTCTTCACTTCCGCTTCTTCTTTCAGGGACAGTTCAGGGCTTTCAGCGAAAGTGAATGCAAGTTCTTCTTCACCGTCGCATTCGCCTCGATGTTGTTCATTGCCTGCCTTCTGTATGGAACCAGTGTTTTCCCGGCGAAGCTGGACCAGCCTGACACCTATTCCACTTTCGGAAACTGCTTCAGGGTTGCCAGTTTTCAGGTGGCGACCCTCTTTTCAGGTTGCGGGTTTGTGACGGCGGACTTTGATCATTGGCCCAATGCCTGTCGGGTGTTGCTGGCAGTTTTGATGCTGATCGGCGGATGTGCGGGATCGACCACCGGAGGGGTCAAGGTGGTTCGCTTCATGATGCTGATCAAGTTCAGCCTGCGGGAGATCGCTCTTTTGGTGCGACCCCATGCGGTCATTTCCCTCAAGTTCAACCGTAAAAACGTGGAACGGGAGATCGTCTCGCGGGTTCTGGGATTCCTTGCCCTGTGGATGCTTCTCTTCCTGCTTTCCGTGATGCTGTTGGCGTTGATTCTGGATCCTGGCTGGTCAGAAACTGCGGGAAGTGTCGACCCTGAATCGGCTCAGGTCGTTTCGGGTGCGTTGGAAGACGATCTGCTGTTGACCGCATTTGGAGCGACACTTTCGACGCTGGGGAATATTGGCCCCGGTTTCGGAGGAGTGGGACCGTTGGAAAACTATGCGGATATTCCTGCACCCGGCAAAGTCTTGCTGATGCTGCTGATGCTTCTGGGCAGGCTGGAGATCTACGCGATTCTGATTCTGCTGTTCCCGTTTACCTGGAGAAAGTGATCGTCCTCAGGGCAGGTCGAAGAGCAGTACTTCCGATTCTGATTTTGCGGTGATGGTGTATTCGGCGGCTTCTTCGATGCCTACACCGTCGCTGGTTTGCATGGTCAGATCGTTGATTTGCAAATCACCACGAAGAATCTGAACCCAGTGGCCCCTGCCCTCACCGATGGGAACGGTGACCGTTTCTTCAGTGGTCATTATTCGGCGGTAGATCTTTGCACTTTGACAGATATGCAGGGCATCGTCTTCAGTGTTTCCGGAAACCAACAACTGCCAGTCGTCTATGCGCGCTTCTTCGGGGAAAGCACGCTGATCATAGGTCGGGTTTACCCCATTCGTCTCGGGGAGTAACCACACCTGATAAAGGTGGGCTTCATCCTTCTCTGCATTTTTTTCGCTGTGAACGATGCCTCTCCCCGCACTCATCACCTGAACTTCGTTTTCGCGGATGACTCCTGAGCCTCCGGCAGAATCCTCATGGGAGAGAGCGCCCTTGAGCATGAAAGTAATGATTTCCATTTCCCGGTGGGGGTGTGATGGAAAACCGGTGTTCCCGGAGATGCGATCCTCGTTCATGACCCGTAGGCAGCGCCAGCCCATCCAATCTGGATCGTAGTACTCACCGAAGCTGAAGGTGTAGCGGGCTTCCAGCCAACCGTAGTTGGCAGCACCTCTCTCTTTGGCCGGGCGCAGTTTCAAACGGATGCCATTTCATCCAGGAGCCACGCCATCGTTTCAATCCCTTTTTGGTAGTCGGGAAGGTGAAACTTCTCATTGGGAGAGTGGGCGTTGTCGTCGGGCAGTCCGAGGCCAAGGAGAATGGTGTCGATTCCCAAAGTGGTTTTGAGATCACTGACCACAGGGATAGAGCCACCCTCGCGGATCATCACCGGCGCTTTGCCAAAGCCCTTTTCGACCGCCCTTGAGGTGGCATCGAGCCACGGGCTGTTCTGTTCAACCAGTACCGGTTTGGCGCCATGGTGACAGTGAACATCGATGGTGCAAGTCTCCGGGCAAATTGACTTCAGATGCTGAACCACCAGATCGGCGATCTCATCCGGATCCTGATCGGGCACCAGCCTCATCGACATCTTCGCACTGGCGTGGGCGGGGAGAACGGTTTTGGCACCCTCTCCGGTCCAGCCACTGAGCAGGCCATTGATATCGAGAGTCGGGCGAGCCCACTTTCTCTCGAGTGTGGAGTAGCCTTCTTCACCGTGAACCATGGGAACTTCGAGGTCGGCACGAAAGCCTTCCTCATCGAAGTTCAGTTCGCGGATCGCTGCGCGTTCCTCTTCTGTGAGATCGCGAACCTTGTCGTAGAAACCGGGGATGGTGATGTGCCCCTTGTCGTCGCGCAGGCTGCCGAGAATTCGGGTCAGGGCATTGGCAGGATTTTCTACCGCACCGCCGAAAGATCCTGAGTGCAGATCGCGGTTGGGTCCCTGAAGATGAATCTCCAGATAGACGAGACCTTTCAGTCCCACGGTGATCGCCGGCATGCCGGGTCCGAACTGGGAGCAATCGGCGATCAGTGCGACGTCCGCAGAAAGTTCATCCTTGTGAGCTTCCAGATAGCCGGTGAGATTCGGCGAACCGATCTCTTCTTCTCCTTCGATCACAAATTTGACATTGATCGGCAAGGAGCCCCGGGACCGAAGCACTCCACACACTCCGCGAACGAGTGCCAGAGCCTGACCCTTGTCATCGGTGGCACCACGGGCAACCAGATCGTCCCCTTCCAGAGTCGGTTCAAAGGCACCATGGCGCCAGAGATCGAGGGGTTCCGGAGGCTGGACATCGTAATGGCCATAGATCAGCAGAGTGGGTGCGCCTTCGGCTCCTGTCCATTGGGCCAGACAGATGGGGTGGCCATCCGTGTCATCCAGTCGAGTCTCAAATCCGGCGGATGAGAGCTCTTCCTCGATCCACTGACCCGCCCGGCGGACTTCTCCCTTGAGGCTCGAGTCAGTCGAGACGCTGGGGATTTTGAGCCATTCGATCAGTTTCTCGACGTGTTCGGTCTTTTCCGAGGCCAGTTGGTCGACGACATCCTTCATATTCTCGCTCCTGCTTTCCCGGTCTGCTGGTACACCTGTCATCCAGTCCGTAACATAAACTCCAGCCCTTCCGGGTGGGAGCCTCAGTTACAGGAAACCCGTCGGTCGGGCTCATTTTGACAGAACTTCAATCGATCCCGCTTTGGGGATCGGGAAGAAAGGAAGCCAGCGATGGATATCAGCATCGAGTACTGCGTTAAGTGAAACTACCTTCCACAGGCCACCAGTTTGGCGGCCGACCTGAATGAAAAATATGGTGTGGAAGTCCGCCTCATCGAGAGTGGTGGCGGAGTCTTCGAGGTTGTCGTCGATGGCGACCTGGTCTTCAGCAAAAAAGAACTGTCCCGCTTTCCGGAGCACTCCGAGATCCACTCGGCAGTGGACAGCCGCAAGGCCTGATTCAAATTGAATCCGGCCAGGTGAAACGAGTGTCGAAATGAGTGATTCACAGGAAGTCATCTTTCAGGTAACCGATGTCCATCGATCCTACGGAACAAAAGATGTTCTGAAGGGGATCACCCTTGGATTTTTCCGGGGTGCGAAGATCGGTCTGATCGGAATCAATGGCTGTGGAAAATCGACACTTCTGAAAATCATCGCCGGAGTCGATGACGGCTATGATGGAACCGTGACCCTCGCCAAGGGTGCGACCATCGGTTATGTCCCTCAGGAACCTGCCCTCGACGAATCAAAGACGGTACGTGAAAATGTTGAGGTCGGCGCAGCCAAGGTTCGCGGATTGCTGGATGAGTACAATGCGGTTACCGAGTCCCTCGCGACCGAACTCTCCGACAAGGATATGCAGGAGGCTTACGACCGCCTGGCAGAACTGCAGGAAAAGATTGATGCCAGTGACGCCTGGGAGATCGATCGTCAGATCGATCAGGCGATGCACGCACTCAATTGTCCTCCCGGGGATGCGGCGGTGACCCACCTTTCAGGAGGTGAGAAGCGCAGGGTGGCACTTTGCAGAACCCTGTTGGCCCACCCGGACATCCTGCTTCTCGACGAGCCGACCAACCACCTCGATGCGGACACCACTGCATGGCTGGAGCGGCATCTGGCGAACTACGAGGGCACCGTCCTGCTGATCACCCACGACCGTTACTTCCTCGACAATGTCGTGGGCTGGATGCTCGAAATCGACCGTGGCCGCGGGACTCCTTTCGAGGGCAACTACAGTCAGTACCTGGAGCAGAAAGCGAAGATGCTCGAAGTGGAGCAGCGGCAAGAAGACGACCGTCGCAAACAGCTCAACAAGGAACTGGAATGGATCCGCCAGACTCCACGTGCCCGCGCCAAGAAGAGCAAGGCCCGAGTGGAAGCGTTCCACAAACTGCAGGAACAGGTCTACGAATCCCGCAAGGATGTACCGGCACTGGCGATCCCCTGTGAGACCAAATTGGGCGATAAGGTTCTGGAAGTTCGGGGCATGACCAAGTCCTACGATGGTCGCACCCTCTTCGATGATTTGACTTTTGAGTTACGCCCGGGAGCCATCGTGGGAGTCATCGGTCCGAACGGCGCCGGAAAAACCACTCTCATGCGCCTGATCGCGGACCAGATCGAGCCCGATTCGGGAACGGTCACTCTGGGTTCGACGGTGGAACTGTGCTTCGCCGATCAGAGTCGTCAGGAATTGGACAACGACAAGACCATCTACCAGAACATCTCCGAAGGCTACGACGTCTTCCAGGTGGGCAAGGTGGAGATCGCCAGTCGCGCTTATGTTGCCCGCTTCGGATTCACCGGAGAAGAGCAGGAGAAGAAGGTCGGCGATTGTTCCGGAGGTCAGCGCAACCGTGTGCAAATGGCCAAGATGCTGCGTCGCGGTGGAAACCTGGTCATTCTCGACGAACCGACCAACGACCTCGATATTCCGACTCTGCGATTGCTGGAGGAGGCTCTGGAAGCTTTCCCCGGGTGCGCCATCGTCGTCAGCCACGACCGCTACTTCCTGGATCGTGTGGCGACCAACATCCTCGCCCTTGATGGCGAAGGGGGTGGGCGTTTCTTCGAGGGATCCTACGAGGCCTACTCCGAGAAGATCCGTGGGGAGCGGATCGAGCGTGGAGAGGACCCCGAAGTCCCGAGGGGAACCCACCGCAGATTCGCCTGATTGGCGAATTCTGACCTCCCAAGAGTCAAAAACCGGGTTGTCGGTTGTCCTGCCACCGTATCGCCCGGTAATCTACCCTCTGTCCAAAGAGTGATCCCGGTGAACGATTTTCTGTTCAGAGAGTCGTATTTCCGGGCAAGGGGGAATGACGGATGAATCTCACCAGCCAAAATATTTTTGCCCTGATGCTGAGCATGGCGCTCCTGATTCTCGCCGGCTGCAGTGACAGCAGCAGTAACAGCGTCACCGGCGATACCGATCCCAAACAACCTGGCCCGGGGGATCCCTGCCCGCAACCGCCAGCGGCAGAACTGTCGATTCGGATCAATGAGGCGATGGTCGACAACGTCACCACTCTCCCCGACTCCAACGGGACCTTTTTCCCATGGGTCGAGTTTTATAATCCGGGCCCGGAGGCGATGGATCTTGCCGGGGCGTACTTCTCTGATTCACTCGCGGATAATCAGAAGTGGGTGTTCCCCTGTCAGTTCCAGGAGACGATCCTGCAACCCGGAGAATTTCTGGTGCTTTTCTTTGGGGGGGACGGAAACCCTGACGATCTCCACATCGATTTCATGCCTGAACTCACTGGTGACCAGATCTGGGTCTTGAATCAGTCGAGCGATTTCTTCAGCTTTAATGCCGATGACCTCGTCTCTGATCAGAGTGCGGGCAGATTCCCGGATGGAGACAGCGTCGTCGAAGTGCTCTCCGCCCCGACTCCGGGGAACCCCAACGCTGATCCGGTCGGACCGGCACTCTTTGTCCGTGGAGATCTGGATCTTGATCTCGATGTGGATGAAGACGATCTCAATCTGCTCTCGGGACACTTCGCAGGATCACCGATCAGTACTGAGTGTGCTGACCGCCTGGACGTCAACGACAGTGGAACCATCACGGTCAGTGACGTCAGTTTTCTGGTGCAGGCACTCGCCGGCAACCTGACGATCCCCGAGCCCTTCCCTGCAGAAGGACTCGACCCGACCCCCGACAACATCGATTGTGAGGGGCCCTAGTCATGAGCACTGTATTCAAAACTGCCCTCAAGTTTGCCTGCGCCTTGGGATTACCGGCCGTGGTGTTATTGATGGTTTCGCCGGTTCATGCGGGCGGAGCGGACGATTACATCATCGAGGCCAGTTCCACTGTGGTCGAGCCGGGAACCACAGGAGAAACCTTTATCACTCTGGATCATCCGGAAGACGTGGAAGCCTATTCATTCGGTCTCGTCTACGACTCCAATGACATCGATCCTCTCGCTGCGGAAGTCGGTTCTGCTGTTCTGGATGCGACCGGCCCGGCAGGTCCCGACTTTTTCTTTGTCGATCTGATGCCCGCATCGGTTCCGGTGACGGGTAACGGATTAACGGTTGCCTGCATTTTGTCACTGAGTTTCCCGATCGTCACGATACCGGCAGGGATTCAGCAGGAGATCACAGCCATCACCTTTGACTGTTTGCCCAGTGCCACTCCTGGTGCCGAGATCGCGGTCGATTTTTCAGACCAGCTCGGGGATCCACAGATTCTTCTGGTGGTCAGCGTTATCGGTCAGGATCAATTTCTGGTGCCATTCTCCGGAATCATTACGGTGTTTGAGGAGCCGCCTCCTCCACCGGGTCCCAGTTTTGTTCGTGGTGATGCCAACGGAGATGGCACTCTCGACATCTCCGATCCAATACGGATCGGCGTGTACGTGGCAAGAGGGGTCAACCAGCTGGCGTGTCTTGCGGCTGGTGATATCGATGACGATGGTCTGATCCAGTTGTCGGATGTGGTTTCACTGCTGAGTTATCTCTTCAGTGAGGGGGCCGCCCCGGCAGCCCCCTTCCCCGATTGCGGAGCAGATCCGACCACTGACCTCGATTGCCTGAACAGTCCCTGTCAGTTCCAGCCCTAGTCGGAGCGGGTGTTCCAGGTCTTTTCGTAATCGAGGCGATCCGGTGCCGGGTCATCCGCTTTCGGCGGATAGCCACTCATATTCATGAAGGGCAATGGTCCCACTCCGGCTCTTTCAGCGGTAAGCGGATCGAGATCCTTGCACCAGCCGAAGGTGTCGAGCATCCACGTTCGTTTCCAACCCGGCTTGAGTGCCGGAAGTTTCGAGGCGTCGAACTCGACGAGGAGTTCATCGCCACCCCCAAGGATGACGAAGCGGTCATCCGCTTCGAGCAGGAGTTCATCCACTCGTCCATGGCGGGTGACCTTGCCGTACTCCATCGCCCGGTAGTCCAGGGTGGGTTCCCGTTCTTCGTAGTGATAGGTATTCGGCTTCTTGCCGTCGTCGCTGTATTCCCGGGGGTAACCACCATCCCGCAGGATCGCCGACTTCAGCGCCAGCTCGGTGGTGACCGCAGGATCTGCGATGGGAGCCAGGAAAACCTGATCCCAGTAAAGTTCCAGATTCGATTCGAAGCGGAAGTGACGTGCGCCTTGCGCGACCGCCTCGGTGACATCGAGGACCATCGTCTTCGGCATCCCCGCCGGATATCCAAACTCCTTGCCGATCAGTTGCCACTCCGAATCTTCATCCCTGCGCCATGAGATGGTCGGTGCTGAGAGGCGTTGCTCACCTTGCCATGCGGCAAAGTTGACCCGGGAATACGGATACTCCACCCAGCCATCGAGGAAGAGGGCGGTACGTTGACTGGCAACATTAGGCGCTTCGTCAAACTCGAAGGTCCACGACTGGGGAGCGCAGTAGCCGACCCATTCCGGCACCAGTGCTCGGGGGCCAATGTAGGTGCGGTCCTGTTCACGAAGGGCGGAGACATCCTGTTCCCCATCGAGGTCGATGACCCTGTTGGGGAAGATCCGCAGAGACTGGTCGACGACCACCGGGTCGCCGGAGGGAGGGGGCCCCTGAACCGGAAAGTACTCTTCCGGATAGCAGTCACTGGCAGGAGGGTGGTCGACGGCGGTCAGCAGGAGGCGGTCGGTGTAACAGATCTCCTGCATCGGCTCCATGATGCTGAGGCGAACGACGCCATCGATGGCTTCCAGTTTTTCCGGGGCGATCCGTACCACTTCCGTCGGCTCGGAAGGCGCAAACTCACCGGGGCCGATCCAGAAGCCGAGACCGCCGCCTCCCATGAAGTCGGTGATGAAGTTCCAGCGTCCATCCGCAAAAGTGAAAAGGATGGGGCAGGAAGAAGCCTTCCGCTGAATTTCTTCAATCTCCTGGCATTGATCGATAGCCACGCCCAGCTCGGACTGGAGAACCCCATCTGGCCAATCGAGGGTGACACTGTCGATGGCGGTCCGCTCTCCGATGGAGATGATCAGCGGCTGGAAGCCGCGGGCATTCTGCCCATGACTCCCTTCCTGATAACGGACCGTTGCCAGATCTCCACTGCGAAGTTCTACACGGGTACCAAAACCCAACAGGTTGGTGCGGCGGTCATCGCCATCCCTGCGGCCGCCCAGATGGGCTCGGAAGGTGTGGTGACCGGGATGATTTTGGGCGAATTGGTTTCGCTGAAGTCGAAGCCCAAACTCATGGGGCTGGCTGCGATCGAGTCTGCCATCGGCACCAACGCTTCCCTGCTTCGACAGAGTGATCAGATCGATGTCGCCATCTCCATCGACATCCCCGCTGACCAGAATCGATCCGGATACTTCTGATGGGATGCGTGTCACAAAGATGTTCTGGGCAGAATCCCGTTCGAGGCTCGTACCGGCAGAGAAGGATCCCCCCGTGTCATAGGTTCCGACCGGATCGAGCCAGCCGTCGTGATCGAGATCAATGGGATGGGGATTCAGGTAATCGACCGGTCCCTGAAAGTTGCCCTCCGCTGAGGTGGGGCGGTTGAAGAGGGGCACCCCGGCTTCTGAACGATAATTACCATGCTTGCTCAGAAAACCGATGACTCCTCTGGGCTCATCGGCGGGAAGGGTTCCACGCCGAACAAAAAGCAGATCTTCTTTCAGGTCTCCGTCCAGATCAGCGAGGCGTGGGCTCATCATGTTCTGGGTGAAGATCGCATCGTTGGAGTTGAAGAGGGGACGCTCTTCCGGAGCCAGTTCGAATTGCCATTCGGGGGCTCCGGCGATCCAGGTCAATCCCTGGTCGGTCAGCAGCAGCAGGTCGACATCCCGATCTTCATCCAGATCCCTGACCGCAACGATTTCCCGGACACCGGTCATCGCTGGCAATGCAGGCGATTCGATGATGGGACGGAAACTCTTGCCTTCGTTCAGGGCCAGAGACAGTCCTCCCTCTGCATCGATCAGCAACAAATCAAGATCCGATTCCATATCGATATCAGCGAGAAGTACCGAGGTGAACTCCCCAGGGAATTCACTGATCTCTTGGGTGAAGGATGGGGTTTCGGAGCCATCTCCCTTGAAGATGACGACCCGGTTCTTTTGTGCGACCACCAGATCGATGAGACCGTCCTCGTCGACGTCGCCAACGCAGAAGGTACGAGCGTTATCGAGGACAGTCAGGGGAGTCACCGTGTGGGTAGTCTCACTGAGACCAATGCTTCTGCCCTGTTTGCCGGCGATCCACAGGCTCGGGATGCAATCGAGGTCGGAATCGACGAGGGCCATGGGGGCATTCGGATCTCCGGAGTCGAGCTGGACGATCAGCTCTTCTCTGAACTCACTGCCGGGTTTCGGGATGACAGAGGTTCTCGACAGTTCCGGCTCAGCCCAATCCCGGATCGCTTCCGAGATCTTTCCCTGTTCCGTGTACTTGGTGCTGTGGGCTCTGCCCTGACCACTTTTTTCCAGCGCCTTGAAGGTGGCGAGGGCTTTGTTGGCTTCTTCAATGCGGCCCGATCGACGCCACATCAACTGCAGGTTGTTCCACGCTCCACGGATGGTTGGGTCCAGCTGCACCGCCATTTCGAAATGGGGCAGAGCCAGTTCCTGTTGCCCGGTTCTCAGCAGGCCGATGGCGACCTGGTAATGACAGTCCGAATCCCGGGGGGCGAGCTCGAGAGCCTTGCGAAATTCGACCAGCGCCGCTTCTTCTTCACCCTTGAAGCGGCGAATGATGCCGAGATTGTAGGGGACACCCGGGTGATCCGGTCGAAGGCTGCGGGCCTTTTCAAAATTGACGATGGCCTTGTCGACACCCTTTTCAGCCTGGTTGAGCTGAGCCACACCGAGGTTAAAGAGGGGAACGAAACTGTTGGGGGTCTGGCTGATCAGGTTGGTCAGTTCTTTTTCAGCGTCCTCGAAGCGGTGCTGGCTGATCAGGGCGTGACCCTTCAAATGAAGGGCTCGCAGTTCGGGCTTGCCGGCTGAGAGATCCACTTTGTTCCCATTTCCGCCGTTCCCACCTCCGCCCGTACAACCGAGGATGGTCAACAGCAGTATCGGTAGTGGAAGCAGGGTCAGGAGAAAAGAACCACGCATCGGCAGCATTGGGGCCTCCAGTCGGATTTGCCTCGAGTTCAAATCCAAGAATAAGGCAGATTCCGACCCCAAGGATCAGGAATTCACGGGATTCTCAAAAGACCCACCAAAAAAAAAGCCCCCGATCTCCTGTGAGATC
>JAAXJX010000019.1 GCA_012269595.1 Planctomycetia bacterium | reverse complement strand
GCGGTTCTTTTCCATCTGCTCTGCGGAAAACGCCTGCATGCTCTCCTTCAGAGACTCCCGGTCCTCTCGCAATTGCTGCAACTGGGATTCGGCCGCTTCTTTTTCAGAAGTGGCGCGTACCAGGTTTTCCCGTGCGGTCATGACTTCTGCCTGCTGACCAGAGATTTCATCCCGGAGGCTCGCCGCCTCAGCCTGATGATCAGAGACTTCTTCCCGGAGCCTTGCCACTTCCTCCTGCGCCGCGTCGACCTGTTTGGAAACAAGACTGCGGGCGACGAAAAAGCCGACCAGAAGGGTCACTACCGAGATCAAGGGCCACACAAATTCCACAGAGCCTCCTCCAACACCGGATTCTCCCGGTTACCAGGGCGTACGATTCTTCAGACTAAGGTCTATACGGGGCGGGAGCCACTCCCTGACAGATCAGCCGAGGATGACGTCGAGAAAACCCTGGCCCCACTTTTCCAGTTTTTTCTGGCCGACGCCGGAAATCATCGCCAACTGGCTCATGGTTTGCGGTTTGAGCTGAGACATCTCCACCAGGGTGGAGTCGTGGAAGATGGTGTAGGGCGGCACTTCCAGCTGGCGGGACAGTTCCAGTCGGTGCTGACGCAGTCGCTCGAAGAGGCTTGCCTCCATGGCATCGAGGCCCATCTCCTTCTTTTTGCGACGCTTGCGGGTGGCTTTTTTGACCAGGCGATCCTTGCGGAAGGAAAAGGTCTCTTCTCCCCGGAGGACCGCTCGGCAACGGGGATCCAGAGAGATGCCGTTGTGACCTTCGAGATCGATACGAATCATCCCTCTGGAAGCAAGTTGGCGAAACACCGAGTGCCAACCGGCTTCATCCAGCTCGGTGCCGATGCCGTAGACACTCAAGTGATCGTGACCAAATTTGGTGACTTTTTCGGTGGGGTTTCCCAGCAATACATCGATCACATGGGCTTTGCCGAATCTCTGCCCCGTCTTGGAGATCGCTGACATCAATTTCTGGGCGAGTACCGTTCCATCGGTGACTTCTATCGAGCCGGAGCAATTGTCACAGGTCTGATCTGATTCAGAACAGGAGTGCGCCTCTTCCCCGAAGAAGCGCAGCAGGCTCGCCCGCCGACACTCGGAGGTTTCACAATAGGCGAGCATCGCATCGATCTGATGGCGGCGGATCTGCTTCTGGGCCTGATCGATCTCTGCTTCCGCCAGACGGCGCTGGGCCATCATCACATCCTGCCAGCCGTAACAGAGCCAGCACTCAGCGGGCAGGCCATCCCGTCCGGCACGGCCCGATTCCTGACTGTAATGCTGGGGACTTTCCGGCATGTCGAGGTGAGCCACATAGCGAACATTGGGTTTGTCGATGCCCATGCCGAAAGCCACCGTTGCGACAACGACGACGCCTTCCTCGCGCTGGAACAGTTGTTGATTCTGTGAACGCTGCTGATTGTCCATGCCCGCATGGTAGGGAACCGCCCGGATCCCCTCCTTGCGCAACCAGACAGCAGTGTCCTCCACCTTTTTGCGTGAACCGCAATAGATGATGCCCGCTTCGCCGGCATGACGATCCTTGATGAAGCGGAGCAGCTGTCGTTTCGGCTGGTCCTTCGGCTCCACCAGATAACGCAAATTGGGACGATTCATGGAAGTTGAAAAGAGATCCTCATCCGACATATCCAACACACGAAGGATGTCCTTCAGGGTTTGCGGATCCGCTGTCGCCGTCAGGGCGATCACCGGAATCATCGGATAGCTTCTTCGAAGAACACCCAGTTGTTGGTATTCCGCCCTGAAATCGTGGCCCCACTGGCTGATGCAGTGGGCCTCATCGATGGCGAAAAGACCCGGGCGGAATTTTTCCAGATCGCTCATGAATCCATCGAGCAACAGTCTCTCTGGTGCCAGATAGAGGATCTTGATCTCTCCCGCATGCAACTTCGCCCACACCCGACGCCGATCGTCCGAATCCATGGAAGAGTTCAGTGCTGCAGCTTTAACACCCGCCTGAGTCAGGGCGTCCACCTGATCCTGCATCAGTGAAATCGTTGGAGTGACGACGACGGTCAGTCCCTCGCGAATCAATCCAGGGATTTGGTAACAGAGGGATTTGCCTCCCCCGGTGGGCATCAGGACGAGCGCATCTTTTCCGGTGACGACCCGTTCGATCACCTTTTCCTGGGGACCACGGAATGAATCGTAACCAAAGACTTCCTGCAGAAAGATGGATGCGGCCTCACGGATGGCGTCGATGGGAAGATCGTCGTCGGAAGAGGAATCCGCTGGAATCTCTGTGACTGTCCCCGACACGCTGGGCCCCTTCCCCTGTGTTGCATAAGAGGTACCGGGATAGCCGAGGTTCTGACCCAGATCAAGGTCGGGACGGGTTCGGATCCGAATCAGGGGGATGAATCAGGCCCTCCCGATCATCGAAAGGGGCCCGCGAAGTCAGCGCTGCCAACACCCAGCCCCACTCATGTCGCCGACCACTTTCACACTCCACCGCAGCCAACCCCCGGGGGTGCCACTCCCAGATCGCGTCCTGCTGCCAATCAATTCCGATCCGGATGGAAGAATCGAGACTGTGGCCAATCCGGGCAATTCCCTCTTCTGCCCAGGATCCATCGGCAGCGGAGCCGGTTCCCTCACAGATCTCTTCTCCAGCAGCCCTCAGTTGCCCAACCAATTGCTGATGCCGCTGAAGGTTCTCTGAGTATTCCAGAGGTTGGGAACGGGGGTTCCATGCCGTGATGACATGTACCGGTGAATCAAAGGGGAAAGGGCCCTCACAAACGCCGCGATCTGCAGGATGGACTGCCCATGCTTCTCCCGACGGGCTGACGATCCGCAACCATGTCTTTCTCCAGCCATCGACGGGGAATGAATCGTTCATTCTTCTCCTTCATTCAGTTCCACGGGGCATTGTGGTGATCTTATTGCGAAATCTGCAACCCTTTGGAAAGGTCCCCTGCTGGAGGGGTTGCCGGGGAACCTCCCGAACCGTTACGATCTGGATCGCTGATTTGGCTGAATTCAGACGAATGTTGGTTCAGCCCTCACACTCTTTGATGCATTTGACCCCTGTAATACTGCCGACTGGAGGCCACCCATGTCCGAAAACTCTCACCCCTGGCAACAGTCCATGCCTGAAGACCAGTTCACCCGCATGCGCGATATCCTCGCCGCACCCAGCCCTGTGGGGCTTGAGGCCGCAATGACTGAAGGGGTCCTGGCTCCGATGTGCGAATCTTTCATGCCGGAAGGCTGGAAGCTACACCGTTTCCGCGGCAACGCCGGTGTCGTCCTCGACACCTGGCCGGACGCTCCTGAAGGAACGTTGACGGTGATGGCCATCGGTCACGCTGACAAGATCCGCATGCAGGTCAGAAGCATCGGCGAAGATGGCAAGATCTGGATCAACAGCGACTCCTTCCTGCCGATGACCCTGATCGGTCACGAGGTCACTCTCTTCAGTGAAGATCCCGAAAACCCGGGCAGCTTCCGCAGCCTCACTGGAGGAACCGTCGAAGCCCTCGGAGCAATCCACTTTGCCGAACCCGCCATGCGCGATGGTTCAAGAGGCATCAAGGCCAACCAGCTTTATCTGGAGTTGCAGTTGAGTGGCGACGATCGCAAGAAGCAGGTCGAGTCCCTCGGCATTCGCTCCGGTGATCCCCTGCTGCTCGACCGTCCAATTCGCCGTGGCTTCGGCCCCGACAGTTTTGTGGGAGCCTATCTCGACAATGGTCTCGGATGTTTTGTCGTCGAAGAAGCCGCACGCCTGATCGCTGCCGGGGATTCGCTGAAGAATGTCCGCTACCTCGCCGCCTTCGCCGCCTACGAAGAGATCGGCCGCTTCGGCAGCCGCGTCTTCGCCGGCGAAATGAAGCCGGACGTCATCATCGGCGTCGACGTCAATCATGATTACGATGCCGCACCGGGAATTGGTGATCGCCGCTACACCCCCCTGAAGATGTCATCCGGAATGACCCTTTCTGTGGGTGCCATCGCCACCGCCAGCCTCAATGCCATGATTCAGGAAGCGTGCAAAGACCAGGGAATTCCTTTCCAGGTCGATGTCTGTGGTCGCGACACCGGAACTGATGCCATGGCGGGTGTGCTCGCTTCCGTCGATGCCGCTGCCACCAGCATCGGCTTCCCGATTCGCAACATGCACACCATTTCGGAGAGCGCTCATACGGGAGATATCCTCGCAGCGATTCACGCACTGGAAGCCACCCTGAGAAGGATGGATGCACAGGGCTACTCTGCGGATGATTTCAGAAGCTCCCACCCGAGACTCGATCAGGTGACCCCGGTCTCCCACGGACAGTAAACCTCTCGACCCGGAACAGGATCTCCATTGACCTCTATCATTCTCATCCTCGCTATGTTCAGTGGAATCAACGAGGATGAGGGTGAGAGGTCTGCCGAGATTCGACCCGCAGATCTTCTGCAGAATCTCGATCACCCCGACCGCTGGCGCTGGATCCCTGAGGACCGAATGCCAGAGGGAAATCTCGTCAAGCGCCTGTTGGTGACCTCCTTCGTCTCTCCCATCTTCTTCTTTGACAGCGATGTCGGAGCGGGCGGGGGATTCGGTATTACCGATATCGATTTTGGCAACAAGCGTCGCCGTCAGTTCGCCAATACCTGGATCACCTACACCACCGAGGGACAGCAACGCTTTGCCTTCTCCTGGAGAAAATGGTTGGCTCACCAGGACTACCCTGGCCGGGGCAGCCTGCAGGGGGATCGTGATTTCTTTGGTATCTCTCTCGAGAGGTCGAAAACCCTGACCAGCCGTTTTTTCGGATTTGGTGCCGACACCCTTCTCGATCAGGAGTCCTCTTACAGCCGGGAGACCAATTCACTCGGTCTGGGAATCCAGAAGTCTTTACCCAAGACCGGTGGCAACTGGATCTGGAACTTCAATCTCCTGCTGCAAACCGATGACATCGCCTCAGGAACGGTCAGTGACGCGCTGGACATGACTGTGGCCTATCCGGAGGTGGCTGCCGGCTCCGACGATTTCGGGGCGGTATGGATTCAGGCGGGGATTCGCCATGACACCCGTGATGCCCAGCACCTTCCCTACGAAGGCCACTCGGTGGGCATCTCTTTCTTTGGCTGCCCCATCACTTCCCAGGATCTCGCAGGAGAAGAACTGGATGGTGGAGTGGTGACCACTCTCTCTGGAACCTGGGTCAGCCCTGTTGCTCCCCTCTTCCATTCGGGTGGAACTCCCACCGCTGATCATCCATTGATCGACTCGGTGGCCACTTCCCTCAGCATCTCCGGAACTTCCGGTGAAATCCCCTTCTGGGCGTTACCCTCTATCGGTGGCAGTCAAAATCTTCGTGGAAGTATTGGTGGCCGCTGGCGTGATCGACACGCATGGAATGCGGGGTTTGAGTGGCGGCCATGGATTTTTACGAATGAGATCCCCATCTATGGAAAGATCCGCCTCGAACGTTCTGGTATCGCACTCTTCTTCGATGCGGGATCTGTCGCCAACTCCTTCGATCAACTCTTCTCTGAAAAAGTTCACTACAGTTACGGAGTAGGCTTTCGCTTCACTTTTGAAAGACAGGCGCTGTTCCGTGCAGATCTTGGTCGATCAGATGAAGGCGAATTCAATATGAGCATCCGCTACGGTCTGCCCTTCTGATCAGGACAACCACTTCCATCTCTGAATCATTGTTGTGGGAAGGGGCGACTTTGCCATTCAAGGGGAGGGGATGATCTCGACAGCAGGCTCGAATAGTTTTCGTCGCTGATCATCTGTGCACCAAAACGTTCCATATGAGGAGTCTGTTGCTGGCAATCGAGAATGGCATAACCCAGATTTCTCAGGTGCTCGACCAAAGCAACGATGCACAACTTGCTCGCTCCGGTTTCCTTATGAAACATGCTTTCGCCGGCGAAGACACCGCCAACCGACAATCCATAAACCCCACCCACCAGGCGACCACGGTCATCCCAGGCTTCAATCGAATGGGCAAAGCCCAAAGCGTGCAACTGCACATAGAGCTCTTCGATGTCGTGACATATCCACGTTTCACGGCGTTCCGCACACGCCTCGATCACAGCACGAAATGCCACATCTGTCGTCAGACGAAACGGCTTTTTGTTGCGTAATTTTTTGAGAGAGGCGGGGATATGAAACTCTTCCAGATCGATGACCGCACGTTCGAAAGGACGAATCCAGAAGATCTGGCCATCCCGATGATCCGCCATGGGGAAGCAGCGCTCCCCATAGGCACGAAGAACCCGCGCCGGACTGACCGGGATCCCCTCTTCATCTCGAATTCTTCGAATCGGCTTCAACAAACAGCCTTTCTTCGGTCTTCAACCAACCTTGCCGGACCTTCTGATTCTATCGCCAATCGGCGCCTTTGCAGAGGAGGTCTCATAGTGTCCCTCCGGAAATGGAAATTCCCCGCTCCATATAATCAAAACTGGACCACCCCAATCCGCTGATGCCCAGATTTCGGAGCCCTCTTTTGATCTCTTCCAGGCGCCATGGTTCATCCATCTCAAACTGGATTCCCGGGGGACTCGACCAGAAGATTACCCGGCTGGCATACACTTTTGAATCCCGGGGCTCCTTCCACGTCATGAGCATGTGCCGACCATGCATCACCTGGATCTCAGCAAGGGAGGGACAGGTTTTGTTGGGATCCTTCCAAACGTGGCGGTCGCTCAGGGATTCCAGATCTTCTTCAGAGAGACCCAGATCTTTCCCTTCCCGAATGATTTTGAACCAGGATGGCATGCCCGCAATCTTGCCACTTTTGGTGATGGTGAAGAGAGAATCTCCGGCATATAGGGATGTGCCCTGCAAAACAGGGGATCCGGCCTCGTCATACAAGGGAGTACGAATGTTGGAGAATTCGACCGCTTCGGGATCACCCGCATCTTTCAAGCTGTGAATTTCAAAGGAAGTGGCGCGTGCTATGTCAATCCACTTGGCCTTCTTGAGGTCTGTCTGTATGTACACATGATCGGGATGGTCAAGACAGGTGGTTTTCAATTTGAAAGCCAGCCGCTTCTCAACGGTTTCAATGACGAGAAAAACCGGGCTGCCGGGAGCGAGAGCATCGCTCCGGAGTGCCTCGAGAATATCCTCCTCTTTCATCCCTGTTACTTCGGCACGCTGAAGAAAGAGCCTCGGTGACAGGTTGACGATCCTTTCAGGACCCAGTGATTCAAAAGAGATATCCCTGTAGAGGTTGCCGTCATCGACAATCGATTTCGTATCTGAAATCTCTGCCGCCAGCACCGGCTTCCCCAAATGCACCTGTCCCAAAGCTTCCGTCGCGACCGTCATTCCGCCTTCCACCGGCTCGTCTACCTCGGTCGAGATTGAAATCTTGTAAGAGGCCGTAGTCCCTGAAACAGATTGGGCCACGCATCCGGCGAGCACAAAAACTGTGGCGTTGAGGACGAGAAAGATGGATGTGAAATTCTTCAATAACTTCATCGCTCTCCAATAAATTGGGATTCATTTCAACTCGAAGGGCGGGAGGATGATTATAGCAAACTGTAGGCGTAAAACAGTGCTCCACTGATCAGCAATTGGAGACACCCGATTCCCAAGTGGGCTCCCCTCAAGAATCTCAGGGACATTTGAATCAATCCTGCAGTCCAGAGAACTCCCATCGCACACTTGATCATCGTCACCCACGCCAGAATGCTTAAAACACCGAGCAAGTCAGCCGCAGGGTAGGGGTTTTCCTTGACCGCCAACGCTCCGATGAGCAGCCATGCTGACATCAACCAGCGAACTTTGGGGGTATCCTGAGTGAAACGTTCTACCCGGCTCAAAAAATCCTGCCGTTGAACCAGTAATGAGGCACCGAAGAGAAACTCCCAAATCGCAACCAGAAGACAAAAATGATCGGGGGCCATCTTCCTGCTTTCAGTGACAACGCCCACGGACGATGCGAGGATGTCAGCAACATGAAAGATAACTCGCCTCAGCCACTGGAAAAAGAACGGCTCACCGGGGTCCTGGAAGGACTCGGTGCCTATCTGTGGTGGGGCATGGTCACGACCTTTTATTTCCGCTGGGTACGCGAGGCGACTCCGCTCGAATTGCTGGCGTGGCGGGTTCTTGCCGGCCTTCCGGTGATTCTGCTGATCCTGTCCCTGCGTTCTGAGCTCGGAAAGCTGAGAGAGATATTACGGTCTCCGAAGGCGATCGGACTGTTGCTCTGTTCCGCATTGCTGATCATGGGCAACTGGCTGACCTTTATCTATTCCGTCGTCGAAGCCCGGGTTTCTGAAGCCAGTCTGGGTTACTACATCAACCCTCTCGTCTCCGTCGGTTTGGGAGCACTCTTTCTCAATGAAAAACTGCGCCCCTTGCAGTGGCTGGCGGTCGTCGTCGCTGCTGGAGGCGTGGGTATCTTCACCGCTTTGGAAGGATCTCTACCGTGGATCAGTCTGGTCCTCGCATTTTCCTTCGCACTATACGGTTTGATTCGCAAACAGGTGAAAGCCTCCGCAGAAGTCGGACTGGCAGTGGAGATGATTCTGCTTTTCCTGCCAATGTTGTTCTTGCAAACCTATTTGACCCATGAGGGCACAACATTCTTCATGAAATCAAATGAGATCACATTTGGTTTGCTGGTTGGTGGTTTTGTGACAGTGGTACCTCTCTGGCTTTTTGCACGGGCCGCAAAAAAGTTGCAGTTAACCACGGTAGGCCTGATGCAATACATCGCCCCTACTGCACAGTTGATGGTCGCCATCTTCTACATCGGAGAGAATCCGGGAACAAAGTGGATCCCTCTCACCTTGATTCTGGTGGCTCTGGCGATTTACAGTACCGACTCGATCCGCTTCCATCGCAAAAATGGAAATGGATAGCCCTGGGTACCTCTTGCTGCAGAACCTTTCTGCATAACCGGGATGTGCCTTGCCCCTGAACCCCACACGAAAGGGTTTCCCTTTGCCGGCACCCGAAAACACCCAAACCGCCCCATCTCCCTTCGCAGATAAAGTCCGTGAGCATGTCCGCAAAACAGTGGTCGGTCAGGACGTTGTTCTCGAACGCGGGCTGATTTCACTGCTCACCGGAGGACACCTGTTGCTGGAGGGGGTTCCGGGAACTGCCAAAACTCTTCTGGTCCAGTCCCTCGCCCACGCCATCGAACTCCAATTCGGACGGGTGCAGTTCACCATCGACCTATTGCCTTCCGATATCGTCGGATCCGAGATCCTCGACAAGGACAGTGGCGAGTTCCGGACACACAAAGGCCCCATCTTTACCAACCTGCTCCTTGCCGATGAGATCAACCGTGCATCGCCGAAAGTGCAGTCCGCACTTCTCGAAGCGATGCAGGAACGGAAAGTCACCATCGGGGAGAGCACCTACTCTCTTCCGAGCCCGTTTCTGGTCATCGCCACCCAGAACCCTGTGGAACAGGCGGGAACCTTTGAGCTGCCCGAGGCGCAGCTGGACCGTTTCCTGATGCGCCATCGCCTCACCTACCTGGAGGCCGATGACGAATCGGAAGTTCTGAAGCGGGCGCTGAATCTGAAGCTTCGCCGCTCCGAAGACGGTGGAGCCATGCCGATGTCTGCCTTCGATGCCATCGACAAAAGTGCTCCCCTGGGAGTGACCGACTTGACTGCGGCCATGGAAAAAGTTCTCGAGGTGCATGTCAGCGATGTCTTCGTGCGTCATTGTGTCGATCTCGTCAACAAGACACGCAATCATCCTGATATCGAACTGGGTGGCTCACCCCGTGCCGGAATCTCTCTCGTGACCGCTTCCCGGGCACGTGCTTTCCTGCATGGTCGCGACTACGTCGTGCCGGAAGACATCTTTGCTCTTGCTGAAGATATTCTGCTGCACCGGATCCGCCTCTCATACGAAGCGGTCGCACGTGGACGCAATGATGCGGATGTTCTCGCTGAAATCCTGGACCAGCTGGCCTGAGAAAGGGATTGGAAATGGGAACCGGAGTCTCCCTGCCTCCCCCGGAGGCGTTGGGTCACCACGAGTTTGAAATGGTCGTGCGAAAGCTCGCCAACGATCTGGCCCATGGTGCCGACGAAAGCATCTTTGTGGGCAGCGGGCTCGAATATGCCCAATCGAGACCGTACGAACCCGGGGACTCCATCGCATCTCTGGATTGGAAAATCAGTGCCCGCACCGGCACTCCCTACGTCAAGGAATATGACACTCTGAAAAGGGTTCCGGTGCAGGTGGTGGTCGACACCTCCGGTTCGATGGTCACCAGCTCGGGACCACTTTCCAAATACGCGCAAGCCACGTGGATTGCGGCGGCCATCGGCATGGTCGCCCAAAGGCGAATGAGCCCGACTCGCCTGATCGGGGGTGGAACCAGACAACTCCCCTCGCAAACGAGTCTCTCTCGTGGTGCCCTGCAACAATCCATCGAGGCTCTGAGACATCCGGATCTTGAGGAAAAAACCCGTCTCGGCGAAGCCCTCGACTGGGTCCGGGCCACCACTCTTCAACGATCCGTCGTTTTCGTTCTCTCCGATCTCCACGACCCCGATGCCATCGATGCCTGTCGGAGGCTCTCCCAGGGTCACGATGTGGCAGTGCTGGAGTTTCAGGATCCGGTCGAAAGCGGGCTGAATCGCGGAGGGTTCTACCGCGGAACAGAAGCGGAAACGGGCCGCTCTTTTCTGGGCAGCCCCCGAACCCAATGGGGAATCGACCCCGAGAAGGGCCGCAGGGGTGAACTCGCCGAGGGCGGTATCGATCACCTCTTGCTGAAAACCGATCAGGATTTCATTTCCCCTGTTCGAAGGTTTCTCAGTGACAGGGGGCAAGGTTGAGTAGCGGTATTCCCTGCCTTCGGCAGATCACTCTGCTGTGTGTTTTCTTTCTTTGGGGTTCATCACTTCTTGCCCAGGAACCGCTCTCGCAAAGCAGTGTCGGCATCGAGGGACATTTTCATTTCGACTGGGCGGGAGATCCGCTGGAAGTGGCTCCGATCCCGGAGGATTCTCCTGTCTTGGTGCGTATCGCCCAGGTGAACCAGGGTGGCTCGGGTGAAGGTTCTTCCAAATACGATATCCGCTGGCTGGCACTGCTCCCCGGTAACCATGATCTCTCCGTCTTCTTTCGCCATGGGGAAAACCGCCCTGCGGAACTTCCACCGATGGTGGTGAACGCGGACTCACTTCTGGGATCGGATCACGAAGGCAATCTGGCCAACCTCCCCGGAACCCTTTCACCGGTCATCGATTTCCCTGCATGGGTTCTGTGGGGAGTGGCTGGATTCTGGCTGGTGCTGCCGCTGCTGATTCTCGGGATCCTGCGCTGGATGAGACCTCCCCCACCTGCGCCGGTTGTGGAGGTGGTGCTGACCATTGCCGACAAACTCCGACCCTACGTGGATCAGGCTCTGGCAGGAGACCTGGACTCGGAAGGCAAGGCAGCCCTCGAACGCCTGCTCCTCGCATTTTGGCGTGACGATTTGAATCTCGGATCTTTTCGTCATGCAGAAGCCCTGCAGGCGATGCGCCAGCACGAGATGGCCGGTGAGTTAATCGTCACCGTCGAACGCTGGCTGCATTCTGGCAAAGAAACCGCGACCAACACCGAAGAGGTGGAAGCCCTGCTTCAACCCTACAAGAGCATGCCTGCAGACAAGGTGGTCCCCGAGTGAGCTTCATGCATCCCTGGGTCCTGGTCTTCTGGCTGGTGCCGGTCTTTCTCCTGCTTTGGGAATCTTTCAGAGAAGGCCAGAAGGTTGCGATTCCCGTCGATTATCGGGAACACACCAACCGTTTCTTCCTCGGCAAGTTTCTTTGGCTCAGCAATGCACTTCCCTGTCTTTTGCTCTTCATCGGCATCGCTGTGGTCGCCGGTCCCCAGTTCATGGGTGAACCGGAAAAGAAACGGGAAATCTCCAATATCGAAATCTGCCTCGACGTCTCCGGCTCCATGGGAGTCGACATGTCCGATGGAAAACTGCGCAGTGAAGCAGCAGTTGAAAGCATCCAGTACTTTTGCAAGATGCGCGAGGGCGATGCCTGTGGCCTGACCATCTTCGGTGGAGAGACGATTCGCTGGACCCCCCTCACCCGGGACCTCTCAGCGATTTCGTTGGCCGCTCCTTTCATCGATCCGCAAAGACTCCCCCCGCATATGGGTTCGACACGCATCGGTCTTGCGCTGGAATCATGCCTGGCCACGCTTTCTCAGGTGGAAGAAGGGGACCGACTGATCGTTCTCGTTTCTGACGGTTTCTCATCCGACCTTGGCGGTGGAGCCGCACGCCAGATCGGCCAGGAGCTTTCCGAATACAATGTGGCCCTCTATGCGATCTTCATTGGTGATGGAGCCGCACCGGGTCAACTCTACGAAGTGGTCTCGCAGACACAGGGTGAAGTCTTTGCGGTTTCAGACACTGCCGGACTCGAACGGGTTTTCGCTCACATCGATGAAATGGAACCCGCCAAGTTGAAACCGGCCGGTGCACGACCCATCGAGGACTTCTCACCCTTTGCCTGGAGCGGTATCGCACTGCTGGGTGTCCACCTGCTTCTCTTCCTGCGCTGGAGGATCACACCATGGTAGAGACCGATCCCATTCAGGCGTTGATCCATCAGGCGACCATCGTTGGCCTCCTGTGTGCGTTCGTGGCAGGTCTCGGAGAATGGCTGCACCAGCGGCGGATTCAAGAAACACGTGCGCTGTCCTTCGGCCCCGAGGGACCCCGTGGCTGGACCGCTCTCGTTCCTTTCCTGCGAACTGCAGCAGCGCTGATTCTCGGCTTCTCCCTATGGGTGTTGGCGCATCTGGAATCCAAACCCCCGGAGATCGACCCGACCCAGGAACCCTCGCAACACCTGCTGATTGCACTCGACGTTTCCCCCAGCATGTACCTGGAAGATTCGGGACCAGAGAGAAACATCCGTCGTGGTACCCGGGCTTCGGAAGTTCTGGAAGCGGTCTTCCAGCGTCTCGATATGTCACGGACGCGTGTGTCGGTCGTCGCTTTCTACACCGATGCCTTTCCGGTGGTTCTCGAATCCTTCGACATCAACGTCGTCAACAATGTGCTCAATGGATTGCCGATGGAGTTTGCCTTTGAAGCGGGAAGCACCCAGCTCCAGCAGGGAGTCGAAAAGGCACTCTCCTTTGCCAAGGCGTGGCCGAAGGGCAGCACAACCCTGATCGTCGTTTCCGATGGGGATACGGTCGGCGGATCACTCCCGGCAAGACTGCCACTCTCGATTTCCGATGTGCTCGTTCTCGGTGTTGGAGACCCTCACAAAGGATCATCCGTGGCAGGACGCACTTCGCGGCAGAACATTCAGGCCCTGCAAAGACTGGCAGTCCGCCTCGGGGGTCTCTATCACGATGCCAATACCAAACACCTTCCCACTGAAGTGGTACGCAATCTGGCGATGGCGGTACCCAGTGTCGAAGACCAGACGCTATTGCGAGATCTCTGCGTTGCCGGAACCGGAATCGGTACAGGGATTCTTGCCCTGCTTCCGCTTCTCCTGGCTCAATTTGGCCGTAGAAGCCCACGCAGTCGATCTGCAGTGATGACAGGTCAGGCCAGCAAGTAACGTCGAATGATGCCGTGATCCCTGCTATCATGAGGGAAGTACACGTGCACTTCCGAAAGGACACGTCATGGATCGTAGAAAAACCCTGTGGACGCTGTGGGCGGTGATTCCCGTTCTCGTGGCGATCTGGTGGTTTGGGCCCGGGCAAGATCTGCAAGCCCGCACCCGTCTCTCTTCCATCGTGGAAGAAGCCAGACTCTCCTCTGAAGCCGAGGACTGGAAGAAAGCGGTCGAACTCTACCAGCAAGCTCTGGCCGATGTTCCCGACGACGATATGGAAGCGATCCTGTGGTTGCGTCTTCAGACCAGTCACGCCGATTTCATGAGTGGCAATACCTGGGCCGGCATTACGGCGATGGAAGAAGTCATGAATGAAGCGGCAACAGAGCAGCCGGATCTGGCCGACGATGCCCGAGCCCGCATCGCTGCGGCCCAATACTTCGCTACCTGGAAACTTCGACTCGAAGGGGCCAAGCCAGAAGTCTGGAAACCGGAAGCAGAAAAGGCTCGCCAACACTTCCGACTTCTCGCCGAAGAAGCGGAAAAGAAGAATCTCGCCAATGCCGCCGATCTGAAAAAGAACGTCGAGTCGGTGATCTGGCTTGAGCGCATGGATCTGGCAGAACTCAAGGCATTGCCTCTGCCAGGGGGTTGCTGACAGGGTTCTGGGCTCCTCGGTTCGAAGGGCAAAAACGGCAAACCCAATATCAGTGACAGTCGCGGCAAAGCCAACAACGTCGGTGCTTCCAGAGCACGTGCTACGGGTGGCGGATCCTGATCAAGGATCACAGATTTTGAATCAGCATTGACCCCTTCAACCACTCCGGTTGAAGGGGTCTTTTGTTGCATCGGTCACTAATGTCAGCGATGATGATTTATCTCTTTTCTTTCAACGAATGATTCATCGCCTTGAAAGTCAAGACCCCCCGGATCCCTCTGCAGAAAGAATTCTCATGATGGCAAATCTGCGATTCCACCTGACCTTCGCTTCTGTCGTTGCTTCCTGCATTCTCACTTCTGCAGACCTGCCTGCCCAATGTGGCGGAGCCATCCGATTGCAACCGGTACAGCCGGTCCGGGGTGTGGCCGCCCCTGTGATAATTGCCCCCGGTGTTCCCATTCCCCCCAACCTCATCCTTGGTGAAGATGGCGAAGTATTAATGATGGCCGAGGATCCGGCTGTTGTGATGGAAGCCAAATCAGAGGCAGAATCCGCTTCCGCCGATGCACAATCGTTCAAGGATGCCGTCGCCCAAATGAGCCTCCCCCCCAAAACTGTCGACAAGGTGATCCAGGCGAGACAGAAGATGCTTCTCGATCCTCCCGTAAAGCCCACTGAAGACGCAGAGGTTGGCGAAAAAATCGCCTATCTGACCCAATTAATCACGGCCTCTGACTGGCAGGGTGTCGCCTCCATGATTTCCGCAGAAGCGGACTGTGAATCCTGTTTTGATCAGGTGATTGGACACCTCGCGGCAAGGGATGAATCCGTGACACCGGGTGACGTCCTGATGCTGCTCTCTCTCCGAACCCAACTTCCAAACAAGGACACTCTGAGTCACCTCGGCCAGTTGCTGAGAAAATCACAAGCCCGTGGCAACGTCTCTCACCTGGTCAAGAAGCTCTCGGAAGGCCTCCCATTCATCGGTGGCATCAATCCCACTGGCAGGGGACTTGCTTGCGACCTGCTGATTGAAGCGGGCCTGCATAAGGAAACTGTGGACTTTATGGATCCCCTTCCTGCAAACGGAGAGGCTCCTGCTGAGCTGAGAGTTCGCCATGCTATCTACAATGTGGCAGTGGCGATGGATTCTGAAACCCCGGAGTTGGAACGCAGGAATTCCCTGATTGTTGCCGCTGATTTGCTTCTTGGTCTGTTTCCGGATTCAGAAGTGGAATCGAGACAACGCGCTCGTGCTTTGGAAAAATTTGCGGAACTCATCATCATGATGCCCGCTGAGTGGAAAGAGGAGTGGTACGGCAGCGCATTCACAAACAACAATCCTGGCCGATTGTTGGTTCTGGAACTGCTTCACCGGCATGCACAGCTGGCCAAGGCGAGGAATATCAATCCTCTCGAACTCCTGAATGTTCTCGACTCTCTCAGTGAGTTGACAACCGCTTTGCTGAAGGACGCCAACAACAATGACCTTCGAAGAGCATTAATGGATGACATTGCCCGGGTCTTTGTCATGGAAATGGATCGCAGTCTCAACAAGTCAGGGCGCAGAAACTCGTGGATTGAAACCGCCGATCTCTCCCGAATAGCCCCGACCGCCACCTGGCTCCCTGAAGTGTCACCTGAGATTCGCCAGCCGTTGGCTGAAAAATCGATTCGGATCCTGGCGACTCAGGACGACCCCAAAAATGCCCTCGCCTTCGTTCGTCACAGCTGCTCCGACGAAGCCATGGATGCAGACTCCCTTTCGGCAGCGCTGATCCAATCCTGGTCACAAAACCTCGATCCCAACCGTCCAGACGAAAACTATTTTGAGAGAAGGACGGTGACCTCTTCGGGGGTTTTCTACTATCCGGGAATGATGGGCGGACAACCGAGTGCTCCGCTTACCCGCTCCAAACAAAGAAGAAGCCTGAGACAGTTGGCTGACGTTCTCGTGGAGTTCAAGAACCTCGGCCTCAAGGATCTGGATTGGCCCGGATTGGTCAATGCCTTCACGGTCAGCCACAGCCGCGCCGAAGTGTATCGAGTTGAGGATATCGAGAAGATCTTCGGCCCCGTCGCCGAACTGGATCCGCAGATTTCCATCGAGATCGCCCGCAGTCTTTGGAAGCGACTCCAGCGAAACTGGCGTGATCCCAATGTTCAAAAGTCAGCCGGAACCCGCAGAACCACCAGGGAAATTCAACAAGAGGTGGAGCGGGGCTACTCTCTCGGTCAGACCCTTCTCGAATCGGCCTTCACTCAGGATCCCGAATCATGGGAAGCCCGCGTGGTCAGCGCAAACCTCTATTTTGATCTGGGAGAATACTGGCGTGAACTCGACCCGGATCTGGAGCGCTACATTCCCCAAAGGGAGGCCGCATTCTCCAACTATCGTGAAGCCAGCAACCTGTACATGAATCAGGTGCTCTCGGGCAGTCAGCCCATTGACACCAGTCTCTACCTTCAGTGGTTTACTACCGCCCTCGGCGCAAGTGAGCTGAGTTTTCTGACGGTGACCACGCGACCGGAGAATGATCAGGTCATGAGAATTTTGGAGATCTTCAATGAACTCGACTCTCTGAAGAAGTCTGCCCATCTCGAACAGTTCTCCGCAGGAGTCGAATCTGCCATTGGAAACGTTCCCGCAGATCTCCGGTCAAGATTTGTTCGCCACGCCATGCGCATCATTGAGGATCACCCCGCAGGAATGGGGACCCGCAGATTGGCGATGCTGTATGAAGACCTTGAAGCGGAAGTCGAATTCCATTGCAAGGTCGACGGTGGCACCGATGTCGGAACGGACCCATTCGGGCTTCACTTGTCACTGCGTTACACCGATGCCCTGGAGCGTGAATCCAAGGGCTTTGACATTTACCTTCATAATCAGGTGTACACGCCCCTCGCCCAGCAACCGATGGACTATAAAGACGATCTGGAAAGCCGAATTCGTGAAGCGTTCTCCGAGCACTTCGAAATCGTCGCCATTCAATTCAACGACCCAGACTTCAAGCCCTTCTCCTTCAACCGTCCCGGCTGGATGGAAAAGTCCTTCGCCTATGTGATCATGAAAGCGAAGGACGCCTCGGTAGACCTCATCCCTGAAGTGCGCATCGATCTGGATTTTGAAGATGGTACCAACGGATCCGTAAGAATCCCGGTAGTCACACCCGTGATCCCCATCGTCGCCTCCACCAATAGCACTCCACGACCCAAACATGGCACAGCAAAAGTCGAGCTCACCCTCGATGATCGTGAATTGGAAAATGGAACTCTGGGAATGGAGATTCTTGCTGATGGTCTTGGGGTTCTGCCTCCATTGAATCAACTGGTCCCCAATTGGAAAAAAGCGTTTGCGGATTCAGGGTTCCAACTCGCAGAGGTCGATGGCTTTCTCGATAACGGTCTTAACATCACCGAGATGCACGATGAACTGATCGCGTCCAATCCAATGGCGACTCCGATCGTTGCCAAAACAGAGAGATCCTGGACACTGCGATTCCAAAGAGACCTCACCTCCACAGGCGCCACTGTTTTTCAGTTTCCGGAAGTTGCCGAAGGGAGTGACCGGGTCTGCAAGCAATACACGGACTTTGACATCGTCACACTGGAGTCACCCAGCGCAGAATTATCTTTGGCTAAATCCAGTGGGCTCGAGGTGTGGCAGATCGCTGCAGGTTTGATTGCACTCTTGCTCGGCTTCAGACTTTTGAGAAGCAGTCCAGAGACCGCAGAGCACATCGACCCATGGAAGATTCCCGAAACCCTCAGCGGCTTGAGCCTTTTGCAGTACTTGCAAAAAATCGAGAACTCAAAATCAATCGAAGACGAAGCCCTGATCAAACAGCTTCAGGATGACATCCGAACAATAGAGTCTGCATTCTTCTCAGGAGACCCAGATTCTCAGCCCGTTGAAATCGATCTGCGGCAAGTGGCCAACGACTGGAACCAGAGGGTAAGCCGCCCAGGTTAAGCAGAAATTTCCAACACAGCTCCAGCCATCGCTGCCCTTGAAATCGTCAGAAATGTCATACCTGACTAACGTCTGTTACCCTTCCAAAGTGTATTAACATTCTTTTGGGACGCCTTTGGACAACCGGACGATGTATATGCCATTGTATTCCCCAGGCACCCTCGCCTGTTATCTACAACGGGAAGACTCTGGTGGCCTAATCCTTTCGCCATTGATATCCAGATCCAGATTAGGGCCCGTAGGCCCGTTTTACAACGATTCTCGGTATTGTCCCGATTGTTCTATTACAAAAACTTTTGTTAGTGCACAGGCCATAACAACTGTAATGTTGCTGGTGTTGAGGATCTCCAAGGCGGGAATCCTGTTCATCCTTCACATTTCGTGAAGAGGACACAGGTTCTTTTTGAAGAGCCTTCAACCCTTTGTTTGCTGGTGTGTGTTTATTCCATTTCGTCAGGACGGCCCGAACAGGATTGGGCGGCTGACATATTTGCGAGAGGGTTATACCTATGAGCAACCTTTTTAGAGTGTCGGCAGTATTACTTGCCGTTCTGTTTACAAGCCCTGTATTGGCTCAAACTGCAAAAATCAAGCACCCCGGTGCTGACGGAGTCTGGGGAACCGCTGATGACACTGAGCGCATGCTGCAGCGTGATCCGGCTCTTCGCTTCTACAACACCGAAGGTCCTACCTGGGATATCGATCTCGATGCCTGGACCTGTACTGCTGTGGGTAAGGTTGTGACGATTCCCCTGGAGATCGACGGTGCACCTTACGCATTCGAAGCCACCGAAATGATTGAGCTCGGCCTCAATGGTGAGCTGACCCATGCCCCGATTGCCACCGACCAGTTTGACCGCATGGCTGACATTAACGCCATGCCGGGTTCTCCATACCTCGATTTTGGTGGTGTGAATCTGGCTCTGGTCTCCGGTATGACCAATGGTACCGGTGGACCGCTTCGCTCCGGTGCGACTCGCTCCCTCTTCTCAACCCAGGAAGCTTTCATGGCTACTGGATTCGAGGGTGTGACCACTCGTAACCATCGCGATGTTGCCAATACGATTGAAAAGATCGCAGCCAACCACTTCTCTTTGGTTGAAAATGCCCTGAATCTTCCGGGCGTTGAGGCTGTTCTTCCTCCCGACTTCCGTGCACGTAACGGAATCATCGAAAATGAGGATGGCACTACGACCTACATTTACCCGAGACAGACCGCTGGCGTTTACAAGAGTGCCGGTCACGTCTACATCGATCCTCAGGACGGTGCCGAGTACCTGATTCCGGACCTGATCAACGTGTACGAGCTTGCTGAGAACACCGCTGCCGGTGAAGTCAGCTTCGTTGCTCCGGGAACCCCTTCCCATCTGGATGGTGATGGCAACATTGTCACCGGAACCCCCGACTGCTTCGTAGTCGACGGTCTTCTGTGCATGTTCAACCAGGATCCCCGTTTCCCCGCAGAAGTGTTCGGTGCCTTCGAGCAAGCCATTCCGCGTGAAATGTTCATGGCCCAAATGCAAGGACAGGGAATCGACATGGTTGGATACATGGTCGGTGACCATGTCATGTACGCCATGGAAGTATTCACCAACCTCGTGAATCTCGACGGTGAAGTTGAAGTTTCTGTTGAGCGCTGGCGCTACCGTGACGGTGGAAACGAGATTCGTTTCCGTGGCGGTGTCGATGAACCGGCCGGCCTCAGCCTCGTCGCTATCATTCACACCGATACCGGTGGTGCTATTGAGTTCGGTATTCCGCTGGCTCCGGCTGTAGACGAGAACGGTGCTCCGGCTCCTGGTGCACAATTCGGTGCGCGTATTGAGTTTGACCTGATCCCGAGTGCCAACGTTGCCAATGTGACCGGAATCACTCTTGAAGCGCGTCATGATACTGAAGGCGTCGTCTTCTCTGAGCTGTTTGACCGTTGTGAGAACGATCCGGACAGCTGCATTCCTGACGCTGGATAAACCAGAATTTCCAAAGGGCACTTTCTGTGCTCAAGTGAAATCAAAATGGGTCCCGGTGATTCGATCACCGGGACCCATTTTTCTTTTCTGGAATCAAATTCGTTCTTGAATTGAATCAATCCACTTCAGTCTGAAAAAGAGCTCCAGTAGAGAGATTCATCATTCTCGGCAGCCACCGTCTCGACTCCAGATCCGCCTTCAACGAAAACCCTGATAGACTCCGTCATGGGGGCCCCTGGGCACTCGATCCAGGTTTCCGATGCTGGCTGACCTGAAGGAGAATTCTGGGTGTACACCTCAACCCAGTTACCGTGACGATCCATCACTTCAACAAAAATTGGATGGCCAGCATCGGTCCCCTGAATCAAAACCAGAGCTTCAGGGACGACCGGACCCTCAAAGGAAAACACCTGTTCATGAATTACGGAGTTCATCGTGTCTTCAACAGGGAACTCAGCTTCTGTCGTCACCGCTTGAGAATCCTCTGCATAAGGAAATTCCACCGAGGCTTGCTGGTTGGAGTGATTTTCCCTGAACTCTTCAATCTCTGACTTGAAGCCCTCCAACATCGCCATCATTTGGGGCTCCTGGGAACTGTTCTGAACCCGGTTCAGTTCTCCCTCGAGACGCTCGATTCGATGGATGAGATCCTGAATCAGGATCTCCTCTCCGGAAGCATAGGCAGGCTCCACGGCCGCAGGAACCGGTCCAGAGTCACCTATTGCCTCTCCCGGCATTCCGATCAGAAAGATTGCGGCACCACAGATGACCGCAGTCAAAAAGACGGCCGGAAACAGCGGATTTTTGCTCAATATTGACATCGTTGAATCCTCCATTGAAGGATACGATGTCCTGCGATTCCTGCCCAAAGGGCGAGGGGAAACACTTCAGTGCCAGAACAGGAAACAGACGAAGATTGCGTACCGAACCAGAAATTCACGACATCAGCAGTGATGATTCATGGCTGAACCCAATCCGGGGAAGTTTTTTTCCAGAGGGTGCTCCAGAGGAGGAACGGGAATCCTCCGTTGCCCTGGAAGAGGAATTGGACCACCTTTGGAAGGTCATCGTCTGGAACGATCCGGTCAATCTCATGAGCTATGTCGTCTACGTGTTGCAGAAAATCTTTGGCCACTCCAAGGAAACTGCCACTCGACATATGCTGGAAGTTCACCACGATGGTAAATCCATCGTCTGCACGACTGAGCAGGAAAAAGGGGAGCGATACGTCTCTCAACTTCACGCTTTTGGCTTGCAGGCAACCCTCGAGAAAGACGGTTAGAGTGACCTCTTGCCGAGTTGATTTGAGATGAAAAAGACCTACTCCATCCGATCCGTGATCCTTACGCTGATGATCAGCGAGGTGCTTGTCGCCATTCTGGTCACAGGATTTCTTTGGTATAGCAACGGGAAATCCGCAGTCGACACCCTCTCAAGGCAGCTCAGTTCAGAAATCGAACTGCGAATTGAAGAAAGAATCCTGACGGTTCTGGAATCCGCAAAGTCACACTCGGAAAATCAAGCCAATGTCTTTTCGAGCCAACTCATTCCGCTCGGCTCTGAGAATCAGCGAGAGCTGACTTACTCCTATCAAAAAGGCGTCCTCGAACGAAACTCCCATATCGCTACTCTCTTTACTTGCTCTCCTGAAGGAGAACTTTTCGGAATTCAGCGCTCCGATTCCGGTCAATATCTGAAATTGCAAAGCACCCCCGGGAAACCGGGGCTCACGGAAACCTCTCCAGAAGGAAAGGTATCCTTTATCGCTAATTTTGATGCCACCGTGCGCCCCTGGTTCACTGAAGCGATGGCGAAAAAGAAAGCGGGATGGACTCCTGTCTATCGCTTCTCAGGGGTTCCCCAACTGGGCATCACCCACTTCGAGGTCAACACTGACAACGATGGCGTGAGTTTGATCAGCGCCTGTGATCTGACACTCGGCCCTCTCAACGAGTTTCTCTCCAAATTGGAT
>JAAXJX010000047.1:57067-71369 GCA_012269595.1 Planctomycetia bacterium | reverse complement strand
ACCGAAGTGAAATCCAAATGGTTTATCAGGACCCTTTTTCTTCCCTGAATCCCCGCCTCTCAGTGCAGGAAATTGTCGAAGAGCCACTTCGAGTGCATCAAAAGCAGCTCGATGCGGAACAAAGGCGGCTTCGGGTGGAAGAATTGCTCGAAAAGGTCGGGCTTCGTCGTGAACAGGCGGAACGCTATCCGCATGAGTTCTCCGGTGGACAGCGTCAAAGGATCGGCATCGCCCGGTCTCTGGCGACGAATCCCCGGGTAATCATCGCGGATGAGCCGGTCAGCGCGCTCGATGTTTCGATTCAGGCCCAGGTCATCAATCTGATGCGCGAACTGCAACGGGATCTGGATCTGACCATCGTCTTCATTGCCCATGATATTTCAGTGGTTCAACACGTCTCAGACCGGGTGGCCGTCATGTATTTGGGCAACCTGGCTGAGGTTGGCAGAACCGAAGAGATTTTCGCGAATCCGACGCACCCGTACACAAGGGCGCTGTTGAGTGCGGTTCCCAGACCGGATCCCGACCTGAAACGGGAAAAAAGGTGGGTTCTCGAGGGCGATGTGCCCAGTCCCATGGCCAAGCCGAGCGGCTGCGGATTCCGAACCCGGTGTCCGATTGCCCAGGCCGATTGCGCCGAAGTAGCACCGGTGATGCAGTCGGTCAGCGATCACCATGCGGCGGCATGTCCTCATGCGGGCCGCTTCGACGAGCTGATCCATGAGCGACAGCCGAAAGGCTGATTTATGGGGAAACCCCTCCCGGGCCCCCGCCTCTCCGTTCTCCCATAAGATCTATTATCGGAACGTAGTGATACGGCGTGGTGTCATTCTGCCCCGCTTCCGGTTCATTCTTCAGAGTTCTCAGGAGATGACCGGATAGTTGTCGCGGGCTCTTTCGTGCTGAATATCACGGATCATTTCGATCGCCGCATGAAGGCTGACTTCGATTCCATAGAAATGTCGAGCCTGAAGACACGCCTGGGAAGCAAAGAAGTCGAATCCACTCCAGACTTCCATCCCGCGCTGTTCTTTCAACGTCTTCTCGAATGCGGTCTCTCCCCGGGAGTAATCCATCTCCAGTGCCGCTTCTCCCCGGAACAGGTCCAGAGACCACGGCCATTCCGGAGAATTTGCGGCATCCGATCCGGTGGCATTGATCAGCAGGTCTGCCGCTGCGATCTCAGCAGGTTGGTCGCTGACAGTGAATCGCTCGTCAGCAACTTCACTCTCATGGAGTTTTCCCGGACGACAATGGAGAACCACTTCCATTTCATGATCCGACAGAGTGGCTGCGACAGATTGGGCGGCTCCACCACGTCCCAGTATGGCTGCCCGCTTCCCCTGAAGTGCATCCAGACCGCCGAGGCTCACTTCAAACAACGCCAAAGCGCCGGGGCCATCCGTTGAAGTCCCCCGGTAGACTCCCTCATTGTGAACGAGGGTGTTCCATGCTGAATGAAGTTCGCAATCTGGGTGAATTCCATCACCGACCTGCCGGGCCCAATGCTTGTGAGGAGCTGTGATGGCCAATCCCTGTATCGGTTTGAATCCGGATTCAGTCCATGCCTGCAGGTCTGTTTCCGGGTTGTCTGTTGACCATGGATAAAACCTTGCCGCGATTCCCTTCTCAGCAAAGAGTCGATTGTGCCAATCGGGTGACAGGCTGTGGCGAACATCCCGGCCAATGATCAGGTAGCGATTCAGGTCAGTTCCGGGGTTTTGCCAACGGTACCTCTGTGCAAGTTCGCTTCCCTTCGGGAGTCCTGGAACGTTGTTCCCAGGAGTGTCGCCATTGAGGTAACCCCAGGGCTGCCCCAATTCCATGGCCCATAATCGATCAGCGTGATTGAAACGGCTCATGGCGAAAGCGACACATGGGAAATCACTTTTGGCGGCCTCGAGAAGAACTTCCAGCCTTCTCTTGAGAGGCGTCGTTTCTGGCAACACGACTTTGGCTGCACTGGCTCCGCGTTCGCGGGCTTCCTGAATGACGGTGTTGACCACATCCGCGGAGTCCTCTTCAAGGTGTCTGGAAAGAATCCACGGGATGCCCTCCGCAGGCGGTACGTCTTTCAGCGGGTCAACGTCCAGCCATGCCGCAGGGCGTTGGCAGAGTCGGTTTCTGATTATGGTTCGTGCTCCGGATTCCGGAGAAATGGCCCCACCCCGATCGGTGACGATGACCGGGCCCAGATCGTCAGGCAGGCGGTCCGGAAGGTCCCCATTCCACAAGTCGAGACGGAGTTCATGGCCTCCGGGCGATTCGGGAGCGTCTGCAGGTGCCCCGGCCGTCTCAGGGAGGGAATCCCGGACGACGAACCAGCCTTTGGGGACTGTGCTCATGGTGCTCCTTTTTACCGGAATACAGGCCACAGTTGGCCAGATTGGGGAATTGGGACTGGATGACGACTCATTGGCAGATATGATGGGGACAAGTTGATCGGGACATCAACCACGATCAACCGAGATCTCCCCCCTGCTATCCCGGTTTGCAGTTCGGCTGAGGCCGAAATTTCGTTCAAGTCGTATCGACACGTGGATACAGGGCACGATCCCCCCGGAAACTCAAGATCAGGATCTATTTTGGCCCAACCCGCATCTGCGTGCTGTTGGGCAGAACATGCGGAGCCTGTGCTGAATCCAGTGGTGATCACCAGGATCACGTAAGAAGTGTCGGGCGATCAGGGGTGTTCATTTCAGAATCAATTTTGTGGCCTTCTGCGATGTTCCTGCTTTTTTGCAGGCTTTGGATCAAAGGCCAGAATCTCCCGGCAAGGGCTGTTCATTGATCAGAACCGTTTCTTGACCAGGCTTTGAGATACAAGGAGAACCTGTGAATCAGGAGAACTCTTCCAGGAATTCAAGCTCGCGTTCCGGCAGCGGCGGAAGTGGAGGCGGCGGAAGACGCCGTCGACCAACCCGTGGGCGCGGACGTACTTCCGGATCCGAAGGCGGTCGATCCCAGGGTGGCGGACGCTCACAAGGTGGTGGCAGGTCACAGGGTGGCCGTCGCGGAGGAGGACAGCAGCGAAGGTCCCACGGACGCAATCGTCGAGAAGTGTCCAACGAAGGCAACGCAAACTTCAACTCCTCGAGAACACCTGCAGTTCACATTCCGGAAGGAACCCGTGTTCGAGGTATTTTGGAAGTGGGCAATCAGGGATTCGGTTTCCTGAGGTCGGTCGAAAAGTCCTTCAGAGTTCAACCGGAAGACATCCATGTTGGCAAGAATCTGGTGCAGAAATTTGGTCTGAGAACCGGTCATTACATGGTCGGCGTGGTCGGCGGTTCTGCAGGTCGTGGCCGCGGTCCCAGTCTCGGAAAAATTGAATCTGTGGACGGTGATCCACCGGAGCTGGTACGCAAGCGTACGGCCTACAAGGAGATGACCAGTATCGACCCATCTGAGCGCTTCATGCTCGGTGAAACCGGGGATATCTCCATGCGTTTGGCGGACCTGATCTCGCCCATCGGCAAGGGCCAGAGGGCACTGATTGTGGCTCCCCCCCGAACAGGAAAAACCGTTCTTCTGCAGAAGATGGCCCAGTCCATCACGGAGACCCATCCGGACACGATGGTTGTCGCTTTGCTCGTCGACGAACGCCCTGAAGAGGTGACCGATTGGAAGCGATCGGTCAAGGCAGAGGTTTACGCCTCATCCAGTGACGAAACCTCCAAGAGCCATGTCCGCGTCTCTGAAATTGTTCTTCAGAGATGCCAGCGCCTTCTCGAGGCCAAATGCGACGTCGTTCTCTTGATGGATTCCCTGACCCGTTTGGGACGAGCCTATAACCTCGAAACCGCACACAGTGGTCGAACTCTTTCCGGGGGTGTCGATGCCAAGACCCTGGAAAAGCCGAAAGCGATCTTCGGCGCTGCCAGAAACGTGGAGGGTGGCGGAAGTCTGACCATTATCGCTACTGCGTTGATTGAGACCGGCAGTCGCATGGACGAGGTGATTTTCGAGGAGTTCAAGGGTACCGGCAACATGGAGTTGGTTCTGTCGAGAAAGCTTGCAGACCAGCGGGTTTTCCCGGCGATCGATGTGACCCTTTCAGGGACACGCAAAGAGGAGAAACTCTACTCCGCAGAGGAGATCGATCAGATCTGGAAGTTGCGCCGAGTTTTGACCAGCGTCAATCCCATCGAGGGTATGGAGTTGCTGAGCCAAAGAGTGGGTGCATTCCACGATAACAAGGAGTTCCTGCACTCATTGGGTGGGTAATTTCGGGTGGTTAAACTCGGGGCGATCAGCTCAGGAGGCTGTAGACTCCCGGTGAATCGTCCACGTTTCAGGCGCAGCCGGACTGAGCAGTCTCTCGTCGATGAGATCGAAGTGAATTCCAAAACGGCCGATGGGCATTTTCGCTGTCTGTTGGTGAAGGTCTGAACCCCCACACTTTTCCAAACCGAATTTCTCCTGAAATTCCCGTGCCTGTCTTCGGTGTGGCGCGCGCAGGTTTTTGTAGAGAGATTCGATGCCGTCGAGTCCGCATTTCACCAGCAAATCTCCATATTCATCGAGATGGTTCGATTGAGGGTGCGCCCAATAGTTCAAGCCCCCCATTTCATGGACCTGTGAGAAAGCATCTTCCACCCGCAGGCGGGTTCGACGAAACGGGATTCTTCCAAGCCATTGGCGAAAGGCCTGATTGGGCGATGAGCAGAGCCCGCTCCTGACGAGGGCCCGGGCAACATGGGATCTGCAAGGCGTTGATTCCCCCACCTCCGCTTCCAGATCTTTCCACAGCAATCCCAAGCCCGATTCCCTCAATTTGTGGACTCCACTGAGGACGCGTTCACGCCGATCCTCCTCGAGATTTCTGGACCATGCGCAGATCTCTTTCGTCAATCCGCCTGGGAAATAAGCGAGCATGTGCAGGTCGTGGTCTCCCACTTGGCAGGTCATCTCAATACCCGGGAGCAACTTGAGCTTCCCCGGGAGTGTCCAGTCGCTGAGGTAGGCCCCCATAGTGTCATGATCGCAAATAGAGATCAGGTCTAGCCCCTGGGCTGCATCATCGAGGATCTCCTGCATCGAATGGCGACCATCACTGTGGATCGTGTGCACATGCAGGTCCGCCCTGCGTCGATCAGTTGAGGCAACAGAAGTGGGCGGAATCATGCAGTCGAAAGAACTTTCAGGGAATTCTGGATTCGCTCAAGACAGCGGTCTTTCCCAAGAATGCTGACCACATCAAGGAGGTCCGGTGAATCCCTCCGTGACGTCAACGCGAATCGAAGGGGCATGAAAAGGAATGGTTTTTTCCAGCCTCCCTTTTCGAGGACGGAATCCAGGCAGGGGCCAATCGTGTCGGGAGAAAAATCGTCGAGGGCCTGAAGTGCTTCTGTGGCAGCGGAAAGTGCAGCCGTCGAGGTGTCCCGGTCACTCTTCTTGGGGATCAGATCCTCAGCAGGTGGCGGAGCTGGTTGACTGAAGAACCACGACGTTTTGTCTGTGAACTCCGAGAGTAGGGTCATTCGTTCAATCACCAGGGGCAGGATCTCTAGAGCTTGAGGTTGATCGACTCCCCCAGGCAGGAAGTTTTCAGATTCAAGCCGTTGTGCCAACTCGGTCAGAGGCAGTTGGCGGATATGCATGCCGTTCAGCCAGTCGAGTTTGGTCATGTCAAAAATGGGAGCGCCCGTTGAGAGGGATTCGACGCGAAAGTTGTCCTCAAAGGACTGCATGTCAAAGACTTCATTTTCGTCTTCAGGTGACCATCCCATGAGGGCAAGGAAGTTGAGCAGTGCTTCGGGCAGATAACCCTGCTGCCTGAACCAGTCGAGGCTGACCGGGTTCTTGCGCTTGGAGATCTTTGACTTGTCGGCATTGCGCAACAGGGAGACGTGCAGAAAGCGCGGCAAGGGTTCACCGAGGGCATGATAGAGGATCACATGCTTGGGCGTGGAGATGAGCCATTCCTCAGCACGAATCACATCTGTGATGCCAAACGCGATGTCGTCGGCCACATTGGCGAGGTGGTATGTGGGAAAGCCGTCCGATTTGATGAGGATCTGGTCGTCGATCTCGGAATTGGCAACCCGGATCTCTCCACGCAGGACATCTTCGAAAACGGTCTCGCCATTTGCCGGGACTTTCAATCGGATCACATGGGTTTCGCCGGACTCGATTCTTGTCTGCGCTTCCTCTTTGTTGATCTCGCGGCAAGCACCGTCATATCCGAGTCTTTCCTTGGCAGCCTTCTGGCGCTCTCGGAGATCTGCAATGCGCTCTTCTGTGCAAAAACACGGGTAGGCGTCTCCGGATTCGATCAGTTTATTGACGCATTGGCGATAGTGATCGAGGCGTTCACTCTGGCGATAGGGTTGATGGGGTCCCCCGTCGTCGGGGCCTTCGTCCCAGTCGAGCCCGAGCCAGCGAAGTGCCGTAAAGATCTGACCTTCACTGGTGCCTTGATAGCGACTGCGATCGGTATCGTCGATACGGAGTATGAATTGCCCTCCACCCTGGCGGGCGTGGGTTCGATTGAAGAGCGCCACATAGGCGGTGCCCACATGGGGATCCCCGGTCGGACTGGGAGCAATGCGGACCCGGGGGGTTGGCTGGGTGCTCATGAATGATCTCCTCCGGAAGACAGGGGATTTTGATCTGCAAGAAGGGCCTGGACCCAGCGACCGAAATGATCCATCTCCAGATTCAGCAGGTCCCCCTCTTTTCTGTCAGAGAAGGCGGTGACTTCGAGAGTGTGCGGGATCAGGGCAATGGTGAACCGGTCCAATTCACTGTCGACGACAGTCAGGCTGACGCCGTCCAGGGTGATCGATCCCTTGGGAACTGTTCGAACCACTGAAGAATCTTCAACGGACACGGTCCAGATCACTTCACCGTCGCCGGTGTCGATCCTTTCCAGAGTGCCGAGGGTGTCGACGTGTCCGGTGACGTAGTGCCCTCCGAGCCGGTCCCCCACCCGCAACGCTCTTTCAAGATGGACCCCCTCACCGGGGCTTCTTTGGCCGAGGCTGGTTTTTCGGAGGGTTTCGTGGATGACGTCGAAGGCCAGGGTGTCCCCTTCTTCGACCAGGGTCAGGCAGGCTCCATTGACGGCGATGCTCTCCCCGCGAAGAAGGTCGTTCCAGGGGGTCAGATCGCCATTGATGGCGGTAACGGCCTGTTTCTCCAGATGAAGCCGGATCCCCTCACTGGAGGGCTCCAGGGCAGCAATTTTGTGGGTTCGTTCGACCAGACCTGTAAACAACGGGCCTCCTTCAGGAAAAATGCTACGGGAGAGGGTCTGAAATCGCCACCGATCCGCAGGTGAAGCGGCCCCCCGGGGGGCAAAAAATGGTGGAATATGCTTCTGTGGCCTTTCTTGACCACTGTAATGGGCAAGGCTATGATGCGGCCTTGGTTCCGGAAACGGAGCTCCCCATTTGATTTGAAATTCGCGCAAGCAGATCCGTTTTGAACTGAACTGTTTCGTGGATAATGTGAACTTGCGAGGTCGGAAGACTGTCTCTGGAGTTTCTCCTGATACCTTCTTCTGACAGCTTTGCGAACGGCCTGGAGGCCGTTTGGACACTTGAAATTATGACGAGATCATCTTGGCTGGTGTTGGATCCACGGTTGGATCCACAAATGGATTTCTGGCCGCGTCTCGGGGAGACGAAAGATGATCGCTGATTTGTCTTGGTTCGAGTGACGTGCTGACTGGTGAATCGACAGCGTGGGGCTGTCTGTTGATCCACTCAGGCCGAACTTGACCGGAAGGAACTGGAGAAGAGATGAGCGGGCTCGCCAAGTTTTTCGTGGTGATCAATCTCGTCCTGGCACTCTTTTTTCTCGGAGTGAGTGCGACCCTCTTTAAAACCCAGAAGAACTGGAAAGAGGTCGCTCAGGATGCAGAGCAGAAGTATTCAGAAAGCGTGGATTTGGCAACAGCCATGAAGAGCCAGCTCGATGGCACGATCCTGCAGAAGCAGGCGAACATCGACTCCCTTGAGCGGGAGAAGGAGCAGCTGGGCACTCAGGTGAACACTCTTCAGAACGAGAATGGCGACCTCCGCAAGGACAAGGCCAGTCTCGGAACCAAGATCAGCGATCTGGAATCCCGTATCGCTCAAAAGGACACCCACCTTCAGGACAAGGACAACAATATTGCCCGTCTTGAAGAGGAGATCAGCAAACTCAATGACGAAGCCCAGGACGCGGCCAATGCCAAAAAGGTTGCCGAGAGCCTGCGTAACCGTGCGCTTCTCGACAAGGAGCAGCTGAGCCAGGAGAATGAAGCCCTGAACAAGGAGTTGACCGCTCTGCGCGCCGACTTCGATGACCAGAAGCTTCTCATTTCCCGGATCGTGGACTCCGGAGTTCGCCTTCCCGATATCGGCGTCGCCACCGCTCCTCCCATCGACGGCATGGTCGTCGGTGTCGAAGAGGGTGTCGTGGTCCTTTCCGTGGGCAAGGACGACGGCGTTGAAGTCGGCTATGAGTTCACCATTTACGACGGAAACACCTTCATTGGTAAAGTCCAGGTGACCAAGGTTCTCGACGATATGGCCGGTTGCACGATTCTCTTCGAGGAGTCCGGTCGCAAGATCAGTGACGGCAACAAGGCCTCCACTCGTTTGACCAGCTGAAAAAGGGGGATCGCATGTATGACCAGCCGATCGTAGAGCGCAAGGATTCAAGCCCCCTGGGAACCAGTTTGCTGGGAGTGGCCGCATTCTGCCTGATTTTCGCTTCTGTGCTTCTTTGCATGAGCCTCAAGGAGTTCTCTGTTGCAGGGGCTTCCCCCACCGAGAGTGCCAAGAAGTGGGAGCGTGAGTTGAATAAGACCCAGGCTCGGGCGGACAAGCTCTTCGCCGACGTGGAGATGGAAGAATAGTTCCCTCTTCATTTTCTGAATGATCAGTGGTGTGGTCCCGATTCGGGGCCACACCATTTTTCTTGGGTGGACACTTTTACAGAGCCGGAATCCTGCTTAATATGTCGGGACTGCAGGATCCGCAGGGCGTCGACCCTGATTTCAGATCCGCTTTCAGTCGCCCCGCTTTCTTTCTGGGGCGCACCGCAGGGGAATGACACATCTTTCATGGGTGTGAAAAGAGAAGAGGGAATGTGGTGTTACGCATCGCAAACAACATGCTGAACCGGGTTGTGGGGAAATTTTCCACCGATCTCGGAATCGATTTGGGGACTGCCAACACTCTGGTTTGCGTCAGTGGCCAGGGAGTGGTCGTCAGTGAACCGTCGGTCGTTGCCGTCAAGGCTGGTACCAACCAGGTACTGCTGGATGGTGAGGCCGTGGGTCGGGTCGCCAAGGAGATGCTGGGTCGTACTCCCAACTCGATCGAAGCGATTCGCCCCCTTCAGGATGGAGTGATCGCTGATTTTGAAATCACCGAAGCGATGCTCAAATACTTCATCAATCGGGTGAATGAAAATTCGCTCTTCTTCAGCCCACGAGTCGTGATTGCTGTTCCCAGTGGAATTACCGCTGTTGAAAAGAGAGCAGTTTACAACAGTGCTGAGCGTGCCGGTGCCCGCAAGGTCTACCTTGTCGAAGAACCGAGGGCTGCAGGTCTTGGAGCGGGATTGCCGATTGAGGATCCTATCGCAAGTATGGTCGTCGACATCGGAGGCGGTACAACCGAGATTGCGGTGCTTTCACTGAGTGATGTGGTGACCAGTGTGTCCCTGCGTGTTGCCGGTGACGACATGGACGACGCGATCATTCAGTACATGAAGAAGAACTACAATATTCTTGTCGGCCCACTGACCGCCGAGCAGATCAAGATCAAGTTGGGTTCCGCTTTCGAGCTCGAGCAGGAGCTGGAAATGGAAGTCAAGGGACGTGACCTGATCGGTAACCTCCCCCGTTGTGCCAATGTTACCAGTGAAGAGATTCGCGAAGCCCTCGTTGACCCCTGCCAGCAGATCGTCAATGGCATCAAGGAGACCCTCGAGAAGACCGAACCGGAACTTCACGCTGACCTCGTTGAGCAGGGCATCGTCCTCTGTGGAGGTGGTGTGTTGTTGAGGGGACTGGATGCTCTGATTCGCAAAGAGACCGGCTTGCCGGTTCGTGTTGCGGATGATCCTCTGACTTGCGTGGCCCAGGGGACCGCCATCTTCCTCGAAAGACTGGACGAATACGCCTCCGTTCTGGATTCCATCGAAGACGACCTGTAAAGAGTCTGTAGCGGAGTTCTGTGAAACCTCTCCAGTCGGCATATTGGGCAGTCGGGTGTTGGCTCGTGCTGACACTCGTCGCCTATGGTCTGGATCCACTCTTTCGGTCTGGCCGCCACAGTTCCATGGAGAAGCGGTATGTGGATCAGATCGTTCAGGACTTTGAAATCCAGAAGACTGAATCCTACGCCGCTCTCACACGGCAGCAGCTGATTGATCGCTGGTTGCCCCTGGCGAAAAACTACGAGCTGGTGCCCGCTTCCCTGACTCCTGTGACCGATCGTTCCCCCACTCGAAGTTCTGCGCTTTTGGATCGTGGAGTGGAAAGTGGATTGCGATCCGGATTGGGTGTTGTCAGTGAATCTGGAGTTGTGGGCAGGATAGTCGATTCCGGAGATGGCTGGAGCCGTATTCAGTTGGCGGACGATGCCGGGTTTGTGACTCCTTTTGTCGACGAAGACGGATCCCGCGGGATTTTGAGTGGGTCCCTTTATCCGCAGGTAGCCCGTTTGAAGATGCGTCTTGATCCTATGACGTTTTCTCTGGACGAACGGCTTTTTACCGACGGATCGGGCGGGATTTTTCCAGCGGGTGTCTACTTGGGTGCAGTGGTTGAACCACGAACTCCGATTCAGAATTCAAAAATACTCCTGCCGTTGACGCTGGGTCTTGCCCAGGAGGTCATCGTTTTTCTGCCCATCAAGACCGGTTCCTCCCGATGAAATTGCCGGCTCTGCTCCTTTTGTTGTTTCTTTCAATCCTGACTTCTGACGCCTATGCGCCCTTGCTGGGACCTGCTGTATTGGTCGCAGACCCGGCCCTTGTTTTTCTGGCATGGATTTGCCTGGCTGATCGCTGGCCACGAATTCTGACTGTCGTTTTTGGCCTGTCGATCTATCGCCTGACCGGGTCTGTTGCCACCCCGGTGGAGGTGATCGCCCCGTTGCTGGTAGTGGTTCTGGTGATTCGTGTCATTCGCATGGGAATCTCTCCCTTTGATCGTTGGCGGAGACTGGGAATCGTCACTCTGGCATTACTCACTGCGGGAAGTCTGAGCCATTGGCTGGTGGCGTCTCATCTGGGGCGTGGTTTTCAAGGGTTCTTTGCGGACGGCCTGCTGGCACTTATTGTAGCAGCAGTGCTGTTTCCTCTTTTGGATTTGACCCGTCCCTTGCTGAAAAGTGCACGCTATCCCCAATGATTGAGGGCCCAGAAAGGCGCCGGATTGCAACGATCGCGAATTATCTTTCTGGCTCTGGTCTTTCTGGCTTTCGCAACCGTCATCGGATTGCGTCTCTATCGTCTTCAATACGTTGAATGGCGCCAATATTCTGTAAAAGCGGCGACGATGCATCGCTCGGTCCTCTATTCCCCGGGACCTCGGGGAGAGATTTCTGATCGACATGGAGTGACCCTTTCCCGTTCGATTCCTGAAATCCGAGTGACCTTTCTTTTATCAGAATTGGAACCGGTACGCTGGGTTGCCCGCAGGATCGAGTCGATCCTGAGTTCTGCTCCTGATGGCCTGTACCCATGGGATGAAGATGAGTTTTATGACTCACTGGAACAGGTTCGATCCCGTTTTCGCATGCAGATTGCCCAGGGATTGACACCACTGGAGATTCCATGGCTGAAAAGAATTGATCCTGCCACAGGTGCCAGGATTGACAGAATCATTCGACGCAGGCCCGAGAACTATCCAGGAGTACGGATTCAGAAGTCCGGTGATGTCATGACGCTCCTGCTCGATCCGATGAAATTATTCGCAGGAGAAATGGCAGTTCGTCGTTTGGCCATGGAGGACCAGCGGTGGACTCCCGATGAGTTGTGGGCTCGGGTTTCCAGTGTTTATAGGAAGGTTGGGGAAGATAGTATTCCGATGGCGACCAGGGATTGGATGTTTCGTCGCAAGAGGCATCTGTTGCTGACGGGTCTGGATCCGGATCTCGTCATTGAAATCACCCTGAACCCGGAAAAGTGGCCGGGGCTATATCTTGAGGAGGTTCAAAACCGGGAACAGCCACTTCAACCTTTGTTGAGCAAACTATTGGGGCGTACGGGTGTGGTGACGAAGGAAAAAAAACAGCAGTGGGAAAAAAACGAGGAATTCATCATCGATCACCTTCGCCTGAAAGACCTTCGCACGATCCAAACCCTTCGGAAAGTCGCCCACCACAGTGCGGACCAGGTGGGTCGGTCCGGACTGGAGGGCTATCTGGAGGAGAGCTTGCGGGGAACTCCGGGTGCCCAGATTCGCACCGTGGATGCCCGTCGCCGCCCCATTGGCGGCCCCGGAGAATTGATTGAGGCGACACGCGGCGAGAATGTTCAGTTGACGATCGATGCGGAACTCTCGCAGGCGGGGATTGAGTGGTTGAGTGACGCCTTTGAAACCAACTTCATGAGTCAGGGGCTATCCGTTCCCGATTACAAGAGGGCTGCATTGGTGGTGCTGGATGTCAAGAGTGGCGAAGTCCTCGGATTGTCCTCGCTCCCCCAATTGGATCCGACTGCTTACAAGTCTGCGGACCAATACGAGAAATTCTCAGAAAACTACCCTAATTATTTTTTAGACTTCTCGATCGGCCATTCCATCGACCCGGGATCGACATTCAAGCCGATCGTCGCCCTTGTCGGATTCTCTGAAGGCGTGCTTCTTCCCGAAGAAAAGATTCGATGTGAGGGAGTGTTTGATCCCAGTAATCCTCGAAGCAACACGTGTCGAAATCACCCTTATGGAGAAATCGGTATTGAGGAGGCCATCTCCAAATCATGCAATGTCTACTTTAATGAGGTGGGCAATAGGTTGGGACTCGAGCGGTTGATTTCTGGGGGGCGCCAATTTGGATTGTGGGAACGTGTGCTATTGCCCCATCCCGGCAGTTCGGAATACCTTTCATTTGAAGGAGCAGGTGTCGAACCCAATAAAAACCCTGTTGGAAGTGCAATTGGTCGCGGCTTTGAGTTGACCCCCCTGCAAATTGCCAATGCCGCACTTCTGATTGCCCGGCGGGGAGACCGAATCCCCATCTCCCTGTTTATGGATCCGGAGGCTTTGGCGACAGAACGTTCCCTGAAGATTCCGGAGTCTCCCTTGGGGCTGCAAACACGGCACTACGATGTTGTGATCAAGGGAATGAAACAGGCTGCAATCAGCGGAACTGCGCGCAAGAGTCGCCTGAAAAATTGGAATGCCGCTGTCAAAACAGGAACCGTCAAGTTCAAGAAAGCGAACAATCGTCATGCGTGGATGATGGGATTTGCTCCTGCCGAAGACCCGGAGATTGCTTTTGCAGTTGTGCTTCAGCATCAACCTGGATCCGGTGCTTCCACTGTGCCGGTAGTCGAACAACTGCTTGAGTGGCTTGAAATCCACCGGGGAAGGCGATTCGGGTCGTGATGGATCGTCAAAGAGTGACCAGTATTCTGTTTGGCGGTTGGGCGGGAGCAGCTTCGCTGGTCCTGTTGACGGTGCTGCTGTTATTGTTGATCGGGCTGGTTTTTGTCCACAGTGCTGCAGACAACATGGCTTCATCTTTCCCTGGGCCTTACACCCAGAGTCAGTTGAAAAAAGTCATTCTCGGTTTGGTAACAATGCTGGGGATCTCCTGCCTTTCTCCCAAAACTATCGAGCGGGTCGCTCCCGTCTTTTTTGGGGCCACAGTGGCGTTGTTGGTAGGCCTGTTGCTCTACAAATTGGCGGTTGGTGGCGTGGTTCGCTGGATTCGTTTGCCCGGATTCCAGTTTCAGCCATCGGAGATGGTGAAGATCTCCACTGTCCTGATGATGGCGACACTGTTGAGAGGCGGGCTGCGTCAATCGCGCTGGAAGCATGTCGTGTCGATTTTGGGATGTGCGGCTATCCCCTTCCTGTTGATCGTTGCCCAGCCAGACGTCGGAACGGCGATGATTCTGGTTCCAACTGTGATTGCAATGGTCTGGGTTGCCCAGATGAGCAAGCGCAGGTTGTCCCTGTTGGCCTTGTGTACCGTTCTCCTCGCGGGAGGTGCCTGGTACTCGCCGCTGGTCAAGTCGTATCACAAGGAGAGGATTCTGAGTTACGCAGGGTTTGAAGACGTGGAGCAGGTCGATCAGATCCTGGCGTCATTCGTTCAGCAAAGCGAAGAAGGAAGCGAAGAAGGAA
>JAAXJX010000047.1:0-56967 GCA_012269595.1 Planctomycetia bacterium | reverse complement strand
CGAAGAAGGAAGCGAAAAGCCTGCAGAAGTATTGACCGACGAGGAGAAGAAGCAGGTTGAGCGGATCAAGAAGTTTCTGGGTTTGAGTGAAGTCAAAAGTATCCGACTCGGTTCCTATCAAATCGATCAGTCCATCATTGCACTGGCCAGTGGAGGTCCTGCAGGCAAGGGGCTGCATATGGGGCGCCATCATGATCTCGGCTATCTTCCTGAGGATCACAATGATTTCATCTTTGCAGTGATCGGCGAGGAATGGGGATTGCAGGGTACCCTCTTGGTCTTGGCGATCTTCCTTCTCCTCGGATTCACCCTTTTGGGCTTGGCGTGGTCTACCCGCGATCACTTTGGCAGGCTGGTTGTGGTTGGAATCGCCACACTGTTGATCACGCAGAGCCTGGTCAACATGGCGGTGGTGATTGAGTTGCTTCCGGTGACGGGGTTGACCCTCCCCTTCATTTCTTACGGTGGTACCTCCATCGTTGTTTCCCTTTGGGGAGTGGGCGTCGTCCTGTCAATTGCCAGGCATCCGATGGTGGTGACTCATCCCGACGGTTTGAAAAAGGGATCGAGTCATGTTCGCAACCGTCTGGTTCATTCATCCGGTCGCTGATCAGCGAGATCGGGATTTCGCAGCGGATCCTTGGGAGATAAGTGGAAACAAAAAAAGAGGTGCCATCGGGGAAATGGCACCTCCTCGGAAAGAAATGAAGCAAGAAGGACGACCGAGGTCGCCCCGGAGAGCTCCCGGAGTTCATTGCGAAACTCCGGGCTTGCCAGCGAGTCGCAGGAAGCGGCTCGCAAATGCTCTCCTGTCCCAAAGAGCCCACTGACTTATTAGCATTTGGCGTGCCAATTATTGCCGAGTGATCTGAACAGCCCTGTTTCGACTCTGATAGCCGATCTGGTGACAGACGAACTGAGCCGACTGGTCTTCACCAGGGACTAAAGCGGGAGAAATGTGACCACTTCGAAGTGGTCGTCCTTCATCGCAGACGTAAATGCAAACTTTGATTCACTTTATGGAGCCGGTTGAAAAATGGCCACCAAGGACGAGTGAGGCCAAAGAGCCGGTTAAAAGGTATCCGTATCTGGTGGGTCCTGAAGAATGAACAAGTGCGCCACAAAAAAACCGCCAGAGGGTCCCGGGGACCTTCTGGCGGCAAGAATCTTGGGGTCATGCCCGTGTTCAGGGGCAGGCGTCAAAGCTTTCGCAGGTGATGGAGTCATCCGTGGGGTCGATTCCGCAGCTGTCGAAGGGCGCTGCCGGCGGAGCTCCATTGGAGAAAAGGTAGGTCAACAGCAGTACAGGGTCATTCAGCTGAATGTTGCCACTGTCATCGATATCCATGATCTTCAGGCAAGTGGGCTCAGCACCGCCACTGAACTGGTAGTTGAGGATATTGATGGGGTCCGCCAGATTGACGTTTCCGTTGGCGTCAAAGTCTCCGCGCTGGAAAGGGGTTCCCAGGGGAGCTTCGGTGATATCAAGAGTGGCACCACTGGTCGTGACGATGGCAGGCTCGTTGCCGAGAGAGATCAGAATCGGAGTTGCCGGTGATCCCTGAGCCGGAATCAGGTCGTTGCTGAAATCGAGGCTGGTCAGCCCAACGGCAGCAGTCGGCAGAACTTCGTATTGGGCCGTGACGAGCTGCTCCTCAGAGCCGATCGGAAGTGGGGTCAGTGCCATTGGGTCCGTGGAGGCAATACAGGCCACGACCATGCCGGAAGCACCGACGGGGTCGAGATCGATCAGCAGGAATTCCGGTCCTGCTCCCCCATTGACGCTCTGAAGGCTGGTTCCGGCTTCTGCAGAAGCGAGGCTCAAGTTGGATCCGTCATGCGCCAGACCCATGGAAAAGCCGTAGTAATCGATAGGAGCGTTGACAGTGACCTCTGCGTCGACCGTCGCACCCTGATCCGCAGTGGATTCAGTGAAGGCGGCGGAGAGGTTGAAGGGTGGCAATCCGCCAATTTCAATCAAACCGGGAATCTGTTCGGGAATGATCGGAGCGCTGCCTCCAGGGGGAACAACCAGAGTTTCGGTCGGTGCGGATCCACCCGTGCACAGAATGGCATTGCAGTATTCGACGGAAGCGAAGGTGTCGTCAGGGCCGAGAAGGTCGACGTCGATAACGATCATTTCATATCCCGTATTGGCCGGGAGTGAATTGATGCCGACAAAGTCGACGACAACACCCTGAATGATTCCTTCACCCGGACAAACCGTGATTTCGTCGAAGGCAGCCGGTGATCCGCCATTGGCGGTCATGGCAGCCTGGCCACTGGTGGCATTGGTGAAATCGTAATCGTTATTGGCAGTTTCTTCACAGACGGCGAAAGACCAGCCGGCGATGTCGCCACCCGGGTTGTCGAGCATGCAGCGAATCTGGATTGAGGATCCACTGGGTGCCGTCTCAGAGGTGTCAAAGTACATGGAGTAGTCTTGGGACCAGGCGATGGAAGCCGGCGCCATGAGGGTGATCAGGGCCAGCAAAATGATCCCGCGTGAAACGTTTGCCATGAAATCTCCTGCTATCTTCTCGGGCGGGCTGGAAGGCCGGTAAAGAATTGCCGACCCCGAAAGGGTCGAACTCATTGGTCTTCAACTCGCAATCTGTCGAATTTGGGACGGAAGACCGCCAAAAACCCGAATACCGGTTCTCAGGGTCCATCCCTCCTATTGTAGCACCTGAAGCCGCCTTCAGGGACCCCCCAATGCGGTTTCAGGGGCAAGAATCAAACCTCGTCCAAATATTCGACAATCTCCACCGGGCAGTTCGGGAGTGGAACCGATCCCAAAGCAAAAAGGTCGAAAATCGGTTCGCTGAGCGGGCACGGTGATTGCCATTCCTTCCATGGGGAACCATTCCGGTCCCCCCCTGAAAGGCAGCCATGAGTTCTGAAATGCCCCAGAACAGCCACAAGAAGCAGGACACACGAGTCCACGACGTCGAAGACCTGCGTAACAGGGGAATCCGCAAGATCCGTGTGGTGGGTGAAAGCCAACTTCAGGAGATGGCTCGAGAGGCCGCTGCCAAGGCAGTCCTTGAGTTGGCCGCAAATCTGGATCTCTCGGACGAGGCTCGCAAGTCTCTCGTGGCAAAAGCCCGCGAGGCAATTCTGGACGGAAGTCCGGGGCCTTCTCCTCAAGTGATTGAGAACCCGGTGATCAAGCCGGACGTGCGAGTTGTGGACCCGCCTGCACAACAAGCTTCCCAGGTTTCCGGAATACGGATTCAGGATCAGGAAGTGCTTCAGGAGTTGTCCAAGTTGATAGCCCGAGATTGGAGAACAGAACTGGCAACAGTTCAGAACTCACACCGGGCGCAAGTCGAGAGGCTCGAGATGCGAATAGAGGAACTGACGAAAGCTCTCCGGGTGACTGATCAGGTCTTGACCCGGGATCGTACCCAGGAAGGCGCAGACGGATCTGCAGAGAGTCCGTTTGATCACAAGAAAGAAGAACTCCTCGACCAGTTGTTCCAGGCCAACGTTGCCTTGAGGGAGATTTCCTCAGGCGAAATCGGTGGGCAACAGTCCGAGGGTGAAGGAAGGCAGTCATGAATATGGATCTCAACAGAAACACCCAGGCGGACAGTGATGTTCAGTCTGCGAACCTGAATGGCAGTACTGCAGCGGTCAAGGTCGGCATCGATCTGGGAACCAGTCGCAGTGCGATCTGTTCTTCCAAGGGCGATCGTCTGGTCATGGCGAGTGTGGTGGGTTGGCCGAAAGATGCCATTTCTGCAAAGGTCTTTGGTCGCAAGGTTCTCGTCGGCGACGCCGTTCTCGAGAATCGACTGGCCCTGAAAACCTGTTTTCCGTTGAAAGACGGAAATCTCGCCTTCACTCAGACCGACGGCGATGACAAGGAGACGCTGCGCAAAGCGGGTCTGCACTTGTTCACTGCCTTGCGTCAGGCCGCCAATCCGGGTCCCAATCAGCCTGTTCATGCGGTGATTGGTGCTCCTGCAGAAGCGACTCGGGAGAACAAGCAAGCCATCATCGACCTTGCAAATGAGGCCGGAATCGAAGGAGTCATGGTCGTTTCGGAGCCCTTTGCCGTCGCCTATGCACTCGACGCTCTGGAGGACGCCATGGTGGTCGATATTGGTGCCGGAACCATCGACCTCTGTCGAATGGCTGGAAGTTTGCCTGGAGTAGAAGATCAGGTCACTGTTTTCCATGCCGGAAATCACGTGGACGCTCGAATCTGCGAGTTGCTTCGGGAGCAGAGACCGGATGTCCAGTTCACCCCCAACATGATCAAGCAAGCGAAGGAAAGATTCAGCAGCGTGGTTGACACTCACAAGCGCGCGCTGGTTCAGTTCCCGATCAATGGTCGCCCCACCGAGGTCGATATCACCGATCAGATCTCCGCAGCAGTCGGTGAATTGGTCCCACATATCACCGAAGGCATTCAGAAATTGGTCTCCACCTTCGACCCCGAATTCCAGCACAGGATTCGCAACCGGGTCATCGTCAGTGGCGGTGGATCGCAGGTTTACGGGCTGCAGGAAGCACTGGAGAAAGGTCTGGACGAGCTGGGCGGTGGTCATGTCGTGATCGTTGACGACGCTGTCTACGCCGGAGCCCAGGGAGCCCTGAAACTGGCTCAGGAAATGCCGGAGGAATACTGGCAGCAGTTGGGCGAAAACTCCTGATTGAAATTTGAATTCCCCACTCAGCGCCGAGGGTTCCATGCAGGTGGAGCTCTCGGCGTCTATCTTTTCAAGGGGTCAAAGGGCAGCAGTCAGCTGACGGGAGGTGCACCTGTGGAGTGGCGTCGCAGGTCTTCTGTGATTCTTCCTAGGGTTTTGGCGGCCTTGCTGATCTCTTCCTCAGTGGAATGTGGCCCCATGCTGATTCGAATCGAACCCCGTATCTGGCTTTCAGGGATCGCCATGGCTTTCAGAACATGGCTCGGCTCACGGGCACCGGATGAGCAGGCAGAACCACTCGAAGCCGAAATACCCTCCATATCAAGCCGGACGAGCAGGGTTTCTGCGTGAACTCCTTCAAAGGAAAGATTGAGGCACCCCGGCCAATCATCTTGATCCTGGGCAACGGCTTTGTGCGAACTCGTTGCCTGAAGGGATTCAAGAAACAGGGTGCGGAGGCGTTCGAGGTGCGTTCGATTCCATGAGGGTTCCTTGAAACAGGTTTCTGCCAGGATGCCCATGCCGTGAATCGCCAGCAGGTTTTCTGTTCCCGGGCGGATCTTTTTCTCCTGTGGTCCTCCGTGAATGAAGGGCTGTTGCAGGAAACCCTTGCGGATCCAGAGAGCGCCCACTCCTGAAGGACCTCCAGCCTTGTGCGCGGTGATGGTGGCAGCGTCCACAGGGGAATCCCCGAGGTTCAGAGGAGTCCTGAAGAAGCCCTGGGCGCCATCGGTGTGGAAGCGCCCTCCCTTTTGATGCACTTTCTCGGCGATAGATTCGAGATCCTGGGAGATACCAGTCTCATTATTGAACCAGTGAACGCTGACCAATCCTTCTTCCGGTATCTGACTCAAATCTACGCGGCCTGAAGCAGACACGGGGATGATGCTTCCTGGTCTACCGGAAGAATGTAGTTGCTTGACCGGCTCCAGAATCGAGGGGTGTTCGGTAGCGCTGGCAGATACCGCAGGGTGATCCGTGACCAATCCGCAAATCGCCAGATTATTGCTCTCCGTTCCACCACTTGTAAAAAAGATTTCGGCCGGTTCTACCGACAACGCAGCGGCAACCCGATCTCGGGCGTCTTCAAGAACCCTGCGAGCACCCCGTCCGTCCTGATGCAGACTGGAAGGGTTGCCTGCTGTCCCACTCTCCAAAAGTTCAGCCATTCCCCGGGCGACTTCAGGAAGGAGCGGTGAGGTGGCATTGTGGTCCAGATAAATCCGGTTCAAGAATCGCTCCCACCGAAATCGAGTCCTCGTGGGCTGAGGAGGTCCAGCTGCCATTGACCGGTCGCCATCGGAACCAGTTTCAGTGAGTATTCGATGTATTGATCTTCCGTATCGAGAATCAAGGTCACCCACCAATTCCTGGTTGAACCGGAGACCATTTCCGGGCGCGTATCGACGTCCGAATCGACGATCAAATCACGCAATCCAAGATTATTCAGTTCGGGTACGTCGACAAATCGGATGAGAGCCTTGAACTGCAGTGGTGTAACAGAATTTCTGGATTCAGCGGTCAGCGTTTCGTATGCGAGGTCCAGTTCTCCAGCATCCACGCAATAGCGAAAGTATCGAACAGTTTCAACAGGAGTGGATCGGTTGAAGTGGTCCTCCACGCGGGGGATCTGTTGGCAGCCGCTTGATAGCAGCACGATCGTCATGAACAAAGCCCATGAAAATAAAACCCTGATGCCTGCCATGTCAGTCCTCCGTACCTGAATCCAGTCCCGGGAAATCGGGCATGGGGTCATCCTCACCGGATTCGACAATATCGGCAACGTCGATTTCAGGAACGTTATCCAGAACCTCTTGAGTCACAAAGAGCGGAAAACCGAGGCGCGCCGAGAGAACCATGGCATCGCTGGGGCGGCAATCGATATGCGCCTCTTGTAAAATCCCGTCAGACCCTTTTCTTTCAAGGACGAGCATTCCGAAAAAGTTCCCCTGCATGACCTGGGTGACGACGGCCTTCCGGACGCGTATGTCGAATCCGAGCATGATGGAACCCATGAGCTGATGAGTCATCGGCCTGGGAGATTCCTGCTTCTGCATGGCTTCTTCGAGAGCGATGGCTTCAGGGTGACCAATACAGATGACGAACTTTTTGTTCTCACTGAGGATCTGGACGATCGCCCCCATTTCCGGAGATTGCGGAAAACAGCGCGGGCCAATCTGGATAGGAATCAATTCGTCATTCATGTGTAGAGCTTTCCCGGTTCATGAGTCGCCAAACCTGAACCGTGATCCTCAAGACAGTCCCTGAGGAGTGGGAGAAGGTGTTTATGGCTAGGAGAGGTCGCCACATATTCCCCTTTGCCGCCATTCAATACCGGGCAGATCTGTCCTCCTGCTTCGCTGATCAGGAGTAGCCCTGCAGCGATATCCCATTCATGGGTTTTATACCATGCTCCGGCATCCATTCTCCCCATGGCGATCCAGGCCATTTCCAGAGCGATCGATCCCAAAGTTCTCTGCTTGATATTGTTTGGGAGAAAATTGCGCCAACGGGGCCGCTTCTTTCTCCAGCGCGGTGTGAGGTGGATCATCGGGGGGCGTTCCACCGATTTACGGAAGGGGATCAGTCCCCCACTGGTGATTCCATGACCAGCAACTGCCTCGATCCACTCCCCGCGTACGGGGTCGGAGATCCAGCCCAACACCGTTTCACCACCTGACCGATACGCGAGTGAAACGGCAAAAATCGGAATTCCCCGAGAGTGGTTGGTAGAACCATCCAACGGGTCGATGATCCAGCCCTCTTCCCTTGTTCGCGGATCAGCCCCCAATTCCTCACCGGTGATCGGATCGTCAGGAAACCTCTCTGCGGTCAAACCACGAAAAAGAGTTTCTGCATCAATGTCGGCTTCTTCACCCTGAAGAAACCGCTCCTTGACGAAGCGGCTCAACTGGCCAAGGACTTGCCGACCGTAACTGCGCCTTTGGGCGAGAGGGTTCATTCGCATTGCTCCGTGTCAACATCGGCATGACGACTCAGAGCTTCAATGCCAGGCAATTCTTTACCTTCGAGGAATTCCAGAGCGGCGCCACCACCGGTCGAAACGTGATGAAAATGCTCGGCAAGCCCCATCTGCCGAACCGCTGCAGCGCTGTCTCCACCTCCGACGACAACCCTGGAGTCTTGCAAGGCCAGAAAGCGGGCGATCTCCCGGGTTCCCGAGGAGAATTCGGCAGTTTCAAACACACCTGCGGGGCCATTCCAGAATATGGTTTTGGCCGTCGCCAACTTTTGACAGATCGTTTCAACAGATCGGGGGCCGATGTCAAAGAAACTGAGGTGATCCGGAACGATTGTCTCTGAGTCGCATTTCATGGTTTCGCTCGGGTCAAATGGAGTGTCGCCTGCAATAAAATCCATAGGAAGAACCACTTCGACATCACCGCTCAACAACTCTTTGACGCTGTCGAGACTCTCTGTCTCCACTCTGGATGCGCCAACGTTGACACCATTCCCATGTAAAAGGGTATTGGCGAGTCCACCTGTACAGACCACCCCATCCAACAAGGGCGCCAAATTGCCGAGAACTCCCAACTTGTCACTGACCTTGGCACCTCCGGAGATGATCCAGAAAGGCCGGTCCGCCCGATCCCGAATCTCTTCAAGGGCCGCAATTTCCTTTTCTATGAGGTACCCACAAAAGGAAGGTTTGAAGCGGGTGATAGCTGAAACAGATGCATGGGCTCGGTGGCAGCAACCGAAAGCGTCGTTGACGTAGTATTGGCTTCCGCTGATCAACAGCTGGGCGAATGTTGAATCGTCTGTTTTCTCACGTGGGTCATAGCGCAGGTTCTCCAAAAGAAGAACGCTTCCCGGTTTCTGGGTCAGCAGGGTTTCCTGGTAGTGAGTTTCGGGTGGGAATTCACTGACATGGGTCACCGGAACTGAAAGTTGATCCTCGAGGTAATCGGCAAGGGGCCGTGTGCTCAGATCAGGGTCTGTTCCTTTGGGCCGTCCCAAATGAGTGGCCAGCGTAACGATGGCGCCTGCCTGAAGGAGATCTTGGAGTGTGGGCAAAATCGCTTCCAGGCGATTGGTGTCCTGGATCACTCCGTCCAGAAGAGGAACATTCAGATCCCCCCTGAGGAAAACCCTGTCTCCGGATCGCAATTCTTTCAATAGCTCGGTCAAGGTCGGCAGCACGGGATCACTCCCCCTTCGTTGTCATGAGTTCACACTCTAACAAAGGGCGAGGAGGGACGAAATGTCGCTTGCAAGACTGGGGATCAGTGTCGATCTCTCCTCCTGAAGAAGGGTGACGGATCCTCAGGAGTTATTGTGGGAATTGTGTTTTTGTGGCCTCTGCACCAGTTGACGAATGCGATTGCGGAACCCGTACCGGGTGAAGAGAAAGAGCGGGAATCGGATTCCCTGCCAAATACTGTACCCCAGGCTTCTGATGATCTGTTTGCGTACCATGGATCTGGATCTGGCACTGGCTTTGGGCAATGGAGTCAATGTTGGATCTGGGCTCATCCTATTCCTCAGGTGCCTTCAGGGGTTTTGCTCCATTGCGTTTGAGCCAGGACCACCGTGAAACGCGAGAGGCGACAGCTTCAAGAGTCTTGTAATAGGTGTATCGAAGAGCCACTTCCTTGGATCGGTTGGTGCTGGCTGAAAACGGCATCTTCACTTTCGCACTGTGGAGTTTTTTCATTTTGCCGTCAGGCTTTCTCTCCAGAAGATCGATCTGGGCTTCACCCTGAAAAATATTGGCAATCGGGGCGCCGTAGAAATCCTGTTGCCTCACAAAATAAACCCGCATTTTGACCTTGAGAATATGCTCTGCCTTCTTCAGGTCACCCTCGGTGAACCGAACGTTTCCACCCATCCGATTGAGTTGAAACTTGAGTCCTGACGATTCGACCTTTTTGCGACCTGTTTTCTCGTCAGCCTGGAGAATGACAACTTTGGCGTCTCCACTGATGGGAGGAAGGTCCGGTGTAACACCAGTACCAGGCCGATCCCACTCCGGTAGCGGCAATTCGTCAGGAATACGAGGTGCCTGCTCCGCAGGAGTACTGTCGAGCTCTTTTTGTCGAGCCAGTGCTTCAGGGCTACCAGCCAAATACCAGTCTCCGCCGATCCAGACATAACCGAGTGCTTTGCGACCATCAAAATTGTCCGGTGAAATGCGAATGACAATTTTCCAGTGAAGTGACGCCTGAGTGTTGAGGCCTTTGTCCGTACACCACTTTGCAAGGTCAATGTGCCCCTGAAGATCATCGTCTTTGACCGAATCGGCTTTACTGCGATATTCATCGAGGGGGGTCGCAGATTTTTTGACGGATGCGATTTCAGAGCGATCGATGGTCACAATCGACCCGTCCAGTTTGCGAATGCTGACCAGGTCCCCTATTTCACGGACGATGTTGCCTTCAATCTTCTTTCCGTCACGAAGTTCGAAGACGTCTCCATGAACAGGGAAAGTGAAGAATCCCAGCACCACCAGAAAAAGTGTTATCAGAAAGGGTTTTTCGGTGATGCTGTCAAATGCGAGAGCGCTCAAGATCCTGTATCCTCTCTCGGGAGGGTTTTCCCCACCGACTGCCGCAGGCACAAAGGTAACCCCAATCACAGGTCAGGGTTATCGAGGAAACGTGGAATTTGAGCCATTTTGTTCCGATTTTCAGGACACGAGGGGCGATGCCGACCGTATTTCGCATTTTCTGTCTTCTGTTGATCCTCCCCCTGTGGGGATGTGACAGAACGTCCACCCCGGATTCCCGGGATTCTGCTCCCTGGTTTATTGATCGAACTGAGGCGTCCGGTGTGGATTTTCTGCATGACAATGGCATGAGCGGAGAACGATATTTTTGTGAGATCGTAGGACCGGGAGTGGCGGTTCTCGATATCGACAGCGACGGGGACATGGACCTGGCTATCAATCAGGGGCATCTGCTGGTGAAAGATTCGACGTCTCCCCCAGTTCGCTCTCTTCCCTATCCAGACCAGCGACCTTCTGGATTGCGAATATTTCGAAATGAAGGCATTCAAAACGGTGTCCCCGTCTTTTCCGACATGACAGAGGAAACCGGAATCGAATCATCGGTCTATGGAATGGGTTTGGCCGTTTCTGATTTCAACCGAGATGGCAAACCAGACCTTCTGGTAACCGGATTTGGAGTCGACGAGTTCTGGGTTTCTGGACCTGACGGGAAATACCAGGATCAGGCCGAGAACCTTGGGCTTGACGATGACCGCTGGACGACCAGTGCTGCGTTCGTCGATATCGATCGGGATGGGGATGAAGACCTGTATGTCTGTTCTTACGTCGACTTTCGTTTGGAGAACCACAAGCCCTGTTTTGGTTCGACCAGTCTGATCGATTACTGCGGACCCAGTTCCTATCCCTCCCTGACCGATCGATTCTATCTGAATGACGGTGCAGGAAGTTTTGCAGATTGGACAGAAGAGAGTGGAATCGGTGCCCATCAGGGGGCTGGGCTGGGTGTTGCCAGCAGTGATCTGGATGGAAACGGACTACTCGATTTCTATGTAGCCAATGACGGAGAAGTCAATCGCCTCTGGTTGCAAATGGAGCCTCTCACTTTCAGGGATTCCGCCCTTCTCAACGGCTGTGCTCTCAACCGTGAAGGACAGGCTGAAGCATCGATGGGTGCAGAGATCGCTGATTATGACGGCGATGGGGACGATGATGTTTTCCTTACGCACCTGGATGGAGAAACCAATACGCTCTACCGGAATCTGGGCCAGGGAGTCTTCGATGATGTGAGCACAGAATCGGGTTTGGGGATCCCCAGTCGAAGATGGACCGGATTCGGTACTGTTTGGGGAGACTTCGACAATGACGGCTGGCCTGATCTTTATGTCACCAACGGAGCTGTCAAAATGCCTGTGGAAAAAATAGCAGCAGGAGAAGTGCATCCTCTGGGGCAGCCTGATCAGCTGTACCGAAATCTGTCAGGGCAAAAGTTTGAAGTGTTTTCAGCCTTCGACGAGCCCGCTTTTACGAAAGAGACCGTTGGCAGAGGAGCCGCATGGGCAGATTTGGACAATGATGGGGATCGCGACCTCTTCGTCACGTCCAACGGAGAGCCGGCACGGTTGTTGATAAATACCCGTGGGCAGGCCAATTCGTGGATCGGGGTCATTCCCATGGACTCCGCTGGACGTCCTCTCGCAGGGGTCAAAGTGGAGGTCGGCTCAAGCGAGGGCCCTGAAACAAGGTCAGGCTGGAGTCGCAGAAGTGGTTCCTACCTCAGTTGTCATGATCCGAGAGTGCTCATAGGATTGGGCGATTCAGATTCGCGGGTGGACATCACGGTGACCTGGCCTGATTTGTCACAAGTGAAGCTCCAGGGATTGGAAGTGCGTCGATACCATGAAGTCCGCAAGCAAGGTGACTGAATCTTCTTCTCTCATGGGGCTATGGTGGTGCTGCTTGCCCGTGCTGTTGCTAGGCTGTGTCAGCGACACGCCTGATCCTCCTGCGTGGACTGATCTCCCCCTGTCCTCCTTTGAAAAAAGTGTCAGTGAGCATCTTGGAGAGGCGATCCTCCTCCGGGCTGACTCCTCGAAGGAGGATTCAGTACCAAAGGCTGTCGCCGGGCTGCTGGAATCCGGGAAGATCTTTCAGGCATATGGCCTTCACCTTCATGCTGCAGAGACATACCGTCATGCGTTCTCATGGGCTGATCCTGAGCATGAGTCGGCATATCTTTTGGCGTTATGCCTGAGGGATCTGGGCAGACCTGAAGAAGCGAAAGCAACCCTGGAGCCGTGGCTTACCACTTTTCCGGATCACATCAACTCGCGACTGATACTGGCGCAGATCGACTACGAAGCCGCCAGATATTCATCTTGTGTCGGGCACTTGCAGCACGTGCTGTCGCTTGACCCTGATTCCGTTCCTGCCTTGGGGCTTCTGGGGCAGGTTCGTCTTCAGGAAGGTAATCACGTTGAGGCTATTTCTGTCCTTGAAAAAGCGTTGGATCTTTCTCCTGGAGCATCGGCATTGCGTTACCCCCTGGGACTGGCTTACCGATCTGCAGGCAAGTTGGATTTGGCTCAAGAGCAGATGGCCCTCAGGGGAATTGCCATCCCCCGTGCCCGGGACCCCTGGCTTGCACAAGTATTGGCGTTGCGTCGGGGCGGAAGGGTTCATCTGAATGAAGGGACCCTTTATTTTTCTGAGGGTCTGTATACCCGCGCCGAGGAGTCTTTTCTCAAGGCCCTCGAACAAGACCCTGAGTCCCCTACTGTTCATTTGAATCTGGGGTCGACCAGGGTCAAATTAGGGCGTCTTCCACAGGCACGAATTGATCTTCTTGAAGCAATTCGTCTTGACCCTGAACTTGCCCTCGCCTGGTTTGATCTGGGCGTGATCGAAGCGCAGGAGGGATCGGATGATGAAGCGGTCCTCTGTTACGACCGTGCCCTTGAAATAGACCAGCAGCATGTTGAGGCTCTCTTCAATCGGGGGAATGCTCTGAGAAGAATGGGTGATTACGGCAAAGCCTTTTCCGATTTCGATCGCCTGATTGAATTGGTACCGGGAAATGCCACGGCCTGGCTCGCCGGTGCCGTTTGTCTCATACGCCTCGATAAGGCGAAAGAAGCGCAAACCTGGATTGAACGGTCACTCAAAGTGCACCCGCAACAGGTTCGTCTCTTGGGGATTCGTTGGCGCTTGCTGGCCTGTGATCGAAGCATCCCGAGAGAAACAGTTCTCAAAGAATTGGACGTTTTGACCACACTGACTCGTCAAAAACCGGATCTGGAGCTGCTGGAAGCGAGAGCCATGTTATTGGCTGCATCTGGGCAGTTTGAAACAGCATTGGCACTGCAAAAGGCATTGATCAAGGCCGCAGCAGAAGCGCAGAGGCCTGATTTGGCCAAGCGACTGATCCCTCATGAAAAAGCCTACGCCAGTAACCAATTTCCCTTCGACGCATGGCCAGAGTGATCAATCCTCCACCGGGTTGTCAGTCGAAAGGGTCAATTCTGCCAACGCTCTCAACTGGGGTGGTGAATCACCGGATTCGTCGGAAGTGTTTTCATGCATCGTCGCACGAACCAGATGATAAACACCGGCCGTTTTGGCGAACTCTGCCTTGAACTTCAGATCGTATCGTTTTGCACCCACCTGGCCCTCCGGCATCTGAATCAGAATGACAGCAGGTTTAAATTCCGGGGAGTTGTCCGCAAAAGTGGATTCTGCTTTCCAGACGATTTTTCCATTTGAGTCTTTCACCTCTTCCGCTAACCAGGCTCCGGTGTTTGCGTCGAAGAGGATAGTTCCGGTTTTTCCTGAGGAGACGCGACTCTGCCAATATGAAATGTTCAGAAGACCGATTCCTGCAAATAGCCCTGGTGAATCTTCTAGGTCAATGTCGACCAGAAGTTTGCCATTGGAGATCTGGACTGTGCGAGTGTAGAGGTGTGGCGCCTGAAGCCAAAGGTCGATGACCAGCCTTGTTTGAACAGCGCGTTCGAGGTCGTAACCCAAAAATCTGGTGCGGTCTATTTCGTCCGGTGTTGCCGCAATGGTGATTTCTTTTGAGCTTCCCGCAACGAGATTGACCATGGAAAAAGCGTAGTTCAAATCGGTTTGAAGGACAGGTTTGGCTGCCCATGTGTTATTGGATGCGAATACATTTTCCAGTGCAGTGGCAAGACTCTGGTCTTCGATGGATTTGAGATAACGGGACTGTATGGCAAGGATGGTCTTCCTGGAGGCGAGATCTTGCCAAACCGCTTTCCATTGGTGGGAATGACGCGAAAAATCCAGACCAGAAAGTTGATCTTGCAACTTGGATTCAGCCGGATGCCTGCTCGCCAGAGGGCTCTCGTCACGAGTTTGCAAGGCTGTAAACAGTTGAGCCCCATTGGGGCGACAAATCAATTGCAAGCCACGCAGGGCTGCATTGCGCACAGTCTCATCGGTATCGGTGGTTCCCTTGAAAAGGGGGTCAATCACAGTGATCGCGGGAATCCGGGCCAGGCCATACATTGCGGCTTCCCTTGCGAAGACTGTTTCACTGCTGGAGGCTTTTGAAAAGAAATCGAAGGCTTTATCGGGGTAAATCCCGAGAACGAGCATGGTGACAATCTGGCGTGACCGCCCTTGAGGCGATTCAAGAAGCGGGGCCAATCGGGGAAGCCAGTTCAGGTCTGCTGTGTTCCTGATCTGCAGTGCGGCGTTTCTTGACTTCGTTTCGTTATCAGAGATCAGGTCAGCTATCACCTGATCGGGAGTGCCAGGCGAAGTTTTGGACGAGTCTTGTGCGTGAGCCGCGATGTTGAATGACAAGACACAAATCATCCCCAAAAAAATGAAGCAATTAGATTCCTTCATGGAAACTCCTGCCACTTTCAGCTCGCTGGATCAATTGGGGACAGGGTGTTCGTGGGTCTCCTGCCCCATGTGCTTTCTCGAGGCGATCCACAACATGGTTCAGCCCCTGCTGGTCCGCATCTTTCAGAAGGCCGCCCAAGTGTGGAGGGAACCCGGTTCCCATGATCATGGCAAGATCCAGCATCCCTGCGTCAGATACCACTCCTTCGGCGAGACAACGGGAAGCCTCGTCCACCATGGGATCAATCAGGGCGTGGACGATGTGTTCAGCACTCAGTTTGGCAGAGCTCCCGCTTTGTGAATTCGATGGAATCTGGAGTTCATTGTTCCAACTCGCCTGGGATCCCCGGTGTCGATAGAAACCGACTCCACTCTTTTTCCCGAGCCAACCTTTTTGGACCATATCACCCAAGAGATGAGAAGCCTGATAACGATCGCCGAATGCAGAATGCAGCGTTTGTTGAACTTCAACACCCACATCCAGGCCCACTTCGTCCATCAAGCGGAAGGGCCCCATCGGCAAACCATGCCTGCGCGCCACTTCATCGATGTGAGCACCAGAAACACCCTTTAGAAACAATCGGCTTGCCGCCAGCAGATAGGGAGTCAGTACCCTGTTGACCAGGAAACCAGGAGAGTCCTTCGCTATCACCGGGTATTTTCCGAGTTTTCTGGCAAGGGCCAGGGCCTTGCCGACTGTTTCAGGTGAAGTCTGCTCTCCCGGTATGACTTCGACCAGTGGCATCAGGGGGACCGGATTGAAAAAGTGCAGGCCCACCACACGATCCGCCACGGGGCTTCCCTCTTGAATCAGTGTGACACTCAGAGCAGAAGTGTTCGTGGCAAAAATAGTTTTGTCAGGAAGGCGGGTGGACAGATCAGCCAGAACAGACTGTTTCACGTCCATTCGTTCTACTACCGCTTCAAGAACACAACCGGCTGTTGCAAGTCCGTGAAGTTCTTTTCCATAGGTCAATCGAGAAAGGGTTTCATCCCTTTGTTCTCGGGACATTCTCTTTTTTCGGAATCGCTGGTGGATTTGCTTGCCGATGTAGGCGAGTCCTTTTTTGAGGCTCTCAACGGAGATGTCCCTTAAACGGACAGCCACCCCTTTTTGAAGAGCAACGCTGGCCACCCCGGAGCCCATCGTTCCCGCACCCAGAACAACCAGTGAGTCTGAATCATTCCAGGCACCTTGAGGGTCAGAGGCGTCGCCCCGACGGGCACGTTCTGAATTCTTGAAGATATGGACCAGATTTTTGGAGATGGACCCGGTTACCAGTTTGGAAATTTCCAACGCTTCTTTTTCAAGGCAAGCAGAAAGCTTACCGGCGGCTGCGTTAACGGCGACTTCCAGGGCTTTTTCTGGAGCGGGCAGTTTTCCCGCGGTCTTTTTCCGAATCCCCTTCAGGGCTTCCTTCGATACATAGTTCCTGCCGAAAGGTGTGCCGTCGACGATTTTGTTGAGCAAACCAGACTTCAACTGTTGGCGGCGTTTGGTAAATGCCTTCAACTGAGACTGGGATTGCTGATCGATTATTTTGAGCGCACTTTGACGGAACCCTTCAGGCGCAATCATGGCGTCTGCAACACCTTGTTTGAAAGCAGCCTTGGCAGGCATTCGAGCCCCCGTAAGTATCCATGAGAGTGCCTTGCGTAATCCTACAAGGCGCGTCATTCGTACGGTTCCACCAAATCCTGGCAGGATCCCGAGGTTGACCTCTGGTAATCCCAGTCTTGTTTTGGGTGAGTTGACCACGATTCGGGAACTGCAACCCAGGGCCAGTTCGAGGCCACCCCCCAGACAAACTCCGTCGATCACGCAGAAGCTCGGAACATGAAAGCCGCCCAATAAACCGAACATGTCCTGTACTTCCCGACACTGTCGATAAACGTCGTCGGGGTTATCAGCGGATTCGATGATCTCCAGGTCAGCACCAGAACAGAAGTAACCGTCCTTGGCACTGGACACGATGACCGCCTGAATTCCATCATGTTCAACTACTCTGGTGAGCGTGGAACGCAGGTCTTCAAGGACTGAAAGGCTGAGGACATTTCCGGCAGATTCTGCATCGAAAACGAGATGAAGCCAGCGGCCCTTGGGGTCTTCCTTGGGAATCGGACCATCCCAGCCCGAGGAGCGGATCAACTTCCACTGACTCATGACGACACCCCCTCGAGCAAGACTGCGCCCCCCTGACCACCACCTATGCACATGGTGGCAATACCATATCCCCCACCTTTGGAATGGAGTTTACGGGCCAGAGAGAGAACGATCCGGGCCCCTGAAGCACCGACAGGGTGCCCCAGAGCGATAGCTCCACCTTCGGGATTGAGTTTTTCCTCAGGGATGGCACCGGGGGTTGCCGTAAATCCAGCTTTTCTGCTGTAGGAAGAACTGGAGAGGGCTTCCTGACAGGCCAGAACCTGGGCTGCAAAGGCTTCGTTGAGTTCGACGCATTCGAGGTCTGCTACGGTCAGATCAGTATTCGTCAGAACTTTTGCCATGGCATGAACTGGGCCAAGTCCCATTCTAAGAGGGTCGCAACCGACAAACTCACTCTTGACGATTCTGGCGAGGGGTTGAAGACCGAGAGCCCTGGCTCGTTCTTCTCGCATGAGAAGCACCATTGCTGCTCCATCGGTAATTCCGCAGGAATTAGCGACGGTGACGGTCCCCATCTTGCGATCGAAATAGGGTTTCATGCGACCGATTTTGGCAGGATCCATTTTTTCGCGGGGACCGATATCCTCTGTCACATACTGATCCATATGAGGTGGGATTGAGAAAGCGGAAATTTCGTTTTGGAGATCCTGTCTGGCGGCGATGGCCCTTCTGTGGCTTTCAATGCTGAACTGATCTTGAGACTCTCGAGAGATGTTCCACTCCCTTGCGAGGCGTTCAGCAGTGTCCCCCATCATTTCACCACTGAATGGATCCCTGAGGCCTTCCAGCAGCCCAATTCTAGGTTTGAGGTCTGACCATTTGAACTTGAGCCAGCCACTGATCTTTTCACTCAGCGTTTTTGTTTTGGAAAGGGAAGCCAATTTGAAACCAAAACTGGTCGGGAACAACAGCGGGATACGACTCATCGATTCTGCTCCACCCGCAAGGATAACCGCGTCCTTGTCACGAGCGACACGGAGTTCTCCACTGACGATGGCCTGCATTCCACTGGCGCAATTACGGGCAACTGTATGAGCTGGACTGCTGAGAGGCAGCCCAGATCGAAGGCTGACAACCCTGGCCGGGTTGGCTCGATCAGGTGGTTGAGCGCAACAGCCGAGTATCAACTCGGAAACTTCAGATGGATCAACCCCGGATACGTCCAGAAGGTCCCGGCTGCATGCGGTAGCAAGGACGTCTACGGGGACTTCACGAAAGTCTTCACCGGCACGGACAAATGGAGTTCGTCGACCGGCGACGATGACGACGGAATCACTCAAAAAGGTTGCCTCCCCTAACGAATGCGGACGTAACGACCGTTATTTTCCCCGGCTAGTTTTTTCAGGAATTCCTCTTCAGCGTCGACGAAGCCAAGAGTGAAAATTCGAATGCCCCTGAGATGGTTGACAGCGCGGGTTTCGGCAAGGATTCGCCGCATCAATTCTTGAGAATCCGGCGGCATGTCTGACCCACGGCTGCCTATGTGGGTCGGAGCTCCGTCGGTAACCAGATAAATGGTGTCGAGAGTGGGATCGCTCAAGGCGATGTTCAGGGCTTCGTCCGTGACGGTGATACCACTGGCTTTCAGGGAATCGATAAAAGAAACCGCCGAGCCCCTGTTTTTCTTGTCTGCGTCTTTGAGAACAGGGCTCCAGGGGGTGACTTCACTGGAATAGGCGATAACCGTAAATCGTTTGTTTTCCCCAAGCCCTTCGATGGCTCTTTTTAATTCTGTTCTCGCTCTGAGGATTCTCCTGCGAGACTCCATCAACTCTGCGATTCTCTCATCGACGCTTTTGCCGACACCGGTCGAGCGACTGATTCGTTCCATCTGTTCGTCGCTGGGAGGATCGGTGGCCATCATCGATCCAGAGATGTCGATGATAAAAGCTATGTTGCGACCTGTGATTTCAAGGCCGAAGAGCCCCGTTCCCGTAGTCTGTTCCTCGACTTTGTCGAGATCCACATTCTTTGGATCGAGATCTTCCTGATGGGTTGAAACCCAGGATTTGTACGATCCTGAATTGTGTAGAGAAACGCCTGTCAAACGATGCAGTGCATCGCGGCAGGCAAGCCAGGCCCTGTCTTTTGCTTTCTTTTCAAGCTCTTCACGCCCGCCCTTGGCAGCGCGTTCCCGGGTCTTCTGGTCTTCCCACCGTTTCATACCGCTGATCAGCGGTTCGATAGCCAGTATCTCCTGGCTTTTGCCCAGGAGGTTTGCGGCTGCGATCACGACTTGAGGAGTTTTGTCATTCAGGGCTTTCAAGGCGAGTGCAAGAGTGTCAGAGCTGGCTGAGAGCATCGAAGAATAAAGGGCCAGCGTACGGGCGGGCCATTCCGGATGCTTGGAGATGATTTTGCCCAGTTCTTTATCGAGAACCGGGCCTGGAATCTTGGCGAGAGTTCTTGAGCCAGCCAGGAAAACCCGATACCGATCAACGCTGTACCAGGAACCCTCCGCTGCGGCTTCGACATCTGCCACGGCATCGACGATCGGCCTGACGGCCCGACCCTTTTGTTCCTTGGCCAGTTCTTCCATTCTGCTTTGAATCGCAGAGATGTCTTTGGCTTTGACAGCCTGATCCAGAGTGCGATCCGTGACCACCAGCGTGCTCGACATCCACAAGCTGAGAAAAAGGTGGACTAACAATCGATCGCCTCCCGAATTGCCTGAATTGCCTCATCAACCTTGAGGCGTGTCTGTTTCATCGAATCCCGTTCACGAAGCGTCACGGTATCATCTGTCAGAGTGTCTCCATCGACCGTCAGGCAGAAGGGAGTTCCCGCCTCGTCCATCCGACGGTAACGGCGGCCGACAGCACCTTTGACATCGTAGAAAACGGGGAAGTGCTTCTTGAGTTCCCCATAAATCTCCTGGCCTCTTTCTGGCAACCCGTCTTTTTTGACCAAAGGCAGGACTGCCGCTTTCATCGGTGCCAGTCTGGGGTGGAATTTCAGAACTACCCGAGACTGCATCTCACCCTTGTCGTCTGGTGCTGAATCTTCTGTGTATGCTTCGCAAAGGAATGCAAGGGTTGCACGGTCTGCACCTGCTGAAGGTTCGATCACATGGGGAACAAACTTCTCATTGGTGACAGGATCGCGGTAACTGAGGTCTCGACCGCTACCCTTCCAGCGAGGTTTACCGGAATCATTCATTTCGACCTCCAGCGGACTGGATTTGGGGTCGAGCTTTCCTTCCATATGGGATCTCAAATCGAAGTCGCCTCTGTGGGCAATCCCTTCAAGTTCTCCATATTCACCGGGTGGCAAGAAAGGGAAGGCGTATTCAATGTCAGCAGTCCCTGTGGAGTAATGGCTGAGTTCGTTGGCATGGTGCTCCCGCAGAATCAGGTTTTCTGCTGAAAGGCCATGACGCAGGTACCAATCCATTCGACGGTCTCTCCAGAACTGGTACCAATCTTGGGAGGTATCCGGATGACAAAAGAACTCAACTTCCATCTGCTCAAATTCCCGAACCCTGAAAGTGAAGTTCCGGGGAGTAATTTCATTGCGGAAGCTTTTGCCAACCTGAGCGATCCCGAACGGAATTTTGACCCGTGAAGAATCGACGACATTCTTGAAATTGACGAAGATCCCCTGAGCGGTTTCGGGGCGCAGGAAAGCCATGCTGTCCTCGTTGCTCAACGCACCCATTTGAGTCTTGAACATGAGGTTGAATTCGCGGGGTTCCGTCAGAGTGCCAACTTCTTTGGCATCTGGACCATAAACATTTTGGAGCTCGTCTACCTGGTCAAGGCTGATCGCATTTCCATCCCAGGAGATTTGATCCCGGTCTTTGGCCCTCAAACCGAAGACTTTTTGGGCCCTTGCAGTCAGGGCTTCATCCTCTTCTTCGGGATCGGCAAGGCAGGTCACGAACACCTTCTTGTCGCGGTGCTCCGCCCAACGGCCCCTGACCTGATCGTGACGGTAACGTTTTTTGGTTTCTCGGCAGTCAACCATCATGTCATGGAAGAGGTCGTGGTGACCGGAGCACTTCCAGACTTGCGGATGCATGATGATGGAGCAGTCGAGTCCAGTCATTTCGAAACTGCTTTGTGCGCCGGGAAGAACACCCAGATCGTTATGGTGGGTGACCATGTCCTGCCACCAGGCTTCCTTGACGTTCCTCTTCAGCTCAACGCCAAGCGGGCCGTAATCCCAGCAACCGTTCATGCCGCCGTAGATCTCACTGGATTGGAAGATGAATCCCCGCCTTTTGCACAGAGAGACGATTTTCTGCATGACGCTGGTTTCTTCGGTGCTCATGGGGCCTCCCTGGGTAAGGACTGAGCGAAGTGTTGAATTGGGGCCAGCAGAGGTCTGCGGGTGCCTGTGAGGCATCCTAGGAACTCTCGAACCAGATCGCAAGATGACCCGATCCGTTGACTCCGGAAGGCGGATTCTCTATATCTCAGGAACTGAGGAGGCTTCCATGAGTGTGCTGACTGAGGAGAGACTGATCCAACTAATGGGAGAAACGGTCCAGTTGCAGGCAATTTGCCTCGACCAGTTGATCGTTGCAGGGACTCGCCCGGTAGATCCGGAGTTATTCCAGCGCTATTCCGCATTCATCCACTCCATTGAGGCTGAAAAGCCCCGGGAAGCCACCCTCGGAGAGAGTGTCTGGGACTGGATTTGGCAACCTGCTGAAGGAATCAACTACATCCAGATGTACGGGCGTCTGGCATGGATCAACATGCAGCTTCTGGATCTGCTCTAGCCGCCTACATCCTCTCGAGGGGTCGGATACACAGCCGACTCAAACCGGATCCCAGAGTTCTTTTCAGGGCTTCGATCAGTGCCAAGCGGTGGCCACTCAGTGCTTCATCATCCGAAATGACCCGGTGACGGGCATAGTAACTGTTGAAGTCGCTGGCCAAATCCAACATGTACTGTGACAACTGGGACGGTTCCGCAGATCTCGCCGCCTTGTCGATGGTTTCCGGATATCTGAGGATTCGTTTGAGAAGAGCAATCTCTTCGTCTTCAACAAGGCCACTGCCGTCTCCCGGTGTCAGGCCCTGATCCTGTGCTTTTCTCAGAATGCTGGCAAATCGGACATGGGTGTACTGAAGGTAGGGGCCGGTTTCTCCATCGAAACTGAGAATCTTGTCCAGATCGAAATTGACGTCTTTGCGTCGGGCAGCCTTCATGTCACTGAAGATGACTGCACCCATTCCTACTGCTTCCGCAATTTCATTCAATTCCGCGTCGTCCAGTTGGGGATTTTTCTCACGAACCGTATCGGCAGCGAGTTGAACTGCCTGGTCCAGAACTTCATGCAGCAGGACAACCTGGCCACCACGCGTCTTTCCTTTTTTCCAGCCACCGTCCACGTTCAGGCGCATGACTCCGAACTCCGCGTGTTCCAGACGATCGGCCCATTCATACCCCAATTTTTTGAGGACACCGAAAACCTGCCGAAAATGGAGGCTCTGCCCCGCGTCAACCACGTAGAGACAGCGGTCAAAGTTGACCATCTCGTGACGGGTGATGGCGCTGGCCAGATCACGGGTACCGTAAAGGGTTGCGCCGTCCTTTTTACGGATCAGCATTGGTGGAATGTCTTCATCAACCTGAACAACCTCTGCCCCGTCACTCTCCTCAAGGAGTCCTGAGCTTTGCAGTTGATCGATTACGCCGCTCATCGCCTCTTCGTAGTGGGATTCACCGATGACCTTGTCGAAGGAGACTCCCAGTCTTGAATAGACCTTCTCGAAAAGGGTCATCGAGACAACCCGAATCTCTTCCCAGCGGTCGCGAGCAACCTGATTTCCAGATTCCAATTTTTTGAACCAGTCACGGGCGAGGTCATCCAACTCAGGATTGTCCTTGGCGTCATTGGAGAACTGGACGTAGAGCCTGTTCAAGTCGGTCACAGGATCTTCCCTGTCAGACAGTTTCGGCGAGTCCAGATCGTCGATTTGGCGATAGTGATCCCAGGCAGCCAGTAATTTGCCGAATCCCGTTCCCCAATCGCCCAAATGATTCCAGCGAATGACTTCATAACCCGCGGAGTCGAAGATATTGGCCATCGCCTGACCCAGCATCGTCGAGCGCAGGTGATGGACTGCGAGATGTTTGGCGATATTTGGCGAGGAGTACTCGACGATCACCGTTTTTCCAGATCCGGATCGGGTGGTCCCCCATTCTTCCTCAGGCTGATTGATCAGTTTCATCACCTCATCCGCAAATCGGCCCCTGTTCACTCGAAAATTCAGGTAAGGGCCTGTAGCGGTGACTTCCTCAATCCAGTCCAGATCCCAATCTGCATCGGCCAGTTTGCGGGAAACTTCCACGGGAGACGTTTTCAGCAGTTTACTGATCGGAAAGCATGCCAGAGCCAAATCACCCAGTTGGGGATTGGGTGGATCTGCAAGATCAAGGGAGACGTCAGACAGACTCTGTCCCAGGAACTGTTCAATGGATTGGATGATCTGCTGACTGAAATGGCGCATTTCTGCGACTCCATCCCGAAAAGTGGTCCTCGAATGGATTTGCAGGGCATTTTATAGTGAAGTGGGACTGGAGACCAAGGGCTCCGGGCAAACTGAGACCTTCTTTTTGGATTTGGAGCACAAATGACTGACACAACACGCCGTATTGGAGCTGACAGAGATACTCGGCAGGGCCTCTCCTTCAGGGATTTGATTCTGGTGGCACTGACGATGACTTTCGGAATTCTCTGGGTGACCGGTGTCCCCTCTCCGTTATCCGCAACGACAGAGGCAGAGGCCCAATCCGCACCCAAATGGAAAGAACAGACCGCTGGAGTCATTCCTACTGACTTTGGTGAACTGCTTTCGGTGAATGGCACCTCTGGAAATTACTCACTCGTCTTCAGGGACAACGACAAGAATTTGCGAATCGTTGACCTCCGCGGAGGCAAAGTGCCCAACAGAACTCTTGTGATTCAAAGAAAGTAGTGGTCTCCCACTCTCGCAAGCGGGAGATTCGGAAACTGTGATTCAGATACATGGAACAGATTCAACGACTGAAATCGATCATCGATCGCTTGAGATCCCCAGGAGGTTGCCCCTGGGATCTCGAACAAACCCGTGAATCCCTGAGGCCTTTTCTTCTGGAAGAGGCTCATGAAGTCAGCGAAGCCATTCTTCAGGGAGACCCCCGGAAGGTCTGTGAAGAACTGGGCGATCTTTTGATGAATGTCTTTCTTCAGGCACGCGTAGCTGAAGAACAAAATGATTTCACGTTGGAGAAGATCGCGGAAGAGATCTCAGACAAGTTAATCCGTCGACATCCCCATGTCTTCGGAGATGCAAATGCAGAGAATCCTGAGGAAGTCCGTAAACAATGGGAGCGGATCAAACAGGAAGAAAAGAATGAGAACGGAGAAGCCACCGAGGTCCGATCGACAATACGGTCGTTGCCCGCTTCTCTCCCTGCTCTCTCCAGAGCCGACAGGGTCGGTAAAATGGTGGCAGAAGTAGGGTTCGACTGGCCCGATTCCGCGGGCGCACTCGCAAAGGTTGAAGAAGAGAGATTCGAGCTTGCGGAAGCGTTGGCCGAAGGAGACGAGGCTGCTGTCGAGCATGAAATCGGAGATCTGCTGTTTGCGGTCTCGAGTGTCGCCAGAAAGTGTGGAGTTGACCCGGAAACAGCCCTGAATCGAGCGCTGAGACGCTTCGAGGATCGATTTCGCACAGTGGATCGTCAACTGGGTGACAGGCCCCACGCCTCGCTGGAAGAACTGGAAGAGTGGTATCAGCAGGGCAAGTGGGATGAAGGAAAAGGACAGGAGTCGCAGGGTTGAAAGATCAATTCGAAAACATTGCTTCCGTTCGAGATCGCTTGAGGGAGGGTCTTGCTCAAAGGATTGTCGGCCAAGAGCAAGTCATCGACCAGGTCTTGATCTCAATGCTGTCAGCAGGGCATGTGCTTGTGATGGGGGTTCCGGGGCTGGCAAAAACCCTGCTCGTTCGATCGATTTCCGAATTACTTCAACTCGACTTCAACCGGATTCAGTTTACCCCTGACCTGATGCCACAGGATATCACCGGATCCACCCTGCTCGACAAGACCGGAGCGTCGGGTAGCCGGGCCTTCTCCTTTGTAAAGGGCCCCCTCTTCGCAAACATGATTCTGGGCGACGAAATTAATCGCACTCCCCCCAAAACACAGGCTGCGATGCTGGAGGCGATGGAAGAGGGGTTTGTCACCGTGATGGGTGAAAGGCATCGATTGCCTGATCCGTTTTTCGTCATGGCGACACAAAACCCTCTTGAACAAGAAGGCACTTACCCATTGCCCTTTACGCAGTTGGACCGTTTCACCTTCCAGGTGTTGATGGACTACCCAAATGCAGACGAGGAATTGGACGTTGTTTCTGCTACCACCTCCCGAATCGATTCACCTCTGGAATCCGTTGTCCCGGGTAATTGGCTTGGAGAGGCTTTGAAGGAAGTCGCTCGAGTCGAGATCCCCGAGTTCCAGATTCAGAGAGCAACTCGCATGGTGAGGGCCACACGGCCAGGCGAAGACGGGGTTCCGGAAGCAACCAATGAGCTCCTGACCCATGGATCAGGGCCAAGGGGGGTTCAATCGATCCTGTCCACTGCCCGCTCCCGTGCTGCAATGTACGAGCGCAATACGGTCACTGATGAAGATCTCGATGCTGTGGTTTATCCAGCATTGAGGCACCGACTGGGACTCAGTGTTCATGCTGAGGCGGAAGGAATTGACCCAGACCGGGTTCTGGAGAGGATCCTCGAAGAATCAGGTGAATTGAAGGCAGGGCCTCCCCAATCGGAATACGGCAGACCCGGACTTTGGAGTCGCATGTTTCAGCATTTTGCCGATACGACTCCCCCCTTTAAGTCCTGAGATTCAATTCCCGGGACAAATCGTGATTCACCGATCCTGACTGACGATAAACCCGATGACGTCTCTGGCACTGTTCTCGTCGTAACCGTAGCGGCTCTCCATGTTATCCAGAGTTTCTCGTACAGAGCCTCTTTCGTCATTTGAAAGTTGGCCTTCATCCGCAGAGAAGAACTTCAGCACATTGAGAAGGGCCACCTGAATTTCTGATTTCCTGGAAGCCCAGAAGTTCTGTTTCAGATCATTGTAGACTTCAGGGAAAACACGAGAGTAGTCGAGATCCTCGTCGGGGTTCTCCGTCGCATATGCGCCAATTCGGCTCAGCAAACTCGATCGAAACTCCTTCGCGCTGTCATGGATGTTGAGCTTGCCCTCTATCTCGGACATGAACTCCTCGGAAGGCTGAATGAACTCGTTGACAGAATCGGAATAGAGACTCTCACCAATCTCACTCGATTTGACATGGTTGAAGTAGTCCGAGAAAAGTCTGTTGAACTCTCCTTCTTCAACGAAGGAAAGACAGTCGAAGACTTCACTGCGCACCGTGTTCAGGTAATGGCTGCGTACGTCGGAAATGAACTGTTTGCAGTCATGGTACCCATTATCCACAGCCAACCGCAGGAAGTCGTGGACGCTGGATTCGCGAATAAAGCTCTCCAGTTCATCAAGAATCGAAAGTGGAGACAGGCTGTGCCATTTTTCATTTTCAGAGGCAGCAGCGATCAGGGTCAGCATTTCACGGGGAGAAGCCCCTCGTCGACCTTCGTATTCACTGCCGTAAATGCCCTCAAATTCGCCTTCGCTGCTTTCATGTTCCTCTCGGAGATTACGGACATTCTGGCAGAGGAGCTTCCGCTCCTCCTCCTTCATTCCGATAGGGGTTTCGCCGTGATCATAGAGCAGGGCCTTCTGTAGAGGCGTCAGGCGTGCCACCACGGGCGCCAGATCAGGTGAATGGTTCTTGGGTGAGGGGCGCTTCAAGCGCGTCAGGACGACCCAGAGGGCGGCCATTTCAGCAGTATGCGGCGCAACGGACCCACCTGCCGTGTGGCGGTCGATCTGACGACGATAAAGTGCGGCTTCCTTCGAGTACTGCAGCAGGTAAGGCACGCGAACGAGAGCCAGCCTGCCTTTGAAGGAGGAGAAATCCGGCGTCCTTTTGAACATGTTGAGTTGCTTCTCATTGGCACTTCCGGAAAGAACCAGGTCCAGATGCGCACGGAAGTTGGGCAATTGGATCGTGCCCTTCTCGGAGGTCGTCAAGAGGTACTTGTTGGTTTCAGGAGGTCTCTTGAGGAAGTCGGAGTATTCACAAAGCCCCCGATTCGCAGCGATAAGGTCGCCGTCGACCTCATAGAGGGGAAGACCGTGCAAAATAGTGGGCAAGGCGTCTCCGTTGAACCCAACGGGACGGACCTGAGCGTCAATGTTGCCCTGGGGTTCAATCGATATGCATCCGAGTCGGTACTTCTTGGAATGGAAGAAACGTTCGACCTGAACATGACGCATGACTTCAAGCCAGTCCCCCTGGTGCGCGCCAAGGAGCGCTTCATAGATCCACTTGCTCTTTTGACTGAGATCGAACTCAAAAACCCAATCGAAATTGAAGTTCTCTTTTTGAGCAATTTCAGGGTGAAGGCTCAGGGCATGTTCGACCAGTTCCCGGCGTTCTGCACGGGGTATCAACAACAAGGGTGAGTCTTTCAACTCACAGCGAATGATCGAACCGATGTCCTTGGCATCAAGAAAGGCGTAGGTTCCTGAATTCTCAGGCTCCTCTTCGTCAAATCCGATCCGCCCCGTCTCCACATTTTTTTCCGGGAAGATCCAGTTAAATCGATACAAAGCCCCTTCGGGAAGGATGCTGTACTGATGCATGCCTTCCATCATGGAGTTGATCGTTGTGGATTTCGCCGAACCATTGGGGCCATGCAGCAACAGCAGGCGATCCGCCTTGCCGCTGCGGGCGAATTGCCGAAGCTTCATGTAGATGGAATTCTGGACGCGCTCTTGCCCGACCAGATTTTCAGAAAGATCGCCATGTTCAAGATCGAACAATTTCCAGCGGCGATCCATGACCCCCACGCGGTTGACATCCTCTGTACCGTAATGCTCAAAGACATCGAGGAGGTAGCGAGCTGAGTTGCGTAGGTAGGGATAGGGATTGGCCAGAAAGTCGTCGAGGAAATTGGAAAAACTGCGAATCCTTTGACGGGATTCGAAGCGGTCGATCGACGAGGAACGAAACTTCTTGATGAAATCCTGATGGTCCATACGGAAATCCCCCACTGAATCGGTGCCATGAGAAGCATACACGATTTCGGGAATTTCGTCACAGCCAGTTGGGAAACCTACTTGTAGGCGGGAATACCTGTGATTTCGTGGCCGAGGATCAAGGAGTGGATGTCATGGGTTCCCTCGTAGGTCTTGACCGACTCAAGATTCAGCATGTGACGCCCCACCGGGTATTCGTGAGTGACACCATTTGCACCAAGCAAATCCCTGGCACTTCGGGCGATCTCAAGGGCCCAGTGCACATTGTTTCGCTTGGCCATGGAGACGTGTTGTGCCGTCATCTTGCCGGATTCCTTGAGCTGGGAGAGTCGCAGGTTCAGCAGTTGAGCCTTGGTGATCTCCGTAAACATCTCTGCCAGCTTCTGCTGGACCAGCTGGAAGCTGGCGATGGGCTTGTCGAACTGGATTCGGCTCAGGGAGTAACTTTTGGCAGCGTCGAAACAGGCCATCGCTGCCCCCGTGGCTCCCCAGGCGATGCCATAGCGAGCCTGTGTCAGACAAGAGAGCGGTCCACCCAGACCATCCGCTTCAGGCAACATGTTCGACTTGGGGATTCTGCAATCCTGGAAATGAAGTTCACTGGTAATGGAAGCCCTCAGGGAAAACTTCTTTTCCTGTTTGGTCGTGCTGAATCCCTCGGTTCCTTTTTCGACAAGGAAGCCTTTGATACGACCATCCAGCTTTGCCCAGACAACGGCGACGTCAGCGACGCAACCATTGGTGATCCACATCTTGTTGCCGTTGAGCACGTAACTGTCACCGTCTTCGACGGCATGGGTGATCATTCCACTGGGATTGGAACCGTAGTCCGGTTCCGTCAGGCCGAAACAGCCGATCATTCTTCCGGCAGCAAGTTCAGGAAGGAACTTCTGCTTTTGCTCTTCGGATCCGTAGCGATGGATCGGGTACATGACCAGACCACCCTGGACACTGACAAAAGATCTGAGGCCACTGTCACCACGCTCAAGCTCTTGCATGATCAAACCGTAGGCGGTGTTGTCGAGCCCGGCACATTCGTACCCCTCAAGGTTCGCACCGAGGAGGCCCAGCTCACCCAGCATGGGAATCACCTGATTGGGAAATCGGTCTTCCATGAAGCAGTCATCGATGATGTCGACAATCTGATCGTCCACAAAGTCGCGGACCGTATCCCTGATCAGACGCTGCTCTTCCGTCAACACGTCATCAAGAATGTAGAAATCGGCACCTTCGAACTTGTCCATGGGACCTCCCAACGTGAAATCCTTTATTCCCAATATCCCAATCGTATCGAAAATGTGGCGTCATTGAATTGAATCACGACTCCTGCTGGAGCGAAATGTCGCCAATTCGGGACAGGAAAGGTCGTTAGATCGAAAAGAAGTGGAAATAGAACCTGGGCTGGCAGGTTTTTTGTTGCCAGAAAGCCATAAAAAAACAGGCCGGTACCCGAAGGCACCGACCTGGTATTTAAGTGACCCCAAGGGGATTCGAACCCCTGTTCTCAGGATGAAAACCTGATGTCCTAGACCTGACTAGACGATGGGGCCTAATTTCAAAGTGAGAGCAGATGGGCTCGAACCATCGACCGACGCCTTAAAAGGGCGTTGCTCTACCAACTGAGCTATGCTCCCGGAACACGGGAGACTACCGAGACAAAAATTGCCCGTCAACATCATCCCCGCCGAATTTCAAATTTCCATCAACTCGGCGGTCTTCTTTTTGAGATCCTCGTCGACCTGTTTCTCCAGAGATTTGAGAATCTCCTGAATTCGATCCTTGCTGGAGGACAACTCATCTTCTGAGATTTCACCGTCTTTTTTGGAGGTTTCAAAGGTTTTATTGGCATCCCGACGGACATTTCTCATGGAAATTCGCGATTCTTCGGCGATTTCCTTGGCCCGGGAGACCAATTGCTTCCTGCGCTCCTCTGACAGGGGCGGAACCTTCAAACGGATCAATTTTCCGTCATTTTGGGGTGTGATCCCCAAATCAGAGGCCAGAAGGCCTTTTTCCATGTCGCCGATGGCATTGGCATCAAAAGGTTTGATGACAATCTGATCCGCTTCCGGCACGGAAATGCTGGCCATGTCCTTGATCGGAGTCGCCGTACCGTAGTAGTCCACCCGAATGGTCTCCACCAGGCCGGGGTGAGCTCTGCCTGTCCGCATTCCACGGAACTCGTCCCTCATGAAATCCAGGGCTTTGGACATGCGCTCTTCCGCGTCCAGAACAGTTTCGTCGATCATTCGATTCCTTTCATGGCAGTTTCGCTGTCTACAGCCCGGGGGGCCAGGAGGACTCACGACCCTGAATGCACCAGAGTTCCCAGAGGTTGACCCAGCAGGGCCTTCTCGACCGCTCCTGCGGGGCTCATGTCAAAGACTCTCAGATTGAGCCCCTGTTCATTACACATGGTGAATGCAGTGGAGTCCATGACACGCAATTTGAGAGCCAGGGCTTCGTCAAAGGTCAGCGAATCGTATTTGACGGCATCGTCGTGTTTTTCCGGGTCCTTGTCGTAGACCCCATCCACTCGGGTTGCCTTGAGAACCTCGGAACAGCCCAATTCTGCCGCTCGTAGTGTTGCACACGTATCCGTGGTGAAAAACGGGTTTCCGGTGCCTCCTGAGAGCACGAGAACAGTCCCTTGTTCCAGGAGGCCCCGCCCCCTCATCGATTCAAAGGGGAGAACTTGCGGAACCGGGGCTCCTGCACCCATGACGACGGACCGGGTCCCTTCGATCGTCAACCGGGCGTGGATTGCCAAAGCATTGACATGGGTAGCGGCCATACCAATGGAATCAGCGAGAGGTTGTGGCAATGTCGTATCTTGCCAATCCTGCCCCCTGCAGATATTCCCCGCACCGACAACGATGGCAATCTGTACATCAGAACTCGCCCGGCTGACCTGTTTGGCCAGCCGGGCGAGAGAATCTGCACACAATCCGGTTCCTGATTCGCCTCCCAGAGCCTCACCACTGACTTTCAACAGAACTCTGCGCGTCAAGGTCAGGCCTTTCCGGTGATCAGTTGCCGATTTCAAGGCGATGGAAACGGGTCAACTGAATGTTTTCACCAATGGTGGCAATCGCATCCGTCACGACCTGCTCAATCGACTTCTTGTCGTCTTTGATAAAGGCCTGCTTGAGAAGGCAAACCTCGGAGTAGTACTTGTTCAACTTGCCCTCGACAATGTTTTCACGAATGTTCTCGGGCTTGTCCTGAACCTGCTCCATGAAGACAGCTCGCTCACGCTCGACCGCAGCCTGGTCCAACTCCTCGGGCTTGAGTGCCTGAGGGTTCATGGCGGCGATATGCATGGCGATATCACGGATCAATTCCTGGAACTGATCATTCTTTGCAACGAAATCGGTTTCACAGAGGACTTCTACGATCACGCCAATTTTTCCATTGGAATGAACATAAGAGCCCACCCAGCCCTGATTGGTGGCACGGTCCGCTTTTTTGGCAGCCATTTGTGCACCACGGGCACGCAGCAGGTCCACTGCTGCCTCAAGGTTACCGGAGGCTTCCTGAAGTGCTTTCTTGCACTCCATCATGCCTACACCGGTTTTCTGTCTTAATTCAGCGACATCCTTGGCACTGAAATCACTCATCGGTTCTCCGATCTGCCCCGGCTTGCCCGGGTTCAATTATTCTGCTGGTTTCTCGCCTGCATCGCTGGCGGGGGTTTCCTTGTCCGAGTCGGTCTTCCCGGATCCTTTTTCGGGAGTCACCACCAACTTGGGTTTGGCCTTGGCATTGGCCGGTGCATCAGCACCCGGCGCGGGCTGTGGCGGAGTGAACTCCTTGGCCCGATTCTCCTTGGTGAGATTGCGGGTCTGCTCTTTGGCCTTGGCTTTTCTGTCCTCGGAAGCTTTGCGAGCAGCCTCTTCAGCCTGCTGGGCCACCAGCTTGTCTCTTCCTGCAATGATGGAATCGGCAAGGCGGCTGAGGATCACTTCAATGCTCCGGTAGGCGTCGTCGTTACCGGGGATCGCAATGTCAACCATGCCCGGGTCGCAATCGGTATCGACGATGGAGATCACGGGGATCCCTTTGCTTCGTGCTTCACGAACCGCAATCTCGTCTCTGCGAATGTCCACAGTGATCATGGCTCCGGGCATGCGACTCATGTTGCGGATACCCTCAAGGTTGCGGAAAATTTTGCGACGCTCGCGTTCCATCGTGGCCAATTCCTTTTTGCCACGGCTGCCGTCCTCGGCGTCTGCCAGGTCACGTTCGAGTTCTTCGAGTCTGCGCAGGCGGGAGCGAATCGTCTGGAAGTTGGTCAGGGTTCCACCGAGCCAGCGGTGAACACAGAAGTGCATGCCACAACGCCCGGACTGTTCACGTACCACTTCACGGGCCTGGGACTTGGTCCCCACAAACACGACCTCATGACCTGCAGCGCAAATGCTCTCAAGGAAGTGTTGGGCACGAACGAGGCCACGCACGGTCTGGCGCAGATCAATCACGTGAATCTTGTTGTGTTTCTGGTGAATGTAGGGAGCCATGGCAGGGTGCCAGCGGCTCGAACGGTGACCGAAGTGAACTCCAGCCTCAATCAATTCCTGGATCTGTAATCCGGACATCAGGATTCCTTTCCTTCCCGCTCAGGGGCCCTTCAGCAGGTAACCCACGGGTTGGTGTCAAAACAGGTTGCCCTGAGGCAACCGCTGTAAAAAGCCCCGCAACAACGCAGGGCAAGCGAGTAAATTAGCGATCTGGACAAGGGCCATCAATCGAATCAGGCCTATTGCCAAGGGGTTCCCGGATTCCGAAGGAAAAGCACTCGGGACAGCTGAAGTCCCGGAATCAAGGGCTGGAAAGGTCCGTCAGGTGGCTCTGGCGGCCTCTCAGGCTGTCGAGCACCATTTCAGCAGCTTTCATGGCGCGAACTCCCTGCGGCCCTGTGACAGCCACAGGGCGGTTTCCACGGGCAGATTCCATAAAAGCTTCCAGTTCAGCCCGAAGAGGTTCGGCTCCACTGATTTCCAGGGGAGATTGCTCCAGGTGCCGCCCCAGGAAATCTTCCGCCCCCTCCGGTGCCTCGATTCGCCCGGAAGCATCCAGGAAGTCATCTGGATCGTAATCCGGGTCCAGTCTTACCTGAAATCCACTGCGATCGACAAGGTCGAGGCTGACGTAATGTCGTGGAGAAAAGATCCTTACCTTGCGTGACCGACTGAAGGCGACGCGGCTCGTCTTGACGAAGGCAGTTGCGCCAGAAGAAAAGCCGAGGCGCGCGTGGGCAAGGTCTTCGGTGGGTGAAATGACGCGAGTGCCATGCGCCTCGACGTCCACAAGTTCGCTTTTCATCAAATGAAGGACAATGTCGATATCGTGAATCATGAGATCATGGACGACACTGGTTTCAGTGGAGCGCAGGGAATAGGGGTGGATCCGATCGCACTCGATAAAGGTCGGTTGCCCAATCTCTCGCAAGGCGGAACGTACGACGGGGTTGAATCTTTCGATATGCCCCACCTGAAGAGTCGCTCCGAACTGGTCAGCGATATCACAAAGAGCCTGGGCGTCTTCCAGTGTGTGCGCCAATGGCTTTTCGACGAGAACGGCCTTGCCTGCCTTGAGAAAAGGCTCAGCAGTCTGACGATGCAGTGGCGTGGGAGTCACGATGCTGACGGCGTCGATTTTGTCGATCAGGTCATTTGGATTATCAAAGGGTTTGCAGCCATTCAGGGCTGCGATCTCCCGACACCTGTCAGCGTCAGCATCAAAGACCCCCACCAGTTCGGCATCCGGAATTTCATTCCAGTTTCTGGCATGAGCACTGCCCAGATGACCGACACCGACGACTGCAACCTTCAAGGGACCTCCTACGGCTGAATAGCCCTGCCTTGACGACCCTCTTCGGAACGACGCAGGAAGGAGCGCAGATGGACACCCTCTTCAGGAACCTCTCCTCTTTGCTCAAGGAGCTGGAACGCTTCGCGTCGAATCATGTTGTTGTTGTAGAGCAAGCGCTGTGCTTCCTTGACCCAGGCGCATACCGATTCATCCAGACCTGCACGTTTCATGCCGACGGTATTGACCGCACGGACTCGGGCCGGGTTGCCTTCAGTAATCAGAAATGGAGGAGCGTCGGTGCTGACCTTGGTCATGCCGCCGATAAAGGCGAGCCGACCGACGGTGGCATAGTGGTGCACGGCGGCCAATCCACCGAAACCGGCCTGGTCCTCGACGACCACATGACCACCCAGCAGAACACCATTCGCCATGATGACTTCATTTCCCACGATGCAGTCGTGGGCCACATGAGAACTGGCGAGAATGTAGCAACCGTTTCCAAGGCGCGTGACGCCGCCACCCTGAACAGTTCCACGATTGATGGTGCAGTGTTCGCGGAAAAGATTGTCAGAGCCGATCTCAAGCCAGGTTTCTTCGCCTTGCCACTTTTTATCCTGGGGGTCACCGCCGATGACGGATCCTGCGTGAATGATGTTTCTTTCACCCATACGGGTGTTTTGGACCACGGAGGCGTGGTGATGAATGACGCAATGGTCACCGATGAAAACCTGGGGGCCAATGTATGCGCCCGCCCCGATCTCCACACCTTCACCCAGTTCAGCACCGGGATCGATAATCGCAGTTGGGTGAATCAATCCAAACTCCCTATTGAGCATCCACCAGCATGAACCGGATCGAAGCCTCTGTTACGGGCTTGCCGTCTACAGTAGCACGAACCAGCACCTCTGCGGACCTTTCCCGGAGCCTTTTCAACTCGGCCTCAAGGATTAATTGGTCACCGGGAACGACGGTTTTTCTGAATTTGACGTCGTCGATTCCCAGAATATAGGCCAACCGCGAAGCATCCTGACTTCCCCTGAGAAGAAGAACGCCCGAAAGTTGGGCGAGAGCTTCCAGCTGAAGGACCCCCGGCATGACCGGCTGGCCAGGAAAATGCCCCTGAAAAAAATCTTCATTGAAGGTGACATTCTTCAAACCGACAGCACGGACCCCTTCTTCGACCTCAAGGACTCGATCGACAAGCAGGAATGGGTAACGGTGCGGAAGCAACTTGTGAATGTCGCGAATTTCCAGACCTTTTGGTGAGCGCACCAGAATGTCTTCCAATTCCATTTCCCGAACGTGCGCCTGGGCTATTTTTCCAGCCAGCGTGCCGTTGAGACTGTGACCACTGCGATGAGCAATGATGTGCCCCTGAAGAGAACACCGTAGAACGAAAAGATCTCCCAGAAGGTCGAGAACCTTATGGCGAGCAGGTTCATCTTCGAATCGGCCGCCAAGTGCTTCACCCTGATCCGTCACAATCACGGTGTTTTCTTCGGTCGCACCTTTACCCAGTCCCTTGGCTTTCAGTTCCTTGACTTCACGTTCAAGAACAAAGGTGCGAGCGGGTGCGATCTCCTTGCGATAGGTTTCCTCATCGATCTTGAAATCGACAGTCTGGTTGAACCCCGGTTCACCGGAATACTGGAGGGTATAAGTCACTCGAAGGTCATTCCCGGGCAAGGCGACGACACTGGCAAGGTTTTCCTCAGCGCTGACCGGCGTGGAAATGGCGAGTTTGCGGGCCCGTGAACCCTGGGCTTCCAAACCGCTTTCTCCTACGCCTTCAAGAAAAGGCAGTGAACTTCCGTCCATGCCTGGAACTTCAGGGCCGTCCATTTCGATGACTGCATTTTCGACGCCGAGAACATGAAGAACCGAAAGCAGGTGTTCGCAAGTGTGGACTTCAACATCTCCAATCCCAAAGCTGGTGCGTCGGGGATTTTTCCGAAGAGTCTCCAGGCTCAGGGGGATCCGAACTTCCGGTGATTGATCCACGCGAACGAATTGAATACCGCTGTCCGGTTCTCCGGGAAGCATTCGAAGGGTGGTTTCCTCCCCAGAGTGAAGCCCGGGGCCCTTGAATATGGTTTCATCGCGGATCGTGTGTTGATGCGGAGAGTTCAAGATTACTTTTGTGAAACCCTGTTGATCACTTCCATGGTGATATCCAGCTCAGGCTTGGCCCATACGCTGACGTACACCTTGAAGTTTTCAGATCTGGAGACATTGTTCACGACTACGTCCAGTTGACGTTCAAGGGCGACTTCTTCGATGGCAGCACGAACCAGACCGACAAGTACTTCCCTGCGTTCCTGGAATTTGACAGCGAACTCTTTTTCAAGGTCCTCTTTCTTCCAGATCAGTTCGGCATTCTTCAGAGCAAAGTTCTTTTCCACATCCCTCCGGGAATCGGAACCGGGCGTCAATTGCTGGGCTTCCTGTTCCAGTTTGCGAAGTTCTGCTTCGAGGGAGCGCAGTTGATTCTCCATCGATGCTCTGAGGCCATTGAACTCTTCGGTAATCGCTTTGCCTTGCGGAATCTGATCCAGAACGATCTGAACATCGCATACACCAATGCGATGGGTTTCCATCTGGTAGGGAACCCCGAGAAGACCCGCTCCCAAGGAGAGAGTCAAAAGGGCGATTACGCCGACGCTGATCAAAAGGCTCTGGGCTGAGAGTTTCATGGTTCTCCTGTTCGCTATTTCTAAAAAGCGTCACTGGGGAGCGAGGGGTTGGCAAAGGTCAGAGTTTCTCCCCTGAATGCCAGCGGGATATTGTCTGTCTGGCCTTTTCGATGCTTTGCAACGATGACTTCGGCCATGCCTTTGGCGTCCTCTTTCTCCGGTTGGTAGTACTCTTCACGGTAAAGCAACATGATAAGGTCTGCATCCTGTTCGATGGCCCCGGATTCCCGCAAATCAGACATTCGCGGGCGATGATTATCTCTGGATTCCACCGCTCGGGAGAGCTGGGACAGGGTCACGACGGGAACTTTCAGTTCTCGCGCCAATTGCTTCAGTGATCGGGAGATTTGCGAGATTTCCTGTTGCCGGTTCTCTGTGCGGCCACTGCCCATTTCCAGCAACTGGAGGTAATCGATCACGATCAACCCCAGATTGTGCTTGTTGTGCATCATTCGGGCTCTGGAGCGGATCGACATCGCATTCAGCCCCGGAGAGTCGTCAATGAAAATGGGAGCATTGGACAACTGGGTCGAAGTGGCTATCAGTCGATCCCAGTCCTGATCGGTCAACTTGTTTTTGTAAAGGCGATCAGCCGCCACACCGGAGGCATTACACAACATGCTCGCGGCGATTTGGTCATAGCTCATTTCAAGACTGAAGACTGCAACGGGGATCTGGTTCCGGAATGCAGCGTTGAGAGCCACATTCAGGCTGAAGGTGGTTTTACCCATGGCAGGTCGACCGGCGATGATCACGAGATCGGTCTGTTGAAGACCACTCGTCAATTCGTCCAGTCTCTTGAAGCCCGTCAAAACACCGGGAGCTTCACCCTTCTCTCTTTGATCCACCAGATTGAAAACCTCTTCGAGAGATTTCTTCATGGTGTGAACGTGTTTTCGATCGGTTCCCTCGGCGAGTCGAAGCACTTCTGCTCCGGCTTCGTCGATCAGATTGGCGGAATTCTCCTTGCCAACACGGGCCCGCTTTTCGATCTCATGACAAACGTTGATGACATTTCTGCGCCGGGAAGCCTCTTTGATAATGTGGGCATACTCGAGAGCATTTCCACTGGTCCGAACCCGTTTGGGAAGCTCCTGGATGTAATCCCGTCCCCCCGCCTCTTCCAACTGCTCTTCTTTTTCAAGGAGATCGACAAGGAGAACCGTTTCTATGACGCCCTCGTCTGCAAAAAGTTGCAGGATGTGACGAAAGATCGTCTGGTGCCTGCCAAGGTAGAAATCCTCGGGCTTCAACTGTTCAATCGCCATTCGGCTGACATTGCCGCCATAGAGCAGAGCTCCCAACAGGGACTCCTCTGCTTCGCGGTTGTGAGGCAAAGTGGCCTCGGGCATATCTCTTGTCACCATCGTTCCCCGCTTCAAACCCGGGACTCCCATACCGATTCAGGCAGTCGTCGGGTTGTTTCTCAACTCTCCCGGAGTGTTCTTCACCCGTACGTGAATCAATCATGCGGCCTGAGCCGCATGTAAGCCATGAATCAGGAAATGGCTTCCACTCCCCCGTAAATCGACAAACAGGCCCGGCAACACCGTCTGGCATTGCCGGGCCCACTGTCGCTAACAGTTCCTGCACGTTACTGGAGCATCCCCCTCAGGGAAAGCATGGAATCCCAGAGAGGTTCTAGCCCTCTTCCGAGCCTTCTGCTTCCTCCTCAGAGGCCTGACCGTCCTCGTCTGCCTTGACGACCCAAACCTTGATGGTGGTCTCGACTTCAGGGTGGACATGGACGTTGAGATTGTAAATTCCCAACTCCTTGATCGGCTTCTCCAGGTCAATGGTTTCGGGATCAATCTGAACACCTTCACCCGCCATCTGCTCGCAGATATTCGCAGCAGTCACCGATCCGAAAAGGTGACCTTCTTCGGTGGCACGGGCGATCAATGTGCAGGAAGCACCGTTGATTGACTCTGCCAGAGTCTGAAGATTGGCCAAACGTTCGGCCTCTTGGGCCTCCACACGTTTCTTCTGGCCTTCGATCCACTGCAGGTTGGCACGGGCCAACTCCACACCCATACCACGGGGGATCAGGAAGTTGCGGGCATAGCCGGGTTTGACGGTGACGACGTCACCGAGAGCTCCCAGGTTGGGAACGTCTTTGGTCAAAAACAATTTCATGACGCTGTTCCTTTCCCTATTGCCCGTAAGGGATCAAGCCCATGAAGCGGGCCCTGTGTACGGCACGCTTGATCATGTGCTGCATCTTTGAGTTGCAACCGATCTGTCTTCTGGAAACCATTTTGCCATTACTGGCAACGAGTCTCTGAAGAAGATCGACGTCCTTGTAGTCGATGTACTCGCGGTCGGCGACCAGCGACTTCTTTTCCTTGCGTCCAAACATTTCAAAATCTCATTTCAATTTTTGTTTAGAAGGGCACTTCGTCGTTGAAGGTTTCGCCCTGAGGGAATCCGCCACCACTGGGGGCAGACTCTCCGCTGCTGGATCCCCCAAAGGAGTCTCCCTGCTGCGGTCCGTTTCCACCGGATCGGGGCATGAAATTGACGCGCTCAGCAACCACCTTGAGTTTGTTACGGTTGTTGCCGTCCTTGTCCTGCCACTGATCCAGCTTGAGGCGTCCTTCGATCAGTACGCCACTCCCCTTGGAAAGGTATTGGTTGCAGGTTTCAGCCTGCCGCCCCCAAACGTCGACATCGACGAAGGTGGTTTCCTTTTCCTTTTCCTGGCTTCCTGCACGGGAAAAAGTTCTGTTACTGGCAATACCAAGGGTCACGACAGACGTCGATCCAGCCATTCTCAATTCAGGGTCTCTGGTCAAGTTGCCAGCAAGAAAAACTTTATTGAACTCCATGGAAGCCTCCTTCTATTCCTTCTCTTCCTCTTCACCTGCTCCGGCGTCATGTTCGACGGCCACAGGTTCTTCCGCTGCCTCGGACTCTCCGGAGTCAGCAGCCGCCTCTTCGGCGGGTGCCTCAGCTGCCGGTTCTTCAGCTGCGGCCTCTTCGGCAGCAGGTGCTTCAGCAGCAGGCTCAGGTTCAGCAGCCCGACGCTCAGCCACTTCCTGACGACGCTTCATCTCTTCTTCCAGGAAGGTTTCCTGAACAAAGAGACAACGCATGATCTTTTCACTGAGTTGGGCGTCGTTGCGCATGCCAACGATGCTTTGCGTATCAGCGCGGAAGTAGACGAGGAAATAGACACCACGTTTGGTGCCATTGATCTCGTAGGCGAGACGCTGCTCGGGCCACTTCTCGCTGTACTCGATGGAACCGCCATGATTGGTCACGATTCCGGTCATCAGGGCCTCCAACTCGGCCCAATTCTGGGATGCAACAGAGGCATCCACGAGGAACAGTCCCTCGTAAAGTCTTTCGGTCAAGGTGATCTCCTTTGCAGATCGGGATACGTGAAGTCGCCCCCCCGTGACCAACAGGGAATCTCTGCCACTTCACACCAATGTTTCAAACTGATTCACCCTCACTCTTCTCAATCGGAGAGGTCGGGAAGCGGGCCATTGTAACGAAGGGCAGCATTTTTGGCACCCTGAACTGCCCAGCAAAGTACACTTTCGGCCGCCCGGTCCAGAGAAGCCTCAAAGAGAGGCTTTTGATCCTCTGGAGGAGGTTTGAGGACAAAATCCTCGACCGCCTCCCCTTCCGCCGGACGCCCGACACCGACCCTGCAGCGGCAGAATCGGTCACTCCGCAGATGATCGATCAGGTCCTGAAGCCCCCGATGCCCTCCGGAAGAGCCTCCCGGTCGAATCCGGAGAACTCCCGGAGCCAGGTCGAGATCGTCGACCACCACGAGCAGATCACCGATTTCAGCGTCCCACTTGCGCAAATACCCTTTCACCGGAGGACCACTCAAATTCATGAAGGTCTGTGGCTGGAGCAAATGGACAGGCCTGCCCTTCCAGCGGGTTTGCCAGAAGCGCAGGTCCGGTTGTTCACCGGACTCACAGTCCAGCTTCCGAACGAGCCGATCGATGACTTCAAAACCGGCGTTGTGGACGGTGCCGGAATAAGAATCTCCCGGATTGCCCAGGCCTGCGATGACGCAGGGACGAGAGCGATCCGGGAGAGAAGATTTCACTTTTATGGTCTCTCAAACGTAAGGGCGTTGAATTAACCGCCGCGACGTCCGTGACAGATGATGACCGGCGTACCGTCACTCAACAGACATTCCACACCTTCGGGCATCTGGAGATCACGGGCACGAATCGACTGGTTGGTACCCAAGCTCTCAATGTTGATGGTCATGGAAGCCTTGAGGTCACCGATCTTGCCACGTACGGGAACATGACGGTAAGCCATGTCAAGGATTCCACCACTTGCGACGCCTCGTGCCATACCGGCGGTCAAAAGGCGCATCGTTGTAGTAATCGGCTTGTCGTCGCTGACACGGGCGAGGTCGACGTGAATCGCAGAATCGCCGTAGAGGTCATACTGAACCTCTTTGACAATCCCGGCTTCACTGGCACCATCGCACTGGATTTCAAAGTAGCGGTGGTGGTTTTCCAGCGCCTTGTAGAACGCTTTGGCGTCGACTGCTACGGAACTGTTTGGCTTGCCGCCGCCGTAAACATTGACGGGGATCATTCCCTCTGCACGAAGTCTGCGTGCAGCTCGGGAGTTGGTTGAATCGCGGGAGGTCCCCTCCATCACGAACTTGTCCATCTGTGGTCACCTTTCGGTCACACCTGCATCGGTAAATTGGCAAACTGCAACAACAGCAGAAATGACCTAAAGGCTGTTCCTGCCGATGGAAGCGGATTTGTGGATCTGTCGAATGGCATTGCCGAAAGCAGGAGCACACGACAGAACCGATACCCTATCACTGGAAATCTTTCCGTCTACCGGAATGGTGTCCACAAAGGCAAACTCCTGGGCCGGGGAGGCCAGAAGCCTCTCGACCGCTGGACCGCACAATACGGGGTGTGTACACGCCAGAATCACCGATTTGGCCCCTTTATCGAGGACCAGACGGGCCGCTTCGGTGATCGACCCTCCTGTGGCAATGACGTCATCCGCCAAAATCGCGTTCATTCCGGCGACATCACCGATGATAAAGCCGATTTCGGTCTTTTCACCACTGACTCGCCTTTTGTCGACGGTGGCCAGGCGGGCACCCAACCCGCGGCTGTAGGCGCGGGCCATCTTGATGGCTCCAACGTCCGGGCTGACGACGACGAGATCGTCCATCTCTTTCTTGCGGAAATGATCGACGATAATCGACCCCGCATAGACGTGATCCACCGGGATATCGAAGAAGCCCTGAATCTGTTCGCAGTGGAGATCCATCGTCACCACACGATCTGCTCCGGCGGCGACAATCAGGTTGGCCACCATTTTTGCAGTGATCGGTACACGGGCACCCTGCTCGCGGCGGTCTTGTCGGGCGTAACCAAAATAGGGAATCACGGCAGTGATCCGCGCAGCGGAAGAACGCTTGACGCAGTCGATCATCACCAGCAGTTCCATCAGGTTTTCATTCACCGGTGGGCACGTCGACTGGACGATAAACACGTCCTTTCCGCGAACGTCCTCACCGAGTGAGACAGAGATTTCACCATCCGGAAAACGGGTGACCTCTGCACGGCCGGGCTCCAGCCCCAAGTCGTTGCAGATGTCTGCAGCAAGGGTGTGATTCGAGTTTCCGTTCAAAACCACCATCGTGTCGGAAAGCATCAGTTCCCTTTCTCATCCTCGCAGATTGTTTCTCTGTCTTCTTCTGCCTTCTTGTGAAGTCTTGCAGGCACGCCCTTGACCGTGGTTCCGGGTTCGACCGATTTGCCGGGGGGCACCAGGGCTCCCGCCGCAACCGTTGCTCCCGACCCGATCTCTCCCGGAGCGACCACCACCGACCCACTGCCGATGAAGGCTCCTTCGCCGATCGTCGTCGGGTGCTTGTCCTTGCCGTCGTAATTGGCGATGACCGCGCCCGCACCAATGTTGGCTTTTTTGCCCACCTGTGTGTCACCAAGATAAGCAAGATGTTTGGCTTTGGAACCCGTCTCCATTCGGGATCTGTTGACCTCGACAAAATCGCCGACGATCACCTCGTCACCGAGGACCGTTCCCGATCGGAGATGGGCGAAGGGCCCGATTTCGCAACGTTCTCCCACTTGCACCCCACTGCGGATCACCGTGTTCGGCTGGATCACCGTATCTTGACCCAGTTCCACATCGACCTCGATCCAGGTGGTCAGCGGGTCGACGATGGTCACGCCCTGATCCATCCAGTGCTGCTGCCACTTTTCCTGCATCATGCGGGAAACCTGGGCCAGCTGGCGGCGGTCATTGACCTGGGCAAAGTTGGTGGAAACACCGCAGTCCCAACCGCATACACCCATTCCGGCTTCGCAGAGCACCTCCACCAGCCGAGTCAGATAGGCTTCTTTGGCGGGATCTTCGTCGGAGAGGTCCTCTTCGACCATCGGCCTAAGAAGGGGAAGGATTCTGGAAGGGTCGAAAGCGTATATGCCGAGATTGACCCGGTGAATTTCTGGTGAACCCGGTTCGAGGTCCGCCTCTTCCACAATTTGGCTGACCGCACAGGTCTCTCCCGTATCGGATTCAGGCGCGGAAATCACCCGCCCCATGCCCCGCGGTTCGTTGACCGTTCCGGTCACGATCGTCATCGGTTGTCCCTGTTGACGGTGCGTCTCCACCAGCTTGCGAATCATTCCCGAATCGAGATCGGGAAGGTCTCCATTGATGACGACCAGAGTGGAGTGACGCGGAGCAGCCTGGTCCAGAGCTTCCAGAAGTGCATGTCCCGTCCCTCTTTGGGGATCCTGCAATGCAGTACGGACATCCGAATCTTTCAGATGCTTGCGAATCTGATCAGCTCCATGACCCACAACTACTGTGAGGTCATCGGATCCAGCCGCACAAATCTGCCGCGAAACATGATCCAGCATCGGTATGCCCAGGATCGGGTGCAGGACTTTGGGGGTGGAAGATCGCATGCGGGTTCCGCGACCCGCAGCAAGGATGACGGCGGAGAATTGATCCATGGCCTGGCCATCCCGTCGTTTGCTGCATAGAAATGGCTACCCGGCGAGGACTCGAACCTCGAATGACTGGACCAAAACCAGTTGTGTTGCCAATTACACCACCGGGTAGCGGAAAATCGCGAGAATGGCGACTGCGGTCCCTGACGGACCGAACCACCGTGAGTGGATTCTAACGCAAGCATATCTTGAGCGTCAATCGGAGCGGAAAGATTCCCACGAGAGAAATCCTGGCGATGGACGTGTCTCCACTGGACAGAGACTGGAGTCAGGCGGAAACCTCACCCGCCAAAAGTGGCTCCAGCAGAATAGAGGACCAGCTCTCCCAACGATCATCTGAAGGATCAAGGTCAGCCAGCGGGATCCAGTCCCCGGTCATCCGATCCGTTTCAGCGATTTCCGGACGATCTTTGACCTGAACCGCGACCGCCAAACCCAGGTGAACCTGGCCCACGGCGGTTTCGTCGTCATTGATCCACCCCAGAAATCGGCAATCGGCCGCATCCGGGATCAGGCCGATCTCTTCCGACAATTCCCTCTGCAAGCCCCGAAAAAGAAGCGGTGCGTCCCCCGGTGCCTCAGGATTGACATGCCCCCCCACGCCGACGGATCGCTTTCCGTGAAGACGTTTCTCGCCCTGGGTCTTGAGGCGCTGAAGCACCAGCATGGAACCCTCGTGCAGAATGCAGACATAGGGGATCATCTGCTTCCACTGGGCGTCTTCCTCCGCCTGTGGGCGGTCTCGGAAACTGCCGAGAGGCTCCAGATTCCGGCACGATTCAAAGAGGGGCAGTTGTGCGGGCAGAAATCCCTGAAAATTGCCAATTTCAGCCTCCATGACACTTCTGGGAATCCCCCAGACCTGCTCTACGTCCTGATTCATACCGGCTCCCTTTCCTGAGAATGCTTAATCTAATGTCCCCTTTGAACTGTCGCCAGAAGAGACCGACTGTGAGAACAAAATCCGTTATCATGCGCAGGCAGGAATGGAGTCCGTGAATGTTCACCCCACCCAATCACCGCAACCAGAGCATCGTGCTGTCAGGGTTCTTCCTCCTTTTCCTTATCAGTGGAATGCTTCTGGCTGGAAACCTGTCCCTGACCGCAGGGGAAATCACGTCCGGTTTCAATCTTCAGCCCGCACGCCTTGACCTCGGGGCCGTCGGCCATGGTGGAAAGTACCCAAACCTCTCCTTCACGGTGGCGAACAATACTGGTGCCCCACAAACCTTCACGATCCGCCCCTCCTGTGGCTGCATGAAATTAAAGGGGCCTTCCCGGCTGAACCTCGAGGCAGGGGCCATCCAGGAGATTGGTTTCCAGCTGACTCTGGGACGCGGTTGGGGTGTCTTTTCCAAGAGAATCGATCTCGTCGACGGCAATCGCAGGGTTCTTGCAACCTTTCCTGTCAACGCTCTTTTCCATCCGGGAGTCAAAACGTCTTCCATGGAAGCGGTCTTGACCACAAGTCCGGTCAGTACCTTGCCGGAATCAATAACCCGGATCGATTTCACCAACACCAAAAAGACACCGGTATTGACCGATCTGAAATCGGAAGACCCAAGAATCGAATTTGAAATCATTCCTTCGGAGAAACCGGGAGTGGCCACCCTGGAGGTACGCTCGCTGTCCACCTGGCCCGCAGGGCGTTTCAGCACCATGGTCACCGGGCTTTGCAACGGTTTGCCTTTCAAGCTTCCGGTGCGCGGACGCGCATTCGGTTCCCTGATCCATGAACCCCACTCCTGGAACCTGAAACAGATTCGTGATGTATCCCCCTCCCCTGAAACCCTGATACTCCGGCGAGCCGATGGCAAACCCCTGAAGATTCTGGAAATGCAGGTAGAGTGGTTGCGACCCGTGGACGGTTTCGATGTGACTCTCTCACAGGAAACCCTCAAGGATGGTTCCGTGAAAGTCACCGCCACGCCTGTTGATCCGATTCCCAGGGTCAACAAGGGCTTTTATGGCAAGGTCGTACTTACGACCAATTTGGAAGAGGAACCGACGGTCCGCGTCGATCTTCTGGGTGTCACCCAAATTCCTCGAAAGGCCACGCCAAGATGAAGATTTCTGATCTGGTCCAGAAACTGGGTGGCGAGTTTGAAGGGGATTCTTCTGTGGAAATTTTCGCAGTCGCAGAACCTGAACACGCAGAAAAAGGTGATCTGGCGTGGGTCGGAGACGCCCGCTACACCCAACTTCATCTCAAGGCCGCGGTACTGCTTTTGTCCAACGATCAGGAACTCCCGCAAAATCATGAAGCGAAAGGCATCTGGCGTCACCCCGAGCCGGGTAAAGCCTTCGCACTGGCGATTGGCCTGTTGCACCCGGAGCCAGCCCCTGCCTTTCAAGGCGTCCACCCGAATGCCGTCGTCATGGATGGTGCAAATCTTGCGGACGACTGCCATGTGGGGCCCGGCTGCTTCATCGACAACGGCGTTGAAATCGAATCTGGTGTCGTCGTCGATCCGGGCGCAGTGATCCATGGCCCCACACGCATCGGATCGGGCACACGGATTCACGCCCGTGTCACCATCATGCCCGATACCACCATCGGCTCCGATTGCATCGTTCATCCGGGAGCGGTGATCGGTGGAGATGGATTCGGATTTGTCCCCACTGAAACAGGAGCCCTGCGTGTTCCCCACCGGGGAGGCGTCGTCTTGGGTGACCGGGTCGAAATCGGTTGCCTCAGCACCATCGACAAAGGAGTTCTCGGCAACACGGTCATCGGTGAAGGCACCAAGATCGACAACCTTGTCCATGTTGCCCACAACGTTTCCATCGGTGCACACAGTTTCCTGGCCGCCCAGGTCGGCATCGCAGGATCAGCCACCATCGGAGATCAATGTGAGTTCGGTGGCCAAAGCGGAATGGTCGGCCACGCAGAAATCGGATCGAAAGTCCGAGTCGCTGCAAAATCGGCAGTGCTCTCTGGCGGATTCGAAAATGAAACGGTCATGGGAATCCCGGCGACGGAGGCAGGAAAGATGCGCAGGATCTTTGCCATCCTTCAACAACTGCCAGAGTTGCGCGACCGGATCCTCGACCTGGAGAAAAAGCTCGATCAGGATTCCTGAAATTCAGATTGAATCCAGGGCGGTGACTTGCCCACAGTTTCGCTTTTCTCTATAAGCAAAGCAGTATCAGGAAAGTGCCACGCCTGGCACTACAAAGGAACGGTAAGAATCATGAGGGCCTGTAGCTCAGTTGGGAGAGCGCTGCGTTCGCAATGCAGAGGTCGTGAGTTCGAATCTCATCAGGTCCACCAACCGTTTTGCCCTCGTATGACTATAATCTGCAACTATAAACTACGACTCGAGGTTGCGACTAAAGGCTCCATGCGCTCAAGGTATACCGCTCTTTGCAAAGCCATATGTCCGAAAGCTATCTGGGCCAACATACCAATCATGATGACTGAAGCGTAAAAAGAGAATGGGTCAGCCATGGTCTCAAAGTAGAACTCATCGCTTATAGCATTTGTGTACAAATGCCCTGCTAAATGAAGAAGGCCTGCGGCAACTGCAAACCCCTTATCAATTTTCGGGAAACCCGACTTCAACCTGCCATGAATCTCATTTAACTCATCAGTCATGCGCGCATAAAGACTTGGAATCCCATATATCTGGTAAAATGGGATAATCGCTCTGGCGATAATACCTGCAGTAGACAAATGCTCCCCCCCAAACCGGCGAACTTGTCCCCAAGCAAAAATCATTCGATTTAAAATGTAAAACTGAACCCCAAGAATTAAAACGACATACACAATCCAAAAATATTCAAGCGTGAGATTAATTTCCTCGAAATAAAATGAGGAAAGCCTGAAAAAGACTGCAAAAGGAATCATCACAAATAACCAGGATTCACTTCCCGGCTTGTTGCTTCTTTGAATCTCTCCAGAGGACGCGGGAGCAGTGCCGTTAGAAGTCGAAACATGGGGGTCTGTAAGGCGAACAGATGTTGCCCGCGCACCAGATGGCTCAAACTCAACGTTCATACCCGATTTTAATTCGAATGACCCCAAGCAGTCTGATTTTTCGAAGTCGTAGCGTAAACCGTCTTCGCCAACAATTCGCCCCGCCCCAGTTGAGTCATAAGAATCTTCGATGGTCCCCTTCATAGGTCCCCTTCTGGCAGGCTCGATTATGCAGCAGGCTCTATATGTTACTGTACTCGACTTAAGTCATCACTCAAGTCTCCTACCAGCTCGACAAAATTGCTTCATGCAATTGAGAGCAGGTGTACATCGTCATTTTTCTGCTTAAATTAGACGTAGTAGCAAATGGGGATTGGATCACTCTTGAACGTTTCGCAAAGCAGAGGTCGTGAGTTTCAATCTCATCAGGTCCACCCACCGTTCTGCCCTCCCCTGCTGATTCTGATACTTTCTCTCCTTTCGCTCAGCGGGTGCTCTTCGGTTAAAAACTATCTTTGGGAAGCGGAACCCGTTCAGAAAGAGGCTCCGGCGATGAAAACTCGAGTCGTGGTCGTTCACGGACTGTTCAGAACCCAGAGGGCCATGCGGCCCCTGCGCAAGCCTTTGACCCAGGCAGGTTACGAGGTGATCGAATACCGTTATCCCACGACTCAGGACAAAGTGCAGGAGCACGCCAAGGCCCTGAGGGAATATCTGCTAGAGATCGTTGCAGAAGATTCGCAAACACCGATCCGTCTGGTGGGACACAGCCTCGGCGCGGTGATCAGTGTGATTGCCACCACTCCTGCCATTCCCGGAATCGATCGTGTCGTTCAGATCGCCCCACCCAATCTGGGCTCGCCGGTCGCGGAAAAGTTCGAGGGGATGTTTGGTCGCTTCATCCTTCCCCTGAAAGAACTGAGCGCCAATACAGGCGGTCCCCTTCAGGGCGTCGAACCCGGAACTGAAACAGGAGTGATTGCGGCACGAAGTGACCAACTGGTTCCCATTCCGTGCACCGCGCTGAAGGGATCGAAAGATCACATCTCATTGCCGGGAACCCACACCTTTGTCTTCTGGCGTGATCAGGCCCATCAGGAGATCCTGCACTTCCTTGAACATGGACAGTTTTCGGATGCCGCCGAGCGTGTGGAGTTGGATCAGGAATCCTGATCGTCAGTTTCGTCAGTCGTTTGAGCATCCAGGAATCGGATCACTTCATCTGCCAGCAGGAGCGGATCCTTCACCTCAAAAGTGCAGAGCAACCTTTGCGGATCCATCTGGTGCTGATATCGGGGATCGTAATGATTCACCAACAGATCTTCTGCGACTTCATGAACCTCACCAGCCGCAAGTTTTTCACAAAGCTGATTCATTTCAGCAGGTGAATAATCGCTGTGGGGTCCCAGGGATTGCAAACGCTCAATCAGAGGCTCCCAGCCCCCCGCGGTCTGGTAGTCCTCTTCCAGAATCTTGCAACGAGTCTTCATGCTGGCTGTAAGCTGGATTCTCGGAGCAACCTGCATTTGCTCCCACAAGGAAAGTGGAATCTCCCGATTGCCCACTTTGCGGCTCTCTGCTTCGACCAGAGTCCACCCACTTTGCCCACGCTGTTGAAGCCAGTGGCGGTAGAGTCTTGATTCAAATCGTTTTTGACTCGCAGGGTTGAGCCCCACGTCTCCCAGCATTGAACTTCGATGCTCCGCAAAACCCTCGAGGTCCAGGATCTGCAAAGGTCTTGAGCTGGCCATTTCCCGGAGTAAACGTGTCTTCCCGGTTCCGGTCAAACCGTCGACGACAAAGAGACGGGGAAAATCAAGTTCCCTCAACTGCCGACGAACCACGGTACGGTAGCCCCGATACCCATCGACCAGTTGGGCGGCAGCGTGGCCCATGTCACACAAAAACTGAACGACATGGCGGGACCGATCCCCTCCTCGGGCACAACAGATCACCAAGCGTTTTCCACTCTCGAGTTGGGATTCCAACTGGGAAAGGAAATGATTCAACCGTGATCTCAACTGCATCAATGCCCAGTCGGTGGCGGCCTCCACCCCCTCGAGCCGAAAGAGGGTCCCCACCCGGGCTCTTTCCTGGTCGTCGAGAAGGGGAACATTGGCCGCACTGGGAAGGTGGTCCTCGGCATATTCTGCCGGTGAACGCACATCGATCACCCGATCCGAATCCTGCAGCTGGGAAAGTTCCAACTGCGGAACCGGGCCTCTGCGAGGCTGAAAATCGAGTTGGGGAGTCCCGGGGCCGGGTTTCACGGATTTCCTCCGTTAATCGGGGTCGAAAAAATGACCAGAACTGCCAAAATAACGCAAATTCTGGCAACCGGGGAGGACCTGTGGGGTTTTCCAATCAAGAAAGGGTGCATTTTGTCGCCAGGCGAAGAAATGACCGACGAAGAGCTGATGCACCGCTTTCAACAAGGCGATCAGGATGCCTATGAGCAATTGGTCCTGAGGAACATGGGATTGGTCATGCGCATGGCAATGAGATTCATACCCGACCCTGCCAGTGCAGAGGATATCTCGCAGCAGGTTTTCGTGCGTATCTGGCAGAGCAAGGACCAATTCAGGGAGGCCCGTTCCTTCAAGGGTTGGATCTCCACGATTACCCGCAATCTCAGCCTCAATGAAATCCGTACTCGCAAACGCAAAAATTGGAATCCACGATCGGTCTATTCTGATCCTGATCAATCAACGGATGCAGGAACCGAATGGCTCGGCGGTTCGGAACGCTTTGACAATCCGCATCAACAAATGGAAACATCGGAACAATTGGCGTCCCTCCGCGAAGCGATGGACGAACTGACCCAAAACGAACACGACGCCATCTACCTGCAGAACATTGAAGGCTGGACCCTCGACAAGATCTCCGACCATCTGGGGATCTCCGTGCCGGCTACCAAGTCACTGCTTTTCAGAACACGAAAAAAGCTGGCTCAAAAACTGGCGATCCGCGATCGGCAGTCTGAGCAGATGTCCCAACAGGAAAACAGACGGGAGCATCCATGAATTCAAAACCGGATCCAAAACAGGACCTCCAGAAAACTCTGGACGACCTCCGCGATCAGATCCTTTCCGAGATGCCTGAAACCGACCAGCAGGCTTTCCTTGCACAATTGCGACAGCGTATCGAAGAGGCGGAAGCCACAAATGAAGGCGCCGTCGTCCAGGTGGATCAGACTCGCTGGAAAAGAGCACCCCTACTGTTGGCGGCTGCGGTACTGCTGGGAATTGTCACGGCTCTCCTGCAGCCCTGGAACCAGGATCCGGCGACTCCGGTAGAGGCCCCTCCCGTTGCACTTCTTGAGGACCTCGACCTGATTCGGGCGTTGGCCCAATTGGATTCGACCGCATTGGCCTCCCTGACCGCTGTCGACCTCGGTGCGGCAACCCTCGTTTACGAAAACGAACAGGACGTTCCCTTTGACCTGTTGCTGGCTGCGGTAGAGGAGGAAGAATGAGAAATCCATATTCCTTCACTCTTTTGCTCCTGTTTTTGGTCCTTCCTGCGATGTTGTCGTCTCTGGCTTCCTCCTCGCTTTCGGGACAGGCAACCGCCCATGCCCAATCGGTCGACGAACTGTCCCGGAGCCGCTCCCAATGGGAGCAGATGTCGGATGAGGAAAAACAGCGCTGCCTGAAAGTATTCCAACAGATCCAGAAGATGAACCCCGCCGCTCGCACTCGTTTGATCAAACAAATGAAGTCACTGACCTCAGAACAAAAGTCCCAGCTAGGCAAAATCGTCAAGACTTACACCGGTGAAAACCCCGAAAAACGCCAACATGCCAAGCGCGCTTTCCGACAACGTGAACTTTGGCTCAAAACCCAATCTCCTGAAGATCGCCAGCGCTTCATGGAGAAGGATCCGGAGCTGCGCAAAAAGCATTACGCCGAAAGATTATTGCGGGTCCGCAAGCATCTGCTTTCGAAGATTCCCAAGCAGATGCTCGATGAGCAATCGCGGAAGGAACTTTTGAGTGCCTCGCCCGAACAATTCCGCCAGGAATTCTCTCGATTGATCCGCGCCGAGATCTCCACTGTTGTTTCTGATCGCACCTTCCATCTGATCAACGATTTTGAATCCCTCGATCCGCCGCAGATCATGCGGTTTATCCGTCGTGGAGAATTCCCTGAAAACCGTGACGACTTGCGGATGCGTCATGAAGAGCTGGACGAATCAGAAAAACGGCAATTCAAAGGCGTCTTGATGAAAATCAGCCGTGCTTTCCGAATGGGTAAAAAGCCGGGACCGCCCCATGAGGCTGGCAGGCCCCATCCTCCCAGAGGACCCCGTTCTCCCAGGGAGGGAGGAATAGGGCCCGATGGTGAAGCCGGCAAGGGAAACAGGCTCAAACCACCACCAAAATCCCCCGGCGGTCCCAAAAAGCGGCGAACCAGAGACGGTTCGCCTTCTTCGGGGAGAGGCCCGCGTCCTGCTCCTGAACTGGAGGGGGCTTCACTGGAAATCAGGGACCAACAGGCCTGATGTCGCTGATTCAGTGTTCTTGACGCTCTCAGGGGATGGGATACGATACCCGTTTGCGACAGGAACACTCCTGTAGACCAAAGAATCCAGCCACGAGGAGAGCCCCCCATGGCAAAAAGAAAAAAACCAGCAAAGCGTGGCGCAGGCGCCAAAAAGACCCCCATGGCCAAAAAGTCGAAGGCGAAAGCCCCATCGACGGCCGGAGGAATCGGCGTTGTCTGCAGCGAATGCTATTCCGATTTTCTTTACGTGCAGAAAAGCTCCGGCAATCAGCTGACCTGTCCCGCTTGTGGACACACTGGTGTTACTCCAGACGTGGCTGAGGTTCAGAGAATGGTGATGGCCAAGGCCACCGAATCCAAAGCCTACCTCACCGCAGTGGTTCCCGGGGTGCTCTTTGTTCTCGTCGTGCTTTACTACCTGTTGCAACTGAATGGTGGCAGCCTCAGCAGTGGCCTCAACTATGGACTCCTCGGAGCGTCCGTGGTGCTGTTCCTGGTGACGATCATTTTCGCAGCACGTTATGAAAAGAGCCGCTGCGAAGTTTACTTCTAAACTGATTCAGATATCAAAAAGGCTCGCTTCCTGATCAGGAAGCGAGCCTTTTTTTGTGTCGGACCAGATATTCAACCTCGATGGTTCGGTCGATGACCTTTACTTTTCGACGAAATCTCCATGATTCTCTTCGGCCAGACGACGCATCAGGGAAGCCGCTCCCGGATCCAGATGGAAACCGATGGTATGAATCTTCACTTTACGCTCTGCGTTCATTTCCCGAATCCGGTCCAGTATCCCCTGAGGTTCAGTGATCTTGCCCATCGTGGGCGCACCATCGCTGAGGAAGTAGATGGTGTTGACCTCCGGATCCTCCAATGCTGAGGCCAGAGTGTCAAAGACGTTTGTCATTCCCCGTGGATTCAACTGTTTGACGAATTCGATCGACTGCAGTCGCACGTCCTCATCCATCTGCACCAAAGCCGGTCTCCAGGGTGTAAATGACGATTCAAAAGGAATGATATTGAACTGGGTCCCCTCCGGAATACCGTCAAGAACCCGCACCAACTCCCGACGGGCCACTTCAATTTTGGGCAGGACTTCCTTTTTCTTGCCGCCTTCGGAGGCTTCTTCCTCTTCAGCGACGCCAGTCCCGCCACGTTTGCCTTTGCGACCTCCAGGGAGCTTGATGGAGTCAACCTCATACGGTTCTTCCATGCTGCCGGAAATGTCGACGATGAAAGTGACGAACTTACTGATGACCCGAAGGCCGTAGTACGTCCCCGTCGTGTTATTGCGAGATTCCTCACGGATCTGATCAAACTCATCCCGGGATATACCCCGGATCTCGGCGTCCTTGCCCTTGCTCTGCCACCAGGCCTCCCAGGAGACTTTGCTGGTTCCAAAGTCTTCTCCGGTCAACCAAAGCAGAGTGTCGGACACATCGTCCAATACGCGCCCCTCGAAGCGGGAGAAATCCTTGATCAGAGCCTCGACCACCTCACGACCGCCGATCTGGCGCAGGGCGTGTGTCGCGGCCAGCTGAACCTCCAGGAAGTTGTCTCGCAGGAGTGGCGTCAAAGAACGAATCACTTCAGGATCCCGTGTTGCCCCAAAGATGTCTGCGGCAACGACCCTGACAGGCCAGTGAGGACTCTTGAGGGCCTTGTGGAAGGTCTTGCTCTGGTCCTGCGCTTCCAGATCTCTCAGGGCCAACAGGATCTCCTTCTGCAGATCCGGATCGTCAATCTTGAACATTTTGGCCAACTTCTTGGTGGCTCCATCAACCCGATTCCGACGGATCATTTCAACGATGGGGACCTGATTGTTGGCTGGAATCCTTCGATTGCCCAACAGCTTCAGCAAAGCTTTACCGGCTTCGGGATCTTCAATCTTGCGAGCGATTTTGAGGGCCACAGACTGGGCGGGAATCGGCAGGCGGCTCACCAGCCCCAAACCGGTCTTGACCAGATACTGAACCTCTTCGTCGTTGAGATCCCTGTCCCAGCAGTCCCGGATCACCCAATGAGATCGCTCGGGAAGCTGAACCAATCCCTTTTCAAAGATCGCCTCCAGTCCGACGCCATTCTCGTGAACCGAAACCATGCGAATGGCAGATTCCACCATGGAGGTTTCCTCTTTGGGGTCGCGAATCACCTTGGCCAGAAACTCGGAGGATTCCCGGGTTTCAATCTCTGAAATCTTTTGAAGGGTGGTGAATCGCTCGTGAGCCTTCAGTGAGCGTTCTGACTCGAACTTCCGGATCAATCCCTGCAGATCATCGGCAGCCAAAGTCTGCAATCCCGTCTCCAGGGGGGCGAATCCACCAGTCAGGAGCAGCGAAAAGGTCAACAGGACAGAGTGAAACATGACGGGCCCCTTCGAGGACGGTTGGGCATGGGATCGATTCGGCCAGATTCCGGAAACAAAACCCCGTTCCGGACTCCTTTAGATTCTCGACTCCATACTGCAAATTGTCTAGCAGGTGATTTGACAAACCCCTTGTGGAAAAGGGAAACATGGCTCGCTGGGCACCGGTCATTGCAGTCCTGATATTATCCTTGCTTCTAGGGTCTATGGCTCAGGATCCGAATCCTCCTTCCGCTCCCGAGAATCCCTCCAACACATCCGCCCCTCTGCGTTGGGATGGGATCACCATTCTTTACAATGCGGAAGACCCCTGGTCCGTTTTTGAATCAGATCTCTCCAGGGCCATTCAATGGGGAGCCCCCTGCATACAGATTCAGGTATCATTTTTCAGCAGAGATCATTCCTCCGCAGGATTCCCTGTTTTCGATCGCAGGTCACCTTCAACTGATCAACTGCAGCGCATTGCTGAAGCAGTGAAAGCTCACGACAAAACCCTCGTGTTCCACCCCGTCCTCCTGATTCAGGATCCAAAGAGCTCCCGGTGGCGCGGTCAATACAGCCCTCTCGACGACGACGAATGGTGGGGCGATTACACTCAATGGATCGAAAGCCTCGCGATCACCGCTCAAGCTTCACAAGTCGACCTGCTCTTTATTGGAAGCGAGTTGACCTCTCTTCAGACCGAATCAGCCCGTTGGGCGAACCTCATTCAAACTGTCCGAAACGTTTTTGATGGGTCCGTCGGTTACTCGGCCAATTGGGACTCATGGCAACAGGTTCCTTTCCATTCCCAGTTGGACCTTTTGGCACTGAATGGATACTTTCCACTGGATCGGTCCGAAGAAGCCAACGATCCCTCCCTCACACCGGAGGAGGACCGTGCCCGATTACTGCCCCATTGGTCCGCCCTGAAACAGTGGACACAAGGTAATGAGACCCCCGTGATCTTTTCAGAAGTGGGCTATCCCGCCGCTGCCAAAGATTTGAGCCAACCATGGAACTCGAATCAGCCGCAAACGCCCTTGAATGGTGCACTTCAAAAGAGGGGCTTTGAGACATTCCTCTCTGTTTTTGGCCGATCAGATCTCCACAGAGGGATTCTCTTCTATGCCCTGCATGGACATGACCCGGCGACCCCTTCCGGATACACTCCCATCCTCGAGGAGACGAAAATGTTGTGGCAAAAACAATTTCAGGAAAGTCCGCACCGATGACCCGTCTGTATCTGATTTCCTCCATCGTGACAGGAGCCATCCTGTTGCAGTTCCTGACCAGCCGCCCCCCAGAAGTGGAGTGGGTCCAGCCGGAGGTTTCTGCAGAGACCGGCCTCAACCAGTCCGCTTCAAACGGCGAATCTCCGGCAGTCAATGGCCGACCATCCAAACCCCAAAAAGATGATCCGCTGCTTCTTGCGCGGAATGCCCTGAACGACTTCGCCGTCTTGATCGGCGAAGCAAAAGAAGAGCCAGAATTCCTGACTCGTCTCCATCTCAAGGATGGGTCCACCTTCGATGTCATGGACACTGATCTGCAAAAGGGTGAAATCAATGTTTCCCTGGCTGGCGGACAACCTCTGCAGATATCGCCTGGGCAAGTCAGCCATTTTGAGAGGGTTGATAACCGCCAGAAGGGATCTGACGACGTGACGTTTCAGATTCTCGCAAGAATGAAATCTGGTGAACGGGTATCCGATGAGGAACTGACACAATGGCTGGAATCGGGAGAGGCAGAATCTTTTGTCGAACAATACCCCCATTCCAGCAATCGCAGATTGGCGCGTCACCTGAACCCGATTGCGTCCTCTTCAACAGATCTGGCCGACAGCCAGCAGGGGCCCGTTGACACGGATGAACTGGATGAATGGATGGCGGACGTCCGCAGTCTGATGACCCGAAAAGTATCCGGTTCGAAAAGAACTGAGTTGCTTCTCGAAATGGACCAACGACTTTCCCAGTTGAACAGGGAACTCTCCCTTTCCCCTCAAAACCGGGAAAAGATCACCCAGTTCGCCAATCGCCTGCGTATTCTCAAGCTGGACCTGATCAAAAGCACAGGATTCTAGGAGCCCTTATGAGCCAATTCAGCATCGGAATCTTCGGCCTCGGTCGCTTTGGAACCGCACTGGTTCACACTCTGAACAACCTGGATGCCGGAAAATCGATTCATTTGCGGATCATAGACAATGATCCGGAAAAAGTGGAACCCCTCAGGGGGGTCACTGATGACCAATTGATCGTTGATTTTGACAACGAAGATGAAACGACCCTTAAAAAACACTTTCAAGGTCTCGACGTTGCCGTGATCGCGATCGGGGAAAATACTCTGCCGGTCATCGAGTTGGCCAGTGTGGCTCACGAGTATCGATCGGAGAACCCTGAATTCCATGTC
>JAAXJX010000035.1 GCA_012269595.1 Planctomycetia bacterium | reverse complement strand
CCCCGATCCAATTGGAAACATCGACGCCGGTTTCGGATACGGCCCCACTCTTCGAGACATGCCAAATCTTCCCCACAGAAGGATTCCAGCTTTTCGAGACACTTCATTCCACGAAGAGCACCCAAAAAATCATTCGACTCAACTTGCTTGAGTGCTTCCGAAATCAATGGCTCTGAAAACTCGGTAGCAGAAGAAACTCCATCCTTGATCCCGCCAGCCACCTTGAGAGTGATTTCACCTTTGCCATTCTCTATTCGGATTCGGCAAAGACTGCCGCGAGCGCGCAACTTCCCTCTGACATCGAGATAAATGTTCTGTTGCTTTAATTCAGCCTGAAAGCCTGGAAGTGACTCTGCCAATTTTTCAAGATCCGCATCACTGCCCAAAAGATACTTGAGTTCGACTTCCTCAAACTCCTTCACGATCCCTCTTCATCAGAAAATTGATCAAGCCAGTAATCGATCTGCTTCTTGCTTCTGGGTGGTGCAGGCTTTCCACCCGATTGCCCACCGGGATTCCCGGACTTTTTGGAACCTTTGGTGGAGAGAGCTCTCTGTCGAAAACTGGAACAGGAGCAGTGCTGGACATGACCGCCCGGCAGCCGCTTGCCGATATCCTTGAAATCATTGGTCACAACTTCAATGTGCTTTTGACTCTCTTCACGCTGAATCAGCAGGAGGATCAGGTCGTCAGCGGTACTCCCATGCTCGGCGACATGGACTTCAAGCTTGGGCCCGGAAGTCGCCGGAGGAATGGTGCCCGCCCCTGCGTCGAGACAAAGAACAAAGTGATCTTCCCTCGCGGCAGCCCGATTCAATTCATGGCAAAGCAATTGAACCGCTGCGGAATAACCACTTTCTCCCATCCTTTGACTCAGCTCCGGATCGGCATGGAGAAAATTGTTTCCGTCGATAATCCACTTCATGACCGGAATCGATCTCAATCGAAATCAAAGATGGAGGGGGGTTTTTTATCGGGATCGTCTTCCGCTTTTTTCAGGCCTTCTTCAAACAGCTGATCCAGTTTCTCACCACGCCCGTCTTCTTTGGCCAATTCCTTTTCAAACTTCTCTTGGGCTCTGGAAGGAGAGGAAATGGCATCTTCCACCGCGGACTCGAATGATTTGGTCTGACCATCCTCCCCCTTTGTGACCACATGGAAGATACGCCTGGCCCTGGGGTCGATGGTCAATTTGCAGTCACAGTGTGGACATTCGACTTCAAACAATCCGTCAGGGCGAGTCGACATCGCTTCCCCCTACTTTCCGTAGATCAGATTCAGCACCTCGTTGCGAGTCGCCTGATTTTCTCGCATGAGCCCCCTCATGGCAGAGGTGGTCATCACCCCTCCGGGTTTTTTGACTCCACGCATCGTCATGCAGGTGTGGGTCGCTTCAATCACAACGGTGACACCTTTTGGCTCCAACGCACTGGAGATCAGATCGGCGATTTGCTTGGTCAACCGCTCCTGCACCTGCGGTCTTTTTGCAAAGTGGTCCACAGCTCTTGCCAACTTGGAAAGGCCGACGATTTTACTGCCGGGAAGATAGGCCACATGTGCCTTTCCCGTAAAAGGCATCAGGTGGTGTTCGCACACAGAGACAAAGGGAATGTCTTTGAGGAGAACAATCTCATCGTAATCTTCGCTGAATACGGTATTCAGAACCTGACTGCTGTCTTCCCGGAGCCCCTGAAAGATTTCAGCATACATCCGTGAAACCCGGTCAGGTGTATTGAGCAAACCTTCCCTTTTCGGGTCCTCACCCACTCCCTCGAGGATCAGTTTGACCCCTTCACGGATCTTCTCTGCATCAAAGTCTTTGTTCATTTTCAATCCCAACCCGGCTTCAAGTCCACCTTGCCTGACAGTGAGTAAAATTCGATCGGATTATCCCAGACGATGGTTCGTATCGTTTCCTCCTTGAATCCCTGGCGCCTCATCGCCCAGATCGTCTTGGGCACACTGAGTGGATCTGAGGGGCCCCAGTCACAGGAGGAGTTGACCAACATTTTCTCTGCGCCCTGCTCTTCGAAGATGGCAGTGGCCCTCTCGGGGCTGAGCTTTGTCACGGGGTAAACCGTATGCCCGCACCAGAATCCATTGTCTTTACTGACCTGGATGGTCTCTTCAGTGTTGTGGTCCATCAGTATCTTTGCGGGATCCAATTTCATTTCCTGGATCACCTTTATGGTCCTCTTCGTCCCCTCGAGTTTATTACGGTGCGGCGTGTGGATCATAACCGGGAGGTTGGCGTCAAAAGCCATCTCCAACTGCTTTCGAAGGATGGTTTCTTCTTCATCCGTAATCAGGTCAAAACCAAGCTCACCGACAGCAACCACGGAGGGATGCTGGAACCAATCGGGCATCCGCTCGAGAACCTCATTGGCCAACTCAGTGTTGTTCGCCTCACGAGGATTCACACCAATCGTACAAAAGTGCTGAATGCCGTATTCAGCCGCTCTTTGACGCTCAAAGTTGGTGATGTGATCGAAGTAATCGTAAAAGGTACCTGCAAACTTTCGGGGTTCACCCAACCAGAATGAAGGCTCCGTAATCGCGACGATCCCTGCGACCGCCATTTTCTCGTAGTCATCTGTGATTCTTGAAATCATGTGACTGTGTGGGTCAAAGATACGCATGTTGTTACCTTCTCACTTCGGTATGTATCGACTCACGACCTGAATGCCGGTTATCCACCTGTATCAGGTTTTCGACTTATGACTCGTGGTGTTCCAACCAGCGCTCAGCATCGATGGCTGCAGCACAACCACTACCTGCAGCAGTAATAGCCTGGCGGTAGGTAAAGTCCTGAACGTCACCACAGGCAAAAACCCCGTCCACGCTCGTGCGGGTCACCTCGGAAGTCTTGATGTATCCGTTGTCGTGAAGATCCAACTGCCCTTCAAAGAGGGAAGTATTGGGAGTATGGCCAATCGCCACGAAGACCCCGCTCAATGGCAGGGTTGATTTGTCCCCTGACTCGAGGTTTTCAACTTCCACGCCACTGACCTTGCCGTCCTCTTCAAGAACTTCGGTGATGGCGGAGTGCCACATGAATTCCACTTTGGGATTGTCGAATGCTTTTTGTTGCATGATTTTGGAAGCCCGCAGTTCTCCTCTGCGGTGAATGACGGTCACCTTGTCCGCAAACTTGGTCAGGAATACCGCTTCCTCCATGGCTGAGTCTCCCCCGCCAACGACAGCAATGTCTTTCCCCTTGAAGAAGAATCCATCACAGGTCGCACAGGTACTCACACCATGGCCCATCAGGCGGCTCTCAGATTCGAGGCCCAACATCTTCGCACTGGCCCCAGTCGAAATGATCACCGTTTTGGCTTCGACTTCCTGAGTCGCAGATTTGATCTTGTACGGGCGGCTGGAAAAATCGACCTCGACTACATTCTCGTAGTGAACTTCTGCACCAAAGCGCTCCGCCTGCTTGCGGAAATTTTCCATCAACTCCGGCCCCATGATCCCTTCAGGGAAGCCAGGGTAGTTTTCGACATCGGTCGTCAGCATCAACTGGCCGCCGCTGTTGGCTCCGGCGAATACCATCGGGTTCAGCTGGGCTCTTCCGGTGTAAACTGCTGCGGTGTATCCAGCGGGACCAGATCCGATGATTACGACTTCGCGCACCATGGTGTTACCTCTTTCTCGTACCGGTTGGGATGACCGGTTCCGGGGTTCAATCTCAGGCCGTGCAGTCTAAATCAGGACCGATGCCCTATCGAGCACACCTGCCTCGCAGGGTGAACTATCCGACGGATTTCACAGAACCCCAGCCCCTTTACGGGGTTCCAGACCAGTGATCGCCTGCAAAGCGGCGAAAATCACATAAACCGTTGTTTTTAATATACTTAGAGACACCACTCCTGCTAAAAGGGGGTCTTCCGATCCATTCTCTCCGGTTTTTCCGGACCTTCAGTGGATCGGACTGGCTCCTGCCGGACAGTCGCCGGTAGGATTCAGGAGTTCTCTAGACCGTTCTTCATGGGAGGAACCCCGACATGTGTTCGCAAGCCAGAGTTTTCCTGACCGCTCTCTTCGCTACCCTGTGCCTTAACTTCCTGTGCCTCAACTTCCAGTGCCTCACCTTTTCGCAGCCTCTTCTCCTGGCTCAGGACTCCGGGGAGGCCGCTGAAGAGGAAGTTGCAGAGAGGGAGTATGAAACTCCTCCCCTTCCTCCTCTCGACCTCAATGACGAAAAGCTGAATCAGGATCTCGACCGATACCGGGAGCATCTGGAAGCCAGAGAATTTTCCAAAGCTCTCGCAATTATCAAGAGAGTGAAATCCAAGGTTCGAAAGCCGGAGGAATCCATCGCTGCGGTCATCGACCGCTATTTCCGGGAAGCGGAAGCCGGTACTGTTCTCGACAAAGCCAACCGTTACCACAAGAAGAAACAGTTTCGTAAAGCCCTGAACGTCATCATCAAGGAAGATCCCAAAGAAGAGGCCTTCGAGGGTACTCGCATCGGAGAAGAAGTCGCCGAACTGCGAAAAGCCCTGATCGATGAAATCTATCTTCTGATCGAGGACTTTGAAAACGAGCAAGCCTCAAACGATGAGGACTCGGAAGAAGAAGATGACCAGGGTCGAGGAGGTCGGGGCCGGGGGCAAAACCAGGGAATGGGTGGCAACAGCAAGGTCGTCGGCGGAACACCAGAAGATGGTGATGTTCGCAGTGGCAAGTTTGCACTTCACTGGCAGACCACCGAACGCCTCTCCTGGATCACCATCGGCAACAAGGCATTCAGCAAAATGATGGAGGAAGGTGAGAGCATGACTGATTACCGCTACCTCACCATCTCACTCCGTTGTGAAAATCCATCTGCCAAACCCAATATCCTTGTGCTCTTTGACGTTGACGGTGCTCAAGTCCGGGCCCCCAGAGGTGGAATGCGCAGAGGTGGTGCCCGTGCATGGCAGCGGGATGGATTCAATACCTCCGTCAACCCCAAGGGTGGCTGGCGAGAGTATCGCCTCGATCTGAAAAAGTTCACCCGCAAGGGTGAGGTGGACTGGGACATGGTTGAGGCCTTGCGCCTGATCTATACCGGCGGCCCCGACCACCTCATCATGATCGATGACGTTCAACTCGAGAAACCATAGACCTGATGCAACGACCTGAAATCGGTATCCGCATTCTGCTTCTGGTGCTGATCATCACCAGCGCAGCCGGATTCAGCGATCCGTTGCACTCTCAGCCTTCACCGGGATTTCAGGAGTTTGTTTATGCCACCGTGGGAGGAACTCCCCTGTGGCTCGATTTTCTGCCGGCGACAGATGGCAGCCCAGGTCCCCATCCGCTGATCATTTTCATTCATGGCGGAGCCTGGCAATCGGGGGTGAGACAAGCGGTGCCGGGGCCAATCCTCGGCTTTCGCAATGAAGGTTTTTCCATTGCCACCATCGACTATCGATTGACCTCCCAAGCGGGTGAGTTTGGTAATGAACCTGTGACATGGCCCGCACAAAGGGATGATGCCAAAGCCGCCGTACGCTGGCTTCGAGCCCATGCCAACGATCTCAACATTCGCCCGGATGCCTTTGTCGCATGGGGGCTTTCTGCCGGCGGACATTTATCCGCGATTCTGGCACTGACCAACGATGCACCAGGATCAGAGGGTTCCGTGGGTGAATGGACCCAGATTTCTTCCGCAGTTCAATTGGGAGTCAATTTCTATGGTCCTTCAGACCTGCTTCGACTCGATCTGGACGTAACCACCCCTCCCGGTTCCACTCTCAATCACGAGGAACCCGGCTCCCCCGAATCCCTGCTGCTCCGCTGGCAGGAAACCGGCATCTCCATGGGTGAAATTCTCGATAATGAGGATTCCAATCAGGCCCCCTGGCAGGAGTTGGTCGAACTCGCTCATGACGCCAGTCCCATCTTTGCGGTTCAACCGATCCATGCAGTTCCGCTAATGATTGCACACGGAACGATGGATACCGTCATCGCCTACCCCCAATCGGTTCGCCTTCAAGACACGCTCACTTCTCTGGGTCTTGTCTCCACTTTGGAGACGGTCGCAGGAGCCGGCCATGGCCTTCCGCCGTCTTCCTTTTTCATGGCCCGGGATTGGATTCTTGAACAATGGCAGCAGCCCGCATTTATTCGCGGGGATACCAACCAGGACAATTCCACCGACCTCGCCGACGTGATCGTAATCCTCTCGGTACTCTTTCAGGGTGGTCAGGGAGTCCCTGATTGTGATCTGGCTCAGGACATCAACGATGACGACAGTCTCGATATCAGTGATGCGGTTTACATGCTTTCATGGCTGTTCAGCAATTCAGCTCCAATTCCTGCTCCCCATCCCCTCTGTGGAAACCAGGCAGTCCCCGGTAATCTGGACTGCCTCACCCCGCCTGCCTGTCCCTGAAGGGATTTCTCTTCGTTGACCGCTTCGCAGGGTGCGGTTTAATGGGGCAAAGGGGAAATTCAGTGCTTCCGATTCGCAGACTGTCCACTCAGCATTCATTGTCTTTGATCCGCTCCTTCTTCGTGGGCGTCTGGCTCCTGTTGAGTGCACTGATTCCCACCACTGGCCTGCTGGCTCAAGAAGCGGAAGATCCCTTCGCCGATCCCTTTGCAGAAGAGTCTTCCCCCGCACCGACACTGGATGACCCTTTCGGCGATCCCTTTGAGAATCCTGAAAACGATTCGGCCGCATTCCTGACCGATGAGCGCACTGGATCCAATCCCCGGGGGTCCATCGAGTTCTCCCCCAACGGAAGACTGCAGATTCGTGGTCCTGGAGGGGTGCCGGAACTAGCTATCATTCCGACCCTGCGACTCGAGTTGCTGCATACACCCGAAGATCTGGACAGCCCCATCTTCACGACCCGGGACAGTGAAATCCGCCTTGAAGGCAACATCCTCGGACGGGACTCATTTCTGGCTCGACTGAACCTTGCCGGGGATCATGCACATGGAGTCATCTCGGAACTGTGGTTCGACACTCCACTCAAGTATGGATTCCACCTGACCACTGGACGCATCCCCGGAACTTTGGGGCTCGAGAGCTTCCCTGGCCAGGAGAGAAGAATCTCCATCTCTCCAGGGCTCGTCGATTGGGCGGGCGGAGGAACCGCCTGGGGAATACGCACCGGTGGCCGCTGGATCAAGGGAGCTCTCACAGGTGATTTTCAGTTAATGCTCGATGAACCCGTCGATGTGGATGGAGAAAAGTTTGGCGGCTACGGACTGTTGACCCGTCTCAGTATTCGACCTCTTTCACGATTCCTCTTTGGGGGACCCGATGGAGCTCAGGAATCATGGAAAGACACCTCCCTGTTTCTCACCTCCCGTTGGGACTGGGAGGCGGATGGCATCTTCCGCATTCGATCAGCCGGAGAACAGGATCTCCTGACCACCATTCCTCTTCACCATGACAATATCCGCTGGGTCAGAACAGGCTGGCGACTGCCACTCACTTCGAGTTTGCAGTTTGAGAACGAGTGGTTGAGATGCGGGTTTTTCGGGGTCGGCCCCACCGACTTTGACATGCCGGGCGAAGTCACCGCATTCCAACTCGGCTTGCGGGCCAGATTGGGTTCCAGCAACCCGCTTCCCATCGCACTTCCACACGATCTCCCGGGCAAAGTTTTCAAGGAAGAGATCCCCACTTCTTCAACCGGGGAGCTCGCTGAAACCCAAAATGGTTATGATCTCCTTCTCCGCTACGAGCAACTGACGGTACAGTCGGGCCTTTCTGATCTCGGCTGGCTTTCGACCGGAGCGGGCTCCAACGATCTGGAAGCGGTCCGCCTGGCAGTGACCCGCAAGATGCGTCCTGGCCTGCGCTGGACCCTTGAAAGCGCATGGACCCGCAGTGACGTCCCCATTCTGTTGTCACCGGGTGGGTCATCAGCCCAGAATCTGTTCACTTTCCGCTGTCTCGTGGAAATCGGGCTCTAACGGCCATTTGCCGGGAATAAGTCCCCAAGCAGCCCTTCACTCTCACCCCGGTGATTTGCCCCATTTTCAGACCCTGTCGTAATCTTCTCTGGAGCCTCATGGCCAGAGGTCTGTCGTGATTTCGATGGGAGAAATGAATGGCAACACTGGAACACTCCAAACCTGAACCTTCAGCGGGATTCACCCTGCTCGAAGTGATGATCTCCATCGCCATTCTGGCCGTGGTCGGTCTCGCTTCCGCAATGGTGATGATTCCCGTGGTACAGGCCCAGAATGAATCCAGAGAGTTCACCCAGGCGACAGCGATGAGCCGTGCAGTTCTGGAAGAGCTCTACTCCCAGTCTCTGGAAGAACTGACCAACCCGGAAGATGGTTACCTGCTTTCAGACAACTGGCCTCAAAAGGGAACTCAGATCTACGGAGAAACTCCTACTGTTCTGGAAATGAGTGATCCGACCATTCCGACAGTTCAGGTCACTACAACAGACCTTGAGGCGGACCCGGTCGAGGTTCTCGTCACGGTCAGCTGGACCGGTCGAGATTCAGGACCTGTCACCCGTGAATTTTGGGTCGTCAGGACCCGATGATGGAGATCAATTTGAAATCCCATGACCAAAACTCCGAATCGGGAGCCACACTCCTCGAAATCCTGATCGCCTCCGCAGTGTTTATCATCGTGTTGATTCTGAGCCTCGGCGCGGCGACTGAATTTTCCGAATACGGGAATCAGGCCGACGCGGATGCCGGAATCCAGCTCGACAGCCATCGGGCCTTTTCCAAAATGGAGCGAATTCTGCGACAGGGTTGGTCTGCTCCCATCGTCAATACCGAGGGAACTTCCGTAACGATTCAGGTTCTCGGCTACTTTTTCAATACCGGATCCCAATCGTGGGAGCAGGTCGATCCTGCGACATGGAAAAGGGATTACGATTCTCTGACCTCTTCTTATTACTTCGTGGATTCCTCTGACAATGCACTCCCGGTTGCAGATTGCACCATCAGTTGGGATCGGCTCAGCAGCGATCCCAATGCAGAGCTGTACCACTTTGGAGACTTGACATGCACTCTGTCTGCCGGAGCGAACTCCACTGAGTGGGTTCTGGCCAAACAGATCGGCACACATGAAACAGACTCTTCAGGCCAGCGAATGAAGGGGATGGAATTCTCTGTGAGCGGGAACTCCATTGAAGTCGAGCTGCACCTTCAAAGAGAAACGACAGACCTGCCCTACTCGATTCGCAGCAGAATCCAGCAAAGAAACTACCTTGAGAGCCTTTGATCACTCTCTCCCAACGCTTCCGGCATGAAGGAGCAACTTTGACGATTACCCCCAAAACTACAGATCAGTCTGGATCATATGACTCGACTCGCGAAGAGTCCGGTCTGGCCATGTTCGTCACCGTTTTCATGGCCCTGGTTCTGGGAATGGTCAGTGCTGTCACGGTGACCACCACCCTGACCCGCAACAAGGATTCGCGCTTCCAGTTGGATCGATTGCAGGCACGTTCCCTTGCTGAAGCGATTCTCGATGCGGCTCAGAAACAGATTCTCCAACGCACCGCCAATTTCGATGACCCTTTTGCCGATTCTCTCACTGCCAGTGGAACCGTCACCATCGGCGGAGAAAACTACACCTGGAATGGTGAAGATCTGACTCCCACGGTATACCCAGGGGAAGTGGACGAGAATGGCTGGCGCCCCATCGAAGTGAATTATGACTCCACCGCAGGAAGTGCCTCGGACAAGCAGGAGCTTTACACCCGGGTCGTGCAAATCTACCCCGGCGCTGATAGTGATTCCGGTGTGCTGATCGGTGAGGCCGCCAGTCGGCTGAGAAGAACCATAGAAGTTCAGAGAAATCCCCTCTTCGACTTCGCCATCTTTTTTGATGACGATCTGGAATTGCTCCCGGGGCCTTCGATGACCTTTTCTGGAAAGGTTCACGCCAACGGAGACATCTATGTGGGTGTGGGAAGTAACAAAACACTCAGCATCGATTCCGATTACTTCCGTTGTACCGGCGAGATGTTCCGAGAGCGCAAGAACAACGGCAGCACCACCGGTGGAACGGTTCGCATCAGAAATTCCAATGGTGACTACAAGAGCCTCAGAAATGACCGCGATTACGAATACTGGAATGACCCTGAGGCATGGGCTGATTACGCTACCAATCGCTGGGGTGGGACAGTGCAAACCGGCAGTCATGGTGTGCTGACTCAAAACGCGCCTGAAATTGGATCGATTGCCAATAACGGTCACTATCGAAACACTGCGGATCTCCTCTTCCACAACGATCGTGTGTATCACGTTCAAAACGGGGTTGAAGTCGACATCACATCCCAGGTTTCCACCGCAATCAGCGAATCTTCCACCGATATGTACGACGCGCGGGAAGAAACCTACGTTCCGCTGACCGAAATCGATTTGTCCGATTCCTTGCTGACCAACTACATCGAAAGTGCCAATCAGGATTCGGATCCATCCAACGATATAAACCAGATCTACGCATACCGATCCCCCACACCGGAACCTGCTAATTGGGATCCAGGAAGCGCTTCAAACTGGTTTGAAGGGATTCGACTGGTTAATGGGCACACCATCCCTGCGGATATGCTCTTCGTCAGTGAAAATCCGATCTACGTTCAGGGCGATTTCAATACCACTGATTTCGGAACTTCGAATCAGAAAACGGTGGCTGTCATCAGCGATGCCGTCAATCTGCTCTCAAACACCTGGGCTGACGACAGAGACCCGGGCGACTCCGCCTCAGACATCGACAATGCGACGGAGACCACTTTCAATATGGCAATGATCACCGGGAATGTTCCCACTCCCGATGGTGGTGGTAATTACTCCGGCGGTCTGGAAAACCTTCCCCGTTTCCATGAGCGCTGGTCCGGTGTCGACTGCAATATCAATGGAGCATTTATCAATCTGTTCCAGAGCCGCCAGGCTACTGAACGCTGGGGCAAGTCAGGGGTCTACAATCCTCCGGTCAGGGCATGGGGTTACGATCAGGGACTCCTCGATGCCAGTGTCCTCCGCGACCTCTTCCCCCAGGCCGTTTCCATCGATCGCCTCGTGTGGGAGGAAGGGCAGCCGATCCTTCCTGGAACCTGATAGGCCAATGGCGAGCCGCAGTCGATTGACTCCGGGTGCATTTCGGCACCCATGAGGTATCCTGTGTACCAACAGGAAGGGCAGGGTCACGGCAATGGCACCCGATTCACAGGATCAACCGACTCCCCGCAATGCCGCGGTCCATCGACCGACACAGAAGCTCTCCGTCAAAAGGACACGTCCCGGTCGCTCCCCCAGAGGTCTCGATGAAATCGCCGTCGAGGAACCCCTCGAGATTCGCCTGCGCTGGTCCGAAGATGGGGAATCCAGAGATCAAAAAGTCGGCACGACGATGCGGACTCCCGGAGATGATTTTGATCTCGCTCTGGGATTTCTTACCGCCGAGGGAATCCTCGGTCTTTCAGAAAAGCCGGCAGGGATTTCCCATTGCACCGATGGTCAGGCAGAAGAACCCCTCAACGTGGTGACCGTGACCCTCAGGGAGGGCTCGATCCCTGCGATCGAACATTTGCAAACCCTCGGCCACGGAACCAGTGCGTGCGGCATCTGCGGGCGTACCCGACTCGACGACGTGGTCCAGCGGGTTCCGGAACGGGCTGAGTCCCCCACCCTGGACCCGGGTTGGTTGGCGACCCTTCCCAATCTCCTGCGTGCTTCGCAAAGTCTCTTTGAATCCACCGGCGGTGTTCATGCGGCCGGTGCATGGCCTGCCGGAGGTGAACTGATCACACTTCGGGAAGATGTGGGCCGCCACAATGCCCTCGACAAACTGGTTGGAGCTCTGGCAACGAGAGAAATGTTGCCGGCAGATCAACTCGTGTGCACCGTCAGCGGACGGGCCAGTTTTGAGTTGGTTCAGAAGGCCGCCGTCGCAGGCTTTGCAGCACTGATCGCAGTGGGCGCTCCATCCAATCTCGCCGTGGAAACCGCCCGGGAGGCGGGAATGGTGCTGTGTGGATTTGCCGGAGAGTCCGGTCTCAATTGCTACGCCGGTTCAAAGTCCCTCGGACTTTGAAACTCGTTTCTGAAACTCTGCGGTTCTGAAACTCTGCAGTTCTGGAACTCTCAAGGATTTCCCCTCGCAGTAAACCTATGTTTTATTCCCCGGCGAGTTCATCCTCTGAAACAGGGACCGCCTTGAAGCGCCCCTTCTCCTCGATGATCCGTGCCCACGGGTGGACCGGGTCGTGTTCCAGTGCCAGCAAGGCTTGCTCTGCTGACGCCGCCTCCAGCAACTGACGCTTCTCCTCGACCACTTTCAGGGCATGAACGTCGTATCCCATCGTCCATGCAGCTCGCAGGTGGTGAATCGTTGGAGCCAGATCCGCCAGATATCGGATCACCCGGCCTCCCCCTTCGATCCGAACCGTCTGCATTCCGGTCGTGTGACCATCCACCTCTTCGACAGAGATTCCGGGCATGATTTCTCCGGGTCCATCGAGCAACTGCAGATCCGTTCCCTCGAGGGGCTCGATGTTGGGACGAAGATAGGAAGCACGCTCCCGGGGATTGGGTTGAAGCCCATTTTCCCAATTCCGTTTCTGGACCCAGTGCCGGGCATTGGGCATCACCGGTATCGAATTCCCGGAGGAGTCCAGTCGGGTTGCGCCGCCGACATGGTCAAAGTGGAGGTGAGTGATGACGACGTCAGTCACCTGATCCGGATCTGTTCCTGAATTACGAATCGCCCTTTCGAGGGGGCAATGCCCCTCACCGTCCGGCAATCGGACATCAAAACGCTCCCGAAAGGCTTCCTCCTCTTTGTCACCCACACCGGCATCGACGACGACGACCCGATTCTCCTCCGCATTTTTCGCCAGCAGCAATCGGGTTGCGAGTGGGATCCGGTGGGCGTCATCCGGGGGGATACACCCCTCCCAAACCACCCTGGGAACAGAACCAAACATTGCTCCCCCATCGAGATACAATCCACCCCCATCAAGAGTGGTGATTTCCCAGCTGCCCGCCCGTATTTTTGCAGTCATCAAAACTCTCCCCACGCAAGATGATTTTGTCCTGATTTATATCCGATCTTGACTCACCTGACCCCGATAATTCGCCGGTCCTGATTGCTTCCGCAGTCCCCCACTCCTACCATGAAACAGGGGAAAAGTGACGCCGGTTACCGGTGGACAACCGGTTGCCGAAGGCTTTTCAGGAGTCCGGTAGCCCGCTGTCGCAGGATTTGCCGACTGTGGGGTCATCTTTCCACCACCCATTCCGAATTTGTCTCCGAAGAGTGTACTGAAGAGACAGTGCTACGAAGAGGCAAAGAAGGAATCGGTCGGAACCACTGTGAACCTGCAAATGATAACCAGCGCACTTTCGACGATCGAAAGGATTCGAACCCGAATGAGTGACCAGCAAGCATCGATTCCGATTCTCGAACTCGACGACATTTCCGCCAGGATTCCCCTTCTGGAGAAGATCGGCACCGACGTTCTCAGACTGATCCAGAGACGCGATGAAATTCTGGGTCAGACCCGCTCACCTGGACGCGGAGTGGAGGAAAAATCCCCCACACTGGTCGAGCTGAAGGAAGAGTTGAGAACACTGTCCAGAAAGCTCGAGGCCTACCGCGAAGAGGTCAAGGAGTTGGGCGGAATTCTGGCTACACCGGATGCTGCCACCATGGAGTTCCTTGGGGAAATCGACGGCTGCCTTGCATGGTTTTCATGGCAGCCAGGCGAAAATTCCATCGACCACTGGCGCCCGGTAGACGGGGATCCCGGAGAAAGAATACCCCTGCTCGTCAAGCAGGATGATTTGGATACGGATGATTTGATTTACCCCCTCGATTGAGGGAAGGGAGAAGAAGAATGTCAGACAAACTGTTGAACATCGACGATACTAATTTTGAAACTGAGATTGCCAGCGGCGGACTGGCCATGCTCGATTTCTACGCCACCTGGTGCGGCCCCTGCAAAACTCTGGAACCCGTGGTTTCCCAGTTGGCAGACGAGTACGCCGACAAGGGGATCAAAATCGGCAAGGTCGACATCGAGCAGGCTGAAGGCCTCGCCGTCAAATACGGCATTCAGGGTGTTCCGACCCTGCTCTTTTTCAAGGATGGTGAAGTGGTGAACCAAATGACCGGTGCCCACCCCAAGCCGACCCTTGAGCAGGCACTCGACGCCATCAGCAGCTGATTTCGCTGCTGAAAACACCTGGAGGAGTAGCATGAAAACCGGATCGAGATCTTTCGCTTTCGAATCAATGTTTTCACGGATCACCGGCGTGATCTTGATTCTGTTTTCGTGCGGCTGCCTTTCAAACAGTGGCCCACCCCAATACCAGAATCGGGTCATCCCCGAGTCTGCCCATCCTGTTCTGGTCGACGCCGATCTCTCACAAAGGTTCGGAGCCCGCAGGGCACAACCGGAATCTTCCCCCTCCCCGGAGTTGAGTTATGAACTCCCGGAAGGGTGGGTCGAACTTCCAGTGACCTCGATGCGTCGCATGAACTTGCGTATCGCCGGAAACCCACAAACGGAATGCTACCTGACCGTCTTCCAGGGTGGCGGATCCCTCCGTGACAATGTGGATCGCTGGTGTCAGCAAATGGGAGTGGAACCGATCTCCAATGAAGCGCTGGCCGCATTGCCAAAAGCCAATCTTCTGGGAATGGAAGGGGTTCGCTTTGAGATCGATGGTGATTTCGACGGTGGCATGAGTTCTTCTGCCGTCGCAGATGCCCGCATGATCGTCTACGTCCTCCCCCTCGGTGGAGCGACCGTCTTTCTCAAGGCGACAGGCCCCAAAGATCTCCTCATCGCCGAAGCGGACAACCTGAGTCAATTTGTTGAAGGTCTGAGCCTCTCGCAGGCGACCGCAGCGCAAAACCCTGCACCAACCTCCTCCTCGCCCCCGGCTGCTTCTCCCCTTTCATGGGAGACCCCCGAGGGCTGGACTGCCATGGGCAGGAAGCCGATGCGCGAGGTCACCTTTGCTGCAGGAACCGATGCCCGCTGCTGGATCACCATTCTCGGGGGTGATGGCGGTGGCACCCTTGCGAATGTGAATCGCTGGCGCAATGAGATGGGACAGCCTCCTCTCAAGGAGGGTGACCTTGCTGCTTTGCCGACCATGCCCATGCTGGGCGGTCAGGCCTACGTGGTCGAGGCAGAGGGCTCCTATTCCAGCATGGGTTCCGCTGCGGAATCGGACTGGGGCATGATTGGTCTGATTCGAAACCTCGACGGAAAAGCGGTCTTCATCAAACTGGTCGGGCCCAAGCCCGAGGTCGAAGCGGCCCGGGAAGGGATCCAATTCCTGGCCCAGTCCCTGAAAGAGAGATCATGAGTTCTTCCAACCCTTCCTTTTGGGATTCCAGATTCATCAAATCTCTCGGTTCGCTGGGACTCGCAGCGCTGATGATGACATTCCTTCTGATTCTCACCTTTCTGGGAACGATGGATCAGACCAACATGGGCATCTATCAAGCCCAAAAGAAGTATTTTGAATCCTGGGTCGTCCTTGATGCCTGGGCTCCCTCGGGCATGCCGATGATCCCCCTGCCCGGTGGAATGCTGTGCATGATCATCTTCACTGCCAATCTTTTGGTGGGCGGCATTCTGAGGTTGCGCCTGAACAAGAACAATCTTGGTGTCTTTGTGATTCACGTGGGTATCGCCCTCATGATGAGTGCGGGTCTGGTGAAGCTTCTTGCAGGTCAGGATGGCTACCTCCGTCTTTGGGAAAACCAGAAGGCTTCCGAATACATCAGTCACCACGAGTGGGAAATCTCCGTCTTTGAAGCGGATACGGGCGAGGTGACCGAGAAGACCCTTCACGAGCGATTCTGGCGTGGGCGTGACACTCTCACCCTTGCTCCCGCCGAAGGAGTCCCCTTCTTTCTGAACCTTGAGTTCCTTCATGGAAACTGCAGGCCCCAACAAGTCACGGCCGGCGAAGCAATTCCAGAAGGAACCGTGGTCATCGATGACTGGTACCTGAAATCAGAAACGATGGATCCGGAAAATGAACGCAATATGCCCGGATTGGTCGCCTGGATTCACAAGGGTCCCGAAGACAGGGAAGCAGGCAGGGAAGGCAGAACATTCCTCTGGGGTGGCCAGAACTATCCCTGGGCTTTCCAGCATGAAGGCAAAACATGGGTGGTGGCGATCCGAAAAGTCAGACACTCGATGCCTTTCACCATTCAACTCGACAACTTTGAGAAAGTGGACTACCCCGGCATCACCATGGCCAAGGAGTTCCGCAGCGATGTCACCCAGATCTCCGAGGGTGGTCGCCGAAATGTCCGTATCGAAATGAATGATCCCCTCAGGGATCAGGGACTGATTCTCTTCCAATCTTCATGGGGTCCCCCGGATGCCAAACCCGGCGATGAACTTTTCAGTGTCTTCGCTGTCGTTCACAACCCCTCTGACCACTGGCCCCTCTATTCCTGCATCATCATCGCACTGGGAATGGGCCTTGCCTTCGTTCAGAAATTCCTCGCCTACGGGCGCAGGCAATCGAAGAGATTGCAACAGGAGGCCGCATGAACATTTTCCTCCAAAGATCTTTCCTGCTGATTCTGATGGTCGTCGTCAGTCTGCCTGCAACGGCTTTCCCGGTCCTTGCACAGGACGCTCCAGCGTCTGACTCACAAGCCGCCGACCCACAAGAGCCCGCCAGCACCTATGGAGAATCCGCCGCTCCCACTGCCAAGCGAGCTGCATTGTCTCGTGCTCCATGGTCTCAGGAGATTCTGGATGAAGTGGCTCGCTGGCCGATCCAGCACGGTGGACGTGTGAAACCGTTCCAGACCTTCGCCGGCTTCCTGATGCTCAAGGCCAACGGCAGAAGAACCCTGAAACTGGACGACGAAAAACTGGATCCGGTGGCATGGGCTCTGGATTTCATGTTTTACCCCGAAGTCGCCAAACAATACCGCTGCATTCATGTACCCAATGCTGAGGTCCTTACCGGCATCGGTTTCGATACCACGAACTTCCGTCGCAGTGATCGCTACAGTTTTGATCAGTTGGAGCCGGTCTTGCCGACACTCTTCGATAGTGCACGCAGAACCATGCAGGCGAAGCCGGAATCCAAGGAGTGGACCCTCGTCGAGCGTCAAACCATCCAGTTGATGCAGGACATCCGCGAGATGGAAGTTCTCCTCTACTCGATGGATTCAGCCCGCAAAACATTTGGGCTTAACACCGTCGAAGAATTGACGGCGATCTTCGGTGAGAACCCGGCACCGGGATACTCCCCCATTCTCCAACACATCGATCAGATGGCAGAGTTGACCGATCGCGAAAACCTTCTCGCAATCCCTGAAGATCGTCGGCCTGCTGTCATCGAAGCCTTGCGCAGTCTGCAGGAAGATCTGATCCGTTCTCTGGAAATTTCAGGAATGGGATACAACTGGTTTCCTCCGGAAGAAGTGATTCAGACCGAGGAAAATCTGCCTGTCGTCTGGACTACTTCTTCGGAAGTGATCCAGGAAGCCCTGGTGATGAAAAGCACTGAAGAGCGCGGCAAGGCACTCTACAGTCTGGAAAGATTGCCCTACCTCCTCGATGATCGGCCCCAGTTTCTGGCGGAGGCCACCAACTTTGGTACGACCCTGAGAAATCTGGCTGCAACGCAGGATTCGGGAAGGCACATCTCCACTGAAGTCTCCTTCTACAACATGGATTACTTCACCAAGGCGCTGGTCCTCTTCCTTCTCGGCTTTATCGTGAGTTGCCTGGGCTGGCTTGCACCCCAGAGTGGAGCACCCAAAAAGCTGACGTGGATTCTGAGTCTTTCAGGGGTGGTAATGCTGATCGCCGGCGTCACCATCCGCTGTGTGATTCAGGGACGTCCCCCGGTCACCACACTGTACGAGACGATCCTCTTTATCACCGGCTGCTGCGTGCTCACGGCCCAAGCCCTTGAGTACTACGATCGACGCAATATCGCCCTGACCGTCTCCACCTTCCTGGGAGCACTGGGCTGCTTCCTCAGCAATCGCTACGAGTTGAAGGAAGCGGTTACCGCAGGTGATACGATGCCGAGCCTGGTCGCAGTTCTCGATACGAACTTCTGGCTGTCGACTCACGTCACCACCGTAACCCTCGGATATGCCGCAGGATTGCTGGCTGCCGCCATCTCCCATGTGTGGATTTTCTCAAAGATGCTCGGTGTCAAAAAATCAGACCCGGGTTACTACAAAAGTCTGACTCGCATGGTCTACGGAACACTCTGTTTCGGTCTCTTCTTCAGTATCGTCGGCACGATTCTGGGTGGTATCTGGGCCAACTACTCTTGGGGTCGATTCTGGGGTTGGGATCCGAAGGAGAATGGCGCACTGATGATCTGTCTGGCAGAGCTGATCATCCTTCACCTGAGAATGGGTGGCTACATCCGTGATCGCGGCGTTCATGTCCTCAGCGTTCTCAATGCCATGATCATCGCCTTTTCCTGGTGGGGAGTGAACCTGCTGGGGGTCGGTCTTCACAGTTATGGATTTACCGACGGCATCTTCAAGCTTCTTGCTGGCTTCTTTGCCCTCGAAATGATCGTCATGGGCATTGGCCTGTTCCAAAAGAGCGGCGGTGGCAAGGAACCCCCTGCCCCTCCTGCTGAATCCGCAGCCACAGGTTAATGGAGCGACTGTCCTTTACACCGAAGCTCGTCGTCTTTGATCTCGATGGAACCCTCATCGATTCCATCGGCGACATCGCCTCGGCTGTGAACCGGTTTCGCACTGCCCGAGGTGGATCGATTCTCACAGAGGAGACGGTCAGAGGTGCAGTGGGCCATGGCGCCCGAGAATTATGCAAAGCACTTCTGACAGATCTCGCCTTGGCGGACGAAAGCAATGAAGATCTCTATCAGGCATTCAGGGCCATCTATATTGAAGAAGCGGGACTCCCTGACCACCAGATTCGCTGGCTACCCGGGGCTCTCGAGTTACTCCAGCATTTGAATCAGCGACAGATCGCCGGTGCCATTCTGACCAACAAGCCACGTCGGGTCACCGAAGTGCTGATACCTCAACTGACGAAGGCGTTTCCCTGGAAACAGATCTTCTGTCCCGAGGATGCAGGCACTCCCAAACCCGATCCTGCAGGACTCCACCAACTGATGGATTTGAATCAGTGCCGGGTCGACCAGACCGTTTATGTCGGCGATTCTGCCGTCGATTTTTCAACCGGAAAAGCGGCCGGAGTCCTGACACTGGGTCTCCGTGGAGGTTATGGTCAAATCACGCCTCCAGAACCGGATCACTGGATGGCCGAGATTTCAGAAATGATCCCGCTCATCGACTGACTTCCTGCGAAAGGAACGACGATGCCCACCGCCACCGCTGGACAGAGAAAACTGCGCAAAAGCTTCAAGAACATTGAAGACCGGAATTGCCTCGGCAGCCATTTGTCAGTTTCCGGAGGCCCCTGGAAAGCCGTGGAGGAAGCGATCGAGCTGGAGATCCGGGCTCTGCAGATCTTCACCAAAAATGCGAGTCGCTGGGTGCAGAAACCCATCGACCCCAAGCATGTCGAAAAGTTTCATGCCGCTGTCGAAGAATGGGGTGCCCACCCCCTCCTCAGCCACGACTCCTACCTCATCAATCTCGCCTCTCCCAAGGAAGAACTGTTCCAGAAATCCATCGCCGCCTTTGCCGACGAACTGGAGCGGGCAGAGTTGCTCGGCCTCGATTTCCTCGTCATGCACCCCGGAGCCCATGTCGGCAGTGGAGTCGAAGCAGGCATCGAACGCATCGCCGCAGGCATGCGCGAGGCCTTTGATCGGGTTCCCCATGTCAAAACCCGTGTCCTTCTCGAAAACACCGCCGGTGGAGGATCCACCATGGGAAGATCCTTCGAGGAATTGCGGGACCTGCTTGCTGCCATCGATACACCGGAAAGAACTGGCACATGTATCGATACCTGCCACATGTTTGCCGCAGGCTACGAGCTGAGAACCGAAGAGGGCTATCAGGAGACGATGAAGCAACTCGACAAGGTTCTCGGTGCCCGTCGCGTCTTTGCCCTTCACCTGAATGACAGCAAGGGAGACCTCGGAAGTCATCTGGATCGCCACATGCACATCGGTGACGGCCTGATCGGCAAGAAGGGCTTCCAGTTCGTCATGCAGGACGATCGGTTTGCCGGCATTCCCAAGATCCTCGAGACTCCCAAGGTTGAAGACATGGATCAACAGAACCTTTCATTGCTGGAAAAGCTGGCGAAAAAGAAATGAGGCTATCTTGAACGAGGAACTTCAACCGGAGGACTGGGTTCCCATCGGTAAAGGTGGCCCCTCCGAGATTCGAGCTCTGGCCCAGGCACTCGAAGCCGCCGGTATCGCCCCCATGGTCCAGACGGTTCCCGGAGGCTGAGGAACCCAGCTGATTCTCGCGGTCGCGAGAACCGATCTTCAGGCTACCCAACAGGTTCTTGCGGCTCTCGCCGCTGAGAATGCTCCAGAAGGATCACACGAATCGGAAACGGACGGCTCTGCCTGCCCCGCCTGTATGACCAGCATTCCCGCAGAAGCAGAAGAGTGCCCCGATTGCGGGATTCGCCTTCGGTAACCCCCCCGCCGATGACCTTCGGTTCTTTAAGAAGCTTCATTCATTTTCCCCGGCTCTGTAAGACTTCTCCCGGGCCCCCTGAAACAGGACGTGCGCCTGATTCAACTGTTCCGGGTTTACCCCTGAGAGTCGGGTCAACTCCGTCCACTCTTCTTCAGAGCGCTGACCCCAGCCCATGGCACACAAACGCAATGCCAGAAATCTAACTCCCTGAGAAGGATCGAGCCGTGCCGTCTCCTGCAGGGTCTCCAACCACTCCGAAGGGTAGGTCCCCGCAGAATCTCTCCCGCCCAAAGCCCCATAGAGAACCCACAACCGATAGGGCTCCGAATGGGCGTCGTCACCCCTGCGATAGAGGAGAGGTTTCAATCGCTCTTCCCTGGCTCGATGAAAAGCGGTCAGCAATTCACTTCCCCGATATTCGTTGCGGATGAAGAAATCTGCCCATTCATCCATGACCGCAACTAGTTGCTGTCCGTCCGCTTGCAGGAGGACTCCTTTTCCGACTTCCAACTGGGTCGGAATGTCTCGAGTACGGATTCTGGAGAGTACCTTTTTACGAAAACCGGTATCTTCCATTGAGTACAGGTTGGCGACGATACCCTGGGCAATTTTTTGAAACTCGGCATCATCCGATTCCAGCCAGTCGAGAGTCCATTGCTCCAACCATGCAGGGGTATTCTGTGTCATCTCCGATTTCAGTCCACGGAGAACCACCTCTCTCCAGCGGGTCCGAATTGCCGATTCCTCAGGGTATTTCTCAGGCTCAGACAAGAAGTCGTCGATGAGTGAGAAGGAAAGATTCCCGTCGATTCCATTCGTGGAATCGAACCAACGACTCAACTGATCGAAATCCTCAAATCCCGCAATCCACAAATCCACCGCCCACTCGAGAACACCACGACGATCGATCCAGATTCCGGGAGGAATCGGATTCATCGACAATGCCGTTCCCAGAGCAACCAGCAGAGCTCTCTTCTCAAAGAGAGTTCCCTGCCCTTCTGCCAGCAGTTGCAGCAGTTGATCCCCGATTCCGTTTTGACATTCGAAGAGGTCTGTCAGTTCCTGTGCCACATCCGAACTGTGCTTGCCCTTTTCGACCAGTCGCTGAAGAGGTTCACTCCAGGGACCGTTTCTCAGGATGGAAACCGGTGAGGGAATCGAAGCCGGAGGGACGGGCCCACCTGGATCGACTGATTCGATCTCTTCACTGATCCGATTCCCGGATTCTCTAAAAGGCTCCACACCGGGTTCACTCTGGATCAGTTCAAGATTCCCTTCAGTAGAATTCGTCAAACCGGATCCGAACCTGTCATGATTCCCGCCGATGTCGATGAACACCCACAGGGCGAGGATCATCACCACTGTCATCATTAGGAGAGGAAGCCGTTTCATGGTGTCCTCCCGATACAATCAGTGCTTTCCCCACTTCCTGGACAGGGCAAAGCGGTCCAATGATCGACGCTGTTCCACTGAATCGCTTCTCCTGAAGGGAGGCAGGCCCGACTCCAGCAAAAGATAAAAAAGCTGGTGCACTCACAGTGCAGTTTTTGCTGTAGTACCGCACGGGTCTGTCTCTCGAAAAGACAGCAGCCATTACGGGGGGCCACAACCGCATGGGACGGAGTCAGCAAAACCCACAGTGGACACTGGGGCTCGGGGAAGGTCACCGTGGATCCCCAACGCTCGAGCAGCAATTTGAGTGGCATGTCAGAGCAGGGATTGCTGACCGGTGAAACCACCTGATCCACAGCAATCTGCCGTGTTCCCAGATTCGGACAGTCCTGCTGACAGTCCATTCCTCCGGGAATCTGTCCCTCCAGCGGATCACACAAGACAAACAGGAAAGCGACAGCAACCAAACCGGGAATGCCTCCCCGACGGCGAAAACTCATCACATGAAACAAAAACAAACTCCTCCCTTCGGGCGGTACCGAGGGGAGGAGTTTGCAGGGAATCAACTCTTCTGTCAGCGAAGAGATCGCATGGATCGTCCGTGAAAGGTCAGTGTTTCAGGATTCTTCCCGTTCATTTCCTTCAACATTGAGTCTCAACTTCAGGGGTATGGCAAAGGTACGCAGACGGTCATCGCCGTCGTAGATACCACCGACCACCCGTGCCCTGAGAACGTACTCGCCCTGCAAATCATCGCCGACCCGGAAGGTGGCAAAAGCGGAGAAATCTCCGTTGAGGGCAGAGACTTCGGTCCCCTGATAGGTCGCCTTCTCTTCCCCCTGATAAGTCCAGGCACTCTCACGGGTCAGCACCGTGTAGTCCTTGCCCTTCTCGCGGATCTCCAAACCTTCGATCTGAATCCGACTCTCAAAAGCAGGGCGGTCCGTCAGGCCCTGCTTAAGGAAGGAGATGAACTGCTCAGAACTGTTGGTGAATGATTCCCGTGCCACTTCCAATTGGTCGCGGCTGTCGAGGACGATGTAGGTCGGGTTGGCATAGTATCCGGTGATGCGGATCTGCTGCTCCCGGTAGGTCGCCTCAATCTCACTGGTGGCGTCGTCGGTGTAGATCTCGAAGAGCTCGTATTGGCTGAGCAACTGCTCAACTTCAGAC
>JAAXJX010000052.1 GCA_012269595.1 Planctomycetia bacterium | reverse complement strand
GTGACACTGACTCATGACATTGACTCCAGCGAGCATCCACGCCCAATCCCAAAGCATATCCGTGGCAGGTCTTGCGTCAAGGGAACCGATTGTTCCGGAGGCCGGTTCCACCTACGATTCACCTATGGATTCTGAGGCTGTTGATGGGGTCTGTGGACTCTTCCGGCCCAGGGAGATTGTCGGGGGCCCAGCGAAGTGATTCGGGGCTGCCACATGGATTTCGATCCCTCCCCGGAAATCCTCTCATGATTGAATCGAGGCCCCCATGGGCGTGGATCTGAGAGATCTCGAAAAACGCTGGCAGGAGATGTGGCGGGAAAACCCGTTACCCTCACCGGTGAAAACGGACGATGAGGAGAGAGCTCGGGAATTGGCGGAAGAATCTGCCAGTGATCCCGCCGAATCCCAACCTGAATCTTCAACATCCGAACCTGAAGCCACGAATGAATCGGTGGAGGGTCCGCCAACATCGCCGGACACCGATGCGGCATCGAAGGTGGATTCCGGCTTTTCCGACGGACTGCATGCAGAAGATGGGGGCGAATCGTCAACGACGGGCGAGTCTGATGAAACGGCTGCAAAGTCTCCTGCTGAGGAATCGCCGAAGGCCGCTTCCGAAGGAAAACCTCCCCGTCGCCGCCGTCGTCGCGGACCCCGTACCTTTTTCTCCCTCGACATGTTTCCCTATCCATCGCTGGACGGTTTCAGTGTCAGTCAGTTGAGGGGAGTGGCGACCAATGATGTGGTCGCCCGTTACCAACAGTCCCGGGGGAAACGGGTCTTGCGCCCCATCGGCTGGGATGCCTTCCAGGCCTCGGTTGAAGAAGAAGCAAGACAGAAAGAGATCTCACCCCGGCAGGTGGTCGACCAGGGAGTGGAGTTGATGCGTGAGCAGTTGCGCCGTTTTGGAGCTCTTGTTCACTGGGATCATGAAGTCGACACCAGTGATCCCGAAGATTATCGCTGGTCACAGTGGCTTTTCCTGCAGTTGCGGGAGAAGGGGCTCGTCCACCAGGATGATGATGGCTGGAAGGTGGCGATCACCGACTACGCAGAGCCGCTTCACTCTGGTCTCAAGAATCTGAAATGGCCTCCGCGAACCAAGGCACTTCAACGGAATTGGATCGGTCGCCGTGAGGGAACCAAACTTGTTCTCAAGGCCAGTTCCGAGCTCTACGACGGCTGGGAAGAGCTGGAGGTTTTCGCTCGCAAAATTGAAGCCTTGCCGGAAGCAAGCTTTGTGGTGTTGTGTCCGGAGCACCCGCTTCTCGAAAAGATCGTCGACCCGATTCAGCAGGACGACGTTCGGGATTTGCAGGAGCGCACAGCCCAGCTGGATGAGCGTGAGCGGATGGCGAATCGGGCTGAATCGGATGGAGTCGCGACGGGGGCATATGCTCTCAATCCCGCAACTCTGGAGCCGATTCCGATCTGGGTCAGCAGTTACGTCATGCCTGACATCCGCTTTGGGGCCATCCTGGGGATGCCCGAGGAGAATGAGGCTCACAAGGATTTTGCCAATCGACACGGTATCCCGCTGACGGGGGCAGGGGGCAATTCAGGCCGCCGCCGTCGCCGTCCTCCCAGACGCCGTCAGGGAGGTGAGAACTCCGATCAAAAGAAGGGGTTGCAAGGTTCCCTCGAATCCAGAGGGCTGACCGAGCCTCACATCGACTACAAGTTGCACGACTGGGTTTTTGATCGTCAGCGTTTCTGGGGAGTACCGATCCCCATGATCGAATGTGAAGATTGCGGCACCGTTCCCGTGGCAGAGTCGGATCTGCCCGTCAAGTTGCCAGAGGTGGATCGGCTCGAGAAGGTGGAGGCCGGAGAGAACCCGCTGGCCTCATTCGAAGAATGGAGAGGGGTGGATTGCCCCTCCTGTGGGAAGGGCGCCCTTCGGAGTGTCGACACGATGCCTGACTGGATCGGATCCTGCTGGGGGCATCTGCGTTGTCTGGACCCGCGATTCTCTGAAGCCATTGCCAGTCGTGAGCATCTCCAGCGCTGGACTCCTGCGAATCTTTGTGTCGGAGGGATCGAGCATGCGGAGTTGCACCTGATGTATGTGCGCTTCATCAGCCACTTCCTCGCTGACCTGGGGGTGACCCCGAGGCAGGAACCCTATCGAAGACTCTTCAATCAGGGACGGATTCGATCGCAGGAAACCGCCAACGAAAATGAAGCAGAGGCCAGTCGGCGTGGTCCCAGGGTTATCGCCAGTGAATACCTCGATCATTACGGGGCCGATGCCCTGAGGTTGCACCTGCTTTTCATGGGGCCTCCTCAGGATCATGTCGAATGGAGTGATGAGGGACTGAAGGGGTGTGCCCGTTTCCTCCAGCGAACCCACGAAGCGATCACCCAGCGGATTGGCAAGGGCAAGTTTGTCAGCCGAAATGTGCTGGTCGCCAAACATCGTCTGATTCGCAGGGTAACCCGTGCCATTCGCACCTACAGACTGAACAAGGCGGTCAGCGCCTTCATGGAATTCATCAAGCTGCTCCGCGGCGATGAATTCTCCATGGAAGAGGTGGACAAGCAGACCTTGCGCACCTTTACGATTCTCTTGGCTCCCTTTGCCCCTCACATGGCCCATGAACTGTGGGAGCAGTTGGGGGAGGCGGGACCATTGACTTCCGAATCGTGGCCGGAGCACAGCGATGAGTTGTTGCAACCGACTGAAGTGGAGCTGGCCGTTTTCGTCAACGACTCTCTGGTGGACCGGATGACTGTGGAACTCGAAGCGACCAAGAATCAGGTCATCGATCAGGCTTTGGAGTTGAACAAGGTTCAGGAGCGGACCGGTGGGAAATCTGCGGATCGGGTGATTCACGTTCCCGACCGTCTCCTCAAGCTGGTCTATTCGCAGGGGAATGAATCTGCGGAAGAATCTCCACCGGAAGAGCCGTTTTTCGATCCAAATAGTTAAATAACGGTCCAGAAACACCTCCAATCGCAAATTCGTGCTGTATTGCTCGTGGTCAGGGCCTGCACGATTTTGCCGGAGTTTGTTAAGCCATCGTAATCTCCTCTGTGAGTTCTCTCCGACGAAGGAATCGATCCTTCCGGGAGCGAACTGCGCGGAAATGGGGAATCGGTGACCAATCAGAACACCTCCAAAACGTTGCCACTGGTCGTCGCAGCAGTGCTTTTGACCCTCGGATTGAACGGATTGTGGCGTGATGCCCAAAATCCGGTAATCGCCCGGAAGGCTCTGGCGGAAACCTTTCCAATTCCCACCCAATGGGAGTTGAAGGGGATTCCCCATGGGGCTCCCGTTGCTGCTGATTCCCACTCCACTTTTGTCGAAGACACGACGGGATCGGTCACCGGAACCGTTTCCCTGCCCTTCGACGAGAGAGCGCAAGAGCGCAGCAGATTCCTCCTCGATCTCGAAAATCGCAGTGCAACGCTGACGCGGAAATTGCGCAGTGAATGGCAGGCCTCCCAACAGGACTTCGAAAGTCGTTTGCAGGGTTGGGTGGAAAACCGGCAGGTCCCTGAATTGAAGAGGGCTCTCAGTATGCCCCAGCCTGTGACTTCCGCAGAGGGAGTCTCTGCTTCCGATCGATCCAAAACAAAAATGGAACGCATGATCTATCCGATTGTCCAGATGAAGGGCAATGGCACGGTAGGAAGTGGAGTTGTCGTTGCCAACGAGCCAGGGCCGGAGCAAAACTGGTACGTCTGGGTCGTCACTGCCTACCATGTCGTCGAGGAAGTCCGCGATTTCAGCAACTATGACGAGACCGTTGTCGACGTTCATTTCTTTGATGCCGAGTTGGGCAGGGTCTCTGAGGATTCCTGCACCGGACTTGAAATCGTGGCTTATCCGGAAGCGGATCTGTCCCTGTTGAGGATCGAGCGTCATCAGCCATGGCCTTATTTGGCAGATGTGGCCCCGGAAGAAGTCTGCGAACAACTCTCCGTTTTCGATCCGGTTTATGCGGTCGGTTGCCCCCTGGGCAATCAGCCGATCCCGACTCGCGGTGAAATCTCTTCCCAGTACAAAAAAGTGGGCGACGAAGTTTATTGGATGGTCAGTGCACCGACCTTTTTCGGCAACTCCGGCGGGGGGATCTTTCTGTCGGAAAATGGCCAATTGGTCGGAATCAGCAGCATGATCTACACCTATGGCAAGCGTTCTCCCATGGTCGTGCCCCATATGGGCCTTTTTGTTCCCCTGGCTCAGGTGCGTTCCTGGTTAAGGCGTGAGGGATTCGTGCATCTTTTGGGAACTTCCGAAGGATTGCCCGTCACCGCCTCCGGGACCGATATGTCCATTTCTGAGGGAGAATCCGGGTCATTTTGACCCGCAGGGGCGATCCTTGTATCCTTGAATCCATCAAGATTCCGAATCAGGTCTCCGGCAGGGGACTAGGGAATCATGACGCTTCTCTGCGGGACGCCGGTCGTCCTGAAGAAGGAGTGGCAAAATGCTCTTTCTCCATTGATTTCGAATGGATTGAAACCGGAAGGAACTCAGCGATGAACGCTGGATCGATCACAAAATGGCTTGCTGTAGCCGCCCTGTCAGCTCTTTGCCTGCTGACCTTCAACCCAGGTGTCAGTGCTCAGGATTCACCTGCCCAGGATCCCCCTGCTCCTGCCAAGGAGGCACCTGCTGCAGACGACGCTGCTGCCGGCGAGGTCGACGATATTCTGGGCCTTCCTACCAGTGAACCTGAAGCGGTGGCGGTCATCGACCGTTACCTCGAGGCTGTCGGTGGTAAAGAGCGTCTGAAGAGTATTCAGGATCGGGTCGAGCGCTTCCGCAACAAGAAGATTGAACCGACCAACGAGACCATCATGAAGATGTCCCGCTTCCTCAAGCGCAATGACGGCGCCTTGATGATTCGTGAGGAGTGGCAGCTTCCCGGACTCGGCTTGACCAAAAACAATGAGCCTCTCAACTTTGTACAGGTTTACGACGGCGAAAAAGCGTTTGTCAAAGCCATGGGGGCGGTATCTCCATTGGCGGGCAAGACCCTGATCGTGTTCGTCTGGGACAAGCACATCGACGATTTCTTCTGCACCTTCTCGGACAATGGTTACATCGCCAAGATGGCCGGCACCGATACTGTGCAGGGCAAGAGTTGCAAGATCGTGGAGTTGAACTCTTTTGCAGGGAACCAGCGAATGCTGTTTGCCTTCAATGACGAAGATGGCCTGTTGCTGCGCAAGACCTGGCAGGAGGGTCAGCCGCCCGCAGTGATCACCAAAGAGGTCTTCTACGAGGATTACACCCGTATCCGCTTCAGCGATGATCGCAATCAGTGGATCCAAACCCCCATCGCCAAAAAGATTTTCGAGGATGGTGAGCTGAGCCTTGAGGTGAACTTCGACGAGATCACCCTGAATGGTGGCGTTTCCTCCAACATCTTTGGACGCCCGGATGGCCGTTCCTTTGAAGAGGTTCGCCGCGAGCGTGAGGCTGCCCGTGCCAAAGAGGCCGAGGGTGGAGCCGAAGGCGAAGCCAAGGATGGTGAAAAGAAGCCGGTCTGGGAGAAGCCGAAGCCGAAACCCAAGCCGGTCTGGGAAAAGCCCAAGCCGAAGCCTGCTCCGAAGCCGGACCAGAAACCCACCCCCGCTCCGGCTCCCGCTGAGGGATCCAAAGAGGGTGGCCGCTAGTCACTGATCCGACTGAAAAGAAAAGGGTGCGACCGATCTTCGGTCGCACCCTTTTTTTAGTGAATTTGAGAAGCAGGAGTGGGTTCAGCAGGAGGCGGGTCCCTGGATCGGAACTACTGACCGGAGGAGGCGTCGCCACTCTTCAATGCCAGTTGGCCACAGGCTCCGTCGATATCGAGTCCACGACTGCGACGGGCGGTCACCTGACCGTCGTAATGGCGACTGACTTCCTCCCGGAAACGTTCGACTGTCTCGTCATCCGCTGCCTTGAAAGGTGCACCTTCGAAGGGGTGGAAGGGCAACAGATTGATGTGTCCGTGGCATTTACGGGCAAAGGCCGCCAAAGCCAGTGCTTCTTGGACGTCGTCATTGACCCCGGGCAGTACCACGTACTCCAGGCTGATACGGCGAATCGTATTGCGCAGTCTGGAGAGTGTATCGAGAAGTTCAGACAGGGAATGTTTGGACTGAATCGGAACGATACGTGCACGGGTTTCCTCGACGGCACTGTGTAGGCTGACCGCCAGGCGAATCTGGGGGTGCTCTTCGATCAGGGGGCGAATCTTCGGAACGATGCCGACGGTGGAAACCGTGATCCTGCGGGGACTCATCCCAAAGGCATCCGGAGAAGTCAACCAGTGCAGGGATCGGGACACGGCGGAAAAATTATGCAGCGGTTCACCCATACCCATGAAGACGATCTGGGTGACACCGACCTTGCCTTCCTCACGGGTCATGCGATCAACCGCATGCCATTGGCCGACGATTTCACTGGAGGTGAGGTTTCGGGATAATTTCATCGTCCCTGTTGCACAGAAAGTACATCCTGCGGCACAGCCGACCTGACTTGAGACACAAAGAGTTCCCCGGTCCTGTGTCGGAATCCAAACCGCCTCAACCGATTTCCCATCCTTGAGGCGGAAGAGAAATTTGAGGGTCCCATCCGTGGAACGGAGGACCGTTTCAATGGTCACTGCAGGAGCGAGAAGATTCTTCGCCAAATCCTCCCGGATCGTTTTGGGCAGGGAGGTCATTTCCGAAGCAAGCAGAACGCGCTGGTCGATCAGGTGATCCCGAATCTGGCGACTCCGGTATGCGGGAAATTGATTTTGTTTGCACCATTCGCTGAGGCGCTGGTCCAACTCTTCCGGAGCGAAGTCGATCAGGTGGCCGTGCGGTTCTGAAGGAGTGTTCATCGACTGCGTTTCTCCAGTAGTTCTCCCTGGGGGCCCAGAATCAGGGGCGTATTCCCGGGGTAGGGGGTTTGGGTACCCCGGTATTGATAGGTGAGCTGTTGGTCAGCGGTCAATGTGATTCGTGCATTCATGTAGGTCCAGATGAATCCACCATCGGGTTTCTGTTCTTCGACCACGGCGTCAATCCCTCGACCGAAAAACGTCAGATCTGCAGAGCCTTGTTGTCGTTGAAAAGGAGTGGTGTCTGTCGGTGGAGAGTGAATCCAGATGATACTGTCCCTGTCCCACCGAAAATTGGTTGATCCGATCTTGAAACGTTTTCTGTCGCGATAGACGCGAACTCCATCGACCTCGACATAATCCATCCTGTTGAGGTGCCCGAAGTTGGGTTCTGCGTCCTGCTGGTTTGCGGGAAGTTGAAAGCGAAATCGCATGTCCCCGAAATAAAGGGTGGGGCTCCAGTGGATTTCTGTCTGCCGACGGGAAGAAAAGCGATCGGAGCTGCTGGATCCGGTTTTGTCAATTCCCTGACAGCCGACGCTCGAAAGGATGAGCAGGGGACACATGGCGATGCAGAGAAACTTCAGTATCAGTGTCAAACCAGATAAACGCGGGCGGTGTGGCACGGTTGAGTTCTCCTATCGGTGAGGCGGGAGAATCCCCTCTGCACCCAAGGCCATCTCAGCACGAATCTGGCGAAGTTCATACCGAAGTTTCTGGCGTTCATCCTTGGCTTGTCCCGAGATCTCCAGAAATTGGTCTTCGGTCAGTATTCCTGAGACAGAAAGCAGGAAATCTGACGTGATCTCTGATCCTGTTTCCAAAGCAGTTTCTTCAACATAGAGATTGCGAATCGCCCGAAGAGCGACTCTTTGTGAATCTTCCAGAGGGAGTTGATCGATTTTTTGATACATCTCCTGGATAGGACTCAGGCGCAGTTGGTCAAAACTGTGTTGGAGAATGCATGCCGTTGTGAGCGACAAAAGAAAGATGGAAACATTGCTTCGAAGACGGGATCCGAAGAAGCGGTTGATCATCGAGCTGTTCGTCAAGAGCGTCATGTTCGTCATCAATGGGACCCTTCCGGGTCTGTGGGCAGCGGCAATGCCCGACCTCAGGCTACACGATTTTTGAATTTTGGGAATGCCAGTTTTGCCTGGACAAGTGCGGCAGGCTTCGACCCCACTCCATGGTGTGGGCCCGTTGCAACGGCCACAGCATCTGCTCTCCCCGGGTTGCCGGATGAGAAATCCACCGGCTGATGGGCGGATTCGGATGAGCAGGAAGTGCAGACCCAGCGCCAGGAGGGGACGGGCGACGAAAGCGGTTGCCGTGCTCCCCGTTGGCAGCGCGGGCACAGGTCCAGCTGGTAAGTGTTGCAAAAGTGAAACCACAGGGTGAGGGACGCGAAGCGATCCGCTCTGAATTCTTGAACCTTCTCCATCAAACCAGACTCCTTCCAAGGTCAGGGTTGAATCCTTTTCGAAACTCCTGAAAGAAGTCCCGTATCTATGGGACAAGCAATGCCCGTGCCAAAGTGATGGGAAATCGGGAAGTGCGAAGTATGGCGTTTTGGGTTTCGCAGAAGCCGTGCGTCTCGATTTGAGTCGATCGGGGTGACTCAAAATCATGCATGCCACCGATCGGAATCGGACAATCTTAGCCAAACCACTCTGTCCGGCTGAAGGGAGACACGGCATCTTCCTGCATTGTCAATCCTGGCAGGAGTTCGTGGATGTTGGAGGAACGTGTTGCAGGAGTCAGGCGCATTGTTGGGAAGAACGGGTCTCCGGCTGTGGAAGCCTTCTGACGATGGGTGGCCAACAGGCTTTGAGGACCTCGGGGCTGCACAACCGCAACGGTTGTGGAAAGTCTGTGCAGAGGAACAGGGCAAGACGGAATGGAGCGACAGGCGTTGTATCGCCGTTGTGGGTTCTCGCAAGGCGTCAGTCTGGGGGAAAGCCTGTGCCCGGGAAATCGGTGAAAGTTTGTCCCACTCGGGGATCTGTGTCATCAGTGGGTTGGCTCGGGGAATCGATGCCGCTGCCCTCAGGGGATCCTTGCGTGGGCCGATTCCGCCAATTGCCATTCTGGGAAATGGGTTACCTCAGATCTATCCGCCAGAAAATCGTAGGCTTGCTCAAGAGATCGTCTCTGCAGGAGGACTTTTGGTTTCAGAATATCCGCCGGAAACTCCGCCCAGAGGGTATCACTTTCCACAGCGCAATCGCCTGATCAGTGCTTGGTCTGAAGCGGTTGTGGTCGTGGAGGCGACCTGTCGATCCGGTTCTCTGGGAACCGCTCACCGAGCTCAGGAGATGGGGCGAACCGTGCTCACCTTTCCGGGCAGTGTTGTGGACGGTGGTCATGCCGGCTGTCACTCACTGATACGCGATGGGGCACTTCTCATGGAGTCTGTCGCAGAGGTTCAGGAATGGGTCATCACGGGGAGGGATTCGGGTCACTTCCTTGCACAGGAGAGAAGGCTGAGAAAGTTATGGAAGGCCTGCGGTTGGAAGCGGAAGGGGGCTTCGCCGCCTGAGATGCAAAAGCTCGAAGAAATACAGCGGCAGACCGGTTGGTCTGCCGCCTTTCTTCTTCAGGTCTGGTGGCGTTGGCAGGAATGCCACGCCAAGGACGACCCCCTTGATCAGGGGCAGGTGTAGCCGGGGCAATCGAGGGAATCGATGGTGGGATCAGGTCCGCAGTCATTCGGTTCCGGCAATGTCTGGTTGCCAAAAAGGAATGACAGGATCTGGATCGCATCCGCGATATCGATGAGCCCATCGTCATTGGCATCGAGTGCGTCGTCGCAATCGATGGGAGTCGCGTTGGCGAAGAGCACCCCCAAGAGCGAGATGGGATCGCCGATGTCCCGTGCTCCATCGAGATTGGCGTCACCACGCAAATAGAATTCTGCACTGACGAGGATCTCTGTCGCCCCTTCCGTTTCGGGGGCCACGGAATCTCCGGCGACAGTGGCCACAACATTCTGTACCACCGGCTGCCCCAGGGTTTCGACGAAATCGAGGTAGGGGCTTTGTTGTGGTGCAGAACCTGAATACTCGATGGTCGCGATGGGCGTGGCATTTTCAAAGGTCAGGTTTTGCTGCAAGGCAAAATCAAAGAGGCAGGCGATGGTGATTCCGTCGCCGAAAATGGCGGTCTCGAAGAAATCCGGACCGGTGTTGTTGTCTATCGCAGCCAACTCGTCGCTGATCTGGATAGAGGTTGCCTGCAGTGACGCGGACGAGTGACCCACTGCCATGGAAAAGCCGCCACAAGGAATGGGGCTTCCGCTGGTCTGGACGATTTCCGGGGTCGCAGAGAATCCGTTCTGACCATCGCTGTTCAGTACCGGAATACGGTAGGTGAAGGGTGAAATCGTGGGCGGAATCACATCGATACTGGTGGTCGAGTTTTCCATCAGGGTGCCAAAATCGGGCCCCTCGATATCGGCGAGAGGTTGACCGATGCCGTCCAGTTGCCAACCTTTGATCGCAACCAGGTCTCTTGGAGCCCTTCTGTATATGAGGCGAGCTTCCACCTGAATGGGGCTGACTGTTCCGGTCAGATCGAATCGGACTTGCGTGAGGTCCGTGGCAAGCGGAGCGATCCTGTTGTCACTGACGATGGCTTCAGCATCGGTGAAGATGACGCCTTCCGTGCCTTCGGCATTGCGATTGATTTTGGCGAAGAGTTTTCCTGGTAACCCGGCGAAAAAGCCCTGTGCAGGATCGCCGGTGCCTCCGAGGGGGTGAATCGTGTCTCCCGAGTTCTGTGTAAGAACGGTTCCTTGAGCATCGGTTGCCTCGATTTTGAGGATCATGTTTCTCAGCGTGACTCCTGAAGGAACGGCATGCCCCGTCTGGTCATTGAGGATCTCGGCATCGACGGCCAATTCATCTCCATCCTGAATCGCTCCCAACGTCAAAGTGACGGCATTTTCGAGGAAGAGAGGCGTGGTTCCCTGAATGTCGTGGCCGTGAACAGCAGAAGGGTCACGCAGCAATGGTGGGAAGAGGGCGGCGCAAGCATCGACAGGATCGGTCGAGAAGGGAGACATGTGACAATCGACGCAGGTTTGAAAGAGCGGATCGTTGGGGTCTCCGTAGGGTGAATTTTTCCACTCGGTGTAGGTTTCCTGTGCCGGAATGCTTGAGGGTTCGTTGAAGTTGTTGTCGTGGTCCGGATCATTGCTGTACTGGTGACAAACCGCGCACGCCTCCGCAGCCAACTGGGGCTGAAAGCTTCCACGCATCTGGTTTTGAACGACGAAATCCACGTCACCCAGAAGACCGTACATCACCTGATCGATCAGTCCGCTCGAGTCGGGACGTTGTACAGTGACTGCTCCCGGGATGAAGCCGGTGGCGTTCAGGTTACTTTCATCGACGTCTGCAATTTTGTGGCAGGTTTCGCAAGAGACACCCCGTTCCTGAGCCTCGGTCAGGGGGCCCGAAAGAGGAGCCAGTGCTGAGAAGGGGTTGGCAATCCAGCCCTCAGGCTGGTGGCAGGAAGCGCAACTTCCATCCGGGGCAACACCGGCATGCACCGAATCCGTCAAATAGACATATCCATTGTTGCCCCCGGCGGTACCCGTTCCATCGAAGAGATCGTAGACCCAGGTGTTGAGCCCGGTATGAGACATGCGTGAATCGGCCCACTGTTCATATTGAGTAGGGTGGCAGACGGCGCACTGGAAAGGGGTCACAAAATTGTAGCTTGAGTCATCGGCTGCAATGACTGGATCGAGAGAGATCACCGTGCCGGTCTGCGGGGTATCAACGGTCACGGATTGATTGAAGTAGCCCTTTTTGGCACCGACGACCTTGAGAGCCAATCCGTTGACGGAAGGCAAAGAGAATGAGCCGTCCACTGCGGTTTCAGTGCGGATGTCGGTGGCTTGCAGGGTGACTCTGGCACCGACGAGTGGAAGGCCGGTATTGCTGTCGATGACGGTTCCGGAAACCTGGGCTTCGAGAGGACCACTCGTCAAAATCAACAGCCAGAAGAGGGGGATCCCGATTTGATTCAGAAGGCTGGCTTTTGAAGGCAGCGGCTTCCTAAGTATATTCAAAACAGATACTTGTGTATTGATGGGGGCATGGATCACAGCGACTCCAGCATCATACCGGTCACAGGGAGACCGGCTCTGTCTTGATTGAATCTATGGTACCCGTCACCAGTCCAAGTCACGGGCTGAACATTCCTGTCGGTAAATATAGCCGGTTACCTGACTGTGAGAAATGAGCAGAAAAGCCAAATTCTGCGGAAAATCGTACAATTCCTCGGGACAGGAGTGGTTTTGTCCCGGATAGGAGTTCCGTGGCAATTCAGCAGGGAGCACCCGGCCTGACCGGGTACACCGATCGTTTTGAAGCGATATCCCCGCTTGGCCGTGGCGGTATGGGAGAGGTCTGGCTGGTCAGGGACCGAAATTCCGGGGAACTCGTCTCGTTAAAAAAGATTGAGGCTGAACAAGCGAGATCCCCTTTGGGGCAACGTCTGCGTCGAGAGTTTTTGCATCTGAAGAAGCTTTCCCACCCTTCCATTCTGCGGGTTCTCGATTTTGGAGTCAGTCCCAAGACCGGAGAAACCTGGTTCACCAGTGAAGTATTGCGTGGACCCGTCTCTACAGAAATCGCAGGACAAATCACCCTTCAGCAGTGGTGGCAGCTGTCCACGGGATTTTTGCGAGCTCTATCCTTCATGCATCGCAATCGCTGGGTTCATGGAGATATCAAACCGGACAATATTCGCCTTCGGGCAGACGTTGCTGAGGGTGCTCTGGATCCTGTTCTGCTCGATTTTGGTTTGAGTCGTCAGGAGCATTTGCCAGCGGAAGAAAAGATTCTGGGAACGCCACAATCGATGGCCCCTGAGCAATGGCTCGGGCAACCACCTCAGCTTCGCAGCGATGTTTATTCAGCCGGGATCCTGCTCTATCACTGGTGGACGGGGGAATTCCCTTTTGACTCTGTGGCCAAACCTCTATTGAGTAGCGCACACCTGCATGACGAGGTACCAACACTGGCGAGTCTTCGACCCGGACTTCCTCCGGATGTCGAAAAAGTGATCATGAAAATGTTGGCGAAGAAGCCCGATGATCGTCACGCCCATGCAGGCGAAATCCTCTTCGAATTGTCGACGATTCTTCGACAGGGAGATGGATCTGATGCCGAATCGAAGGACTCGCTTCTTGCTCAAGTAGAATACGCAGGGACCGGCAATTCTGTCACGGCTGATTTGACTGTAAAGATTGAACATTGGCTGAAGCGGTCTTCCCCGGAAGAAGTTTTGCTTCACTTGCACTCTCATGAGTCTGATCGGCGCTGGATCGTTGATCAGTCCAAGGCGCTTCTGCAGTCAAAGGGGTGGTCTGTCCTTTCCCTGGATTCACACAGTGATGATCCGTTTTCTGGTTTGTCTCAGGGGATTGACCCCACGGCTTCCAGGATCATCGTTCTGGTTGAGAATCCGGATTCAGGAAACCAACAATGGCAGAGATTGCTCAAGGTTCACCAGTGGAAAGAGGCGAGGCTTCATTGGTGGGTCAGCAGTCGTGAAGCTCCGTCAGGGTTCATCGGAGAAGCCCTCGCCGCGTTGGGCAGCACTGAGGTCTCCACTTGTGAGAACTCGGAAGTGTTACTCGAACCTTTTCTTGAAATGGCATTGCCCGGATGTTCGGTCCCCACCCGTGTCAGAAGCCGCCTGCAAAGTTGGGGGCAGAATGAACCGGGTATGTGGAGACGTATTCTCAAGGGGCGTATTCAAGCAGGAGAATTGACCCATGATGGGCTCCGCTGGAATTGGCAGCCGTCAATTCAGCCTCCTGAGGAGCGTTGGAAGGTTCGGTCACAGGAGCAGCTTTCGGCCCTTTCTGCATCTTGTCGTCGAATCCTGGAGTCACTTGCAGTTTTGGGCAGGCCTGCGTCGGTGTCTGAGTTGTCCGGGTTGGTTCAACTTGCCGGAGGAGATTTCCCCGCAAGGGTTTCTGAGCTGTCTTCCAAAAGCTGGTTAAGTGTCGGTCGCAGTATCGAGTTTCGCAGAGTCTTTCAACGGGAAGCGGTCCTTGCTTCCCTTTCTTCTGCTGACCGACAGTCGATCCACAAAAGAGTTCTGGCATTTGAACAACGGAGCTTGCTGGAGAAGGCCCATCACCAATTGAGTTCTGGAGACGTCGATGGAGCAACGAAGTCGTTGAAGCCTTTGGTGGAGGACGCAGAAACGCCGGTTCCCTTCGATGAGGCAGCACGCTGGATTCCTGTCCTGTCTTCATTGATCCACATGCTTCCGGAGAAGAGGCAGCGACCCTGGCTTGAATTATTGGGTCAGATGGAAGATCGATGTGGCCACGGAGCCTTGCGTGATCACGCCTGGCGTCAAGCGATGGCTGGCGCAAGTCCTGGATCGAGTGAAGCTCTGAGATTGACCCGGTGGCGAGCTTCAGTGCAAAGAAGAGACGGGGAGACCCGCAAAGCGCTTTCCTGCATTGAAGAGGTTTCAAAACAGGCCATCGACTTTTCCTGTCCCCGAGTGGTCAAGGAGGCCACGCTTGTGGCTCTGGAGTACTCGCGGATTCAGAGAGCCATCGTTCGGCAGGGTTTGGGCAAGTTGCCGAAGAGGGATCCTCTTGCTGAATGGATTCCTCGTTGCAAAGGCAACCTTCGAACTTCCCTGATTCTTGAGCAGTGTCGTCGTTATCTTCTTCAGGGCAGCCGGTTGCGCGCCCGCGATCATGCACGCATCGCCTTGAGAGAAAACAGGGATGGAAGAATCATAGCGGAGGCGATGGGGTTGTTGGCCCGCGCCCAGAATGATCTGCCTTCGCTGAGGTTGTGGAGTCGACTCCATTCCTACCTTGCTCGGCGAGAGCATCGCCATGAAGCCGCTACCGCAGCGGAAGTGGATTCGGTCGAGGCTCTTCAGCGCATGGGTGAAACCGGGTTCGTGAATGAAGAAGTTCATGGAGTCATCGACAGGGCTCGCAAGGAATGCCCGGCACAATTACCCAGGGCCTTGCTGGTCAAGGCACGGGAAGAAGCCGGAGCAGGATTTATCCGATCTGCTTCCCGATTACTGGAGGAGGCGATGTCGCTGGAGGGGCCCGCTGGAATCGTTGCATGGGAAGGCAATCTTCTGGTGGCAGCGTCGGAGTGGGTTGCAGGGCGGTCGAACACAGCCTTGCGAATCCTCGATGCTGCCAGCCCGGAGTGGGCCCCGCATGAGCCGGAAAGAATCGACGTTCACGCACGGCACTCGATCCTCAAAAGTCGGTGCCTGCGATCACAGGGCGACCTTTCTGGCAGTCTCTTTGTTGTCGATCATGCGTTGACACAACTGAGACTTCGTGGCGTCGACAGCGATCTGATCTCTTTGCGCAGGGAACGGGTTTCGATCCTCAAGATACTGGGGCGGACTTCATTGGCACGTATGGAAGAACGCAAGTTGCGAGGGACTCGTGGAAGCGAGCCGGGGCTTGATCCAGAGCCGGGAGGATCTCTCCGGGCGAAAACCGCTTTCGAGGATTTGCTTCGTCAGTTCAGCCGGGGAACAGAAGAGTGTGAAGATTGGGAAAACGGACTGGAGCGGATTGCTCTCGAGGCACTGCGTCTGCGCATTCAGCCTCTGTCATTGCGGATACAGTTGGCAAGAACCCTCAGTTCTCCTCACCCTGATCCAGAAGCATTGATTCGCCAGTGCTGGAAAAAAGCGGTTCGATTGCCTTCCCGAGAAGGGCGGGCAATGGTCCTCAGCTATTGGTCGAGGTTGCGTTGCCAAATGGGAGATTCAGTTTCTGCAAGGGCTCTCGAGGCGGCTGCTCAAAGGGAATTGGACCGGTGGTGCCAGCAAGCTCCCGAAGGGACCTCGAGATCGACAATGTCCGAGTGGCTTGGAGTCCATGACGGTCAGGGGATCCGGTCGATTAAGTTGGCGGATGGGTGGTCGAAATAATCTGCTGGCGTAGAATCTGGGGAGAGTGTCGGGGCTGAGGCCCCCTGAAGGGAAAGAACCCGTGCTGAGAACTCATACTTGCGGGCAATTGCGTCAAGAAAATGTCGGACATGATGTGACTCTGGTGGGCTGGATCGATGCGGTTCGGGACCACGGGGGACTGAAGTTTGTCGATCTTCGTGACCGCTACGGACGTATCCAGGTTCAGATTTCTCCAGAGTCGATCAACGAGGAATCGTTGTCGACCCTGCGCTTTGATCAGGTTCTGAAGGTCAGCGGCTCGGTTCAGGCGCGCCCTGAAGGGATGCGCAATCCCAAACTGGAAACCGGCGACGTCGAGGTGATGGCTTCCAGCGCAGAGATCATTGGTGAGTGCCCTCCTTTGCCCTTCAGTCCGGAATCGGGTGATCAGGTCAACGATGAGCTGCGTTTCAGATATCGTTTCATAGACATGCGTCGTGAGGAAGTTCAGCGCAGGTTCCGTTTGCGCAGCGACATGCAGTTTGCCATGCGCCAGTATCTTCATGGTGAAGACTTTCTCGATCTTGAAACTCCCATGCTGACCAAGAGTACACCTGAGGGGGCGAGGGACTTTCTGGTTCCCAGTCGTCTCAATCCTGGCGAGTTCTATGCACTTCCCCAGTCACCACAAATTTTCAAACAGATCTTCATGATCTCCGGGTTTGACCGCTATATGCAGGTCGTTCGCTGTTTCCGTGACGAAGACCTGCGTGCGGATCGTCAACCCGAGTTCACGCAGTTGGACCTTGAGATGGCGTGCATCGAAGAGTCGGACATCATTAATCTGGTCGAAGGTTTGATGGTGCATGTGGTCAAAGAGGTGCTCGGTCGCGAGATTGAAGGGTCCTTCCCGAGGCTCAGTTATTCCGAAGCGATGCTTTCCTATGGCAGCGATTCTCCCGATCTTCGCAGTGATCTTGTGATCCGTGAGTTTTCCGATCTGGCTGAGGGACTGGAATTCAAGGTCTTCTCCGGGGCGGTCGAGGCAGGAGGCTGTGTTCGCGGAATGCGTATTCCTGGAGGCGGTCAGTGGAGCCGCAAGGAAATCGAATCTCTGGAGCCCATCGTGACCCAGCAGGGGGCGGGAGGGCTCGCTTGGTTCAAAATGACGGACGACGGCCCCGCCGGACCGGTCTCCAGATTCCTCGGGGGTGACGCGGGTGCAGAACTGATTCAAAGACTGGAGATGGAAGCGGGTGATCTCGCCTGCTTTGTCGCCGATGGCCAAACCCGTGTGGTGGTCAATTCCCTGGGGCAGTTACGCAAGGAAGTGGCCCAGAAATTGGGTCACCTCGATGCCGATGATCTGAAGTTCTGTTGGGTCGAGGAATTTCCCCTCTTTGACGAGGATGAAGAAAGTGGCCGTCCGACACCGTGTCACCACCCCTTCACCTGTCCTCACCCGGATGATCTGGACCAGTTGGCGGATGAACCGCTGAAAGTCAGGGCGAGGGCCTACGACCTGGTTCTGAATGGTTTCGAGGTCGGTGGAGGCAGTATCCGGATTCATCAGAGAGACCTTCAGGAGCGGGTTTTTGAGGCCATCGGCATCTCTGCCGAGGAGGCGGAGTCCAAGTTCAGCTTCCTGCTGGAGGCCCTCAAATACGGTGCACCGCCCCATGGTGGAATCGCACTGGGAATGGACCGATTGGCGATGCTGCTCTCAGGTCTCGATACCATCCGGGAGGTGATCGCATTCCCCAAAACCCAGCGCGGAACGTGCCAATTGACGAATGCTCCGGATCCCGTCACAGCTGAGCAATTGGGCGAAGTGGGCCTTCAGGCCGTTATCCAGCCGGAAAGCCCGGATGAGGGCGATTCCTGAGTGGGATCAGAGACGGGACCGAAACCGTTCTCTCTGGTGAGACTCCCCGGGAAATCGGCGAGTTGATCCTGCGGAATTCGTTGTTTTTCGGTGGTTTGGTGCGAGAATTCGCAGATCTGACTTGCCAGCAGGGGCCCCGACAGTGTATTCATCGGGGCTTGCTAATGGCAGGTTTTTGGAAGGACGGCATGATTTGCCGTAAATCCGGGCCAAGAGAGTCCGGAAAGTGCGTGGCCTGAAGAACAGGAGTCAGAAACATCAGCGAGCAAACGAAATACAGGGTCATCGATCGACCCGGACCTGGAGAGGTTCGCCTGATCGATGAAGAGGGTCAACAAGTGGGAGTTCTGGGAAGATCCGAGGCACTCGATCTTGCCACAGACCGTGATCTTGATCTGGTGGAATTGAACCCGAACACCGATCCGCCCCTGTGCAAACTGATGGACTACGGCAAATTCAAGTACGACCAGTCCAAAAATGCGAAGCAGACCCAAAAGGTCCGCAAGGTGAAAGAAGTCAAGCTGCGCCCGAAGACGGAGAAACATGATTTCGACGTCAAGCTGAAAAGAGCGCGCAAGTTTATCGAAGAGGGCCACAAGGTTCTCGTGACGATGGTTTACCGGGGACGCGAACAGCGTCACCCTGAAATCGGTCGCGAAGTTCTGCTGCGCTTCTTCGAGGAGATGGAAGACCTGGCAAAGATGGAGCGGGAGCCGTTGCAGGAAGCCCGTAACCGTATGGCCATGGTTCTGGCGAAAAAGAAGTAAAACCCCTGCAAAGGGGTGACAGTATATCCCGCTGAGGGATGACATGGAAAAGGGGACTCGTGCCCAGGAAAACTCACAAGCCTCACAAGGGGCTGCAGAAACGTGTCAAATTGACCGGAACCGGCAAGGTCAAGCGTCACCGTGCAGGCAAAAGCCACCGCATGTCACGCAGGTCCTGGACCGCTACCCGGGTTCGTCGCGGTCGTCGCGCCGAAATTTGCCCGTCCTGTGACGAAAAAGTGATCAAGGCACTCCTCGGCCTCGGCTAGGAGTATTTACACGCCTTCCCGGCGTAACAACCGGCGATAGCGGGGATTGAAAGTGGGACAGAAGCCCCTCCCGTCGTCGTCCTTTGGAAAGGGAAACACATGCCACGCGTACGCTATGGCGTCGCCCGCCACCGCAAGCAAAAGCGGATTCTCAAGAAAGCCCGTGGATTCTTCGGAGCTGGAAGCCGCCAGTACAAAACCGCCCGCCAGTCGATCGTCCGCTCTGAGGTCTTCGCAACCCGCGACCGCAGAAATCGCAAAAGGATGTATCGCCGTTTGTGGATCACCCGGATTTCCGCAGCTTGTCAGGGGACTGATCTTTCCTACAGCCGTTTCATTCACGGTCTGAAGAAAGCCAATGTCGATCTTGACCGGAAGATGATTTCCGAGTTGGCGATTCGTAATCCTGAAGCCTTCTCCTCTTTGGTGGGCATTGCCCGCGGCGCTCTTTCATGAGCCAAGACGGATCCTTTTCGGATCTGGATGCCATTGAGAAAGAGGCCCTGGCTGCCGTCGAGGCTGCCGGGGATGCGGAAGCCCTCGACCAGGTCCGGATTCAGGTTCTGGGAAAAAAGGGCTCCCTCAAACAGATACTTCGCAATCTGGGAGGCCTGACCCCCGAAGAGCGTCCGCTCTTCGGGGCTCGTGCCAATGTGGTTAAGGAAAAGGTCCAGGCTGCTCTCGATGAAGCGAAGTCCCGGCTGGGCTCTCCTGCAAAACAGGGGGCTGCCAATTCTTCAGCAACAGAAGATCTCACTCTTCCCGGCCTGATGCCGGAAAGAGGCAGTCGTCACCCGGTCAGGCTGGTCATGGCCAGAATGAGCCGCATCTTTGCCAGTCTCGGCTTTGAAGTGGCGGATGGTCCTGAGGTCGAAGATGAGTGGCACAACTTTACGGGTTTGAATATTCCTGCGGATCACATCGCACGGGATCCATCGGAAAACTTCTTTCTGACAGACGACCTGTTGATGAGAAGCCAGACCTCGACTGTTCAGGTTCGGGTCATGGAAAATTCCCAGCCACCCTTGCGTATCATTTCTCCGGGCAAGGTTTTTCGCCCGGACGAGGTGGACGCCACACACCATTACATGTTTCACCAGTTGGAAGGTCTTGTCGTTGATGAGGGAATGACCTTTGGTCACCTGAAAACGACCCTGCTGACTTTTTTCCAGCAACTCCTGCAGGACGAAAACATGAAGTTGCGCCTGCGTCCTTCTTTTTTCCCGTTCACAGAACCCAGCGCTGAAGTGGATCTCTGGTGGAGGGGGAAATGGATGGAGATGGGCGGTTGCGGGATGGTGGATCCGAATGTGCTGGAGGCGGTCAATATTGATCCCGAGAAGTACACCGGATTTGCATTCGGATTGGGAGTCGAACGGGTAACGATGGCTTCCTACAACATTCCGGATATTCGCTACTTCACTGAAAATGACGTCAGGTTTCTCAGGCAGTTCTCCTGACGGGATGACTGCCCATTGTTCACAAGGGGACTGAGATGAAGGTATCTGTCGACTGGCTCCGCGATCACGTGGATTTCAATCTCAAGATTGAGGAACTGTCCCACCTGCTGACGATGTGTGGCCTCAACTGTGAGGGCATTGAGGAGCATGGCGATGACCATGTTCTTGAGTTGGAGGTCACCTCCAATCGCCCGGATCATCTGGGACACCGGGGAGTCGCCAGAGAGCTCTCCTGCCTATTGAAAGTTCCTCTCAAGCCCCTGGATCTGGATTTTGATACTGTAGAAGCCACCGCTTCCGGGCTCGCTCTCGATGAGGTCGCCAGCATTGTTGTCGATGACGAAGAGCGTTGTGGGCGGTACACCGCTCGTGTAGCAGAGGGATTGAAAATCTCGGAGAGTCCGGATTGGATTCGTCGTCGACTCGAAGCGATCGGACTGCGTCCGATCAATCTGGTGGTAGATCTGACCAACTACGTCCTGATGGATTTGGGCCAACCTCTGCACGCCTTCGACCTTGACCGCCTGGAAGGTGGTGAAGTGATCGTCCGCAGAGCCCAGAGAATGGAGAAATTCTCCGCCATCGATGGCTCAGAGCATGAGTTGGACAGCGAGGATCTGGTGATTGCAGATCAGTCTGGCACCGCAGCCCTTGCGGGAATCATGGGCGGAACCCGAACAGAGGTTCACGAGGGGACTCAGCGAATTCTTCTCGAATCTGCCTGGTTCGAGCCCGTACCGGTCCGCTCATCTTCCCGTCGCCTGATTCTTGCTTCTGATTCCTCCTATCGCTTTGAGCGCAGGTTGGATGTGGAAGCGTGTGAAATCGCTTCTCGGCGTTTCATGCATCTGCTGGCCCGGGAGTCGGATTGTTCAATCCTCTCTGGTTGCCTTGAGGTCGTCCGCGACGGACTCCTCGATCATGCAGAAGCGATTGCAATTCGTCCGCAGCGAGCTTCGAGCCTTCTCGGTGATGTCATTCCTGAAGGGGAGATCTCTTCCATCCTGTCTGCTCTTGGATTCACCACTCAGGGGACCGACGATTCGGGCCCCTGGACTCCGCCAACATGGAGAGTGGATTGTTCTCGTGAAGCGGACCTGATTGAGGAAATCGGCCGAATCCGCGGACTCGATCAGATGGATGATCGACGAATGGAAGTGCGCGCCGTTCCGGAGAATGCCCGGGCAGACAAGATCGAACGGGTCCACGAGTACCTTGTCGGTGCCAGTTATCATGAAGCGATGACCATCTCATTTGGTGTGGCCGAAGGGGACTTTCAGTCCATCGAGAACTGGTGGAATCTCGGAGAGCACTGGGTCGTTCGAAATCCGATCCGTGCCAATGAAGGATCCCTCAGGAAAAGCCTGATTCCCGGATTGCTCACCAGCGTCCGTGGCAACCGGACCCATGGAGTGGACGAAGTGCGTCTCTTTGAGGTCGCCAACGTGTTTCATCGCAGGGACGGGGTAGACAGGCCAGTGGAGAAGAACCACGTCGCCTGGGTCCTCTCTCGGGCCCAGGAAGAGAAGAATCTCCAGAGTTATCGAGAGGTCCGCGGCGTTGCCGATGGCATTCTCGACCTTCTGAGAGTTGCCGAGTCCGGCCCGCTGACACCGTCGTGGAGCCCGGTGGGCGATGGAGCCGGATTCGTTCCGGGATCCACTGCTGCCCTCAGCTTCTCAGGGGAACAGATCGGTCTTGTCGGCAGGGTCGATGTTGACGATCTTGGCGGGGAAACCTGGTACGGGGAGTTGGATCTCGGATACCTGTTGGATCAATCCATCGAGGATGTCAGATTCAGCGAGTTTTCGAGGCACCCCGTGATCACTCGGGATTTGAACTTTGTTGTATCGGATGAGGTTCTTTGGCGAGATCTCTCTTCTGAAATCGATGCCGCGTCTCTGGAACATCTGGAGTCTCGAAGGTTTATCGACATGTACCGGGGAAAACAGGTTGGTCAGGGGCGGAAAAGCATGACCTTTTCGCTGACCTTCCGCGCGGCAGATCGGACTCTGACCCACGAAGAGATCGATCAGTCGGTCGAAAAACTGGTTGGCAGATTGGGTGAGAAGCTTCAGGCAGAACTGCGAAGCTGATCGGATCACCCAGGTCTAGACGTCCCGTCTGATCGTCGTCGACGAGGTCTATCCAAACAGTTGGTCCTCATCGATGAACCCATCGTCCATCAGCGCATCGTCCATCAACAGAGCATCGTCAGTCAATTCCAAGAGATGAATCGGCGCAGGGTTTATTCCTGGATGACTACTCGAGTTCCGCTGCGAATCCATGGGTAAATGGTTGTGACGTCTTCATTGCGCAGACGTACACAGCCTTCTGAGCACAGGGTCCCGATGGATTCCGGATCGTCGGTGCCATGAATACCAAGACCGAAGTGAACACCGTCCTTGAAGCCGATCCAGCGATCACCCAGGGGGTTTCCCGGTTCTCCATAGGGAATCGAGGGGCGACCATCGCGGGGCTGCCACATCGGTTCCTTCTGGCGGATTCCGACGACGAACTCGCCAGTGGGAGTTCTCTTTTCAATTCGGCCGTGGCCTACAGGGAATCCCATCAACCAGCGTCCATCCAGGTAAACGTCGATACGGAAATCACTCTTGTCCACATTGACGGTAACTTTGCCGTTGAGAATCTTGAGTTTCTGTCCGGGATGAATCACATCGCTATTGAGACCGTTCAGGCTTTTCAGAGCGTCGACGGTGGTTTTGTTTCTTTGGGCAATGACTGAAAGGCTGTCTCCGGACATGACGGTGTCAAATGTGGAGACTTCGGGAAACTCTTTGGAGGAAAGCACCCACTGATCGACCAGATTCCACAACTTCGAGCGGAGCGGGGCTTTTGATTCAAGGTCGGATGCATTGATATAGGCCGCGGTCAACAATTCCCAGGTTGCCAGAGCAGACTTGGAATCTGCGGTGCCATATTGGTCTGCGAGGATTTCTGCAGAGAGGCCATAACCGGGAGTGCTTGGACCTTTACTGTGAATCTCCTGAGCGAGTTGGATCAATGCGTCACCGGAAACCTCACCCAACATCAATCTTCGTGCTTCTGCTGCGGCAGCACTGTCGGGATCTTGTGCAAGAAGGGTTTTGAGGTTGCCCCGGCCCTCACCAATCAATGCCGGTTTGTCCGTCGAGAGGAGCAGTTCACTCAACTTGACGAGGTTTTCCGGAGTATTGAATCGGGCAATCTCTTCTCGAAGCATGAGGATCTCACGATCGAGGGGACTCATGGTTGCGCTGGCTTCTTCCCCTGATGGATTCGGCATCGTCGCTTCGACGTTGCTGGAAGAGGAGTTGCTTCCGGAGGAGGTCGTTTCTTTGGAATCTGAGCCGCCGGTAGAGGTTCCGGAGGCTGCTTCACTGGAAGTACCTATTTGCGAAGGCTCGGGAGCGGTCGGATTACCGGTCCATTGTGAGTAAGCCCACCAGAGTCCACTGCCGATGATTGCAATCAGGATAAAGTTGCGCATTTGTTTTCCCCCAGGATCAGGTCTTTCCCTTCCGCAAAACGCGGTGAACCGACGATCCGTTCCTCTGATTCATACATTTCCAACAGGATCTCACTGCTCGAAACGGAGCAGGACTCACTGGAGTGAGTTTCCGTTCCGGTGAGCGGCAAACTTCAGTCCCGTCAGATCCGACTCAAACAGCATTCTAGATCGCCTGTGGCGGTGAAGCCATAGGTGAGATCTGATCAGCCGAGAATCGTCTCTACCGAAATCCGCGACAGCTCGACGAGCCAGTCGGGGAAGATTCCGAAGACGATGGTGGCGATTCCGCAGGCCCCGACCGTGAATTGAACTCCCCATGGAGCGGGGATCAGATCGAAGGAGGATCGCGGATCCCTGAACCACATCGCAACGATGGGCCTCAGATAGTAATAGACGCTCACCAGCGAAGTCAGGATTCCGATGACCGCAAGTTGGACAAATCCGGCACCGATCGCATCGCTGAAGATCATCAACTTGCCGATGAAACCCGCAGTCAGCGGGATTCCTGCGAGAGAGATCAGGGCGACAGTAAAGCCGAGAGCCAACAGGGGTCTGCTTTTGGCGAGTCCATTGAGGTCACCCAGCTGATCCTTGTCTGTGGCCTTGCTGAGGGCTGTGAGAACCCCGAAAGCGGCCAGCGTGGTTCCAGCATAGGCGCACAGATAAAAGGGTAATGAAGCCCCGATGAGAATGTCATTCCCGGAAAGGGCGACGATCAGGGGAATCATCAGGTAGCCACTGTGGGCGATACCGGAATAGGCCAGCATTCTCTTGAGACTCTGCTGATTCAGGGCGGCGAGATTGCCGAGGATCATCGTCACGATGGAAAGAGCGATCAGGATCTGGTCCATGTAGGCTCCTCCACCGGTGTGATAGAGGAAGCGGCAAAGAGCGAAGAAGCTGGAAGCTTTGACGGCGACGGCCATCCAGCCCACGGCGAGAGTCGGGGCTCCCTGGTAGACGTCCGGAACCCATGAATGGAACGGCACCACGCCAACCTTGAAGGCGAAACCGATGAGGACCAGCAGGGCGCCGACAGCAAAGAGAGCGTCGTCACTGGCTCCGGCAGCGGCAATGGCGCTGAATGAGAGAGAAGCTCCACTCAGGCCATAAATGATCGCCATTCCGAGAAGAAGGAATCCGCTCGAGAATGCTCCCATGACGAAGTATTTGAATGCGCCCTCACTCGCTGCCTTTTGCTGTCGGAAGAATCCTGCAAGGACGTAGACCGCAAGAGAGAGTGTTTCAATGGCGACAAACATGGAAACCAGGTTGGTGGATTGGCACAACAGGACCATGGCACCAGCACTGAAACTGACCAGGGCGTGGAACTCTGCCCGATTGTTTCCGCTACTGGAGAGATATCCACCTGCCATCAGCGTGCAGAAAAGGCTCGTGACGATAATCACTCCAGCGCCAAGGCGACCAAAGAGGTCGTCTGTCATGGCTCCGGCGTAGAGCTCACCAGTGGAGGCGGCTGTTCCCTGCACGAAGAGGGAGGCCAGTGCCACCAGGGCTCCGGTCGCACCGATCATCGCCAAATGGGTTTTTTCCTGGCGTGAAGTCTTGTTGGGGTCCCCAAGGTCTGACAACAGTTGAATCAGACCTGTGACAAACAGGGCTCCAGCAGGAAGGACAGCGAGGATCTCAGCTTTGGAGAGGGTCAATGGTTCCATCATGACTCCCTAGTTCTGCAGCATCTGCACGTAAAGGCTCAGCGTCGGCTGAACCAGTTTGGTGAAGGTCGACGGGTAAAGACCGAGCCAGACCATCATGATCACAAAGGGGCTCAAGTAGAGAATTTCCCGCGTTTGAAGATCTTGGACATTCCTGTTGGCATCGTGAACGAGGGGACCAAAGAGGAACATCTTCGTCATCTTCAACATGTAAAGCGCTCCGAGCACGACACCTGAAGCGGCCAGAATTCCCCAGACAGCGTCGGCACGGAATGCACCGAAGAGGATCAGGAACTCACCGACAAAGCCGTTGAGGCCCGGCAGTCCAATGCTGGATAGCACGGCGATGATGAAGAACACGGAGTAAACAGGAACGACTCCTGCAAGTCCGCCGTAATCCGCCAGCTCACGGGTGTGACGCCGTTCGTAAATGATCCCGATCATCAGGAAGAGCATTCCGGTCGACAGGCCGTGGTTGACCATTTGAAGGATCGCTCCGGTAAGGGATTCAACGTCGTTCATGAAGCAGGCGAGAACAACAAACCCAAGGTGACTGACTGACGAATAGGCGATCAACTTCTTGATGTCTGTCTGAACCAGTGCCATGCAGGCCCCGAAGATGATTCCTGTGACAGCCAACCAGCAGAATTCCTCGCGCAAATCCATCGCCGCCTCAGGGAAGAGGGGGATGGCGAATCGCAGTAATCCATAGGTACCCATCTTCAGCAACACACCCGCCAGAACGACCGATCCAGCAGTCGGTGCCTGAACGTGTGCATCCGGCAACCATGTATGCAGGGGGAAGAGTGGTACCTTGATGGCAAAAGACAGTGCAAATGCCAGGAAGAGCCAGAATTGCTGGGTACCGTCGAGGGGGTTAGTGGTTCTCAATCGCTCCAGCAACAGCGGCAAGTCAAAGGTGCCGGCATGGTTGTAGAGATAGAGGATCGCCAGGAACATGAAGAGACTGCCGACCATCGTATAGATGAAGAACTTCAACGCTGCGTAGACCCGGTCTTTGCCTCCCCAAATACCGATGATCAAGTACATCGGTACCAGCATCGCTTCATAGAAGAGATAGAAGAGGATGAGGTCGAGGGCGACAAAGGCACCAATCATGCCGGTCTGCAAAAGCAGAAGGGCGATGTGGAACTCCTTGACCCGTGAGTCGACCGCTTTCCAGGTACTGAGGAAAACAAAGGGCATGCTGAAGCTCGTCAAAAGAATCAGCAGTACGGAGAAACCATCGACTCCCAGATGGTAGGAGATCCCCAGGGATTCGATCCAAGGAAGGTTTTCCTCCATTTGCATGGTTCCCACGGTTGCGTCGAAATTTCCCACCATGATCAGGGAAAAGAGCAGCCCAAGAAAACTGACCATCAGGGCAATCTGGCGGATCAGCGCCTTGTTGTTGCGGTCGATCAGAGTCAGCAACAGGGCACCCAATGCGGGAGTCAGGGTCACAAGACTCAGAATCGGCATCTTGAAGGATTCAAGTTCGGGAATCATTGTGCACCTCCCTTCGCCAGTTGGTTCAGAAGGATGTAGATCAGGACCAATGCACCACAACCGAAGGTCAGCAGGTATCCGGGAATGAATCCGGTCTGCATTCTCCGGGTCAGCTCACCGAATCCCCTGACGAGGAGGGCGGAGCCACCGACCAGAAGGCGGTCGATCAGGACCTGATCGATCAGGGTATGCATCAACTGACTGATCGCCTCGAAAGGGCGAACGATCAGGAATGCATAAAGTTCATCAACGTAAAACTTGTTCTCGGAAAGTTTGCCGAGGAATGCTCCCGGAGCACTGGAGCGGAATGCTGCAGGCAATCCACTTCCATTGCGATAGAAGAGATATCCCACGAGAAGTCCAGCACCGGCGATGGCCAGGCTGATGAACATGCTGGTCCATTCTCCAGCATGAAGAATGTCCAACTCCTCCGGAGTCATGTTTGCGTGCGAAACATGCAATCCGGTGAAGTGTCCAAGAATGGCGTGTCCTCCCAGGAACTCTGGGACATTGAGGAATCCACCCAGCGCACTGGCAATGGCGAGGACGAACAGTGCGAAACCGATCCAGCCACCGGGCTCATGGACCTTGCCTTCCAGTTTGGCGTCGACATTGCTGTTGCCCCAGAAGGTCATGGCCACGCAACGCATCATGTAGAAAGCGGTCATGCCCGCTGTCGCCACGGAAACGTACCAGAACATCGTGGCCAAAGAGTTGCCATCCATGATTCCGGCTTTGTAGCCCGCAAAGAGGATCTCGTCTTTGGAGAAGAATCCTGCAAGAGGGGGAACTCCGGCAATGGCAAAGGTTCCGATGAGGAAAGTCAGATGGGTAAACGGCAATTGTTTGCGAAGGCCACCCATCTTTCTCATGTCCTGTTCATGGTGCATGGCATGAATCACCGCGCCTGATCCGAGGAAGAGCAGGGCCTTGAAGAAGGCGTGGGTGACCACATGAAAGAAGGCTGCCGAAAATGCACCGACACCGATGGCGAAGAACATGTATCCAAGCTGACTGACAGTGGAGTATGCGAGGACCTTTTTGATGTCGTTTTGTGTAAAGGCGATCAGGGCAGCCAGGAGAGCCGTGCATGCTCCGACGACGGCAACGATGCTGAGGGCCATGGGTGCCGCTTCGAAGAGTGGCATGAGTCGGCAGCAAAGATAGACCCCAGAAGTCACCATTGTTGCCGCGTGAATCAATGCGGAAACGGGAGTGGGGCCTGCCATGGCGTCAGGAAGCCAGACGTAAAGGGGGATCTGTGCACTTTTTCCGGTAGCACCGATGAAGAGCAGGATGGCGATCGCAGTGATGACTGCCATGCCTCCCGTTCCTGTTTCGGGGTCTGCCATGAAGCCGGTGGTCTCCATGGAGACCTGGGCGATATTGTCAGCATTGGTCAGGGCAGACATTTCCAGCGTGCCGAAATAGATCAGGCACAGGAACATCCCGAGAAGGAATGCCAGGTCGCCGACCCGATTGACGATGAAGGCTTTTTTACCCGCAGCGCAATTCTCGTCCTCCTGGAACCAGAATCCGATCAGCAGGTAAGAGCAGAGGCCAACACCTTCCCAACCGATGAACAACAACAGCAGGTTGTCACCGAGTACCAGTAACAACATGAAGGTGGTGAACAGATTCAGGTAGGCAAAGTAGCGGTGGTAACCGGGGTCACCCTTCATGTACCCGATGGAGTACAGGTGAATGAGCGAGCCTACTCCGGTGATCACCAGGCACATGACTGCGCTGAGACCATCAAAGTGAAGTGCAAAAGGGATCTCGAGAATTCCATCGAGCCAGATCCACGGGAATCCATCCCAGTGGAGAGCTCCGGAAGAGGCCGGATCGATGATTTTTCTCCATGCGCCGAAGGAGACCATGAAGGCCAGCAGTGGTGCAACGGAAGCGATGACGGATACGGCCCTGTTCCCCAGGCGTTTGCCGAGGATTCCGTTGAGGAGGAATCCAAGGAATGGGAAGAGCGGGATCCACAGCAGATTACTGTCCATTATTTCCCCCTCAGCCGCTCAACCGGCAGAGTTCGCGGAGGTCGATGGTTTTCCACCTGCGCCAGATCAGCAGCAACAGGGAGAGACCGATCGCAGCCTCGGCGGCGGCAACCGCAAGGACCATCAGTGTGAAAATCTGTCCACCGTGCTCGCCAGAGGTGGTCGAGAGGGCGTGAACCCTGCCAAAACCTACCAGGGCAATGTTGACTGCATTCAGCATCAACTCGAGGGACATCAGCACGACGAGAATGTTGCGTCGGGCAAGGACGCCGTAGATCCCGATGCTGAAAAGCAGTGCGCTGAGATAAAGGAGTGCTGGCAGACTAAACATCGGTCACCAGCCTCTCTTCGTTGGAGTCATTCTCATCCGCAGAGGCCGGTCTCTGTTTCATGGCAATATGCACAGCACCAATGATTCCGACGAGGATCAGGATAGATGCCACTTCGAAGACCAGCAGGTGCTTGCTGAACAGTTCGTAACCAAAAGCCTCGATGGCTCCATGGGTAGCGGGGACTTCAGCGAGTGCGGGAATGCCACCGGGTGTGGTCATCTCTGTCACCAAATCGGAATTGCTGATGCCAAAGGTCAACAATGCGAAGACCAGAAGGGAAACTCCTGCGGCAAAAGCTTTTTCCGAGGTGCCGCCTTCGTCCGGGAGGGTCTCGTCTCTCGGGTTGATCAGCATGATCACAAAGAGATAAAGAACCATGATGGCACCTGCATAGACGAGCAGCTGCATGAATCCCAGGAAGGTCGCGTCCAAAAGCATGAAAATCCCGGCGACCATGGCGAACATGACGACCAGGAATAGCGCTGAGTAAATCGGGTTCTTCCTCGTGACTACGAGGAAGGAACTGAGTACTGAAACAGTAGCCAGAATCCCGAATACCAGATGTTCTAACCAACCACTCAACTTTTCGCCCCCATCTTCGGTCCCATTTGATTTCTCAATCCATCAAAGGGAGAGGAGTTTTTCTTTGTTGTAGATTTTTTCACCCCTGCTTCTGGAGGGGATGTTGTAGACCGGAGTCAACTCGATGGCGTCGCAGGGGCACGCTTCTTCGCACATGCCGCAGTAAATGCATCGCATCATGTCAATGTTGAAGAGACGGGGCCTCTTCTCCCTGTCACCCCAGGGAGCCTCCTCTGCAACGATTTCGATGCAATGTGCGGGGCATGCGGTGGAGCACAGGAAGCAGGCCACGCACTTTTCTCTGCCTAGTTCGTCGCGCTTCAGGCGGTGCTCACCCCGATAGCCCGGAAACGGAGTCCGTTTTTCTGCGGGGTAATGAATCGTATTGGGTTCATTGCGAAGAATGTGGGAAAGGGTGTTGGCGAGGCCCTTGATGAGGGGCATGCCGAAGGCAGCCTTCTCGCGAGGGACGGTCGTTGCCGTTTCCGGTTTTTCTTCTGGGGTCTCTTCGTGGTTTGCCACGGGGACACCTTTCTTCTTCAGCCGCTCCTACCAGGGAAGCGGAATCAGCCAATTCCAGCCAAGCACTCCGGAGAGAGCGGTCAATCCAAGGTTCAAAAGGGACAACGGAATAAAGACTTTCCAGCCAATATTCATCAGTTGGTCGTAGCGGAATCTGGGAAGCGTCCAGCGCACCCAAATGTAGAAGAACAGCAAGAGGACCAATTTGCCCATGAAGATTCCCACGCTGAGGGCCACGTCAACGATGGACGGGCTTGTTGGAATCTCCACCCAGGGCAGGCTCCAGCCACCGAGGAACATCGTCACCATCAATGCGGACATGGTGATCATGGCGACGTATTCACCCATGAAGAACATGGCGAATTTGAGGCCGGTGTATTCGGTGTGGAATCCTCCCACCAATTCGGCCTCACACTCGGGGAGGTCGAATGGAAGGCGGTTTGTTTCTGCAAATGCGGCAACAAGGAAGATGAATGCGGCGAGGGGTTGCTGGAACAGGTTCCACTCCAGCAGTCCTGCCGCCCCAGGGGCCCACTGCTGTCGAATGATGCTGTTCAGGTCAACGGTCTCCGCTGTCATCAGGATGGCGATCACGGAAAGACCGAGAGCCACTTCGTAACTGATCAACTGGGCAGAAGCACGCAGTCCGCCGAGAAGAGAGTATTTGTTGTTGGAGGCCCAGCCGCCGAAGGCGAGTCCGTAAACGGAGAAGCCGCCGATGGTCAGCAGGAAGATCACACCCACGTCAAAGGAGGCCACCTGCAGATCCATGCCTACGGGGATCACCGTGAACGCAAGAATCGCCGGGGCGTAGACGAGCGCGGGACCCAGGCGATAGATCCATTTGTCGACACCTTCAGGGGTCAGGTCCTCTTTGAATGCCAACTTGATGACATCGGCAAGGGGTTGCAGGAGACCCACGGGGCCTACCTGGTTCGGACCGATCCGGTCCTGAATCCATGCAGCCAATCTGCGTTCAAAGTAGACCAGAGCAGGAACGATTTGCAGTACGGCAGCGAAGATTACGATGGCTCGCAAAGCTGCAAAAAAGAAATCCAGTAAAGGAGTACCGGCGTCGCTCATGACTGGCCTCCTTCACTGCTCATCGCTGCAGGTCTTTGTGAAAGGGGGCTTCCCGAATCACCGAGGCTGCTGTGGCTGTGACCGGAGAAGGCGTCGGAGGCTTCGGAGAGCTCCCGGAAGATTCCTGCTGCGGACAGCGGACGATTTCGCTGTTCCATATGTACCTGAAGCTCCTGCAAGACCACCAACTCGGAAGGGAAGTGGTTTGAGGTCAGGGACCTGCAGGATCGTGTCCTTTGCGCCCGGTCATCTTCGTTGACCCACACACCTTCCTTTTCAAGAGGGGCAGTGGCCGGGATGACGAGGTCGGCACCTTCACACCAGGAACCCTGTTGGGTGGCGAAGACGATCCGTTTACCGGCTTTGGAGATCAGGTCATTCCATTCTCCGCCGGCTCCTTCAAAGCCGTCACCGCCGACGAAGGCGACGAGGGTATCGATGGATCCGTTGGAAAGAGCGGATTTCAACTGGTCGGCAGAGGTTGTGAACAGGTCACCGCCGAGAACGTGCTCAGCCCCTTTTCGGTTCGGGTGCTTGTCCGCACTGATTTTGAATCCGCCTGGGAAGTTTTCTTCAGTGCCTGCGGCTGGAAGCCAGCCGGCGATGGTACTGCCGCCAAGAGAGTTGGCAATGCTGCGGACCAAATGAAGTTCTTCGCAGGTCATGAACGGGTCAACAAGGAAAGCGGTAGAAGAGGAACTGCTGAGCAACTGGTGAAGTGCTCCGCTGGTTCCAGTGGGCGAAACGGCTTGTCCGTCATGCTGCGCACCCTCGAGGCGGCTGTCCGCATAAAGGTGTCTCCAGCCGTAACGGCCGTGATCGCACATCCACCAATCGTTGACGTCCAGGTTCTCTCTGGGTGTCAGTCTTTTGACAAATCCATCCAGAGTTTCAACTTCCACGTTGCAGCCTCTGGAGCAGCCTCCACAGACGGAAGAGGTTTTATCCATGTTCCAGACGCGGGCTTCATATTTGAAGTCGCTGGAGATCAATGCTCCGACGGGGCAAATGTCTACGGTGTTGCCTGCCAGAGAATTGTCGATGGGAACTCCCGGAAAGACGTCGACAACGGAGCGGTCGCCACGTTCAACAACGCACAGTTCACCGGTGCCACTGATCTCGTCACAGAATCGGACGCAGCGGGTGCAAACGATGCACCGGTTACCCCAGATATCGATGGTCGGACCGAGTTCCTTGGTGTGGCGAATGTTTTTGTCCTCAACGAATCGACTGCGATCAGGGCCGTGCTCGTAGGAGTGGTCCTGAAGGACACACTCGCCGGCCTTGTCACAGACGGGGCAGTCGAGGGGGTGGTTGATCAACTGGAATTCCATTACCGAGTTGCGGGCGTCAACGGCGACCTCACTCTGTGTCTTGATTTCCAGGCCTTCGGCGATTCTTTCCGAACAGGAAATCACCGGCTTCGGCGAGCGATTGCTCTCAACCATGCAGATTCGACAGTTGCCGGCAATGCTCAGCCCGGGGTGGTAACAGAACTGGGGAATGTCGACACCATGGACTTTCGCAGCCTCCATGATGGTCATTCCCGCTTCGTTCTCGACCTCGGTTCCATTCAGGGTCCAGCGCACTGTTGAGTTGGAATCAGACATGTGCTGCGGCTCCTCCCGTGTTGGCGGGGTGTCGTTTGACCCACGCAGGGCTGCCACCGTTTTCGATGGCGGCGACAAAGTCTTCGCGGAACTTCTTGACGATGGATTCGGCGGGGAATGCTGCAGCATCGGCAAGGGCACAAATCGTTTTGCCGACCATTCTATCGCAAACTTCAGTCACCAGATCCAGGTCCTCCACGCGACCTCCGCCGACGGCGATGCGGTGGGCAATTTTCTCAAGCCAACCGGTTCCCTCGCGGCAGGGGGTGCACTGACCACAGGATTCGTGGTGATAGAAGCGCATGATATTCAGCAGGGCGTCAACCATGCAGGTCGTTTCGTCCATGACGATGACCCCTGCAGATCCCAGCATGGTTCCTGCCGCTGCCAGAGACTCGATGTCCATGGCGACATCACACTCGTCAGCAGTGAGAACATGTGCAGAGGATCCTCCTGGAATGACCGCTTTCAGTTTGCGACCCTTCCAGACGCCACCGGCGTGTTCATCGATCAGGGTTCTCAGGGAAACGCCCATGGGGAGCTCAAAGACTCCGGGCTTCTCCACATGTCCACTGACGCAGAAAAGTTTGGGGCCCGGAGAATTCTCAGGGCCGATCTTTCTGTATTCTTCTGCACCGATTTCAAGAATGTAGGGCAGGTTGGCCAGGGTCTCGACGTTGTTGACCACGGTCGGGCAGCCGAAAAGTCCTTCCACAGCGGGGAAGGGGGGCTTCAGTTTTGGTTGGCCCCGATCTCCTTCAATGGAGGTCAGCATTCCGGTTTCTTCACCGCAGATGTAAGCACCGGCTCCCCGGTGCACGGTGACGTCCAGTTTGAAATCGCTGCCAAGGCAGTTTTCGCCGAGGATGCCTTCGGAGTAGGCCCGGTCGATGGCGTTCTGCAATCGATTGGCGCCGAAGACGAACTCACCGCGAATGTATATGTAGGCATGGTGAATGCCGACCGCCTTGCAGCAGATGATGATGCCTTCAAGAAGAAGGTGCGGGTTTTTCTCCATGATCAAACGATCCTTGAAGGTACCCGGCTCGGATTCGTCAGCATTGACGGCGAGATACTTCGGCTTGTCCGATTGCTTGGGTACAAAGCCCCATTTCACGCCTGTGGGGAATCCTGCTCCGCCTCGGCCTCGAAGATTGGCGGCCTTGACCGTTTCGATGAGATCATCCGGCTGCCAGTCGTTGAGGGCCTTGCGAGCCTGCTCGTAGCCCCCTTTGCCCTGGTAGAACTTGAGGGAGTGGCATTTATCTTCATGGATGTAGGGAGTGAAAATCTTGCGGAAGCTCATCAGGCACCACCCTTTCCAGCTTCTTGGCGCAACTGCTCGATCAGGGCGTCGACATCTTCCAGGCTCAGGCCTTCATGGTAGTCGTCGTTGCACTGAATGACCGGGGCAGTGTCACAGGAGCCCAGGCATTCCACCTTTGAAAGTGTGAACAAACCGCACTCGGAAGTCTCGCCAACACCGATGCCCAGGCGCTCCGTGACTCTGGAAACGACGTCTCCAGATCCTCTCAGTGCACAGGACAGAGTGCTGCAAACCTGCAGGTGATATTTGCCCACACCGGCTCTGCGGTAGTGAGTGTAAAAGGTCACCACACCGAAAACGGTGGCGGGGGGGATCTCCATGAGATCAGCCACGTATTTCATCTGCGGCACACCCAATTCGCCAAATTCCGATTCGGCGATACGCAGGGTCGGCAGGAGTGCCGCCTTGCGTGTTGGGTAACGCGACAGGAGCCACTCGTATTTTTTCATGGCTTCGTCAGAGAAGGCCAGTGTTTCAGTCACGGTCAACCTACCGATCCAGTTCGCCAGCGATCACATGGAAACTTGAGAGAATTGCCACCGCATCGGAAATCATTCCTCCCTCGGCAAGGCGAGGGAAAAGTCCGTAGTTGTAAAGTGAAGGGGGACGTACCCGCAGTCGGTAGGGAGTGTCGCTGCCGTCCGAGGCGATGAAGAAACCCAGTTCTCCACATGGGGCCTCAGTGGCACTGTAGATCGACTGTCCCTTGTCGGGGCGAATTCCGTGGCCGAGCATGACCAGTTTGAAGTGGTGGATCAGGGATTCCATGTCGTTGTAGACCGCATCCTTCTCGGGAAGACTGGTCTTGAAGTCGTCATGAACCACTTCACCCTGGGGCAGGGTCGCCATCGCCTGGCGAATGATTTCCAGAGACTGCTCGATCTCTTCCATTCGCTGCATGTAGCGGGCGAAGCTGTCCCCTTCCGTCTGGCTCGGAACCTTGAAATCGTATTTGTCATATCCGAGGTAGGGGCTGTCCTTGCGAACGTCCATCGTCAAGCCACTGGCTCTGCCGACAGGACCGGTGAGTCCGTAGGACAGGGCTTTCTCGGTGGAAACCTTGCCGATGTCCTTTACGCGGTCGACGAAAATCTTGTTGTTGAGGAGCATGCCGTGGATCTCTTCGATGATCGGCGGGAACTCATCAAGGAAAGAGTAGACCAGGTCCGGGAAGAACTCGGGGACGTCCCGGATGATGCCTCCCACCCTTGTCCAGCTGGTGGTCAGGCGGGCACCGCAAACCGCTTCGATGATGTCGTAAACCAGTTCGCGTTTTTCAAAGGACCACAGCATGACACTGAAGGCACCCAGGTCCATTCCCTGCAGACCGACACAGAGGACGTGGTCGGCAATACGCGAGAGTTCGCACATGATGACCCTGAGGGCGGCACAGCGGGGCGGAACTTCGATTCCCAGAAGTTCCTCAACCGCAACGGAGTAGCCCACGTTGTTGTTGATCGCAGAGAGGTAATTCATGCGATCGGACACGGTGACCCACTGTTGGTAGGTCATGTGCTCACCGAGTTTCTCGAATCCGGTGTGCAAGTATCCGATTTCCACATCCGCCTCGACAATGCTTTCACCCTCAAGGGTAAAGACGCTGCGCAGGGTTCCGTGAGTTGCCGGGTGCTGGGGGCCGAAGTTCATCACCATGCGGCCGTCGCCGTCATCCTCGGTCACAGAACTGACAGAGGACGGTCTGGCTCCTGAGCGATGGTCACGCCAGCCCTTTTCCAGTTCCTTCTCCAGCGTGGCTGCGGAAGGGACCGGAGTGTTGCGGCCACTATTCTCTGGGTTTTGAGTCACGACGGACCTCCTCGATATACTCGGGGGTGTGCATCTGTCGACCGATGCTCGTGGGGTAGGTATCGGGCTCTTCCTCGACCATGCGGTCACCACGGGCGACCACTTTGGGGAATTGGCGTCGCTCTTCTTTACCCTTGAGAGGGTAGTCCTTGAGCAAGGGGAAGGCCGGGTAGTCTTCCGGCATCAGGAATCGGCGAAGATCCGGATTGCCGTCGAAGACGATACCAAACATGTCATGGGTTTCGCGCTCACCCCAGCGTGCAGAATCCCAAAGGTCGAAGACCGAAGGAATCGCGTTGTCACTTTCGTCGAGCCATGCATGCAACCTGAAAGTGTGATTGGCGGTCAGGCTTCTCAGGACATAGACGATTTCGAAGCGCTCTTCTGTGTCTTTCCCGAGATGATCCATTGCAGTGACGTCGACGAGAAAGTCGTAGCCCTGGGAGAGTCGAAAGTTTTCCAGAAGTGCGCGCTGGTCAGCAGCACGGCAGCGCAGTGCAACCTGACCCTGATGCTCCACGCACTCAAGGACCTTGCTTTTGAGGTCCGCGGGCAGAGCTTCGTAAGCGGGATTGTTGTCAGCCATCAGCTACCATGCTTTCCACTGTCGAATCGGTCTTCACCGACGAGTTTCTGGATTTCAAAAACAGCGTCGAGAAGGGATTCGGGACGGGGAGGGCAGCCGGGAACGTAAACGTCCACCGGAATGAACTGATCGACTCCCTGAACCAGGGTGTAAGTGTCAAAGACACCACCACAGGAGGCACATGCTCCCATGGAAATAACCCATTTCGGTTCTGGCATCTGACGGTAGATCTTCTGCAGTACGGGCATCATTTTGATGGAGATGCGGCCACTGACAATCAACAGGTCTGATTGTCTTGGTGAAAAGCGCACCACTTCCGCTCCGAAACGGGAAATGTCATAGCGTCCGGAGAAGGTCGCCATCATTTCGATGGCGCAACATGCGGTACCAAACGGCATCGGCCAGAGTGCGTTTTTACGCCCCCAGTTGACGAGTCCGTTAACGGTGGTGGTGAGAAAGCCTTCACCTCCAATGAGACTCTCTAATCCCATTCGAGAGCTCCTCTCTTCCAGAGATAAACCAGACCTCCTGCGAGGATCAGGATGAAAACACCCATTTCCGCGAGACCGACGATTCCCAGCTTTTTATAGACCACTGCATAAGGAAGCAGGAAGACCGTCTCGATGTCAAAAAGGATGAACAGGATGGCGACCAGGTAAAATTTGACTGTGAAGGGTTCCCTCGCACTGTCGAGCAGTGGGACCCCACATTCGTAGATTGTTTCCTTCTCAGGGTCTCTGCGTCGGGGGCCCAGAAGTTCGGAAAGCAGCAAGAGCACGGTGCCGACGATGATGGTCAAGATGGCAAAGACCGTAATGGAAAACAGATCCAGATTTGCAGCGGCAAACGCCGGCCAATGGATCGTCGGTACTGCCATATCCGACATGGTTTGCATGTTTCCTCCCAGAGTGAACTCTGCATCCAGAACGCAACGAAACCGGATGCAAGCGGTCCGGATCTCGCTGCAAAGGCTATCCTTCGCAAACACTACCTTGGTGATTCTAGATCAACCTGTTCTTCTTGAAAGCAAACTCCGACGAAAACCGAAAAGGGTTTAGCGGGTTTACCGGAGGCATTCAGGCGGGATCTTGCAGGGCCAACCCGGGTCGACAGCCTGCTCAGAAATTGAGCCTCCGGGTCAGCGGGAAAGGGAAGCCGGGAGCCTGCGAATCAGGTCGAGGACTGCCGCGCCGGGAATGCTGCCCACGGGGGCGATATTCCAGCCCGGGGAAGCCAAATCCTCGAAATTTCGGGCCGTTTCGATCATTTGCTCCTGCAACCGGCAAAGGATCTGCAGGGACAACTCCAGGCATTCTGCCGGATCTGCTGATTTCAGCGTCGATTCGACCTCTTCAGGGACATGGACCCCCAAATAGCGAAGGAAAGCGAGGTTTTCTGCTTTTCGAACGGGGCAAAGGCTGATCAGCAAGGGAGTGGCGAGCAAATCCGGACGGGTGGCTTCAAATTCACGCCACAGTTGGGTGATCTCGTTGAGAGAGAAGAGGATCTGGGTCGTGAAAAAGTCCGCTCCGGCCCTGATTTTGGCTGCCATTCGCTCTGATTCGGGAATGGGGCTACCCGGTCTGCCCGGAATGCAGATATTTCCCAGTCTCAATTGTGAGTCGGAGAATTCTGCTTTGAAAGCCTCGTTTGCCTCGGAGACGGTGGGGCCCGGCCATGGATGGCGGTCATGGGGCGCTCCGACAAGGACCAGGTCATGGATGCCGTATTCACGCACGGTTTCATGGAGCCAGAGGATTTGACGGTCGAGCGGATCGTGTGCAACCACATGATTGACGATGATCGGCAGGCCAAACTCTTCACGGATTTTGCAACCGAAGACGCGACTGTCGACACGAGTCGAAAACTTGTGTTTTCTTTCTCCCCGCGCGTCGCGATTTTCCTCGTCATGAATTTCAGGAACATTGACGGCATCAAACTGGCCGTCGGAGAGGAGTTTCTCCACACGCTTCATGCGTTTGGAGAAACCCTCTTCGCCACTTTCCCGGGTGGGGGGGACGACTTCAAGAATCGTGGCCCCGGCCAGTTCCCAGCTCATGCAGATCCTTCCCCCTGAAGAGATGCACTAGGCGTTTACGGCAGCAAATCTTTCGCTGACAACATTCCAGTCGACAACATTCCACCACGCCGAAACATAATCAGGGCGGCGGTTCTGGTAGTTGAGGTAGTAAGCGTGCTCCCAGACGTCGAGACCCAGAATCGGGTCACAAACGCAATCGCTGCTGCCGGCCATCAACGGGTTGTCCTGATTGGCGGTTGAGCAGACGCAAAGACTGCCATCGCCCTTGACACCCAACCACGCCCAGCCACTGCCAAAACGGGTCATTGCCGCGGCGGCAAACTGCTCCTTGAAGGCATCGAAACTGCCGAAAGCGGAATCGATCGCTGCAGCGAGATCGCCGCTGGGGTTTCCTCCGCCACTGGCACTCATGCTGGTCCAGAAGAGGCTGTGATTGAAATGACCACCGCCATTGTTTCTCACTGCTCCACGAACAGCTTCTGGCAACTCCTGAATATTGCGACAGAGGTCTGCAATATCCTGGCCTTGCAGATCCTCATGGCCCTCAAGAGCCTTGTTGAGGTTTGCAACGTAGGTGGCGTGATGCTTGCCATGGTGAATTTCCATGGTGCGGGCGTCGACATGAGGCTCGAGAGCGTCATGGGCGTATGGAAGGGCAGGGAGTTCAAAGGACATGGATTTCCCCCTCAAGATTTTGATCAATGTGTTGTGGCAATTCATGGTTTTCCCGACGGGTCATAGCCACAAAACCCCCGCAGGTTCAGAAAGACTAAGGCTCTCAAGAGAGGGCATCAACCAAAGGGCTGTCATGGGTTTCACTCCGGAGACCGGATTGGCAGTGGGCGATCGATCAGTCCAGGAAGTCGATCAGTCGACAGTGAGACCCCGGGCTATTCGCAGTCGAGCAGGTCCGGAGTGGGGTCTGATCCTGCATCCGGATAGGGAGCCGGCGGAGAGGGGGAACCTGAGAAGAGGAATTGCAGCACAGAGACGACGTCTGAGACGTCGAGAGCGCCATCGTCGTTGGTATCCGCTGCGTCTTCGCAGTCCACCGGGATTCCAAGGTAACAGGCTCCCAGAATCGTTTCAGCGTCTGCAATATCCAGATTGCTGTCAAGATTGGCATCACCGCGCATGAACCATGAAATCCAGGTCATGCTGCCCGGCTCAAGATAGGCCACCGGGGTGCCATCGATCTCACAGTTACCGGGGTTGAGTCCGATGGTCCAGGGACCCCAACCGGGCTGACCCGGTTGATTGCCGGGGCGATCGATTCGCAGGAAACCCAGAGTCTCGCCATTGAGCGGCGGCAGGGGCGTTGATGTCTCAAGGGTGCAAATCACTCCTGCAGGAGTCATTTCGATGGTGAGGTCCCAGTTGCCACTGCTCAGGCGGTCAGCGTCACTGCCAGTAACGATGAACTGGGTCATCAGCAGCTCGTCATACTCCAGACCCATCATGAAGGTGGAGGCGGAGTCACTGGTCCATGCCCTGACCGGAACCAGAAAGTCTTCTGCCGTCAGAGGGGCCATCGACTCTTCGACGAGGATCAGCGGGTAATCATGAATCACGACGTCTGCGGACTGGGTCTCCGGAATCGTGACCAGGCCCGATGGGGAGGTCATCGAGATCGGAAGGGTTTCCAGATCGATCAGAGTGATGGGAGTGGAAAGCCCGGAAGGGCTGGGAATCGGCATGGTTCCGATCCACTGGAATCGAAGGAATGCCGCCAGGAGACCTTCTCCGGTGGAGAAAAATTCCGGACCCGGATAGACGACCTGAAACCCGCTCAGGTTGGAGTTCTGATTCAGCGTGGGAATGAGAATCGGATCGAGAAGTTCGCTCTCGGTACCCGTGAATTCCACATCGACCAGATTCAAAAGCAATTCGTCATATTCCAGACCCATTTGCCAGGTGGCGATTTCGACCTCGGAAGTCAGGTAGACAGGGACCAGGGCTTCTGCGGTTCCCGGAACGACGATCGCTTCTCCCAGTCGAATGCTTTGGGGATTTCCTGAAGTGGAGGACTGCATTTGTGCTTCGGCGATTGCAGGAAGGAATCCGCCGATCAAAATCAAAAAGGTAACAATTGCTGAAAAACACCTCAGGAGGCGTCGATCAGCAAAATTATTGTTTGGAATGAGCAGAGTTGAATTTCTGCTGGTGTTCATTCCTGTTGGCACCCTTTCGAAACCTGTTGAAGACTCGCAAGCCACTCCATTGACCATGAAGTAAGTGGCTGACATCGCCTATACAAACTGAATCCGTGAAAACCGGGTCCGTCGGACAATGATGCAGATTCCCGACAGGAATCATCTCCGGCATTATCGATTTCTATCGATGACCCATTGTCAAAACGAGTCTATTCCTCCATTTGTAACGGCACGGAGGAATGGAATTCGTTCTGCCAATACGCGGAATCCTGATTTCCGGCTCCATTTCTTTCAACCCTCATTCTATATTGCCTTTCATCGGAGTAAAGTATGCCCTCGGTGAGGTTTCTGACCGGTGTCCTTCTTGACAGTCCGGGAGGGTTTACCTAGCCTTTTCCGCAATCAGGGAGCACTTGCTAGGCAAATGAGGGCATTTCAGTCTCATTGCAAATCCAGCAGGACGAGACTGCTGGCACAGGGCCCCTGGCAGGCTCTTCGGGCGTGTCGCAGGGATTTCACGAACAAGGTGCGAGCTTTCAAGCTGCCCAAATGAGTTGGTTTTCAGACTTAAGTCTCTTCATTTAAAGGGTTTAGGTGGTTTAGGTGGCGGTGGACTCATCGGTGTTGCCCAATTCCCTCAGCAGTTGGAAAGACCCTCTGGAAGAGACGGTTTCCCAGCGTTTGGCCAAGATTGCGCCCAATTCACTGGGGGAAGCGATTCGCAGCGCCTGTAAGGGCGGGAAGCGGATACGCCCCCTCATTTCACTGTGGTTCGGAGCCGCCCATGGGGTGGATCGTGATTCGTCTCTCGGAGTGGCTTGCCTGACAGAATGGCTGCACAACGCCTTTCTGATCCACGACGACATTCAGGATGGTGACGACTGGCGCAGGGACGAACCCACATTGTGGAAAAGCCATGGCACGGCCACTGCCCTCAACGCTGCCGATTGGCTCCTCTCCCAGGTCTATTCCGAGATCAGTCAACTGTCAGTGGAAGACTCCGTGCGGTCGAGATTGCTTCAGGCGGTTTCCGATGTCCACCGACGGACCGTTGAGGGTCAGCAGTTGGATTTGGGAGGAAGGGCTGATTCCCGATTCCAACTCTCCGACTATGAGCGACTGGTGAAATCCAAAACCGGCCGTTATCTGGCTCTAGGGATGGTATGCGCGGCCATCCTTGCCGATTTCGATGAAGATCGCGTCAACGCATTGTGGCGAGTGGGTGACCAGTTGGGGCCGGCGTTCCAGATTCAGGATGATCTTCTGGACCTGACGCCTGAAAAGGGTCGCGGGGGCGAATTCGGCAACGATATTCGTGAAGGAAAACCAAGCATCCTTTTTGCCCATTCTGTTCAGTCCGATAGCTTGAGTGAAGCAGAGCGGAAGCGTCTCGTCGACATCATGGCTTTGCCCCGCGAAGAAACTTCCGATTCGGAAGTGGAAGAATGCATCGGTCTTTTTCATAAAACCGGATCCATCGATTTTGCCCGAAGTGAGGCAAAATCGCGTTCGAAAACGGGGCTGGAATTGTTCGCTTCCATCTCAGGATTGTCAGGGGAAGTGCTTCAGGAGTTTGAAATGATCTGTACCTACATGACAGACAGGAGTCGTTGATGTCTTCAGCAAAAGACGAAGTCCTTTTGTTGTTTGGCGGCACCTGGAGCGAGAGAGATGTCTCTATCAAGAGTGCTGCTCAGGTTCGGACCTATTTGGCTGCTGCCGGTTTCCGTGTTCGCCCGGTTCGCTGGGATGATGCGGGCTGGGTCACGCTCGACAGTGAGGACCTCGAGGCAGCGGGAGAGTCACACCAACCCTGGGAATTACTGGACAAATATTCCTCCGATGGGGTCGAGGTTGTTTTCAATTGTCTTCACGGTGGCCCTGGTGAAGACGGTACCGTTTCTGCCTGGTTGGACATGTTCAAGTTGGCCTACACCGGCGCAGGAGTGGTAGGGGGAGCCGTCTCCGCTTGCAAGATTACCTTCCGTCAGCGTGTGAAGGGGATGGGTTTCAAGGTTCCTCAGGCAGCAGTGATTCATGAGGACTATTGGAGCAAGAACATGGATCAGGTGATCCAGCGTTTGCGATCTGCCTTTTCTGCTCCCTGGGTCGTCAAGGATCCTTACGGGGGCTCTTCTGACGGCGTGAAAGTTGTCGACAAAATGTCGCAACTTCAGGAGGCGGTCAGTGAGACTCTGAAACTTCAGCCGATGGTTCTCGTTGAGCAATATCTGGTCGGTCAGGAGTTTTCAATTCCCTGTTTGAGTTTGCGTCAGGGAACACAGCCACAAATCCTTCAGCCGGTCGAGATTTGTCTGCCACCGGGAGTTCCCTTTGATCGACAGGTCAAGGACAACGGCAAGTATGTCGATCCCGAATCCAGAAAGTTGTGTTCTCTCGACTACCGCTGTCCACCGGATATCGATTCGAACCTTCAACTGGAGTTGGCTCGTGCTGTGAAGCAGATTCACATGGAACTCGATTTGGGGACCTGCAGCCGTACTGACCTGATTCTGACAGACGACGATTTCTATTTTCTGGAAACCAATACCTGTCCCGGCATGACCGAGCGAAGCCTCGTTCCCTACTCAGCAAGAGAAAGTGGTCTCGAAGGAGTCGAGTTGGTTCGTCGAATGGTCGAGGGAGCCATCGCCCAGCACCTGAAACGATGGAGTGGAGGGGCGGGTGGTCGCTAAAGAGCCCGAGAAGGGCTTGCCCTGCGGCTCTTCCATCGATCCGGTGATCGAACTTCTGGAAGAAACGGGCGACGAACTCCTCGGTTTTCGTCATCAGCTTCTGGAAGATGGCCTGACCATCGAAAAAAAAGGCTTTCGTGATCTGGTCACGGAAGCAGATCGCTCTGCGGAGTCACGATTGATCGCCGGACTGAAAAGCCTGTTTCCCCGGGATTCCATCTACAGTGAAGAATCGGGAGAAGTGACCAGCGCGGGAGACCGCCGTTGGATCCTTGATCCCTTGGATGGAACGACCAATTTTGCCCATGGGCATCCATTCTTTGCGATCTCCGCGGGGCTTTGGGATCTGCAAGGCCCTTTGGCCGCCGTGATTCATGCTCCGGTCCTGGCAGATACCTGGTGGGCGATTCGTGGTCAAGGGGCTTGGCATCATCCGGTTACCGGTGGAGTGAATTCCCTTCACGTCAAATCCCGATCAGAACTCCCTTCCGCATTGTTGGCGACCGGATTCAGTTACTCTCGAAAAGAGTTGGACTGCGGCGCGTTGCCCGTCTTCGAAGGGCTTCTTCGGGAAGCCCGGGAGGTTCGTCGGGGAGGCAGCGCCTGTCTGGATCTGGCTCACACTGCGGCAGGTGTTTTCGATGCTTTTTGGGAGTTTCGATTGGCTCCCCACGATGTCGCTGCGGGAGCCTTGTTGGTTCTGGAGGCGGGGGGGACAGTGACGGACGGATTCGGTGGTGATGATTGGTTGCACGGTGGAAGCATCGTTGCCGGCGTCCCCGATTTGCAAGGCGAGATCCTGTCCCGTGTCACCCCTGTCGCCAAAAACCTGATCGTTAAAGGCGAATCGGATCAATGAAAAAGAACACGGGTAGGCCCCTTGTCGTCAGAGGGGCTCGAGAAAACAACCTGAAGAATCTCGACGTGGAGATTCCCCGGGAAAGACTGGTTGTTGTTACCGGTGTCAGTGGTTCAGGGAAATCCACCCTGGCGCATCAGATTATTTGCCGGGAGGGACAAAGACGTTTTGTTGAGAGCCTGAGCCCTTATGCCCGCCAGTATCTGGGTCGTATGGATCGCCCTCAGGTTGAAATGGTCGAGGGCCTCAGCCCGACCATTGCCATCGACCAAAAGACGATTTCCCGAAATCCCCGGTCAACGGTGGGGACCATCACGGAAATTCTCGATCTCATGCGCTTGCTGTATGCCCGGCTGGGGACTCCCCATTGTCCGAGCTGTGGTGGATTGATCGAAGGTCGCAGTCGCGAGCAAATCGTTCTTCATGCATGGCATCACCATGGCGGTGAACAGGTCACGGTTTGCGCCCCGATCGTGTTGGAGCGCAAGGGGGAGTACCGGAAGGAACTGGACGATCTGCGGGAGCAGGGTTTCCAGAGAGTTCGTGTCGATGGTGAGATTCTCCATCTGTCGGATGAGATAGTCCTTGCGAGATACGAGCGCCACACCATTGAAATCGTTCTCGATCGAATGAAGTTGGTCGATGGCAAAAGGGGACGATTCGCCGAGGCGGTGGAAAAGGCTCTCGCTCTGGGAGACGGATTGGTTGATCTGGTGATCGGAGACGAGGGCCACCTCTTCTCCAGTCGATTCGGATGCCATGAGTGTTCCGTCACGATCCCTGAATTGGAGCCGCGCCTCTTTTCATTCAACAGCCCTCTTGGTGCGTGTGAGCGTTGCGATGGTTTGGGGCGGAGACGCTCTCCCTCTTTCACCAGTGTGGTCCGCGATGCGGATTTGTCCATCGAGGATGGAGCTCTTCAAACAAGGAAACAGGGCAAGGCGATTCGCGGTTTGGGTATCCCATGGAAAGTTTTGGATGAAGCTCTCAAGGCTGGAAAAGTGGACCCCAGCAAACCCTGGAAAAAACTGACGGACAGGGCTCGCAGATTTGTGCTGGAGGGATCTGCAGCAGTGGGGTCCAAGGCGGACTGGCCCGGGCTTTTTCACCTGGCAGAGGTTTCCTACGATTTGCATGGCGGTCGTGAACTGGAGCGCTGGATGCCTTTCGCCCCTTGCAAGGGCTGTGATGGTTCCCGACTTCAACCTGCAGCACGGTCAGTGAGATTCCATGATGCGGGAATCGATGAGGTTTCTTCGATGACTGTCGAGGAAGCGCAGGGCTTTTTCGAATCGCTCGATTTGGATGCCCGGGAATTGCTGATTGGTCAGTCCATCTTTCCGGAGATCCGAGCCCGATTGGAGTTTCTGAAGAAAGTCGGATTGGGATATCTGGCCATCGATCGTTCCGCAGACACACTTTCAGGGGGAGAGGCGCAGCGGATTCGCCTGGCCAGCCAATTGGGAAGCGGCTTGCGAGGGGTGCTCTATGTTCTCGATGAACCTTCCATCGGACTGCATGCCTCGGACAACAGCACCATGCTGGAGATGCTCAGGGGTTTGCGTGACAAGGGTAATTCCCTGCTGGTCGTGGAGCATGATCGTGAGACCATCGAGTCTGCGGATCATGTGGTGGATATTGGCCCTGGCGCGGGAATTCATGGTGGTGTTCTGACCGGAGAAGGTTCGGTTACCCAACTGAAAAAAAGCCCCGATTCCGTCACCGGTCATTATCTGAGTGGCAAAGCGGAAATCCCGGTTCCCGAGGAGCGTCGCCTTTCGGATGAGAGTCTCTTCATCCGGGGGGCTCGAATGCACAACCTGAAAAACATCGATGTTGAGATCCCGCTCCAATCTCTGGTCGTGGTTACCGGAGTCAGTGGTTCCGGCAAGAGTACTCTGATTCAGGGGATACTTCAGCCCGCAGTCTCAGAGCATCTGGAACTTTTGACAGAGGCTCCCGGAGATCATGACTCGGTCGATGGCCTTGAGAACATCGACAAGCTGATCCGCATTGATCAAAGCCCTATCGGCAGGACTCCCCGATCAAATCCGGGAACCTACACCAAAGTCTTCGACGATATTCGTGAACTGTTTTCGAAAACGCCGGAAGCTCGTGCGCGCGGTTGGAAGAAGGGGCGATTCTCCTTCAACGTCAAGGGGGGTCGTTGTGAAGCGTGTGAAGGCGCAGGAGTGACCACCATAGGCATGCAGTTCATGGCGGACATTCAGGTGGTCTGTGATGAATGTCATGGAACCCGTTTTAACGAAGAAACAAGAACCGTGCGTTGGCGGGGGCATGACATCGCTGAAGTCCTGGCCTTGTCCATCGACGATGCGACCAAGCTCTTTGAAGATGTCCCGCAGGTTTTCAATACTTTGGAAACATTGCAGAAAGTGGGGCTTGGATATGTTTCCCTCGGGCAGCCGAGCACGACTCTTTCCGGTGGTGAAGCCCAGAGAGTCAAGTTGGCCACGGAACTTCGCAAGCGCAGTACGGGCAATACCCTGTACATCCTGGATGAACCGACGACGGGTCTTCACTTTGCAGATGTGGAAAACCTTCTTGCCTGTTTGCATGCGCTGGTGGATCGGGGCAACTCGGTCATCGTCATCGAGCATTGCATGGATGTCATCAAGCAGGCCGATCACGTTATCGATCTGGGGCCCCTCGGTGGAGGGGGTGGCGGCGAGATCGTCTGTTGTGGAACTCCGGAAGAGATCGCCGATTCCGGAGGCCTGACTGGAGAGGCTTTGCTTCCCGAGTTACATGGAAGCCGCAAGTCTTCCCAACGCAAGGGAAAGAAGCGGGGTTCCGGAAAGGGTGAGCCCAGCGACCGTTTCGTGATTGAGGGGGCCCGTCAGAACAACCTGAAAGATGTTCGTCTTGAGATACCTGCGGGCAAGATGACCGTGATCACCGGTCCCAGTGGTTCCGGCAAGAGTACGCTGGCCTTTGACATTCTGTTTTCGGAAGGTCAAAGGAGGTATCTGGAGAGCCTGTCGACCTATGCCCGGAGATTCCTGGGCAGAATGGACCGGGCCAATGTGGATCGCGTGGAGGGGATTGCACCCGCAGTGGCCATCGACCAGAGAAATCGGGGAAGCAATCCCCGCTCAACGGTCGCGACCACCACTGAAATCTACGACTATCTGCGCATCTTCTTTGCGAGGGCCGGGAGCGCTCACTGTACCCATTGCGAGGCCCCCTTGTCCGAGGCGACTCCGGCTGCAGCCAGCAAGGCCATCATGGAGCTTCGCGGAAATGAGCCGACACTTCTCCTTGCTCCGCTCAAGAAACCCTTTCCGGATCTGGAATCGCTTCAACGGGAAGGATTCGCCCGCCTGAGACTGGACGGGGGCAGGGTCCTGAGAATCGATGAGCTGGATGAGACCTTCGACGCGGATTCTCTGGAGCAGTTGGACGTGGTCATCGATCGGGTCAAGCCTGAAAGGTCCGGCAGGGCCCGGGTTTCAGAAAGTGTGGAGGAGTGTTACCGGCGCGGGGGGGATCGCATCGTGGTCGCCAATGCAGAAGGAGAGGAGGTTCTGCGATTCACGCGGCATCTTTCCTGTCCTCAAGGCCACATGATGCTGGGTCAGGAGCTCACACCGCGACTCTTCTCTTTCAATCATCATTCGGGAGCATGCGGTCATTGTTCGGGTCTTGGAATCCTGAAGCAGGTAGACCCCCGCCTGTTGATCACAGACCCGGACCAGCCCCTCTTCAATGGAGCGATGGATCACCGCCTGGGATCCTGGATAGGACGCCGGAGTTCCCGGGTCCGCAAAGTCATCGATGCCGCATTGATCGCCCACGGATTTGATCCCGACGACCCGGTCAGTGAATTGGGTGAAGAGGGTTGGAATATCATTTTGCATGGAACCGGCGACCAGTCGTATCCAGTGACCTTCCGTACCAGACGAGGTTCAGGCCGACTCCGGAGAGTGACCGGATCGACCTGGGAAGGTCTGATACGAAGGGTTTCGATCTGGCATCAACGTGCGGGTTCTCCCCGTTGGCGTCGTGCGATCGAGGATCATTTGGCGATCAGGCCATGTCCGGATTGTCACGGCGGACGACTCAAACCCGAGTTGTTGGCGGTCAAGATCGGCGGTCTCAACATCTCAGAGGTGTGTGCGCTGACGGTTTCCGAAGGATTGAAGTTTTTCGAATCGCTGAAGCTGGACGGCCATCGCCGCGAAGTTGCTGAGCAAATTCATCGCGAAGTGGCAAGCAGGCTGGGGTTTCTTGAAAGAGTGGGCCTTGGTTATCTGGCTCTGGATAGGGCTACAGAATCGCTCTCCGGAGGTGAGGCCCAGAGGATTCGACTGGCGACACAGATTGGTAACCAGTTGGTGGGTGTGCTTTATGTTCTCGATGAACCCACGATCGGATTGCACCCGAGGGATGTGGACCGTTTGCTCGATTCGCTGGTCTCTCTGAAAGATCAGGGGAACACTCTGGTCGTGGTCGAGCATGACGAAAAAACGATGGATCGCGCGGATCACATCGTGGACATGGGCCCCGGCGCCGGTGTCGGCGGTGGGGAAGTGGTTGCTGAGGGGACTCCCGCTGCCATTCGCAAGAATCGAAAGTCGTTGACCGGAGCATTTCTGTCAGGAAAAGAGCAGGTGCATGAGGTCAATGAACGGCGAACTCCCACCAGCGATCCTTTGACGATTGTGGGCGCCAGGGCCAACAACCTGAAAGATTTGACGGTCCATATTCCGACAGGCGTCCTCACCTGTGTCACGGGTGTTTCCGGTTCAGGGAAGTCCTCCCTGATCATGGACATTCTCTCCCGGGAATTGGCTACCCGTCTTGCCGGCGCCCGTCCCGCCAGTGCGGAGCATGAACGAATCGAGGGAGTGGACCAGTTTGATGGTCTTGGTGTCATCGATCAGCAACCCCTTGGACGGACTCCTTCGTCGAATGCTGCCACATACACCGGATTGATGGCTCCGTTGCGAGGTTTGTACGCAAAAACACCTCTCGCTCGCCTGCGCGGTTGGGGGCCGGGACGTTTCTCTTTCAATGTTGCAGGTGGCCGTTGTGAAAGTTGTGAGGGGAAGGGGGGAGTGCTGATCGAAATGCACTTCCTCAGTGACGTCTGGGTTCGCTGTGATGATTGTCATGGAAAACGGTATGAACCCGAGACCCTGGAGGCACGCTGGAAAGGTCACAGTATCGCCGACGTTCTGGAGATGGATGTGCGCATGGCACGCCAGGTCTTTCAGGACGTTCCAGCAGTGGCGACGATGCTGACTGCGTTGGAAGAGGTCGGGCTCGGTTATCTTTCTCTGGGCCAATCTGCAACCACCCTCTCAGGGGGAGAAGCACAAAGGGTCAAGCTTGCAGCTGAGTTGGGCCGCAGATCCCGAGGCAGGAAAATCTACATTCTGGATGAACCCACGACGGGTCTTCACTTCGGAGATGTTCGCCTTCTGGTCCAAATGTTGCACCGGCTGGTTGACCGGGGAGATACCGTGATCGTCATCGAGCACGACATGGATCTGGTGGCCAGTGCGGATCATGTGATCGATATGGGTCCAGAAGGCGGCGACAGTGGGGGTGGCATCGTGGTTGCAGGGACACCGGAAGAGGTTGCGGCCTGTAAAAAGAGTTTTACCGGTGCTGCCTTGAAAAAGGTTTTGACGGAAACGTCCAGAAGTGTGCGAAAGTCTGGTCGGAAAAAGTCAGCGGGTTGATCCCGGAAACAGGTTTTCCCACCAGACGCGGTGCTCCTCTGGAGCGGCTTTCAGCAGTGACGATTTAGCCATGTAGCGATAGACGGGAGCGGTTTCCCTGTGGGGGCCTGCGAGAACCAGAATCGCTGCACGGGCATTGTAGCGAACCCAGCGGTCTTTATCGTTGAGCAGGGGAAAGAGCAGAGGGACTGTCGAGCGATCACCACCCTGTTGAATCATGTGGATCGTCTGGGTTCTCATGACTGCATCTTCCGAGAGCAGTCCGGGCCAGCGGCCTCCACCATCGCTGACTTGAGGTCCGGGTGTCTGACAACCGGAAAAGGTCACGATGAGAGTGGAAGCAATAAGAAGGTGGAAGCACCATTGCTTCAGGGAGGTGTACCGGAAGAAGGACAGGGGGTGGGATGTGTCTGATTTCATGACCCGCTTCTATCCCAAATCCACCTTGGTGGTCAAGTCCAGTCGGGTGGTTGGCTCCTTCGCCGGGTGATACCCTGAGCACCCTGTGCCAAACTAAACACGCAGAAATTGAGGCCATACTTGCGACCCCTGATTTGTGACCATTTGATCATTGGGGCTGGTTCCACCGGTTTGGCGGTGGCAGATCACCTTCTGCGAAGGGAAGCTGGCTCCGTCATTTTGATCGACAGCCAGGAGACTCCACAGGCAAGGATTGGCGAGAGCCGAGTTCCTCTCCTTTTTCCCGCCGGCAGCAAATCAGAATCGACTCAACTTCAGGATCATGCCCGCAGGGGTCTGGAGTTGTATGAGGGCTGGTCGAGTTGGCTCGAAAAAGATCCCGGGTTTCGCCAGTGTGGTGCATTGATGGTCGACGAAGCGATTGCTGAGCAGACGGGCCCCCTGGATGGGCAGGAAATGCAACGCCGTTGGTCGGGTTTGGGCGAGTGGTCTGGAGTTATGGGTTTCGACCCCCAGAGCGGAATCGTCGACGGTCAGGAAGTCCTTGGAGCCCTGCTTTGGAGATTGCGCAAATTTGGTGGCCGATTTTATGGCGGCAATACACTTCAGCTTCTCGAGGAGCAGGAGGATGGGGTCCAGTTTGTGACTTCCAGGCGCGAGGGCTTTGCGGGCAAGGTCTATCTTTGTCATGGAGCCGCAGCACCCTTTCTAATGAAGGATCTGGGTGTTCGTCATCGACAGAATGTCGAAACGCTTTGTGAATTTACACTGGGTCTGTCGGGGGACCTTCCGCCCCTGATTCATTGGCCCGAAGAAAAAGCAACGCTCTATGCCACGGAGCCGGGAGCAGTAGAACTTCATCTGTCTACCGGACCCGGAGAGCTGTTGCCCGGGGGGAATCTTGCCACTGCTGAAGTGGGTTGGAAACGATTGGGTCAGTTTCGTGAGACCTGGGATTCCCGAATTCCCGGATTGTCGGAAGCTGTGATTCGCAAGGCCCGTGCTCGTCATCGCCGAGTCTGTGACTCGGCTTCTCTGGAAGTGGTCTCTTCCGCCTTTGGACGAATCTTCATGCCCGCCGCTGCCGGTGAATTTCAGGAGCTGTTATTCCCGGCGTTGTCAGAGGTTCTCGTTGAGCAGGCCCTTTCAGGTTCGACTGGTGGTTTGCTGGAAGATTTGGGGGGGTGATCGGTGAACATCGAATCGAGCTCCCCCCGATTCTGGTGTGATGGAGTGCCTCAGGTCCTCGACCAGCCGGCCTTGCCCCTGCACCATCCTGCGGTGCTCTACGGTGAAAGTGCCTTTGAAACCTTCCGTGTGATCGACGAGACACCTTTGTATCTCGATGATCATCTGAATCGTCTTTATGAAACGGTGGCCGGACTGGGACTTGGAGACTTACCCCGGTTTTGCGATGTCAAGGATGAGGTTCGACAGTCATTGGCTACCCTTCCCAAGGCGGACCACGGCTGGCGTGTTCGCATGACTCTGGTCAGCGATCGGGTCAGTCCGATGGGGCTGGATGGGGGAGAGGCTCCGATTCAACGCTGGTTAATGGCAGTCCCCCTTCCCGATCCCGTTGATCTTTCTCGTCCATTGCGAGTTTGTTTTTCGACGTACCGCAAGATCCCCCCGTCCTCCATATCGCCTGCCATGAAGCATGGAAATTATCTCTCTTCATTACTGTCGTTGAGAGAGGCGCAGAAGAATGGCTACGACGACGCCATTCTGCTCACCGAATCGGGAGTTGTGACTGAAGCCACCGCTTCCAATCTGTATTGGGTTAAAAACGGGCAGTTGCTGACCTGTACTCCAGATCTTGTTTTTCCTGGGCTGACCCGCTACAGGGTTCAGGAATACGCCCGAGGGGTGGGAATGACAGTGACGGAAGGTTCCTATTCCGTGGAGGATCTCATGGCTGCGGACGAGGTGTTTGTGACCTCTTCGATCCGTGGAGTGGTGCCACTGATTGCTGTGGAGCAGACACTTTTTCATGGGGGAAGTCAGGATTCCATTACTCGCAAGATTGCATCGGGTCTCAGGGATATGGATCTTCTGGAAGTGGCCCTTGAAGGAGAAGCATCATGAAGCCGATCTGGTCTCCGAGTTCGAATGTGATCGAAAGCAGTCAGATTGCCCGCTGGATGGAAGTGTTGGGAAGACCCCTGGACACCCAACAACCGGAAGTGGCGGTTTCGCAGTTGATCGAATGGAGCCAAAACGAACCGGAAGCATTTTGGGACGCCTTGCTGAAGGATCTGGGTGTGGTCTGGTCAACTCCCTATGAGAAGGTTCTCGATCTGTCCAGAGGGCCAGAATGGGCCGACTGGTTTGTCGGAGGCAGAACCAACCTTGCCCTGAATTGTGTGGATCTTCCTGCTACAGAGACTCCGGATCGGCTGGCATTGGTCGGTGAAGAGGAGGACGGCACCGTCAGGCGCTGGACCTTTGCGGAGGTTGCCGATGAGGTCGACCGCTGGGCGGCTGCTCTGCGTCATCGGGGAATCCAACCCGGTGACCGGGTCGGTTGTTTGATGCCGATGGTGGCAGAGGTGGCCATCGCCATGCTGGCAACGATGAAAGTCGGTGCAGTCTTCATCCCCATTTTCAGCGGCTACGCAGCGCCCTCGGTGAGAGAGCGCCTTGAGGATGCTGGCGCAAAGTGTCTGTTTACGGCAGATCTGGGATATCGCCGTGGAACCGCCTTCGATTTGAAAAGCCATGCGGATGAAGCGGTTGAGGGATTGAAGGATCTCGAGACGGTCTTTGTACTTCAGCGAGGTGATGGATCTGCCTCGATGCAATCGGAGAGAGATGTCTGGTGGCATGAGATCCCTGTGAGTGACGAAGGGGACACTTCGACCCAGATGATGGGGGCGTTGGATCCCTGTCTGATGATCTACACCAGTGGAACGACCGGAAAGCCGAAGGGAACCATCCATACGCACGCAGGCTGCATGGCTCAAATGGGTAAAGAGTTGCGTTTCAATTTCGACGTCGGTCGGGACGATGATCTCTTCTGGTGGTTCACTGATATCGGCTGGATGATGGGACCCTGGGAAATCATCGGTTGCTGGCTCAACAGGACGCCATTTCTGGTGTGTGAAGGCGCCCCCGATTATCCGGGTCCTGACCGGCTCTGGGAAATGATCGACCGCCACAAGGTCAGTCATTTGGGGATCAGCCCTACCGCCATCCGTTTGCTGATGAGATCGGGGCTCGATCCGTTGAAAGATAAAAGCCTTGCTTCCTTGAGAATTCTGGGAAGTACCGGTGAGCCTTGGGATCCTGAAAGTTACCGCTGGTTTCATGAAAATGTCGGCCGCAGTCGCCTGCCCATCATCAACATTTCCGGTGGAACCGATATCGTCGGCTGTTTCCTCGCGCCCTTGCCTGTATTGCCGATCACAGAGACTTCTTTGCAGTCCCCCGGATTGGGAATGAACATCGACGTCTTCAACGATGCGGGAGAATCCGTGGAGGAAGAGGTCGGTTATCTGGTGTGCAAATCTCCTGCTCCGTCGATGACCCGTTCTCTGTGGAAAGCGGACGAAAAGTATATCGAAACTTACTGGAGCCGTTTCCCCGGGGTCTGGAATCATGGGGACTGGGCCCGCCGGGATCGGGATGGTCAGTGGTACCTCTTTGGCAGGGCCGACGACACACTCAACATAGCGGGACGAAGAGTGGGGCCGGGAGAAGTGGAGTCTGCGCTGATCGATCACGATGCGGTCAGTGAGGCTGCTGCCATCGGCGTTCCTGACGACCTGAAAGGAACCGAACTGGTTTGTTTCGTGGTCCTGCACTCAGGCCAAGAGGAAACGGACGACCTGCGGAACCAATTGAAAGCTCAGGTGGTCGAAGCCCTGGGCAAGGTGGATCGGCCGCGCTCCATCTTTTTCGTCGACGATTTGCCAAAAACACGCAGTGCAAAAATCGTCCGACGTTTGATCCGTGCCCGTCATCTCGGGGAAAAGGATCTCGGTGACCTGACCAGTGTTGCCAATCCGGAAGCTCTGGAAGGTATCGCCCGTTGCCGCTGATCTACTCTTCGTGATTGCGGGAGGCACCGAGGAAGGCTCGGGGGTCCGCCGCATCCCTCAAACCGTCACCCAGGAAGTTGTAGGCGAGAACGGCGAGGAAGATGAAGAATCCAGGGATGATCAACCAGGGGTTGTACTTCATCACTTCCGTGACCTGGCAGTCCTTCAGCAACAGTCCCCACGACGAATCTGGCTCCGTGATACCGAAGCCCAGATAGGAAAGGGCGACTTCTCCGAGGATATAGTAAGGGACGTAGAGGGTGGCGGTCACGATAACGATGGACGCGGTGTTGGGCAGCAGGTGGCGCAGGATTACCCGAAGAGACGAGCCTCCCAGTGAGCGGGCCGCAAGGGCGTACTCACTTTCGCGCAGGCTGAGAACCATTCCACGAATCATACGACCTGTACTTGCCCAGCCGACGATGGCCAGAATGGCGACGATCATGATGTACGTCTGCCGCGACGTCAGGTCATTGGGCAGCGCATAACGCAGCGTCAGGATCAGGTAGAGCCCGGGGATTGCCAGCAGCAGTTCGACCAGTCGCATCAGCAGGAAGTCCCAGATGCCTCCGAAGTATCCCGCAAGACCACCGATGAAGAGCCCGATGGAGATGCTGATGAAGATGCCGATCAGACCGACGGAAAGAGAAACCTGGCCGCCGTAGAGAATGCGCGTCCACAAATCGCGACCCAGTACATCGGTTCCCAGAAGGAACAGGCCGGCGTGAAGGTTGGGCTCCTGGGGAATGTCTGCCGGGGACAGACCCATCAGGTGAGTGTGGCCGAAGACCTTGAAGAATCCACAGAGACTGAAGACTTCATGTTCTTCTTCGGCCTGAACAAAGAAACGCACCGGAATGCTGCGGGTTTGATCCTCGGCAAGGATGTATTCCATCTCGCCGTACTCATCCCAGGATTCGTATTCTCTCAGTGGGTGGACGTGAGGGCGAAGAGTGAAATTTCCATCGCTGTCATGGAAATGCAGTCCGCCGTCGAACCAGTTCCAGCGCTTTTCATAACTGGGAAGGAGGATCTCGTTGAAGTTTTCATCCTCTGCGAGGATATCTCCCGTTTTTACAATAGTGTAACCACCGAAAAGCATCGGTCCGTATTTGACGGTGTACTTGTTGGTGTCGTTCATCCCATAGGGGGCGATAAATCCACCAAAGCTGCACATCAGATAGAGGACGATCAGAGTCAGTCCTCCGGTCATCGCCAATTTGTTTTTGCGCAATCGCAGCCACAGAATTGCCCAGGGGCCGCGAGGGGGAGGCATTCCGGAGTCGTTGCTTTTGTCTTTGGAGATGTTCATCAGGACAACCTCACCCTCGGGTCCACCACGGCAAGGAGTATGTCCGCGGCCAGATTGCCAAAAACCAGCAGCAGAGTGGAGATCAAAACACTGGCAAGGACCAGGGGCTCGTCCTTTGCGCTGATCGCTTCAAAGATCAGGCGTCCCAGGCCAGGCCAGTTCATGACGATTTCAACCAACAAAGATCCACTGAGGAGACTGGCAAGTGAGTAGCCGAACAGGGTCACCAGCGGATTGACCGCATTGCGGAAGGCGTGCTTGAACAGGACACCCTGTTCTGACACTCCCTTGGCGCGTGCCGTGCGCACGTAATCCTGACCCAGCGCCTCGATCATGTTTCCTCGGGCCTGTCGCATGTATCCCGCCATGGCTGAAGTACCCAGTACCAGTGCGGGCAGGAACAGGTGATGGATCCGATTGGCTATTTTGCCGAAGAATCCGTACTGGTCGTAATCCAGAGAACGCATGTCACCGATGGGGAACCAACCGGTATACGAGGCGAACAGCATTGCCAACAACGCAAAGAAAACAGTCGGAATCGAAAGGCCGAGGAAGGCGATGATTCCGGCGCTGTGGTCCAGTCGGGAATTGGGCTTCACGGCGGCGAAGATCCCGAGAGGAACACCCAGCCCATAGGCGATGACCAGGGCGGCCAGCGACAGGGTCAACGTGTTCAGCAGTCTCTCGGCGATGATGCCGAAGACGGGACGGTTGAACTTGTAAGAGGTTCCAAAGTCCAGAGTCAGGGCATTGAAAAGCCAAGAGAAGAAACCCTCGATGGCGCCCACCTTGCGGTAAACCACAGCCTCATCGTCGCACTGGTACTGGATTCCGTCGATCTGGAATTTGAGCAGGCTGCGGCTGGCTTCTTTGGCGCGGACCGGAGTTCCATCCTTGCGGATCACCGGCCGCTCTCCACCTTCGTCTGCGAAGGACCAGCGATGGCCGTCATCCGAAAACTCACCGATGGCCACCAACTGGTTTCGATCCAGCCTGACCAACAGTCCCGCGTTTTCTTTTTGGCGCAGGACCTCAGTGGTGGAGCGGGTGGGGTCCGCTTCCATCTGGCTGTAGAAATCACCCGGTGCCTGCTTCAGAAGCAGGAAGGTCAGAAATGAAACCACCAGAACCAGAGGCGGAATCGACAGCAGTCGGCGCAGGCTGAAAGTCAGCAAGTCTTTTTCCTCACCCTAGGGTTGTGCTTTCCACAGGGATTCGAGATTCCATGTCATTTGTGGTCGCAGAAGGCTGGGCCACAGATTGCCGATACGTCCCTCCTGGGAAGCAGCGTAGGAGTTGGCGGCGATCAGGTAGAGGATCGGAATGTTCTGTCCGATCAGTTCCTGAACCTCGTCGTAGTACTTTTTGCGAACCTTGTCATCGAGTTCCTCGTCCATCATGGCCATGAGGTTGTCGATGCGTGCTTCCCATTCAGTGGCTGGTTCCGGTTGCTGCGGGTACCAGGCGTGGAGGCGGCCGCTGGAGAGGGTGATGTTCTTGCCATTGGCCGGATCAGGCGGAACACCGGATCCCCAGCCGAGCAGGATCATGTCCCATTTGTGGCTGTCGCGGAGGCTGGTCACCAGATCATTGAAGACGATGGGTTTGAAGTTGATCTCCAGGCCGAGGTTGACCAAGTCCTTGCTGATCAGGTTGCCTACCTGCTGGCGCAGGTTGTTCTCCACGTTGGTGTTCAGGGAGAAACTGATCTTGCGTCCCAGGTCATCCTCGCGAACACCATCCCCGTCCCGGTCGGTCCAGCCCATGTCATCGAGGATCTTTTTGGCTTTATCGAGGTCGAAGGGGTACTTCGGTACTCCGGCGTGGTACCAGGATTTGTTACCCGGGGTAATGCTGGACCAGATCGCCGTGGCTCTGCCCTGGAATGCGGTACGCTTGATACCGTCCCGGTCGATGGCGTGATTGACCGCCTTGCGGAACTCCAGATTGTTGAACCAGTAGGCTTTGGCTTCATCGACGAAAGGTTCACCGGTATCCGGGTTTTTCCCCGGGTGAAGATTGAAGCAGACCCAGTTGCTGTTGAGGCTGACTCCGAGACGGATCAGGCTCGCCTTCGCTTCCTTCTCCATTGCCACCGCTTCGCGGAAATGGTCGGCGGGAACATCTTCGAAGATGTCCAATTCGCCCGCTTCAAACTTTTGCCACATCAGGTTCGAATCCTTGACGAGAACGATGACGACCTCGTCCAGATAGGGAAGACGCTGCTGGCGAGAATCCACTTTCCAATAGTGGGGATTCCGCTGGTAGACGATCTTTTCAGCGGGGACGTACTGTTTGAGGACAAAGGGGCCGCAGCCGACAAGATCGGCAGGGTCTGCATTGGAAGTCATCTGTTGAAGAAGAGTGGGATCCTTCTCCTGAAGGTGATCGCGCCACTTGTGCTCCGGAATGATGCTGACATTGCCGACGTGGGTCAGGAATTGGGAATCGATCCGCTTCAGTTTGAAGACGAGGGCATTCCGTTCCTTGTCCGCCATTACCTCCGGAAGCTCACCTGTTTCAGGGTGCTTGAATCCGTCTTTGATACTGGTGGCGATCTGCGGGTGAAATACCGCCTGGAATGAGAAGAGGGCATCTTCCACGTTCATTTCTTCTCCATCGGCCCAGCGAATGCCATCGCGGATGAAGAAGGTCCAGGTCAACTGGTCATCGGAAACTTCCCAATTCTTGGCAAGCGCAGGTTCCGTTTGCCATTTGCCGTTGTTGTAGGTCACCAGCGGTGAGAAGACGAGGGCACGGATCTCCTGGTCGGTCGCCCCCTTCGGTTCCACCGGATTGAAGGTCTCCACCTCTCCCAGAATGGCATAAACAAATCGGCCACCGTAGGTTCCGGTGCGGTCGACGACGACGGCATCAGGGCTGACTTCTCCAATGAAAGCGGGAGAGGGAACACCAACGGGCTGGGAGGGGTCCGGCTTCGGTTCCTCCGGGCGATCCATTTTGCTGATTCGCACAACACGGGGTTTGGCGGGGGTATCCTGCGTTGCAGACTGTTGATTGGAAGCATCTTCGCCGGGAGGCGTCACAGGAGCTGCCGGTCTTTCGGCTGTACAGCCGGCGATCAACAGGGTGATCGCCAGAAAGGACAGAGCGCTCCAGCGAAGAGGGTTTCTTGAAATCGAAATCATGTGGGGTACCTGTTTTTCGTTCTGTTGACCCTGCAGACCGGGATTCCAATGGGCAGAGCGACGAATGGGTCTGCTCTGCGGAAAACAGGTCTCAAGCGGGGAGGATAACCCATCCACTCCGGAACGCCACGGGATTCGGGAGTGAGGTGAAAGGCCCAAAAGGTCCAATATTCGCGGGTAGGTCGCAGTTTTCCCGGTTTTCGTATACCTTGCTTCCGGACGTACCCGTGCTTGTCAGATCAAGATTGACCGGGAGTTCCGTTTCTCGTCGATAATGAGGTTGTCATGTTTTCCGAGACTCTGCGCTTTCAGAGATTGTTTCGATTCACTGCTCTGCTTTTGTTCCCGCTTCTGGCAGGAGGAATGACGGGTTGCACCAGCCAGCCATCCAGTTCCGGGCCTAAGGAAATCCAGAGTGTGGCTGCGCCTTCTCCTGAAAACATTTTCCGCATCCCGTTGATGACCAATCCCCCTGATCTGGATCCGATTCTGGTGTCCGATACCACTTCCTCAGGAGTGGCGACGAAACTCTTTACCAGCCTCTTCGATTACACACCTGATCTGGAGTTGGAGCCTTGTCTCGCCAAAGAGATGCCGACGATTTCCGGGGACGGTCGCGTCTACGACATTCAGTTGCGGGATGATGTGCGTTTCACCAATGGGAGAACGGTGACCGCTGCAGATATGAAGTACAGCATCCAGCGACTGGCTTCGGTCAGGTCAAAGCGGACCAATCTGGTGGAGAAGATCGTTGGAGCCAAGGAAGCGATTGCTGGTGCCAGTAAATCACAGGAGGTCTCTCCGGAAATACCCGGGATCGAGGTTGTGGGAGACCATTCCCTGAGAATCACCCTGATTGAATCGTCCCCGCCCTTTATCAACAAGCTGGCGATGGTCAATACTGCGGCGGTTCCACGAGAGGTGATCGAAGAGATCGGCGACAAGTTCTCACGGAATCCCGTTGGATCAGGCCCCTTTACACTCACCGAGTGGAAAGAGGGGGTATCTCTGAAGTTGACCGCCAATCAGGACTACTTTGAGGGTGCTCCCAAACTGGCTGGAATCCACTACCGGGTGATCCCGGAGCCCCTGGCTCAACTGGAAGAATACAAAGCCGGAAACTTCGATATTCTCGCCGCGACCCAGGGGGTCTATCCCAAATGGAAGAACTCCAACCGTGCCAATGAAGTCCGCTTCTGGCCTTCTCTGGCGGTCCAGTACTACGGGTTCAACCTGAAAAAAGAGGGATCTCCCTATGCTGGATATTCGGACAGTGCCCGCAAGTTGCGCGAAGCCATCAATCTTGCGGTCGACCGCAAGTTTTTGGGTGAGGTGCTTTTGGAAGGGCGTTCCTACCCCGCCAATGGAATTCTTCCTCCCGGAATCTTTGGGCACAACAGTGAGCGCCCGGCATTCACTCAGGATGTAGAGAAAGCGAAGGCCCTTCTCGCAGAAGCGGGGTACCCCAATGGTGAAGGCCTTCCTCCGGTTGACCTGTGGTTCAACACCCAGGGAGATAATGCAAAAATTGCCCAGGCGGTTCAGGCGGATCTGAAAAAGGTCGGCATCGAAATCGGTTTGAAGATGCTCGACTGGGCTGCCTTCATCGAAGCGACCGATGCGGGGGAGCCTCCTTTCTTCCGCTTGGGGTGGGTGGCTTCCTATCCCGATGCGGAATACTTCCTGGCATCACTTTTCCATACCAAGAATCAGGGCTCTCAGGGCAATGTGTCCTTCTACAGTAATCCTGAGGTGGACAAGTTGATCGATGATTCCTACGCAGAAACCGATCCCGACAAGCGCGTGGAATTGCTCAAGCAGGCGGAATCCCGAATCATCGCAGACAGTCCCTGGCTCTTCCTGCTCTTCGGACAGGAGACGGTTCTTCTCAAGCCCTATGTTCGGAACTACAACCCTACGGGAATGTGCGATGATGTTCAGGGGAATTACGTCCGCTGGCATCTGGTTGAGATCGACGCCGGGAATCAGGGATAGGTACGGGAGATCTCTTGCTTGCCTATACTCTGAGAAGACTGTTTCAGGCGATTCCGGTGATCCTGCTGGTCACCCTGATCGTGTTTTTGCTGAATGCCTCGATACCCGGTGATCCGGGACGCATTCGTCTTGGGCAAAGAGCGGATCCCGCAGCGGTCGACGCCTACAACGAACAGCGTGGATACAACGATCCGTTGATCATTCAGTACGGGAAATACCTGTGGCGCCTTTTCATTCACTTTGATCTGGGTGAATCGGACGTCAAAGCGGGCAAAAGCGTCAATGAGATTCTCGAGGACGCCTTTCTCGTGACGCTGCGATTGGCGCTGCTTTCCATCGTGGTGGCCCTCTTCATCGGCATTAGTGCGGGAGTTCTCTCGGCTGTCAAAAGTCGCAGCATCATCGATTATGTTTCGATGCTGGTCGCCATTCTGGGCGTCTCCATGCCCGTGTTCTGGCTGGGGATTCTGATGATCATTTACGTGGCTCCTGCTCTGGGTTTACCGCGAACCGGTTTTGACGATTCAAGCGCCTGGACTGCCCTGAGATCGCTGGCGATGCCTGCATTTGCATTGGGGCTCCTGTCGTCTGCCACCATCGCCCGCCTGAGCCGTTCGGCGATGCTGGATGTGATGACCCAGGATTACATTCGCACGGCACGCTCCAAGGGTGTCGGTGAAGCGAGCGTGGTCCTCAAGCATGGCATGCGAAATGCTGCGATTCCGATTGTCACCGTCGTCGGTAACTCTTTTGGATACTTGTTGGTGGGAGCGGTATTGACCGAAACGGTTTTCGCTCTTCCCGGATTGGGCCGCGAGGTGGTGGAAGCGATCAAGATGCGCGATCGGGAGTTGATCACCGGCGGCATCCTGTTGATGTCTTTCGTTTTCATCGGCGTCAATCTGCTGGTGGACCTTTCTTACGCATGGTTCGACCCGAGGATTCGTGATGACCGCAGCTAGCACCATCGGCAAATCTCCGACTCAAATGGCCTTCAAGAGACTGCGCAAGAACCTGCTCGCCATGCTGGGAGCAGCGGTGGTTCTGATCGTTGTCGTTCTCGCCTTTTTCCCGTCGTGGGTGGTTCCACACCATGCGGATGGATCGGGCCCCTACACCGCCGCGGAACAGTTCCGCAGTGCGGAGACATGGCAAAAGCCTCCGGGAATTCCCGGGCATCCTCTGGGAACCGATGAATTGGGACGCGACGTCTGGACGCGAATCGTTTACGGCGCAGGCATCTCACTCCGGGTAGGTCTGGTCGGTACTGCTGTGGCAGTTCTGATCGGCCTCATTCTGGGCAGCCTCGCCGGCTTCCGTGGGGGACGTGTCGACATGGTGATCAGTCGCCTGACCGATACTTTCTTCGCCTTCCCCAGTCTTTTGCTCATGATTGGAATTCTTGCGGTCTTTGAAAAGCCCAATGAGATGGTGATCTTTGCTGCATTGGGATTGGTCGGTTGGCCGGGAGTCGCAAGGATTGTCCGGGGTCAGGTGATTTCCCTGCGGGGCAGTGAGTTTGTGCTGGGAGCTCGGGCTCTTGGTCAAACCGATACCAAAATACTTCTCGGGCATCTGTTGCCGAACTGCATGGGACCGGTAGTCGTCGTTTCAACCCTGATGATCGCCGGAAACATCCTGGCAGAGGCGGGGCTCTCCTTCCTCGGTATCGGCTTGCCCCCTCCGAATCCTTCCTGGGGACGGATGCTGGTCGACTCCAAAGAGTACTGGGTAGATATGCCGTGGATGGGCATCTTCCCCGGAGTGGCCATCATGTTCACCGTTCTCGGTTTCAATCTTTTGGGTGACGGTCTGCGGGATGCCTTCGATCCCAAAATGAAGGACTGACCCTCAGCGTTGCTTCGGGTCGAGTATCTTGCGCAACTGGTCTCCCAGGAGATTCAGCGCCAGCAGGGTCGAAGCCAGAGTGACCGACGGATAGAGGATCAGCCACCACGCGGTTTGCACCGGATTCAGAACCTCAAAGGCATCCCGGGCGAGGGTTCCCCAGGAAACTGCAGGTGACTGGACACCCAATCCGAGGAAAGACAAAAACGCTTCAAAGAGAAGGACTCTGGGAACGATCAGGGTGACGGTCACGATGATGGTCGGCATCAGGTTGGGAAGAACCTCTCGCCAAAGGATCCGCTTTTGCGGGACTCCGAGAGCGGTCGCGGCCAAAGCCCACTCCCGATGACGGAGGACGCGGGTTTCTCCGCGCACGATCCTCGCCATGGGGGTCCAGTAGACGGCTCCGAGGATCACAAAGAAAACTCCCAAACCTCCTCCGGATGCTTCCAGCGCGGAACCTCGCAAAACACTGGCGACGAGAATCACCAGAAAAACGAGGGGGATCGAATCGACGAGATCCACCAGGCGCATCAGCCAATGATCCCTGCGGTCACTGCCTCCACCGGAGATCAATCCATAACCGACACCCAGGATCAGTGCTGTGAGAGCACCCGCAATTCCGCAGGCGATGGAGATACGTGTTCCCCTGAGGATTCTGCTGAAGAGGTCCCGTCCCAATGCGTCGGTTCCAAACCAGTGTTCCTGAGAGGGCGCATTCAGGGCGACGGTGGAATCGGTTTGATTGGACAGCTCCAGAGGCAGCAGTGGAAGAAAGAGAGCCGTCAGGGTGACGATCGCCAGCCAAAGAATGGCGACGAAAGTGAACGGGTCCTTGAACAAGGCCGAGAGTATGGTCTTGAGAGGTTTCATTCCTCGACCCTCGCTCTCGGATCGAGCCAACCCATCAACAGGTCACCGAGCAGGGTCAGGATCTGCAAGAGGATGGTATAGAGGAGCACTGCACCGAGAACGAGTGGATAGTCCCTGTTCATTGCCCCCTGAATGAAGTGCATGCCCACCCCGGGGATTGCAAAGATCTGTTCGATGACCAGGGATCCGGTCAGCATCGCTGCGGCGGTGGGGCCCAGAGTCGAAGTGACCGGTATGGAAGCGGGTCGCAGGCAGTGAAAGAGGAGAGTCCCCACCACACCGCGTCCCTTGGATCGAGCGGTTCTGGCGTAGTCTTCCTGTGAGGCCTCAATCAAACCACTCCGCAAGAGTCGTGCGACTTGAGCTGCAGGTGCAAGAGCGAGGCAGATGATGGGCAAAACAGCAGATGAAGCAGCAGTCCATCCGGCAGGGGGGAGCCATGGCAGATGGAATGCGAAGAGAAGGATCAGCAATCCTGCAATCACGTAGAGCGGCAGGGATATCCCCATGGAAGCGAAGAGGGTGATCACCCTGTCAGGCCAGCGATCCTGTTGCCATGCGGCGATGACGCCGAGAATGGTTCCCAGAATGATTCCCAGGAGCAGCGCGAGCGTTCCCAGTAAAAAGGAGGCAGGGATTCCTGCTGCAAGAATTGTGGCAACATCGTGATCCGGCTGTCGAAGTGAAGGTCCCGGATTCAGGGTCAGCCATGACCAACCCTGATTGAGATATTGTTGCCACAGTGGAGCGTCCAATTGGTACCGGGCTTCGATCGCTGCCTTGACCGCTTCAGGGGGATCTCTTTCCGCATCAAAAGGGCCGCCGGGGGCTGACCGGATCACGAAAAAACTGATGGTGAAGACGGCCCAAATGGTGATCAGAGAAGCGACACTGCGGCGCACGATCAACTGAATCATGGCGTGTCCCACTTCAGGGCACGGAGATCATGTTGGTCGAGGGGATTTGCGTAAAAACCCTGCAGCTCTGGAGCGACCAGATTGCTGGATGTGGTCGACCACAGGGGCAGCACCGGACCACGGTCGAGGAGAATTCTTTCAGCCTCACGCCAGTACCACGTCCGCACGCCTGTATTTGATGCGTTGCGGGCCTTCTCCACCATCTGGTCATATTCCTCGTCACTCCAGCCGGTTCGATTATTGGTGGCGGTAGATGTAAAGAGTTCCAGAAAGGTGGCGGGGTCAGGGAAATCTGCAATCCAGCTGCTGCGGCTGACGTCGTAGTCCAGGGAACGTTGAACTTGCAGAAATGAACGCCACTCCATGGAACGGATCCGGGTTTCGATCCCCAACTCCCTGGACCATGAAGACTGCAACCATTCCGCAACGAGTGCATGGGTCGAACCACTGGAGTGAAGGATTTCAAAGTCGGGGATCGGTCTTCCGGTCTTTGCCCCCGGCACTTTCCAGCCCGCCTCTTGCAAAAGTTTACGGGCCTGATCCGGATCGTAACCCAGCATTGCCCACTGGTTCACGGTGAGGTCGGCGGTCGGAACAGGGCTGTTGATTGTCGCAGCCATCCCTGAATAAACAGGGAATGCAGATTTAGGTGCAGGGTTGCCTGCCTCCGCATGAGCAGCAAGTGCCGGTTCTGGCCAAGGGACAAAGCTCCAAGCCGGCTGGAGATTTCCACCGAGCACTTCCTTGCACAATGCCTGTCGATCCAGTGTCAGGGACAATGCCTTGCGTATGGTTGGGTCATCGAGTGGGGGTTTCTGGAAGTTGAGTCGGTAGAAAGAGATCCCCAGATAGGGGTCAGTCCTCAGTGCTTCTTTCCAGAACGGATCCTTCTCCAGAAAGGGCATCAACAGGGGCGGAACACCCACCGCCCAATCGATGGATCCGTGGGCGAAAAGATTGACGAGTGTGTTTCCTGATTCGATGGCGAGAAAGTCGATGGTATCCATGTGGACTCTGGAAGGACCCTGATACGTCGGCGACTTGACCAGTCGGATGCGATCTCGCAGATCCCAGCGATCCAGCATCCATGGGCCATTGGTGGGGACGCCCAGTGCATTTCCGTCTCTTCCCAGTGGGTGCACCGGCTGCAGGGGAGTCTGGGTGCAGAGAAAAGGGAGCCATGGCATTGGCCGACTGAGATCGACGACCAGGGTCCAGCGGTCAGGGGTTCGGATTCCCACCTTTTCTCTGGAGCCGTCACCATTGCGCCATTCCCGGGCGCCGGTCACGGCATCCAGAAGGTCGCCGTAGGGAGCTCCCCTGAGCGGGTCGATGAGGTCGAGCCATGAGCGACGGAAATCTGTCGCGTCGAGGGGGTCACCGTTGGACCACAGGAGTCCCTTTTGAATCTTGAAGGTCCAGGTTTTGCCATCTCTGGAAACTTGCCAGGAGTGGGCGCAGGCGGGCCACGGGTCCAGAGTTTGAGGGTCAAGGAGCAGTAACCCCTCGTGGAGAGCCCGAATGATCCGACCTTCCGGGATGCCACTTGCCCGGTGAGGGTGCAGGGATCCGGGGTCGGTTCCATTGCCGATGACGAGATCTGCCCGATCCGGCAAATCGGGGAATGACGCCATGAAAAGGCCCAGGATCACGATTCCGCCGAGGAGCCATCCTGACCCTGACAGGAGGGATTGTCCGATATTTTTGACCGGGTTTGTTGGCATCAGACCCCTTCCCGGTGAAATCATGATCTCCCGTTCCCGATTCGGCAAGACCAAGCCCCGTCTTTGCTTGCCGCAGGAGAGGGCGATCGGTATCCTGTTTCATTGATCAGGAGATCCCTCTGGTGGAATCAGGGGATTTTCCGGGCTGGTGTATTGGTAAGGGGGAGCGTCTCAGCGCTTCTTTCCCTCATCCGGGAGTGTTCTCCGGAACCTGTCGCGAACACCAGCCGTCCAATTCCAGAGTTGCAGAGAGAGAAGACAGACATGTCGATTCACAAGTCCTTGAAAACCGGCAGCGGTATCGGGGGAACCCGAAACGTTTTGACCCGTTACGAGCGCATCCTCCAGATGGAATCGGAAGGTCGATTCAATGAGGAGGAGCATAGTCCCATCGGTCTGCCGAAGACCCGCGTTCTCAAAGTGAAGAAGCGTGCCAAGAAGAAGAAGGAAAAGGACAAAGAGAAGGAAGAAGCCTGATCCAGGCCCTGTCTCGCCTTTTCACCCCTTACAAATCTCTTCGCTGACTTTGCCTCAGGCGGGTTGAACCCGCCTGAGAAGCCCGCACCCGAAATCGTTCGGAGGTTCGCCATGTGGAATTCCGGTCTGTCCAAAGCCTGTCTGGCCCTGTCGGTTCTGATCCTGTTCATTGGCTTCGCATCCCCGCTGGCGCTGGCAGATTACAGCACGGTAGAGATCGACGGTCGCACCTGGACCACCAACGACAATTTCGAGCCCATCGGAAGTCCCGATGCCGTCCATGGTGGGGAGTTGCGAACCAATATCCCCAACTTCCTGCCGACGTTGCGTCGCGATGGTCCTAACTCAAATTTGACGACCATCACCGATATCTACTCACTGACCCATGAATTCCTGCTTTCGATTCACCCGGAAACTCTGGAGTGGCTGCCGCGATTGGCCTCGCACTGGATCATTGAGGAAAAAGAAGATCACCAGGTCTTCTGGTACCGCATCGACGAGCGCGCCCGTTATTCGGACGGGACTCCCGTCACCGCAGATGACGTCGTCGCTTCTTACGAGCACATCGTCGATCCAGACATCAAGGATCCGATGAGCGCCAATCTCTACACCGAGTACTACGAAAAGCCGGTCGCACACGACGATCGCGTGGTCTCTGTGAAAACCAAAAAGAAAGCCTGGAGAACCTTCCTCTACTTCTCCGCAAGTCTGGCGATTTATCCTGCAAAGCAAATCCGAATCCCCGGTGACGTCTATCTCGATGAGTTCAACTGGAAGATGATTCCGGGATCGGGGCCTTACGAACTGCGTGAGGACAGCATTCAGCAGGAAATTTCCGTGACCCTCTACCGCCGGGATGACTGGTGGGGGCGTGAAACTCGGACTTCCACCGGCATGTACAACTTCGACAAAATCCAGTTGATCGTCGTCCGGGACCGGGAACTCGCCTTTGAGAAGTTCAAGGCGGGTGAACTGGATTACTACGTCGTTCTGAGAGCGCAGCGGTGGGCTGAAGAAACCGGATTTGAAGCGATCCAGAAAGGTTGGATCCAGAAGCGCAAGGTCTACAACGAGCAGCCCCAGTCCTTCTCGGGTTACATGCTCAATATGCGGGAGTGGCCCTTTGACGACAAAAACGTCCGCATGGCCTTCTGCTACGGCTACGATCGCGAAACCCTGTTTGAGAAACTGTTCTTCAACCAGTACGAATATCTAGACAGTTACTACCCTGGAAGCCGCTGGGGAAACCCCAAGAATCGCAAGGTGCGTTACAACCCCCGTCGAGCGGAGCGTTTCCTCGACCGAGCGGGGTATACACAGCGAGATGCCAATGGAATCAGGGTTCATGAGGAAACGGGCAAAGCCCTTTCATTCACTCTCGAATACGGATTTGCATCGTCAACGAGGATCCATCAGGTCGTGGCCGAAGGGCTGCGCAAGCTCGGCATTGAAATGAAGCTGGAGCTGATGGACTACAACGCCCTGATGAAAAAAATCAGCGAGCGACAGTTTGTTCTTCACTCGCAGGCGTGGAGAGGGATTCTTTTCCCCAATCCTCTGACTTCCTGGAAGAGTGATCTGGCCAACGAGCCCTACAACAACAACATTTCCGGCTTTGCCAGCGAAGAGGTCGACCGCCTGATGGAGCAGTACGACAAAAGCTTCGATATCGAAGAGCAGACTCGGATCATGCAGGAGATCGACGGTTTGATCTTCAAGGAGCACCCGGTGGCTCTCAGCTGGTACGCACCCTTTGAGAGAATCCTGTCGTGGAACCGATTCGGTGTTCCTGAAAAGGTGCTCAGTCGAACCGGCGACTCGAACAATATCTGGAGCATGTGGTGGACCACTCCTGAGATACAGGAGAAGTTGACCGAGGCCAGGGAGAAGAATAGTTCCCTTCCGCTGATTCCTGACGTGATTGATCCCTGGGGGGTCAAGGAGCGCATGGAGTCCCCTGAAAAGGCGTCAGAGTAATCGTGGAATCCCCGACAGCTTCCCCTGCCGGCTCTGACGGTCGCCGTGAAGGTGGTCTTTCATGAGCGGCATGTGGACCTACTTTGCCCGCCGTCTGCTCTTGGTGCCGATCACCTTTCTGGTCATCACGTTCATGGTCTATGCGGTTCTTCGCGTGACCCCGGGTGGTCCCATCGAACAGTTGGAAAACCAGATGCGCGCCGCAGCTGCCCAGGAGGGTGGCGGAGGTGGAGGAGGACTCGGTGGAACCGATGTCGGTCTCGATGAAAAAGCTCGGGAGGAACTCCGCGCCTACTACAATCTCGACCAGCCGATTCCGATTGCCTATATGCAGTGGCTCGGTGTTTACCCTCGCAAGGATCGAACTCCGGTCACCCTGAAAGAGCGTGAAGCCGATCCTGAATTCTGGAATCGGGTCGAAGTGGCCTGGGTTAATTTTCGGGATACTGAAAAAGCCTACGATAGCGCTCTGCTGAATTCCTCTGCGGAATTCCGTGGTGCCACTCTACTGGTGGAGGCGAATGAGGCCCTGCCCGGTGAAGAAGACTTTTTCCAGCGGGCTGGTGAATTGCTTTCAGAAGGCCTGGCTTCACGACCGGCTTTGAAGCAGCACCTGGAATCCAAAGGCTGGCAGCTAAGCGGTACCCGTTTCATGAGGCCTGTCACCGATGCCGAACTTGCGGAGAATCCGGGCTGGGCTGCACTGGTCAGTCTTGCCGCAGATAAAGATCAGGCTTTCAAAAACCTTGGCAACATTCTGGCTGAACAGAACAAGGAAGCGAGTCGCAGGGGGTCCTACTACAATGTGCAGGTGGGCTTCAGCGGAATTCTACAGGGCGATTTCGGTCGCTCCTTCACGTACAACGAAGATGCCCTCGACGTCATTACCCAGAAGTTCCCCATCTCCATCTACTTTGGGTTGATTGGTTATCTGGCGACCTGGCTGATCTGTATTCCACTGGGAATCGGTAAAGCGGTTCACCACCGCGGCCTCTTCGATACGAGCACCAGTGTTCTGGTCTTCCTCGGTTACGCGACTCCCGGATTTGTGGCCTGCCTTCTGTTGCTGGTCCTTTTGGGTGGTGGAACCTACTGGAACGTGGTTCCGCTGGGTGGGTTCCGTTCCGAAGGTTGGGATCTCTGGTGGGAGCAAGGTGAATACTGGCGCTGCATCAAGGATCAGGTGCATCACACGCTGGTGCCCATGTTTGGTTATCTGGTGGGCTCCTTCGCCAGTATGACCGTTCTGATGAAGAATTCGCTTCTGGAAAATTTCGGTGCCGATTACGTGCGTACCGCTTTTGCCAAGGGGCTGCCGGAGGGGCGGGTGATTTACGTCCATGCCCTGCGCAATTCACTGATCCCCATCACCGCAGGAATCGGTCATTTCCTCGGGATCATCTTTGCCGGTTCTTTCCTGATCGAAAAGGTCTGCAATATTCCTGGAATGGGCTTGCTGGGCTATGAGTCCATCATTCGCAGAGATTATCCGATCATTCTGGCAACACTGGTATTTGGAGTCTTGATTCGCCTCACCGGGAACATCCTCAGTGATTTCATTTGGGCTGCCATCGATCCACGGATCCGGTTCAAGTAGGGGGGGGCGATGAAGTTCTTGCTGGTCCTCCTGGTTTTGGTTGTCGGTGTCTGGTTTACCCAGAAGGGAATCCCGTGGATTTTCAAAGGGATATTGCGACTGGCAGGCATCCGTTGGAAATCGAGTCCGCTCGCTGAGAAAAGAATCCGTCGCTTCAAGTCGATCCGACGCGGTTATTACTCCTTTGTCATCATCACCAGTCTCTTTACCACATCTCTTTTTCTGGAAGTGCTCGTCAATGACAAGCCGGTGATGATCCGTTACGGCGATCAGGTGGCCTATCCAGCGGTCAGGGATTTGACCAATACCTGGTGCTTCTTCATGGAAGGTCCGTTGACCACCTTTGATCGTTCCGAAGATTTCGGAATCCCGGGTCAAGGCCCCCTCGACTACACCGAATTTGCCCGTCTGGTGGAAAACCCTGAAGCCGCATTCGGCCCCATCGTCGAGAAGCAGAAATCAGACATCTCCGAATTGGAAATGGAGATTGAAGATGTCCGCATGGAGATTGAAGAGTACGAGGCGGACGGAGAAGAGCCGGAAGAGTGGCTGGTCGAGGATCTTGCGGCTGCCGAGAAACAAGTGGTTCAGCTTCGTGACGGCCTCGAGCAGCTGGCTTCCATCGAAAAGGTGTTTCTGGATGGGGGCGCCGGAGTGGTCTGGCCCCTGTATCGTCATGGCCCATACAAGAACCGCCTCGATCTGCCAGGAACCGCACCCCATGATCCTTCGCTGTACATACCGGGGCTAACGCCCGCGCGTCAGGGTGCCATGTTGGGCGAACAGGTCGACATGGAATATGGCGGTCGTCTTGGAATGCGCATTACCGCGGCCAGTGTTTCCGGTGATCAGAGTCCTCTCTCAGCGGACACCAAATTCTACGCCCTGAAACCCACAACCGATTCCGGACCGGTGGAGGTCTCAGGAATTGTCATCGTACGAAAAGTTTCTGAAGACGGTTTCTCGGGTGAAGTCGAAATCCTTTCGATCACGCCGGGAGAAACCCTGACCGCAGGACTGAAGCTGTCGACGAGGTTCCTTGAAACCTGGGAAGCGCCTCTCGGAACGAGTGATGCCGGAATCGACGTGCTGCCTTTGCTGGCTTACGGATTCAGGGTCAGCGTCGGTTTCTCCCTGATGGTACTCGTCGCCGGCTACATCGTCGGGATTCTGGCGGGGGCCATCATGGGTTACTACGGTGGCTGGACCGACATTCTCCTGCAGCGATTCATTGAGATTTGGGGATCGGTTCCGTTCCTGTTCCTGATCATGATCGTCGCCAGTATCGTCGATCCCGGCTTCTGGGTTCTGGTGATCTTCCTGGTGATACTGAGATCGTGGATGGCGATCACCTACCAGATTCGGGGTGAGTTCTATCGGGAGAAAGCGCGGGATTACGTGCAGGCAGCCATTGGCAGTGGCGTCAGCGACATGACCGTCATGATGCGTCACATTCTGCCCAACTCGATGGTTCCGGTGATTTCCCGGGCACCCTTCTCATTTGTGAATTACATCAGCTCACTGGTCTCCCTCGATTTCCTCGGTTTTGGATTGCCACCGACCGATCCCTCCTGGGGAAGATTGCTCAATCAGGGCTTCCAGTTCCTGACCACTTCGCCGCATCTGGTTTTCTTGCCGGTGTTGGCGATGGCGACAACCCTGTTCCTCGTCGTCCTCATCGGCGAGGCCGTTCGTGAAGCCTTTGATCCCAAAGTCTTCTCGAGGCTGAGGTGATGGCGATGGCGGACAAGAACAAGAAAACCGACTCCCAACAGGAACCGCTGGTCAGTGTCAGAGACCTGCACACCGACTTCACTGTGGAGGGCAAAACTGCCCAGGCAGTTGATGGGGTCAGCTTTGACATCATGCCGGGTGAGGTTCTGGGGCTGGTGGGTGAATCCGGGTGTGGCAAATCAGTTACCGCCTTGAGCCTTCTCAAATTGATTCCCGATCCTCCCGGAAAAATCCGCAAGGGCTCGGCGATCTTCCGTGGACGTGACCTTCTGGCGATGGACTACGACGAAATGCGCAAGATCCGCGGTAATGAAATCGCCATGATCTTCCAGGAGCCGATGACCGCATTGAATCCGGTCTTCACTATCGGTTTCCAAATGCGCGAGGCGATTCAGCACCACATCGGAGCCAGTAAAGAAGAAGCGAATAACCGCGCCGTCGAGATGCTGGAAAAGGTCGGGATTCCCGATGCCCGGGCTCGACTCGATAACTACCCGCATCAATTCTCCGGCGGAATGCGTCAAAGGGTGATGATCGCCATGGCTCTCTCCCTGCAGCCTGCATTGTTGATTGCGGACGAACCGACGACCGCACTGGACGTGACGATCCAGGCGCAAATCCTCGATCTGATGCTGGAGATGAAATCACAGCAGGAGGGTGCGTCGATCCTTTTGATTACCCATGACCTGGCAGTGGTGGCTGAGACCTGTGATCGCGTCGTCGTCATGTACGGCGGCAAGATTCAGGAAGTGGCTCCGGTGCGGGAGTTGTTCCGCAACCCTCTGCATCCCTACACCCAGGGACTGCTCCGAAGCCTGCCTCGACCCGAGTTGGATGAGCAGCAGGATGAACTGGAGACGATTCCCGGAATCGTGCCGAGCATCTTTGACTGGCCTCCAGGTTGCCGATTCTCGACCCGCTGTCCCTTTGTGGAGGATCGCTGCCGACAGGAAGTTCCCGAATTGAGGGAAATGGGGGATGGCCATTGGGTTCGCTGTCATGTGGCAGAATCCACGAAGGGGGGCTCGGCATGAGCGACGATTCAAAGCCCACCCACAAAGACGAAACGATCCTGGAGCTGGAAGACCTGCGGGTCTGGTTTCCGGTTCATGGAGGGATCCTTTCGCGCCACGTCGGCGATGTCAAAGCGGTCGACGGGATCTCGCTGAAGGTTCAAGCCGGTGAAACACTGGGAGTCGTCGGTGAGTCCGGTTGCGGCAAGAGCACCCTCGGG
>JAAXJX010000001.1:14315-74552 GCA_012269595.1 Planctomycetia bacterium | reverse complement strand
GCAAGGATCATGTCGACCGCTTCCTCCAGATCGGGCAGCTCGGAAGGATCGTGAAGGCCATTCCATTTGGGTTCGAGGAAGGCGCGGGCCTCCTCCAGCGTGGTCAGACCACGGTCGACCAGTAAACGGGAGACCACTTCCGGCGTCCCCAACTGACGTGCCAATTCGGAAGCGATGGTTTCATCGACTTCGCGACAGATCCAGGGTCGGCGAATTGCGGAAGAACCCGAACTCAAGAGGCCTCGCTCTCTCCCACCAGTTCACCGGATCGGTGACGCAGCATCTCCACTGCCCGACGGAAGATCGAAAGCCCCAAAGGAACCGGCAGCTCCTCTTCAGAGGGCACTCCGCCATCGGCGCGCAACCGCATCCACGACGGGTGGTGCTCCGGACGCACGAAGCGTTCCGGGTGCGGCATCATTCCAAGGACGTTGCCGTTAGCAGAGATCAGGCCGGCGATGGCGCGGTGCGATCCATTGGGATCCTGCGGATACTCGGCCTTGTTGCCGTTCTCATCGGTGTAATGGAATGCAATCCGGTTCTCTTCCAGAGGCGCCGCTCCCTCTTTGGGGAACCACTCGAAGCGACCTTCGGCGTGGGCAACCGGAATGAAGTAACGCTCTCCGGGAACAAACCACGGGCAGTCGGCGTCGCCGGCCTGCAGGTGCACCCAGCGATCTTCAAAGCGTGCCGAGTTGTTCCACAGCAATGCTCCCCGATCTTCCCCTCCTGGAAGAAGTCCGAGGCGTACAAGTACCTGGAAACCGTTGCAGATTCCCACAACCAGTCCACCCCGTTCCACAAAGGCGTGCAACTCTCTGGAGAGACGCTTTTCCAGAATGTGGGCGAGGACTGCACCACTGGCGACGTCATCCCCAAAGGTGAAGCCACCGGGGATCGCCAGCAGGCCCACCTCTTCGAGAACCTCGGGAGATTCACTGAGGGCGTTGACGTGCATCAGCTGGACGGATGCCCCGGCCAACTCGAGGGCGTGGACCGTTTCTTCATCACAATTGGTTCCCGCTGCACGCAGGACCAGCGCCTTCGGCGCTCCCTGATCTACTCCACCGGCCATGCTGCCTCCAGAGTCTTTTGCCACTGTTTCTTGAGTTGGTTCACCGGAGCATCGACGAGGGTTCCCCCCGTATGCTGGATCGAAAAATGCCCCTGATCGGTGGTGTGTCCGATGGGCATCACCGGGATTCCCGCAGCCTCACACTCGGGCTGGAAGGACTCCCACTGATCGACGTTCATTTCCAGGAAGAAGCGGTGCGGTCCCTCACCAAAGAGGAAGTTCCACTTCTCCGCACCCTCGGGAACATTGAGGACCATACCGATGCCCCCGCCACCGAAGGTCATCTCGGCGGCGGCGACCGCCAGTCCCCCTTCACTGAGGTCGTGGACCGCACGGAAGCGGCGCTCTTTCATCCCTGCGGCAATGGTGTTGAGGATCTTCAGTCCCAACTCACCATCAAAGGCGGCGGGTGCTCCTCCACTTCCCCCGAGGTACGGTTGACACAGGCTTCCCGGCAGGGCCGCGTCCGGTCCGACGAGAACCATTACCGAATCACTGGCCTTCAGATCACTGCCGACCGTTTGCGGTGCTCCCGGAACGATGGAGATGGCCGAAACGAGCAGTACCGGCGGTATCGATTTGGAAACCCCTCCGGAGCGGAAAGTGTTGTGCAGCGAATCCTTGCCGGAGACGAAAGGAGTGCCATAGATCCGTGCCGCATCGGCAGCGCCCCGGGAGCACTCGACCAGTTCCCCGAGGATCTTCGGATCGCGCACATCACCCCAGGCGAAGTTGTCGAGGAGGGCGGCCCGGTCGAGGGTTCCGCCGGAGGCGACCACATTACGCAGCGATTCGTCGACGGCGTGACACGCCATCTGATAGGTGTCGACGGCACCGATACCGATGGCGAGACCATTGGCCACCACCACCTGATGGGCACCATTGCGCAGTGGATCGAGGGCGCAACCGTCCATTGGTGCATCCCGATCCGCTCCCGCCAGCGGTCGCAGGGTCATACGACCCTGAACCTCGTGATCGTATTGACGGATCACCGCTTCCTTGGAGGCGACATTGCCATCCGCCAGAAGGATCGAGAGGAGATCAGCGACATTCACCCCATGCGGGTTCACCGGCACTTCTGCGGGAACCGTCGGAACTTCGGAGACACGCTCATAATCGGGGCGTCCCTCATGAAGGAAATGAACGTCCATCTCCCCCATCAGTTCTCCGTTGTGGTGCAGGCGCAGTTTTCCGTCTCCGCGGAACTCACCCAAAACGGCGCATTCCACTTCTTCTTCGGCGAGGATCTCACGCAGTCGATCCATCTTCTCCGGGTCGACCGCCATCACCATGCGCTCCTGGGCCTCACTGATCCACACTTCCGTGGGACCGAGACCGTCGTACTTCAGCGGAGCTCTCTCGAGATAGACGTCCGCTCCGGTTTCCTCACCCATTTCACCGACCGCACTGGAGAAGCCACCGGCCCCGCAGTCGGTCACCGCCCGGCACAGATTTTCATCTCGCAGACGCAGGATGGCATCGAGAACCTTTTTCTCTTCGATGGGGTTGCCAATCTGTACGGCACCGGAGGAGACCACTTCCGATTCTTCCGTCAACTCTCGTGAGGAGAAGGTCGCTCCGTGGATGCCATCGCGGCCGGTGCGACCACCGATGGCGACGATGCAATCGCCGGGCTTGACCTCCTTGTCGACATGCTCCTTGCGGATCAGTCCGACGGAGCCACAGAAGACGAGAGGATTGCCGGCGAAGTCGGGGTGGAAATGGATGGCACCATTGGCAGTGGGGATTCCCATGCGGTTGCCGTAATCGCGCACTCCGGAAACCACACCCCTGAGCAGGCGGCGCGGGTGCAGGGTTCCTGCGGGCAGATCCTCCTCCGCCGTATCAAGCGGAGCGAAGCAGAAGACATCCGTATTCAGAACCGGACGAGCCCCGAGTCCGGTGCCCAGGGTATCGCGGATCACACCGCCGATCCCGGTGCCTGCGCCTCCATAGGGCTCCAGGGCACTGGGGTGGTTGTGGGTCTCCACCTTGAAGGACACCCCCCACTCGTCATCGATGGCGATGACTCCGGCGTTGTCCTTGAAAACGGACCAGCACCACGGCTTGTCCAACTCGCGGGTGACCGCAAAGATCGTTTCCTTGAGCATGTTGCCGTAAACGAGATCACCATGGCGGATGCGACCGGTCAGGGTCTTGTGACAACAGTGCTCTGACCAGGTCTGAGCAATGGTTTCCAATTCGATTTCACTCGGGTTGCGACCGAGTCCCTGATAGTGATCACGAATCGTCTGCATCTCACGAAGATCGAGACTGAGTCCGCCTTCGTCGCTGATCTGCTGAAGTCTTTCGTCGGAGACGTCGAGCAACTCGATCTCGACCCGGCCTCCGGTTTCCGCGGGGAAGGTTCGGAAGGGATCGCTGATCTGTTCCGCTTCCCCCTTGGCATAGGTAAACCATTCGTCGACGATTTCGTTACCCAGTTCTCCCGCAACTTCACTGAGGTTGTCCTTCGAGACGGGGGTTGCCGCCACACGGTAACGCCAACCGGTGCGCACCTGACAGGCGTCTTTCTGGAATCCCGATTCATTCATCGCATGCAGCACACTTTGCGAAACAGGATCCATCACCCCCGGCTTGCGCTGGACGATGATCGCCGCTTCATCCTCTGCCCTTGCGGGAAGATCGAGTCCTTTCTGGACGATGGCGCTGCACGCCGGTGAACCGGCGAGGAACTCCTGGGCGAGGACGGCCACTTTGTCTGCATCCTCATCCGGAACCTGAAGGTAGTAGACCGGATCGGAGGCGGGCGGACGAAGGATGGTGACCTCCGGCTGCACTCTCTGCAGAGCCTCCCGAAGTTCGGTCTGGGGCGAAGGCTGGGGATCCTTGTCATGGATCACCGTAACGGTATAGGTGACGGACATCGAAACTCCTGAATCAGGGAGATCTGCCGGGGTTCGCCGGGGCCCCCCCGGCAAGAACGCCGATTGTGGACTCCGCCGGCGCTCCGGGCAAGCGCACCGGAGCGCTGGCCTCCCCCCTTTTCCCGCCGTACCATGTCCGCTTCACCGAACACGGTGCGGGAGTAGACCCCCCGCAGAATGGGAAGAATCATCGATGGAGAATGAGTCCAGCGCACACGGCCTCGATTTCGAGGCTCCGATCGTGGAACTGGAGAACCGCATCGCCGAGTTGCGGTCCTTTTCCGAGAGTTCCGAAATCGACCTTTCGGGCCAGCTGGAAGAGCTGGAACGCAAGTGTGAGGAGAAAAAGCGCGCCATTTACTCCCACCTGAATCCGTGGCAGCGCGTTCAGATCGCCCGCCACCCCCAACGCCCATTGACCAGCGATTACATCAAGGGTTTCGTCACCGACTTCTTCGAGTTGTACGGAGATGGGGCCTACCGGGATGACCCTGCCATCGTCACTGGGCTCGGCCGTATCCGCGGCCGCAAGGTGATGATCGTCGGCCACCGCAAGGGTAAGACCAATCCCGAGAAAGTGGCCTGCAACTTTGGCATGCCCCATCCGGAGGGATACCGCAAGGCCATCAAGAAGATGCGCCTGGCGGAAAAGTTCGGGATTCCCATCGTCTCCTTCATCAATACTGCGGGAGCTTTCCCGGGTATCCAGGCAGAAGAGCGCGGACAGGCGTTTGTCATCGCCAAAAATCTGCAGGAGATGGCCTCTCTCAAGGTTCCGGTGATCGCCATCGTCATCGGCGAGGGTGGAAGTGGCGGCGCCATCGGTATCGGAGTGGCGGATCGCATTCTCATGCTCGAGAACTCTTACTACTCCGTTATCTCACCAGAGGGTTGCGCCGCCATTCTCTGGAAAGATGCCGCCCACGCACCGCGAGCAGCAGAGATTCTCAAGTTGACCAGTTCCGATCTCTCTTCCTTTGGCATCGTCGACGAAGTGGTTGAAGAACCGGTCGGGGGAGCTCATCGGGAGCCCCATGAAACGATCCGTCGCCTGGAAGAAACCATCCTCCGCCACCTCGATGAAATCAGTGATCAGGATCCCGAGGCACGCAAGCAGACTCGTTTCGAGAAGTACATGTCGATTGGTCGTTACGCAGAAGAACAGCAACAGACCATCGGTGACCAGGGATGATCGAACTCTTCTGGATCGGCGGTCCCTTTTTCATGCTGCCCCTGCTGCTCGCCAGCATTGCAGTCGTGACCATCGCCATCGTTCGTTTCCGCAGTTTTCAGGCTGCCACGGTCAACTATGAAGACTTTCTCGAAGAGATGAAAACCACGGTTGCCGAGGATGGCATCGCTGGTGGAATCGAGTTGGCAGAACAGGTTCCCGGCCCCGTGGCCGCGACATGGACCGCGGGACTTCAATCTGCACGCCAACCTTTGCAAATCCTTCGCGACCGGATGGACAGCGTGGCCATCGCTGAGATCCAGCGCCTCGAGAGATATCTGCCTGTGGTCAGCGTCGTCGCTCAGGTCGCTCCGTTGATCGGCATCCTCGGTACCGTCTGGGGAATGATCGATGCCTTCGACGGAATGGCGGGCGGGCTCGCCACTGGAGTCGGAGTTAACGGTGAAATTATCGCCGACGGTATCGGACGCGCACTGACCACCACCGCTGCAGGTTTGGCCGTGGCAATTCCGGCCACACTTCTCTATCACTGGTTCAGCCACAAAGTGGATCTGTTCACCGATGACATCGAACGTTCCAGAGCGGATCTGGTCGACCTTCTCAATCAGGTCACTCCGCGCAAGACCGCAAAGAAGGCTGCACCGGTCCAGACCTCCGAAAAGGCCTCCTGATGTCGACCCTCAAGGCGCGCAAACTTCGACGCAAGGGGGCCGCACCCAAATGGGGAGATGTTCTGGCTCCCCTGCTTGATGTCATCTTTCTGCTCGTCATCTTTCTGCTGGTGACTGCCAGTTTCGATGATCGCCAGTTGATCGATGTCCAACTCCCCCAGGCCCGCGGGGATTCCTCCGCCGCCCCTCTGGAGAAAGAAGATTCAGGTCTGATTCTGGTGCTTCTCAAAGACGGTTCGATCCGTTGGCAGGACAACGTCTTCACTCTCGAGGATCTGACCCCTCTTCTTGCTCAGTTACCGGAAGAAACCCGTCTGAACTCCTTCACAATTCAGGCGGATCAGGAAGTTTCCATGGAAGCGGGCCTGCAACTCCTCGGAGAGTTGAAGTTGCTGGGCTGGAGTTCGGCCAATTTCGAGGTTTCTCCGCCTTCCAGACCCGCCGCTGACCTTGAGCCCACTGACGGTGAAGGCTAAGATCCAGAATCATTTGTAAACATTTTCTCCGGTTCGACGGATCGGGAGTTTCCCGAATTGCCGAGAACCTGTTCCGGTCTGTCCTGCAGACTCCAACTGAATGTCGGGAGGAAAGCGATGTCCCTCGCTGCCCAGGCCCATGATGGCACTCTTCACCCCCTGCGGAAACTGTTGGCCCTGTTGCTGGTTTCCGTCTTCGCCTTCTCCATCTCCGGTTGCGGAGGAGGAGATGCTTCTTCTGATCCTGAAGGTGAATCCGGAGGCGCCTCCGATGACCTGATTTCCCAGGTTGAAGAGTTGATCTCCGAGACGGAAGCGCTGATGTCGGAAGCCTCTGCGGCTGAAGCCGAGAAGTACATGGCCTCCGATTTTGAAGCGGCCACCAAGGTGCTCAACCGCGCCAAGGAATACCTCGATGACGGTGAAGGCAAAAAAGCCCGCACCCAGATCCGTTCCGCCAAGAGGAAGTTCGACACGATCCTCAAGGATGTGACCAAGATCGCCGGGGAGATGGAAGAGATCGAGGGCCAGAAGAAAGCCTACGCCGACAAACTGGAAGCAGCGAAGGCCGCTGGTGCTGAAAAGCTCGCCTCCTCTGAGATCGACGGTGCCAAACGAAGCTATGAAAAAGCACTGAAGTACATCAAGGACGGCAAGGCCAAGAGTGCCAAGAAGTACATCGGCTACGCCATCGGTGACCTTGACCGTGCCCTCGAAGAGGTCGGTCGCAAGTCGCAGGAGAAGGTCAAGGCGGATCAGGAAAAAGTCCTGATGGAGGAGAAGAAGCAGCTCGCGATGGATGCCGGGGCAGAGGAAAAAGCGCTGCGTGACCTTGAGTACGCCCGTGACCGTGAGCGCCTGGGTGACCAGTCTTACGAGTCCGGTGACTTCGATGGTGCAGCCCGCAGTTACCGCGATGCCAAAACCGGATACGTGGGAGCCCTTGAGACTGCCAAACGCAGTGAACTGGCTGCCAATAACAACAACAGTGGTGGCAACAACAGCGGATACAGTGACGACAATGGAAACGGCGGAGGTTACGGAGGCGGGGACGAAGTCCCCGGAATCGATGACATCGACATTCCCGACATCGGTGTCGGTGGCGACAACAGCGATCTCTCCAGCGGACTCCCCGGCCTCTTCAGCGGTGTGGCCGAGTACAACTCCGCCAAGGGCAGTCTGAGCCTCAACTGGTCCGCCGGAACCGAACTTCAGCAGGACATGAAGCGCCTCTCCGGAGATCCCGCCAACGCCATCTTTGAAGGCGATGAGGGTGTCGGAACCGGTCAGGACGGCAACTACGTCTTGGCAGGAAATACTGCGGGTTATCACATCGTCAATGCCGGTTTTGAAGACGGCGTGGTGATTCGGGCCAAGGTCCAGTTCCAGCTGTTGATCAACAAGCCCGAGTTCGAGCTCGTTCTCATGTCCGATGGTGGCGGCGACTTCTATGCCGTCTCCTATGGAGCCAATGCCCGCGTCTACAACGACGGCCTGAAGACCGCTACCGTCGTCAGCCCGATCAAGATGTACCGCAAGAGCCCCAAGGACTGGGTCCAGAAGCGTGAGCCCTACGATTTTGAGGTCCGTTACTTCAAGCGCTCCGAGGACGAAAAGGGTGTCCTCGAGGCAAAAATCAATGGGGAGACCACCGTCAAACTGACCACCGACAAATACCGCAAGGGCTTTGCCGGCTTCCGTTGGAATGACACCAAGTTCATCGTTCAGGAACTGGAAGTTCGTGGACTCGTGGATGAAGAGTGGGCAAAGAAGGAACTGAACAAATCTCCGGAGGAAAGTTCCGGTGGCGGTGACGACGACTTTGACTTCTAGTCACAACGGTTCCAGGCCCAATGGAAAGTAGCCGACCAAGATGAAGAAAACCGTTCTCAACTCCGCACACCAGCGACATGGTGCTCGCCTGGTCGAATTCGGCGGCTTTGAAATGCCGGTGTGGTACTCCGCATTGACGGAGGAACACCACACCGTGCGCAAGCAGGCTGGAGTCTTTGACCTGTGCCACATGGGCCGCTTCGAGGTGGTTGGAGATGATCCCGTCACCGCCCTCGACAAGGTTTTGACCCGCGACGTCTCGTCGATGAAAAAGGGTCAGGTCTGTTACTCACTGGTGTGCCAGGAGGACGGCGGCATCCTGGATGACATCCTTGTCTACCGCCTCCCCGATCGCTGGTGGCTGGTGGTCAATGCCGGCAATCGCGACAAGTTGTTGCCCTGGTTTGAAGAGAAACTCGAAGGTGCCCATATCGTCGACCACAGTGAAAGTCTGGCGATGGTGGCACTTCAGGGTCCGTTGGCGGTGGGCCTCCTCGCCCCCCACATCGAGCGTCCCAAAGGGCGAAGCCTTGAAACACTCGGCTACTACAGGGTCGGTGCAGCAACGGTCAACCTCACGGGAACCCCTCTTCAGGGTTGGATCTCGAGGACCGGCTACACCGGCGAGGATGGATTTGAAATCTACGTCGACTCGGAGCATGCGGAAGCGGTCTTCGACGCCCTCGTCGACCTGTCGGAGGACGTACACCCCTGTGGTCTCGGGTGCCGCGACACCCTGCGTCTGGAAGCGGGAATGCCGCTCTACGGCCATGAGCTTTCGGAACAGATCGATCCCATCTCTGCCGGACTCGAGTTCGGAGTGGGCCTCCACAAGACCACTCCCTTCATCGGTCAGTCCGCCCTGCAGGAGATCGAGTCCCGCGGCCCCCAGAGGCGCATGAGGGGATTCACGGTGGATGGTCGTCGTCCGGCTCGTCAGGGTGCAGCGATCCTTCATGAGGGCAAAGTCGTGGGAGAGGTGACCAGTGGCTCCCCCTCACCGACACTGGGAGTGGCGATCGCCTGTGGATATGTCGATTCCGGGATTCCCGAAGACGCATCCCTTCAGGTTGATCTCGGACGCCAAACTCCCGACCTGAAGCCGCATCCACTGCCTTTCTACCGCAGAGAGACAGAAAAGGTTTAAAGACGTCGAGATCCCTCTGGGCAAATCCTTGCATTCAGGGGGCGTCTCAATCATATTTTCCCCGGACCAGAGTCGGGGAAGAATCGGGATCTTTCCGACCAGGATCCAAAGGGAAGAGAGTCCCTTTCTTCGCGAGAAATCTTCGCGGGAAAACGGGACCGAAAGACGAGGGAGACAGAGCATGTCTGAAGTACCCGCTGATCGTTTTTACCTCTCCAGCCATGAGTGGGCCCAGGAAGGGGACGACGGTGTCGTCACCATCGGCATCACCGAGTTTGCCGCCAGTGAGCTGGGTGAACTGGTTTACATCGAACTCCCCGGCGAGGGTGAAGACGTTCACTTTGAACAGCAGTTCGGTGAAATCGAATCGGTGAAAGCCGTGAGCGCCCTGAACTCGCCCATCAGTGGTCAGGTCATCGAGTCGAATGCCTCTCTCCTAGATAGCCAGGAGCCGATTACCGACTCCCCCTTCGAAGAAGGCTGGATGCTGAAGATCAAACCTGCGGACGATTCCTGGAAAGACCAGTTGATGAACCCCGCCGACTACGAGAGTCAGCTCAACAACAGCTGATCTCCCATCTGAAGAAGACCGGTCCGGGAGGTGATTCTGAAACCCGCAAAGATTCACCTCCTCGACCCGGGTCCCCTCGATCCTGCCTCCAACATGGCCCTCGACGAGGTGCTCCTCGAAAGTGAAGGCTGGTGGTTGAGGCTGACGCGCTGGGATCGCCCCTGCGTGACCCTCGGCCGCTTCCAATCCTGGCCACAGAACTCCTCCGACGAATCGTTCCCGCAGATTCATCCCTTCAGTTCCCAATCCTTGAGTGGAACGCAGCCCTCCCCCACGTCCAGCCCCGGTGATAAAGCGGATAGTTTGCCAGCGGTTCGCCGGGTTACCGGTGGTGGATCTATCCTTCACGGCGAAGATCTGACCATCGCCATCGCAGGCCCCTGCCCCTCACCGCACTTCCCCGATCGCAGTCCTGGCAAGGTGGCCACCCAAATCTCAAAGGTCTTGGGTAGCTTGCTTTCTCCCGGGATTCACACCCGGGGAGGAGAGGATCGGGAAAAGGAGATGGTCGACGTCGTCGATTGCTTCCAGCGCCGATCACCCAGTGATCTGGTGCTGGAAGTTGATGGCGAAACAGTCAAGGCCGGTGGTCTCGCTCTCGCCTTCCGACCGGGGCGGGTTCTGATCGAGGGCAGCCTCCACCGCGGCCCCGCCTCACGCCCCGTCGAAGAAGATCAGTCGTGGATGGAATTGCTGATGCAGAAGTGGTTGGGAATAGAAGGCGAGACCGCTGAAAAGTGGCAGACCGATCTCACTGAGGAGCAAGCCGAGCGTGTTTCTGAAGCGGTCGAGAATCGTTTCGGCACTGTCGAGTGGAATCGCCGCTAGATCGCAGCAGCCCCCCCGTCGAAACCGCGCCACCAATCCCGCAACGATTCCACATCGCGAACGATCTGCTGCTTGAGGGAGTCCAGGGATGAAAACTTGCGCTCCCCCCGCAGGCGTCGATGGAATTCGATCGCAAGGGTGCGACCGTAAAGATCTCCTGAAAACCCATCCAGATGAGCTTCCAGACGATCAAGGGCGGGATCAAAAGGGGTTCCCTCCGGAGCTTCCGGAGTACCGAAGGTCGGACGACGGCCGATGTTGATGGCAGTCGGCCAAATCTCCCCCGGTGACCCACCCTCTTCGAGCAGAATGGCTCGACCGACGTATACCCCCACCGGTGGGACCAGGACCTTGCCCGGATCGAGATTGGCGGTCGGGAAACCGATGGTCCTTCCCCGCTGATCTCCGGTAATCACCGGCCCCGAAAGGGAATAGGGACGATCCAGCATCAGGGTCACCCGCCGCAGATCCCCCTCCTGAAGGCACGCTCGCACTGCGGAGGAACTGACCGCCTCCCCTTCCACCAACAGGGGTGGTGAGGATCGCAGTTCGAGATCAGCAAGATTCAACTGCTGAAGATAGTCAAAGGTCCCGCGGGCTCCCTGCCCAAAAGCGGAATCGAAACCCATCAACAGGTGACGACACTGCACGCATTCCTGAATCACCTCATCGACAAATCGTTCCGCAGACCAGGAAGCCAGATCTTCGTCAAACTCGAGCAGGATCACCCACTCGATGCCCAACTCTTCCAGTTGCTGCAATCGGGTACTGACCGGAGTCAACATCGCCGGAGCATGACCGAGAGTGATCTCTTTCGGATGATTGGCGAAGGTGATCACCATCGGTGTCCCACCCAACTGCTGAGCCCAACGGGAAAGATCCTTGACCAGAGAGGCGTGCCCCCGATGAACCCCATCGAAAAATCCGATGGTGCACACCGGAATCTGCACTCCGGATTCAGAAAAGTCGGTGTTCTTCAGTTCGGACAGACCGCGAATGATGTTCAAGAGTTCGGATCCCATTCCTCTTCCAGTTCGCGCAGTTTTCCGCGAACAGCCATCCGTCGCAGGGTCGAGACCCGTGATGGAATCAGGATTCCATCGAGGTGATCATTTTCATGCTGAATACAACGGCCGAAGAGATCCTCCGCCTCGAGGGTGAAGGGATTCCCCTCCCGATCAAGGGCCTGCACTCTCACCTTCATCGGACGCTCGACATCGAGGCGGATCCCCGGAAGACTCAGGCAACCTTCTTCAAAGGAATCGCGCTCGTCCCGGTCGATCAATTCCACCTGAGGATTGACGAACGCCATCTGGCCATCCGGCTCCTCCTCGGAACCCACGACATTGATCACAAAGACACGGGCGTCCCACCCCGCCTGCGGAGCGGCCAGACCAATCCCCTGATGCTCGTACATCAACTCAAACATGCGATCGATGCAGGCCTGCACCCGATCGTCCACCACCTCCACAGGTCGGCACCTCTGGCGCAGTACCGGGTCGGGGTAGACTCGCAGTCGCAGATCTTCTGGAGAGGGCCTCAAATGCCCCTGACGGGCCCCAGAATCCCCCTCCGAGGGATTGGAAGATTTTCTGCCGGGTCCTGAAGGTGTGCTCAAGGGGCCTCCGAATGGGAATCCTCCCGGGATCCTCCCCGGGAACGCCCTGATCCTAGCAGTAACGGCCGATATCGGCCAGAGTACCCAAGTACCAATCTGGTCCGGAGTTGTTGACCATTTAAGGCTCCACGGGTACTCTCCGGGGTTTCCGGAGTCTTGTTTCGCCGTCGGTCCGCCGATCCCGAACCCAGGTATCAGTATCCGAGGGTTCGGAATCACAGGGTTCAGAATCCCGCAGACCCCCGGCATTCCCCGGTTTTTTTTGATCTGGGTTTGTCCCCGGGTTTAGTCCGTGAGAAATCTCAGGACCCCGGCATGCCCAACCATCGGTTCCCCCATTGGGGAAACCACATGATGAAGCAGGAGAGAAGAGGATATGGCCGCAGCGGATAACTTCTTCACGAAGGCGGATCAGGCTCTCAAGAAAAAGAACTTCGATTACGCCATCGAACTCTACCAGCAGGGATTGCAGATCGATGCCGATCGCATGGAAGAGCGCAAGCGTCTTCGTCAGGCACAGATCGCCCGCATCATGACCAACGGTGGCAGCACCACCGGAGGCGGTCTCGTCAAAATGAAAAACGCCCTGCTGCTCGGTTCCATCAAGAAACTGGGCATGCAGAAAAAGTATGAGGAACAGATCATCGAGATCGAAAAGTTCCTCTGCGTGGCGCCCCAGAGTGCCGGTGAACTTTTCCAGCTCGCCGAAGCCTTCCTCGCCACCGACCGCATGGCTTCCGCCAAGCAGGCGTATCTGGAAGCGACCGAGGCGGATCCCAACAACATGGATGCCTGGAAGAATCTGGGCCGTCTCCATGAAAAAGACAAGGAACTGGATGAGGCCATCGCCTGCTGGGAGCGGGTTCGTGCCGCCTCCCCCTCCGACGGAGAAGCGGGCAAGGCGATCCGTAACCTCTCCGCCGCTCAAATGATGGCGAAGACCGAAGAGCGCAAGAAAGAGGGCGACGGCTCCTTCCGCGATCTCCTCAAGGACGAGGACGAATCGAAGAAACTGGAGCAGGCCGCCACCATCATTCGCTCGGCGGATGACGCCAAGAGTGCCGCCGAGGTCGCCCGCGAAAAGGCGGAGGCAGATCCGGAGAACTCCCGTCTCTGGAGGGATCTGGGCGATATCCAGCTCAAGGCCCGCGATTTCGATGGCGCCCGTACCTCCTACGAGAAGGCTCTCGAAGTCAACCCGCAGGACATGTACGCCTCCGACAAGTTGGGTAACCTCAACGAGCAGATCTACGTCGACAAGATCGAGACGCTGCGCATGGAGGATGCCGAGGGTAATGCGGCCGCCATCGAGCAGGCCGAGAAGGAACTGCACGCCTTCCGCGTCGAGGATTACGCCCGTCGCGTGCAGGAGCACCCGACCGATTTTGCCCTCAAGTTCCAGTACGGGGAGCTGCTGCTGACGGACGGACAGTGGGACGAGGCCATCGCCCAGTTCCAGAACGCCCGCAAAGATCCCAAGTTTGTCACGGGATCGACCTACAACATTGGAAAAGCCTTCTTCAACAAGTCCCTCCACGATCTGGCGATCAAGGAGTACGGCTCTGCTTTGGAAGGATTGAGTGAACCGGACAGCGACCTGGCCAAATCTGTACGCTATGATTTGGCTATCGCCCATCAAACCAAGGGTGAGAGCGACAAGGCTCTCGAATACCTGGAGGAGATCATGTCAGTGGATATCAGTTTCCGCGACGTCTCCCAGAAAGTGACCGAGATCCGCAGCGCCATGTAGGCGTCTGTGGGGAAAGAGGACCATGCCGAATAACAATCAGGCCAAGAAGCGAATTCGTCAGGATGCCAAGCGTAACCTGCGTAACCGGATGGCCAAATCTGAGATCAAGACCCTGACCAAGAGCGCCCTTCAGGCGATGGAGGATGGGGACAAGGAAAAAGCCACTTCCCTGACCCGTGCCGTCCAGATCAAGCTGGACCGTGCGGCCAAGAAGAGCACCATGCACAAGAACACCGCAGGCAGAAGAAAATCTTCTATCCAGAGAAGACTTGCGGCATTCCTCAAGACTCAGTAAGTTCTTTGCTCGACCGGGCCAGGTAGCTCAGTTGGTAGAGCACTGCACTGAAAATGCAGGTGTCGGCGGTTCGAATCCGCCCCTGGCCACATTTAGAGATCCTTGCCCCGCTAGGCTTTACGGCTCAGCGGGGTTTTCCATTTGCAGGCTCCCCCCAATGAGGAGCCCTCTCCCCTAATGCATCATCCGATAGCCGATGACCCAGGTCCCGTTGCTGTGGAGGGTACGTGGGTAGACACCGTTGACGGGAGTGACTTCCTGATCTTGAAAGCTGGGCAAGAAGGAGAACTCGAGGACATCTCCGGCGTTGAAAAACTCCATGGTTTCCACCTGGGCCTGTTTGCGTCCGACAAGATCACCGACAATTTCTTCCTCGATGACCACGCCGTTGCGCAAGATTCTCACACTCGCATGGTCCCCGGTCCCACTCAACATCTGCATGTCGAGCTGGAACTTGAGGTAGTAAACGCCTTCTTCCTGAATGACCACATCCGATTGAGAAGCAGAGAGCACTCCACTTTCAAACTCGTCGGTACCGAAATAAATCGGATATGCCATGCAATCCGGAACCAAAGGAGAAGGATTGTCCGTGTTACAACCGAAAGTGGTTTGCGGTGACAACTCCAGCTCGGGCGAACCACTCAATTTGAAGATGTCTCCAAAGGGTGGTTGCTGGGCACAGGCCACTGGCAACGGTGTCCCTTCAAAGATGTAACCCAGGAGGTGAATCGGGTCGGTGATGTCGACGACTGAGTCACCATTGACATCTCCATCCACACAGTTATTGGGACCCGCAGCCACTGGAGCCGCACTCTGCACAAACAGCAATGTTGTGACGGCATTCAGAAGAACAAACCCACTCACCCAAACCGCAATTTTCAATGCATGCAGCATCCACCACCCCCCTCGACAGAGAAGACGTCATAAAGTCCAAAATCTGTTCGTTGCAAATAAGCCCGAACCGATAGTGGCCTCTCAGGGAGGAGGGATCAAGGTCGCAGTTGGGCTCCCCTGTCCAAAAGGGTTGGAGGTGCTTCAGGAAGGGGTTGGAATCTTCAGTGCAGGAACTTTCTCCATTAATTCTGCCCATTCCGACTCCGCAAGACCTGCAGCAATCCACTGGCACAGCACCGGAAGAAAATCTGCCGGGACCCCGACCGCCATATTCTGTGCAACGCAGACACGATCCTCGACATCGATGTGCTCAAACCACCAGGGCAACATCTCCTGCATGAATTCCGGTGAACAGAACTCCATGATTCGCCCGTCGAGGGCCCAGATCTCAGCTGCTTCAAAGTGATCCATCATCGCAGGCATCACCTTTTGCTCCTCCTCCTCCAGGTGAGAGTGAAGAAGTTCACGCAACTGCAAGAGGCTCTTGGCAGTATCGCTGCACTTTCCTGTCGCCAAATCTGCAACCAGAGTTTCCACTTGTTGGTGCTGATCCTCGCTTTCCTGCGTCACCCCGGGTACTCGCTCCTCCAGGGCCGGAAAGAAGAGTTGATCCTCCAACTCGGAATGCTTCTCCAGAATCCGTGCAAAGCGGGGGAAGTCACTCTGGAAGAGTTCTTCCCCCCCTTCGATGATCCGATCCAGGTCGCGTCGCAGTGCCCGGTGAACGTAAACAAAATTGTCAGCGACTGCGGCATACTTCTCAGGGTCGACCTTCTGCAAATCTGTCATTTTCAAATCCTTCCGCGGCGGACTACTTGAGGCTCGCCATCAGGCCTTTTTTGTCCCAGTAAGAGCGTACGCTGGAGATCAGGCCGTCGTCATTGACGGTGAACACCGAGATGCCCTCGAAGGTCAATTCCCGCTCCTTCGAACGCAGTTTGGCGACTCCGGTCCAGCGAATCGCCGCCTCGTTTCCGGCGACAAAGATGTCATCTTCGGTCAGGGCCATCTTCTCGAAGAAACTGGAAAGCGCGCGGAAGTAGTTCGTCGACTTGTCCTTCACCAGCAGCGGCGGAGTTCCCACCGGATCCCAGCTGAGGGCGTCCTCGCTGAAGAGATCCAGCAGCGCATCGACCTCCATGTTGCGCAGGCAGGAGAAGTACTGCCCGGCAATCTCGGCGATCTCCTCACGGCTCAGCTTTTCGGGGGCCGCAGATTTGGGGGCCAAAGGTGGCTGATCCCCCAGGTACTGCTCCTTCAGTGCTTCGATCTCCGCATCATCGACGGGAGGTCCTACATGGGAGGGAGCGTACTCTTCCACGTACTCACGCAGGTGCACCGGGAGTGCCTCGTAAGAATCGATACGAGCCGCGGTGGTCTGCATGAAACCGTCCCCCATACCCGCGAACGCGGGCAGGGTTCCGTAACGGTTCATGACCATGACATCGGGGTCGGTGGAGCCGTTGTAGGCCTCATTGAACCAGACCTTGCCGATGGGAGTGTCCACCTCTCCGTAGAGGGTCCAGTAGAAGAAGGTCCGATCTCCTGAACGCTGGGCGTAGACCTTGTCATTACTGACGGTGGCCAGGCCATAGTGGCCATTCTGGTGCGGTCCACTCAATCCTTCGGTGTGGATCACCACATGACGATCCTTGAGTTCGAACTGGGCCTTGATGTACGGATATTCACGAATGATGTGGCGGCCGTCATCTTCCTGGAGGATCTCATTCGTCTCCGGATCACGGTAGATGACGATGGTCCGGCAGATGGCTTCTGCGGAATCCTCGTCCTGCTGCACCAGACGATTACTGACCAACGCCTCCACGGCGGCGATCACTTCACCCCCCGGTTGACGATACAGCTTGCCAACACTGTGGTAGTAAATCGGTGCACCCTCACCCACATCGAAAGAAATGAACTGCTTGAAGGTTTCTCGATCGAACCCGTGATCGGCATCGATGGCGGCGGTCTGCCCACCCAGTTTGACGGTTTCCATGACGTTCCTCCTGATTCCGGGCCTAGGCCCGCTGGTTTCGGTTGAAAATTCGGGGAAGGCAGTTGGCGATCGCGCGGATCCAGCTTCCTTCCAGTTCTTCAAACAGGCTCTGATTGAGAGCGAAAACCTGTTTGGCTTCCTCGACGATGGCCTGGGAGCGGATCTCGTCCAACTCCAGCTGATTGAGACGGCTGCGGTACTCCTCCTTGAAGGCCTTGCCATCTTCAATCTGCTCGAACTCGAAGAAACGCAAGCCATCGGGCCCACTCAAACCGAGAGATCTGCGGGCAATCTTGGCGATGACCTGCCCTCCGGAGAGATCACCCAGGTATCGGGTGTAACTGTGGGCCACCAACAACTCGGGATCCTTCTCGCTCACCTCACGAATACGGTCGATGTACTTTCTGCGCATGGGAGTCATGCGCACCTGTTCGCGCCAGTCGTCGCCGTAAAGGAATTGCATGTCCTGCTCGAGAACTTCCCTGCGGCGCAGCTCAGCGAAGTAAACCTGGCTAACCACCGGATGATCCCTGTGGCGTTCCAGCTCGGCTTCCATCGCTTCGTAAACGAGATACATCCCCGCCTGCATGTTGGCGAAACTATCCATATCCATGACACCGCGAAGGATTCCTTTGACGAAGTTCGTCGATTCCGCCAGGCGATGAGCCTGGGCGGTCTCCTTGCGAATCCGCTTGGCGAAGGGCATCGCTTCCACGGCTTCCGTTTTTTCACGAGCCACTTCTTTCTTCGAACTCTGCGGATCGATGCTCACCGTGACTGCTCCCTGCATGACCACGACAGGCTCCGTGTTGCTGTGTTCGTAATTCTTCATGGTGGATTCCTTCCCGGTTCCCGTTCCCATACCCCTTCATCAGGAATGACCGCCTCTCCGGACCGACAAATCCCATGAATCCGGCTCCTGCACTGATACGAAAAAGCAGCCTCCGGAACCTTGGGTTCCGGAGGCTGCTTATTGAAAATCAGTCTCAAGGCGGTCCGATCAGCCGTTGCCAGTTCCGAAGTAAACGAGCACTGCCGGAACAATCAGCCAAAGAAGACCTTTGACCGTAAAAAAGATCAGACCGTAAACACCAAACTTTTTGACCAACCCTTGAACAGACATGGGGCTCCCTTCATTCAAAGCCTTTACTACTTCATCCGATTTCGGTCACGGTTCGGACCGATTCACCAGATTAAAAAAAGGCCCGCGGGAGGTTTCTCCCACGGGCCTTCTTCTGGTTTCCTGAAGTCCTTACTGCATCATTCCCAGGCGGCAGAGCATCACTGACTGAACATTGACGCAACCGAAGAGATCACAGCCACCGTCGAAGGTGGTGAGCTGGGCTTCAAGAAGCTCAGGGTCGTCGGTGGCCGCAGGCCCATGGCAACGGATCACGAAGTGAACCTCTGCCATGCTGGCATCGGTAAGGCCAGAACCGGTACGCACTTCTCCAGGAAGATAGCCTTCGATCAGTTCCGTTTCGAAACTGGCACGCCCCTTGTTGTTGGCGATGAAGCCGATTCCGGACCAGAAGACGGAGCGCCCGTATACTCCGCTGTCGTCACCGTCGCAGGGACCGTTGCAGGCGAAGGGGTCGTTGTAAACGATGGCCCAGATGGTGTACGCATATCCTGGAGTCAGTTGACGGGTTTTTCCGTTGACCTCGATACGGTCATCTTCGCGCTCGACACGCATACGTGACTTTGGAATCAACGCCCCGAAGTTTTCCGGGTCTCGGTCCATGAAGCGCGCACTGTCTTCATCCAGAATCACCGGTCCACCCAGTGACACCATTTGCTCATCGATACAGTCGTTCAGGTCGCAGCCACCCATGAACAGGGAAAGCTGATCCGCCCTTACCAGCGGATCTGTCGAAGCGGGCCCATGTCCCCTGACGACCAGTTGTACTTCCGCATTGGCCGCATCTGTCATTCCGCTACCGAGCAGAATCTCTCCGGCCGCTTCTCCCTCAACCAGGATCGCTTCAAACTCTGCTTCACCATCGTCATCGGCGATAAATCCGACCCCTGACCACATCACACTGGTACTGGCGTGGAACAGGTCATCATCCATGCTGCAGCGACCGATACAGTCTGCAGGATTGTTGTAGACGATCGCCCAGACGGTGTAGGCATGACCGGGCTGCAGGCCCTCAGTCTCCGCCTCGATGTAAACCGCCCCATCCATTCGTTCCAGAACCGCTTCCGTGTCTTCGATCACCTCCCCCATGCTTTCGGGCAGCATCGAACTGAAAGGTGTTTCGTCATCCCCGGCATACCCCAGCGGGGAGCCCACCAACACGAACAACATGGCCACTGCGATCACACTCTTGAACTTCGTCATCTCGACCCCCTTCCAGGGCAGGTTTGGCGACCACCTTCAACGTCGGGTGGCCAGGAGGGATAGATCCGTCTCATTCCGTCTGCAGGACCGGAAATCCGGAGGGTTTTGTTTTTTTTGAGGAAAAAGGCATGGCATCATGAGCTTCTTCTGAGACTTCATGACGGGAAAGCAGCTCCATTGGCGGATTCAAGCCCGAGAAACACCCTTCTTCCCTTCCTTCTGGGCGGGCTACTGGTTGTGGCAGCGATTTGGCCCCGATCAGCTCCGGAACCTCTGACGGGAATCGCACTGACAGGGCGCATACTGGAAATCATCGACGCCAAGTACGTTGAAGAAGTCGATCAGGACGAGCTGCTCACCAATGGAATGAACCGGATGCTTTCCGAACTGGATCGCAACAGCGTCTACTACCCTCCACGCAGGGCTGAAGAGTTCCAAAACGAGATGAACGGCACCCTCTTCGGTATCGGAGTGATTCTTCAAGTCTCGGATGAGGCCCCCCGAATCACCCATGTTCTGGCTGGAGGTCCTGCAGACCAGAGCGGGATTCCCGCAGATGCCCGTTTGATCTCCATCGATGGGGAGCCGTGTGAAGATTGGGACCTGTCCGAAATTTCCTCGTCGATCAAGGGAGAAAGAGGAACCTCCGTCACACTGGTGGTCGAAGCCGCAGGCACGACTTCCACTCACACTCCCATCCGTGATGAAGTCTCGATTCCCAGCCTGACCCTGCTGGAACGAATTGAATCTTCGGACCCATCCTCATGGGGTCTCGTTCGCCTGCAACAATTTCAGCCGGGAACCACAGAGGAGCTCAGGACCGCATTGAATGCGGAGGGACAACCTCTTCTTGCCGGGCTCGTGATCGACCTGCGCAACAATCCGGGTGGAGTCCTCGAAGAAGCGGTCAGCTTTTGCTCCCTCTTTCTTGAGGAGGGTCAAAAAATCGTCAGTACCCGAAACCTTCGCGATGAAAATGACGACTCATTTACACAATTCGCCGAAGAAACCGGAGACTGGCTCGATCTGCCTCTGGTGATTCTGATCGACGGGAACAGTGCCAGCGCTTCCGAAACCGTCTCTGCCGCCCTTCGGGATCACGGACGTGCAGTTCTTGTCGGTGAGCCCTCCTTCGGCAAGTGGACTGTTCAGGGTGTTTATCACCTGGACAACAGCGAAACTCCGGCACTGCTCAAGTTGACCACCGATTTCTTTTTCCCCCCCACCGGAGAACGTCTCAGTTACGACGACCGGGGACTCCCCGATGGATTGGTTCCGGATGTGGAGGTCGGTACCGGGGATGACAAAAAACGGGCCCTCTACGACTTCTGGAGTGAACGTTTCTACTCTGAACTCTCCAGACCGGAGCGGGGCTGGACCCGCAGCACCCGGGCTGAAGCGATCATGCTTCCCGGTGAAGGGACCGATGAAGCCCTTGAGACCGCTCTCGAACTTCTGGAAGATCAGGACAGGTATCAGCAACTGCTGGAAGCCCCCACACTGAATCCACGGAGCCCGCGATGAAAATCCTTGCCATTGAGACCACCTGTGATGAAACCGCAGCCGCGGTGGTCACTTCCGGTCCTGAAGTGCTCTCGGACATCGTTTACTCACAGATCAAGGAACATGAGCCGTATGGCGGAGTCGTTCCCGAGATCGCCAGCCGCAGTCATCTCGAACAGTTGACCTGTGTCATCGAGGATGCCCTGCAGAAGGCAGATCTGACTCCGGCAGACCTCGACGCTGTGGCAGTCGCCCACCGCCCGGGATTGATCGGAGCACTCCTCGTGGGCGTCACCACCGCCAAGGCTCTGGCCTGGGCCTGGAACCTGCCCCTGATCGGCGTACACCACCTCGAAGCTCATCTGGAAGCCGCCTTCCTGGCCGGTGAGGAAATCGAACACCCCTACCTGGGCGTCGTGATCTCCGGTGGCCATACCGACATGCACCGGGTCGATGGGGAAGGCGAGACTCGCTGGCTCGGAGGAACCCGGGACGACGCCCTGGGCGAAGCCTTCGACAAGGTTGCCGCTGTCATGGGCCTCGGTTACCCGGGGGGACCCATCGTCGAAAAGACCGCCCTCGAAGGCGATCCCACTGCGGTCAAACTGCCGCGGACACTCCTCGGTGAAGACTCACTCGATTTTTCCTTCTCCGGCATCAAGACCGCTGTCCTCTACAAGTGGCGTGGCATGAATGCGGTCCATGAAGACAAGGCTCCGGATGCACCCTCTCCCGAGGATCTGTGTGCATCTTTTCAGGCTGCAGTCTTTGACGTTCTCGCAGAAAAAATTCGCCGGGCCAGCCGACAGGAAGATCTTTACACTGTGGTTCTTGGAGGCGGTGTGACCGCCAACAAAACCCTGCGTCAGGGATTGGCAGATCGCCTCGGACCCGATTACAAGCTGGTCTTCCCCCCACCCCGATTCACTACCGACAATGCGGCCATGATCGGAGCCCGTGCGCTCCGTCAGCTGGCCCGGGGCGACGTCGCGGATCTGGAACTGATGGCGCAGGCTCAACCATGATGAACTATGACCCCCTCGATCTCGATCACGGACGTGAAGAGCGGACCGGTTTCCCCGAGGTCGTGTTTGGCCAAGGTAAAACCGCCGAAGAGATTCGTCGTGCGGTCTCTGAGATCGCCGAGCGTTCCGGCAAGGCACTGGCGACCCGGGTGGATGAAAAGGTCGGCGAGTCCATCGCCCAACAGATCGAGGACGCAGAGTGGCACCCCCGCTGTCGTTGCATTGCCGTCGATCGGACGAAAGCAGCTCCGGAGGGGTCGGTCGCCATCGTCTGTGCCGGTACCAGTGATCTTCCGGTCGCACAGGAAGCGCTGCTGACCGCCCAAATGGCGGGAGCTGACGCCCAACTGATCGTCGATGTCGGTGTCGCCGGATTGCATCGGATCCTCGCCCATCGGGAGACTCTGCAAGAGAGTTGTGCCATCGTCGTCGTTGCCGGCATGGAGGGAGCTTTGCCCTCTGTGGTGGCAGGCCTGGTCAGCGTTCCAGTGATCGCCGTGCCCACCAGTATCGGCTACGGAGCCTCATTCAATGGAGTCACCGCGCTTCTGGGAATGCTCAACTCCTGTTCTCCGGGGATTTCAGTCGTCAATATCGACAACGGTTTCGGTGCCGGGTTGATTGCCGCCCGGATCAATCGCCTGGCTTGTCATGGAAATCGACGGGATTCGACAGATGACTTGCCCAGTCGTCTCGGGGATGCGAAACAGGAGCAGGTAGAAGATCAGGAACTCCCGGATCTTGAAGGGGAACAGATTCAATGAAGATGCCTGTCGAGAAATGCCATGTGGATGAATATCCGGTGTTGCGCACCGAAGATCTCGGTGAAGGCTGGTTCCGTCTCGATATCGAAGCCCCTGAAATCGCCCGTGCCACCCGCGCCGGACAGTTTGTGCAGGTCCGTATTGGCCCCGAAGACGATCCCCTGATCCGACGCCCCTTCAGTGTTTACGACGTCGGACCTGAACCGGGTGAAAACGCCACAGAAGTGCGACTGCTGATTCAGAAGGTCGGCCCTGGAACGCGGGCGATTTCACAACTGGATTCAGGAGACTCCATCCGTTTGATGGGGCCCCTCGGGAACCCGATGCCGGTCCCTGAGATCAATTCTGAGGGAGCGCTGTTTCTCGTCGGCGGCGGTATTGGGGTTGCCCCCCTCTACCTTTACTGCCGCGAACGAAAGAGTGAAAACTCAAACCTGCCGCTGAAGGTACTGCTCGGTGCCCGCCGTGAGTCCCTGTTGATCGGTCAGCAGGGCTTTATCGATCTCGGAGTTGATACCGGACTCGCCACTGACGACGGCAGTGCGGGTCACCACGGTAACGTGATCGAACTTCTGGATCAGGAGTTGAGTTGCCTGCCGGAAGGTGCAGACATAGCAGGGATCGGCTGCGGCCCCCACGGCATGAATGTCGCTCTCCGCGATACAGCCCTGGAGAAAAAGCTGAAGTTCTGGATCTCCCTGGAAAACTACATGCCGTGTGGATTTGGCGCCTGTTTTGGGTGCGTCATCGCCGGTCCTGAAGACGGCCCCTTACGTTATCGGCGTGTCTGCGTCGAGGGGCCCTGCTTCTCGGTGGACGAACTTCCGAGCCAATTCTAGCCGTAACAATTCCCGACACCCCTCCGACTCCCCTCACAATTGGCAGTCTTGGCCGAACCTGACCCAGCCCAACATCGGTCAAATCAGTGCTGAAGACCGTTACAATTCATGACTCTGGGTCGGAATGGGTCATAATCAGCCCTGAGCCTCCAGAAGGCTAAACCCAAAGCGGCTATTTTATGGCCTTAATAAATCGGTTTACCGTTCTTCTGGAAGTCGAAGAGCATTTTCGCTATGGTGTGTCTGTTGCGGACGGTTTCCCTCAGCCCGAAACCGAGACTATCAGAAATCAAACTCCGGAGGGGCTTGGCCCCCTCGATCCTGATGTGCCGAGAGAGTATTCCTCTCTCGGCGTTTTTTTTGCCTGAACGCTTCAGCCCATCCGTTGATTCTTCACCGCAAACGTTGGGGTGAATCTGAGTCCGAGTTCTTGGGAGTCGGTTTTTTCAGCTCCGGTCTCAACACTTCTGCGCCTTTGCACCATGCCTCCATCTCTTCCGCACTCTTCGGAATGGCCGCCGACAGCACCTCGCAGCCGTCCTCTGTCACCAGGACCATGTCCTCGATTCGAATACCGATGTTCTCTTCAGGAATGTAGATCCCCGGTTCGACAGTGATCACCATTCCAGGCTGAAGGGCACGACCCGGTCCGACGTCATGGACATTCATGCCCACATGATGAGAGGTCCCGTGGGGAAAGTAATTGCCAAACCCTGCTTTCCGAATCACTCTTCTCGCCGCAGAGTCGATTTCTCTCTGGGTCGCCCCTGGCTTGACTGCAGCAATGCCCTGACGCTGCGCTTCGAGAACCACCGCATAGATTTGCAACTGGCGTTCACTCCACTTTCCGGAGACCGGAATCGTGCGCGTGATGTCCGCCGTATAGGCACCACTGCGGGCCCCCACATCCATCAACAACACTCCGTCACGATCCAGCTCGCCATTGTTCTCTTGCCAATGCAAAATACAACTGCGCGGCCCACTTCCGACGATGGAGGGAAACCCGGGAGCAGGTGATCCCTGCGTACGAAACTGACCTTCGATCGCCGCTTCCACTTCATATTCATAAAATGAATTCTTCGCGTTGACGGCACCCGCTTTCAAACCCTGATGGGTTCGATCAATTGCACGCTTCAGTTGACTCACTTCCCAATCACTCTTGATTTGACGATGGGAATGAATCAGACGGGAAGCGGAGAGGAACTCTGTATCCTCTGCAAACATGTTGGACCACAGTGATTCCTTTTGAGAGCGGGGCTTGGCCAGGTAGACCGTCTTGATCTGATCCCTGTTCTTCAAGGCCCAGTCCATCAGGCTCGCAAAAGGAAGGATCGTATCGATTCCCGTGAGTTTGCGAGATCCCTCCCCGGGGAAAGCACGCGGACCATTCCACATTTCGAAACCGGGATCCTTTGCGGGCAAAAACAGGGTCGACACCACTGTCCCTGATTCCCTCCTCAGGATCAGGACTCCCCCCCATGAACGCAGGCCTGTGAGATACTCATAATCACGAATAACCTCTTCGCCCTCGGTTCCCCCGGCAGCCACCAGTAGGATCTCACTGCTCTCTGCCAAACCGATTTGGGCCCTGCGCTGCTGCAGTTCAGTCGCTGGAGGTATCGGCTCAGAGGCCTGAATCCCGGCCATCCCCGGAAACAGAAGGCTGATCGTCACCAGAAGGATAGACAGTCCCTCTTCAGCGAGTCTCATGAGTTCTCTCCTGAGAGTGCACAATGATCGATATGGGCCGCAAGAATGAAATCTGATTCGGTCAGTGCATCAATTTTGTGGGTCCAGATACACACCTTGACCCAACCCCAACTGAAAGAGATGTCCGGGTGGTGCCCCTGATCCTCTGCAACCTGTGAGATCCTGTTTACAAATGAGAGTGCTTCAAGAAAGTTGGCAAACTTCCACTGCTGTTGCAAATGATGACTGTCGATCACCTCCCACGCTGGGGTTTGAGCAGCCCACTTTTCGAGTTCCGCACCCACCAGTGCAGGCATGTCTCCCCTGCAGGCTTTACAACTTCTTTCGAGGAGGGGAGCATTGTTTTCTTCCGTCATTTTCGTGTTTCCTTCCCTGGGACAAAAATCACCTTGGCGGATGATGTCGACGGATTCCACCCTTGAAAACGATGACATTTGACAGGTAAGTCAGTTTGGTCATAAAACAAACCCAATCATGCTTTTACAGCAACTTGGAGGCTGTTTTCGGCCACTTTGGCCGCTGCAAAAGGCCAGATTTGGCCACACTTTTTTACTTCAAGAACGTAAGTCCTTTGAAATGAACGTTTCTCCGGTTGGCATGATCATTGCATTACAAAAAGTGCCCATGCGTTTATTTAACGATGAGGTGTACTAAGTCCCCCACTTGGGACGCTGGAACACCGGACGACATATTCGAGTTCTTGTTATCCAGCGCGCGACCTAATATGCGCGATCACCCCGGCTCCTCCGCAAATGGCGGGAGGACAGGGATGGCTTCCCCTCGATGAGGAGAGCCGGGGTCTTATTTTTTTCTGCGCTTCAGATTTCTCCCCCACAGTTTTGTTTCGTCGATGTGTTTCATCGCGGGATTCCGTTCTGTTGGCCAGCAGCTTTCCTTCAAAATCGGGGCTGGATCACAGGCGTGTAGAGGCGTACTTTGGACATGGGCTGCCGCTCTCCCGGTGACGTGATCACGACACGAACGTGATAAATCAAGGGAGGACATGATGTCGAATCTGCTCGAGACACCAACTCTGGTTTTGAATCGATCCTGGGTCCCGACCCATACCTTGCCTGCCAGACTGGCCATCGGTCTCGTCGCCCGAGGGGCCGCACGTATTATCGACCCCGAGACCTACGAAGCCCATGATCTTCAATCATGGCATGATCTTTCAGAGTTGAAGACCAAAAACAGGAAACAAGCGATTCGATCAGAATCACTGTGTCTCGCACCTCTGGAAATCGTTGTTCTCTCCGGATACTCCGGGGTCGGTGACCGCCGGGTTTCTTTCTCAAGGCTCAATCTCTATCGTCGTGACAAGAACACATGTCAGTATTGTGGAATTCAGCCAGGGACCCGAGAGCTGACCATAGACCATGTCATGCCGCGCAGTCGAGGAGGCGAATTGAGTTGGGAAAACTGCGTCCTCGCATGTGTCAAATGCAATAAACGCAAAGCCAATCGAACTCCCGAAGAGGCTTCGATGAAACTCAAGGTCAAACCGGTTCGTCCACGCTGGTCCCAGATCCACAGGTTGCCCCTGCGTCCGATCTGGTCTTCATGGGAGAAGTTTGTCAGTGACGCCTATTGGCAGTCAGAACTCATGGACTGAGCAATCACCCAAACCCAGATAATGCTTTATTGTTGGACGGCCACCTGAGCGCAATAGATACGCCCATGGGGGTTCACTCGCAATCGTCCCACCAGAGAACTCAACTGTGAAAGTCGGCGGATTTCACCATTCTCGAGCAGGACCGGCAAATCTCCTCCCCGCGACAAGGCAGGAGGAGGTGAAACCACATCGGCCACCGGATCTTTCAGGGGTTCGTGGTCACGGATTTCGCGGACACGGGCAGCGAGGCGATCTGCCACATCCTCCACATCTTCTCCTTCGACCACTTCTGGAAGTGGCCGGTGCTGCTGTCGACGAATGATTCTGCGGGCAGAGGCATGGGCAGGGTGAGATGGGTCCAGATCAGCCTCGCGAAGCATCTGTAACACCCGAATATCATCCCAACGCAGATATTCGTCGGGCTCTTCCGGGTATCGTCGTTGCTCCAGAGTTCGAACCAAAAAATCAACGAGGTGCAAATCAAGGATTCTGCGGGTTCGATGAAAATAGACCTGAGTGAACATCGAAAATCGGGCCCACTGCAAACCCTCTGCAGCAAGGAGTCCACCATGCTCAATCCCCAGCTGAACTCCCTGATCTGTTTCAAGAGGCCTCAGGGTGTGCTGGATTCGGGGCAGATCAAACGCTCCATACTCAACACCTACGTGGTGTGCATCGCGAAGAAGGTAATCCATCCGATCTGAACCGAATTCACCACAGACCAGAGAGCGAATAAATCGCAAATGACTGGGTAAATCCTCGAGAGCAGGATCCATCACCTGAACCACCGATTGCCAGATCTCCTCCCCCAGTGATTTCAGACCATTTCGAATCTGCGGATGTTCCAGAAGAGCCAGGGACATTTCCTCGTGCATACCCCGTGGCAACAGTCTTTCGGTCACATGGGAGAAGGGCGGATGCCCGAGGTCATGAAGCAGGGCCACCATGCGGGAAATCCTCAGGAGGTTTACGTAAGACTGCTCCGAGACAGGGCTCCCGAGAGATCGCAACAACTCATCCAGTCCCAACCGGGATTTCATCTCTTCAACCAGTCGTGTAGTCACCTCCATGGTTCCCAGTGCATGTTCAAATCGGCTGTGGCAAGCACCGGGGTAAACCCGATCCGTCAATCCCAACTGACGAATATTTCGCAAGCGCTGAACAGGGGCACTGTCGACGATATCCAGATCGCACCGCTCAAGGCGGATCATCCCATGGACCGGATCTCGGACAGCTTCAGAAAAGTTCAAAACGCCTGCTTTCAAGAAGGTTCGTTTCATCTTGATACTCACCCCATTCGGAGGCAACCCCCTGAAGACCGGGTCGCTGTCATTCCCGTCTCTTGCGCCGTCTGCATGATTGGGGAAACTGCAGGCAGGGCCTCCCTCGGGAGCAAATCTGCAAAGGGTAGCGGAACTGTGATTCACTGGGCACACGAAGTAGTTGATCTGGGGAACCTCGTGGCAGGCTTGGGGGCTGCATGGGATGAAAACGGATCCCTGCATGCTGTATCCCTCAACCCCGATGGTGAAGTGGCCCGAGCCAACGCCCAGAAAACCACCCATCAAACTCGGCTTTCAGAGTCTTCTTATCCCGTGGACCTTCTCAATGAGTTGCGTGCAGCCCTGCACGGTGAAGACGTCAGTTGGACGTGGTTCCCGCGAATGGAAACAGGAACTGTTTTCCAGGAGAGTGTCTGGCGAGAACTGTTGCATTGCCCCCATGGCGAAACCTGGAGTTATTCAACTCTGGCCAAGAGACTGGGACAAAACGGTGCATCACGAGCGGTGGGCAATGCGTGTGGTCGCAATCCTTACCCCCTCAGAGTTCCCTGTCACCGCATCATTGCAGCGAACGGAAGCCTGGGAGGATTTACCGGGGACCTTGAAGTGAAACGTTGGCTACTGCGGAGGGAAGCGACCCTGAGTCAGGACCGCGGCTCATCTCAAGATGGTATCGGGCTTCTCTGAATAGTCCGTATTTACTGTAGAGACGTGCCAGTTGCTGGTGTGAAACCGGTCTCCAGACGTCGTCCTGCAAAGCAAAGAAGAAACATTCGGAAGCGATATCTTCATGGCCATCCTGAAGCAGGATCAAACCGAGTCTCTCCCAGGCAGAACTACACTCCGGAGTTTTGCGTAAAATCAGTGACAGGCTGTGACGAGCCTGCTCCATGTCACCAGTAGCCTGTTGCTGAACAGCCTCTTCAAAGAGACAGCCCGGTTTTCCAGCTTCCCGGTAAAGGGAAATCGATTGGTTTCCCCATTGATACTGTTCCAGCGTGTTCGGTTCACTTTCCAGTCCCTCGACCAATCGGAGTTGCGCCTGATCAAGATTCTGGAATGCGGGTCGATCGGTTCCCATCACCAGCATGTGAGCCCAATGTCCAGCGACCGCTTCACCCGGAGGAATCAGGCGATCGAGACTGCTGCGAGCCACTTTCCAACGATCGGTCGAATGAGCCACCCTGTTGAGATTGACCGGGACAAGAAGGCTGACCATGCAAAGGACACCGACCCAAGCCACCAATGAGCTTCGAAATCCGGCACGCAATCCGAGCAGAGCTCCAACGACACAAATCGCAAGGCAAATGGAAGCCAACATCGCAGCTTCAGCGACCTTCTCCTGACTGATCAACAAGACTGCCAGACCGATACAGCCGATCAGGAAGATCAACAGCGACTCCCGAATACCTCTTCCACTGTCATCCATATTCCGAATTTTGACCCTGCTGCGATCAGCAAAAGTCTCGATGACCAGCCATACCATAACTGGCAGCAAGACAACCAATGGAAAAACGGGCAATTCTCCAGCAAGGACCCAGGGAAGGGTGGAAGTGACAATCAGTCCGGTCAAGGGCCGCAACTTTGGTTGTGGAGATCTGAAGCCCACGAAAAGAGCCAGAGTCAGAATCAAAACCAGGCCCGGATCCACCGATGCCAAGGACACTCCAGCTTCCATACTGTTGAGGTGCAACAAGCCACTTTGGGCCATTGCCAATGTCAATGGGTCCATACCGGCCACTTGTAATCCGACAAGCACCAACGTCGCAAAGACGAAAAGAACCCACCCATGAGGCTGCCAGCGCTTTGAAACTTCCCGTCGAAGGCCTTCAATCCAACAGATCGGTATCACCATGGTGATCATGGGATTGAGACCCCAACTCAAAATCAGTCCGGCCACGAAGGAGAACCATGGAGCCCAACGCTGTGGTTGACCGGCAATCGCAACCAGAAGAAGAATGCTGAGGGAAGCAAGTGGCACTGTTGTGGGAACACTGGACCACGCCATGAAGGTAGGTTGCAACGCAAGCCAACCTCCTCCGATCAATCCGAAGATTCGGCCACGTTTCTTCGCAATCAGAAGAGTGACCGAAAAAATGCACAACATGTATGGGATCACTGAAAAGAGGTGGTGACTCTCACTGCCATGACCGAAGAAATGATAGACCCACAAAGTGAGAGTGGTCAAAAATGGTTGTTGATCCTTCTGATCCAATCCGGAATCAATCCCCAGATGAAGACCCCTTGCTTCTGCAAAGGGCTCAACACCTATCTCAGGGTAGATTTGGGAGACCCCCCAATGGACACTCGGATCCCCCCCGGAACCGAGACAGAGCAGTAATCCCAACGCCATGATTGAGCCGAGGATCAAACCTGCATGCCTCTGTGGAAAACTCACCAGAGATACGCTCATTCAGCGAACTCCACCGATTTCACCTGTAAATCAAGCTTGGCAACTTTATAGCGGAATTGACGGTAGGAAATCCCGAGCATTTGCGCAGCTCGTGTCTGGTTCCCCTGACACCTGCCAAGGGCCTGCTGAATCAGACGGCTTTCAAAAAGCGCCATCTGCTCTTCGAGCCCCAAAGACTCATCAAAGGTCTGTTTCTTTTCGAACTCATGCCCAGTTTCCCGAGTTTCCTGCCGGGAAGATTCACTCGCCGCTGGAGCGTCAGGAGTAACGGAAACGACACCGCTGCTTGAAGATCTCGAAGAAGAAATGGAAAATTGATCGATCAAGTCCCCCTGACAAAGGGCGACCTGACGCTGGATCACATTCTCCAGCTCACGAACATTTCCAGGCCAATCGTGTTGATTGAGTACCTCGTAAGCGGATTCTGTCATCCCACTGACCGCCTTGCCCATCGCTTCGGCATGACGACGGATGAAATGACCTGCCAGCAATGGCAGATCCTGCTTCCGTTCTCTCAGAGGCGGGAGATGCATTGGGATAACATTCAATCGGTAAAAAAGGTCCTCACGAAAACGCCCTTCGCGGACTTCTTCTGCGAGATCCTTGTTTGTAGCAGCGATGATACGGACATCGGTTTCGACCTCCCGATCGCCACCTACAGGAATAACCCTGCGATCTTCCAGTGCCCTGAGGATTCGTACTTGCGTGGAAAGGCTCATATCTGCAACTTCATCGAGGAACAGTGTCCCTCCGTTGGCACTGAGGAAGACGCCTTTGCGCTCCTCGACAGCACCGGTGAAGGCACCTTTGACATGACCAAAGAGCTCACTCTCAAGAAGACCTTCAGTGAATGCACTGCAGTTCACCGCAATAAATTGTTGCTGGTTTCGCACAGATCCATCATGAATCGCTCGAGCGATCAGCTCTTTTCCGCAGCCACTCTCTCCAGTTACAAGAACGGTGGAGTCTGTGGGAGCAACGCTCTCAACCATTTCGAAGAGGTCTCGCATCACAGGGGTGTTACCCACCATTCTCTGACGAAGGTTGTGAGTTCGGTTTTCATCTCTTGTGGTCGAAGCCAAAGCACGGCTGACGGCTCCCTTGACCTCATCGTTCTGGAACGGCTTGCGCAGGAAATCAAAGCCCCCCTGACGCATCGCTTCCATGGCGACATCCGAAGTGGAGTAAGCCGTCATGACCAATACAGGAGTTTCCGGGGCAATCTTGCGTGCCTGCTGGAGAAGCTCCATGCCATCGAGTCCACCCATGCGCAGATCCTGAAGAAAAACACGGGCTCCCTGATCAGACAGAATTTCCAGCGCTTCCTCACCGGACTCCGCACAACAGACAGAGTATCCCTCGTTTACGAGAACGATCTCGAGGAATTCGCGCATACTCTGTTCATCGTCAACGAGAAGGATGTCGTATGCCTTTTGACTCATGCTGAACCTGCCTTCGCTTTCACGAAATCACGGGTCTGCACCAGAGGAACAGAAACCCGAATCGTCGTGCCTTCATTCTCTTGAGAATCCAGTTCGATTCTTCCGCCTGACTCTTCGATCGCCTTGCGCACAATTGCGAGTCCAAGGCCCCCTTCACGGGATTTGGTCGTGACAAAAGGATGAAATACTTTGTTTTGCAAATCTTCTGAGATACCAGGACCGTCATCGGTAATGAAGAAATGGGCCATTCCGTCTATGGCTGTGAGAGACAATTCCAGTCGGCCCTGTCCCTGACATGCTTCCACAGCATTGATCACCAGATTGCTGACGATGCTGTTCCAGGCATCCCGCTCGATTCCGATGTGAATCGGTGATTCGATGGAATCCTGAATACACATCTCATCGCAATCGGATCGTTGCTGGATCATCTCCAGCACCTCAAACACTCCTGTGGACGCATCGCAAATTTCGAATTGGTCACGATTTCTTCTCGAGGAGTACTCCAGGAAGCGGTTGACCGTTCGATCGAGACGGTCGGACTCCCGATTGACGATGCGCGACATCAACTCAGTTTGTTTTGTATTCAAACGACCACCAGAAAGTTCTTCGGCGGCCCCTCTCAGGGAAGCGAGAGGATTGCGGATTTCGTGAGCCAATCCGAGAGAAAGTTCATCCAACTCTTCGAGATGAACGAGTCGAGCTTCTGCTTCAATGACACGGCGTTCTGCAGTTCGATCCGTAAAGACCGAAAGAATCAGGCCCGAATCAAGCGCAGTAGTTTTAACGCGGAAACTTCTCTCAACACCTTCACGGTCGGACCACCGCACATCTTCAACATGCATTGAGGGATTGGTGAGAGCCTCGCGGAATTCAGCATCTGTTTCCCTGCGAAGAATCTGTTCAAGGGGAAACCCGGTCCACTGGCGGCTTTCAGGAAACCTCAAAAACTGTCTTGCGGCGGGATTCGCCTGCACCACACGCCCAGTGGCGTCACAGACGATGATCCCTTCCTCCAGCGCCTTGAGGATCTGTTCATGCTGCTCTTCCAGGTCGAGCCAGCTGCCCTTGAGACAGCCACCCAGCCACGCCAGCCCATAGAGGGCCAAGGCCAACGCCAATGGCTGAAACCATGGGAAAGCCTGTGAAGAAACTTCTGCGGTCAGCTGGGATCCGGCGACCAATACCAGTATCGCAATGCTCGCTTGCCATTTGGCACGACCACCACCATGGAGAGCACCGGAAAGGGCGATGACGAGCAAAAGAACAGGAACGAAAGGGGAACTCGTCCAACCGGACAAGGAAGTCAATACCAGAGCCCCCGCAAGGTCCGTGATTCCACGGCCATTGATCGAGGACGGGATTGCCAGGGATCCCAACGAAGCACTGACCCAAATCCACAAAGCCACCATGGCCGTTTTGGAAACGGTCTCAAGGCCGAGCACACCCATGAGGCAAAATGCCACCCATGGCATGCTCAGGCTCAATAACAGTTTTGTCATGGTGACCTGTCTCATGACTCCCGCCCTGCCCCCTAGTGTGATCCCATGTTTCCAAGCATCGCCAGAAGCGGAAGGAACATGGCCAGCACCATCGTGCCGACCACTGCACCCATAATGACGATGAGGAATGGTTCGATGAGAGAAGTCAGCTGCTTGACAGTGCTGCGGACTTCGGCGTCATAGAATTGGGAGACTTTTTCCAACAGTTGTTCCAGGGAACCAGATCGTTCACCGATAGTAATCATCCGGCAAACCATCGGCGGGAATCGGCGAGTTCTCGCCAACGGCTGTCCCAGGCTTTCACCTTGTCGAACCGAATCCGCAGAAGATTCAATCGCTTCTGCGTAGAGGGTGTTACCGGTCGTCTGCCCAACGATTTCCAGAGCACCCAGAATCGGCACTCCACTCTTGATGAGAGTTGAAAAAGTACCGCTGAAACGGCTGACGATGGTCTTGCGGATCAGGGGACCAAAGACAGGGATTCTCAAAATTACCATGTCCCAAATGCGTCTTCCCCGCTGGGTACCCAAAAGCAATTTCATTCCTGCGACAGATGCTGCCAATGACAACAGGATCAGGCCGAAATTGTTTTGTGCCAACTCACTCAAACCCATGACTGCTGCAGTCAGCGCAGGCATTTCCTGATTAAGTCCTTCAAAGATGTCCCTGAACTGGGGAAGAACGAATACCAGCAATCCAAGACTGATGACACCGATCATCACGAGACTCACCACTGGGTAAGTCATCGCCGATTTGATCTCTCCCTTGAGTTCTTCTGACTCCTCCATATGGGTTGCCAGACGATCGAGAACGTCGTCAAGCTGACCACTCGCCTCACCGGCACGAACCATATTGATGAAAATATCGTCGAATACTTTCGGGTGCCGGGAGAGGGCGTTGGAAAAATCTTTACCCTGACGTACTTCTGAAGCGATGTCCGCCAGAACCAGTTTCAGGTTTTCGTTGTCACACTGCTCTTCAATCACTTCCAGCGACTCTACGAGTGGAATCCCTGACTCGAACATCGTGGCCAGCTGACGAGCCATCGGTACCAGTTCCTTGCGCGGAACTCTTTTACCGAGTGCCCCCTTGGAATTGGAGAAAGCCGGCAACGACAGGGAAAATCTTTTCCCACTGCCACCACTCTTCTGGCCCCTGATGGAGGTAACGGTCAATCCACGGCGACGCAGCTCCTGAATCGCTTCCGATTCGGTTTCTGCCTCGATCACACCCGTGACCGCCTTGCCCTGGGGATTTCTTGATTTGTAGTCATAATTTTTCATGTTATCTCCTGCTCTCAATCGCCCTGGGTGACGCGCAGAACCTCCTCAAGAGAGGTTTTTCCACGCAATACGTTGAGGATTCCGACTCTTCTCAGAGTCAGCATCCCATTGGCCAAAGCGGTATCTCTGATCTCCAGAGCTGATCCTCCCCCGACGACAACACGGCGAACTTCTTCATCCATGGGCATCGTTTCGAGGAGTGCAAATCGACCCCGATAGCCTCCCTGACAACGGGAGCAGCCGCCGGGCTCATACAAACGGGCCTGCGCCGCTTCTTCCGGTGTGAAACCGAGTGCAACAAGACGTTCTGCGGGAAGCTCACCGGCATCCTGTTTGCAATCTTCACAAAGTCTTCTGCACAGCCTCTGTGCAGCGATGCATTGAGTTGCTGAAGCAACGAGGAAGGGATCAATCCCCATATCGACCATCCTTGTGACCGTCGAAGGGGCATCATTGGTATGCAGGGTTGAAAAGACCCTGTGTCCGGTCAACGCGGCTTTGACAGCAATTTCTGCGGTTTCAAGGTCCCGGATCTCTCCGATCATGACCGTGTCCGGGTCCTGACGGAGAATCGAACGAAGCGCCTTGGAAAAGGTCAATCCTCGTTTGGCATTGACCGGAACCTGAACCACTCCATCCAACTGATACTCCACAGGATCCTCGACAGTGGTGATGTTCTCAGTAGGGGAAAGAACTTCATTGACGCATGAATACAGGGAAGTCGATTTTCCCGATCCAGTCGGACCTGTGACCAACATCATTCCGTAAGAACTGGAAATCGCGTTTCGGATGTCGCTGAGGGCTTTGTCTTCGAAGCCCAGAGTTTCAAGATTGAGGGCAAGATTTGAGGAATCGAGGATTCTCAACACGACTTTTTCGCCATGAACCGTCGGCAAGGTTGAAACCCTGAAGTCGACCTGACGCCCCTCAACACGCAACTGGAACTTGCCGTCTTGAGGGATTCTCCGCTCGGCGATATCGAGTCCAGCCATGATCTTCAGACGACTGACGATCGAAGCGCGCAATTGAGCCGGAGGCTGCTGGGCCTCTCCCAACACTCCATCACAGCGGTAACGGACACGAATCGACCGCTCCTGGGGCTCGACATGGATATCCGAGGCACGCTCTCGCAATGCCTGATAAATGATGTGATTGACGATTTTGACAACTGGAGACTCATCTCCCTCAAAGGAAAGCTCCTGGACTCCCTCATCGGAATCGTCGTGCCCCTCACGAAGTTCGAGGTCAAGGTTCCCGTAATCCTCGAGGACTTCCTCTATCTCCTTGCTACCATCGCCATAAAGGCGATCGATGGCTTCTTCGATACGGAAATCACAGGCCAGAACCGGTTGCACCTGACAACGAGTAAGATTGCGCAACTCATCCAGCAACAAAATGTCCTGGGGATCAGATACCGCAACCGTCAACACTCCGGAAGCCTTGGAAACCGGAAGCACTCGGCAGGAACGGGCAATCCTCTCCTTGAAATCTTCACAAGGATTTTCATCCAGCGACAATCGGTTCAAATCGATGGGTGCCACACCCGTTTCCATGGCCAAAATTCCAAGGAACTCCTCCTCGGCCACTTTTCCGTCTTCGATAAGGATGCGCATCACCGATCCATCGTCACCCGATTTCTGGATGGCTTCATCGATGTCCTGATCCTCTACCAAACGATGGCGAGAGAGGATTTTCCCCAATCTGCGATTGAAACGAACGATGGCTTGGGACATGTTCAGCTCTGCCTCTGGAAGATTCTTTTGAGTTCTTCGGTATCCGTCGAACGTGAGATCGCCTCTTCGTAGGTGATCTGACGCGTTCGATACAGTTCATACAGGGATTGATTCATGGTTCGCATTCCCAGTTTTCCTCCGGTCTGGATCGCAGAGGGAATCTGGTGAGCCTTGTCGTCACGGATCAGCGCGCGAACCGCAGGGGTTGCAAGAAGGATCTCGCTAGCAAGAACCCGCCCACGACCGTCGGAGCGGGTAACCAGCTGCTGACAAACGATGCCTTCGAGGACGAAGGACAACTGGGTACGAACCTGCTGTTGCTGATGGGACGGGAAGACGTCTATCAGACGATTCAGGGTTTGCACTGCGTCATTGGTATGCAGGGTTCCAAAGGTCAGGTGACCGGTTTCTGCACAAGTCAGTGCTGAACCGATACTTTCCAGATCTCGAAGCTCACCCACCATGATCACATCCGGGTCTTGTCGAAGAACCCGACGCAAGGCACTGGCAAAGGAAGGAGTATCTGTTCCCACTTCCCTCTGCGTGACACGACAGTTCTGATTTCGGTGAACAAACTCGATGGGATCTTCGATGGTGACGATGTGATCATTTCGGCCCCTGTTGATGAAATCGACCATGGATGCCAATGAAGTGGACTTACCGCTTCCCGTCGCACCAGTGACGAGCACCAGGCCCTTCTTTTTCATAGCGAGACCTTCACAGACATCCACAGGGAGTCCAAGGTCACTCAAATCAGGAACCTGAGTAGGGATGACACGCAAGATCGCGCCGACAGATCCCCGTTGGTAAAAAACGTTGGTTCGGAATCGCCCCAGCCCGCTGATACCAAATGCCATGTCCAATTCCTGATCCCGTTCAAAGGATCGGATCTGATCATTGTCCAAAATCGAGTACACGATTTTTCGGACATCCTCTGCATCGAGGACTGAATCCCCCGCTGCAACGAGACGTCCGTGAATTCGAATCATGGGAGCGGTGCCTGCGCCCAGGTGGAGGTCAGAGCCCTCCCTTTCAACTAATTGCTGCACCAGATCCTCGATGGTCATCGCCATATCTCCTTCGATTTCCGGGGGCTCTCCCCAAAGATGAATGGCCATCCGCACAGCCAATTCGGTGGACGGATGGATTCACGCTGAAGAGTAGCATCGGGGCTGTACATCGGGCCAAGTGAGACCAGGGACAGAATGTGGGAATCCCCTTAAACCGCCTTCAGGAGGTATTTCAGGGCTATAATTGAAGGAGAAGAGAAAGACGCCTTCGAGAGGAATCAGGGATGGAATAACTGCCGACTCAAGGGCCGAAAATCAAAAAAAACCGCCCCGTTCAACACTCCCGTCAGGAGTGACAACAGGGCGGTTTCAAAATACAGAATGAACTTAATTCTCGACGATAATCTCGACCCGGCGATTCAGCTTGCGACCCGCCTTGGTCTGATTGTCACCGACTGGCCTCTGATCTGCAAATCCGATCGCCGTAACATGGGAGCTCTTGACTGCATTTTCTTTCAGCAATCCACGGAGCACTGCACACGCACGATAAGAGCTCAACTCCCAGTTGCTGGCCCAGCGACTTTTGGTCTTTACGATGGGAGTGGAATCGGTGTGCCCCTCCACCCGAATTTTGCGATTGGCATACTCACTTCGAATAATCGCTGCCATCTTCTTCAGGGTTTCCTGGCCCTTGCGAGTCACTTCCGCACTGCCTGAACTGAAGAGCACCGATTGATCCAGGGTCAAACGCACACCGCTCTCATCGGAAGTGGCAGTCAACCCTTCGATTCCATCGAAACTTCCAAGATCCTCCTCGACGAATTCCTCCAGCTTGACTGAAGCGGGCTCTGGTCTCGCCAGCAGTTCATTGACTTCTGATTCGAGAGCGATCTTTGCAGCACTCAGATCTGCGAATCTTTTCTGAAGCGCAGACAACTCATCAGTGGCCACTCTTTGCTGACCCTCGCAGGTTGCCAACTGGAACTGCAGGCGATCTCGCTCCTGCTCAACTTCCTGCAACTTGCTTTTGTTGTAACTCAATTGCCGTTCAAGACTCGTAGTCTGACAACCGGAAATCAAAGTCAGAATTCCAATGAAGCAGATCATGCGTTTCCACGACATGAAGACGTCCCCTTTCAAACACGCAGACTCCCGACGGGAAGCCCACGGCGGCGTAAAATTTTATGACAAAGGGGCAAGAACAATATCGGCCCTGATCAGACCGGACGACCACAGTTTTCCTGCGAAGACGTCTCTATTCCCCCCTGAACGGTGTGAAGGATACCCTCCCGGAAGAGGCAGAGAAACGCCCTCCTGACAACTTCCGCAGGTGGCACAGGGGCTTCCCCATATCAGCCCTGAAAAAGCCCCATATAGGCCGCCCAGAGCTGTTCCAGCTGGGGCCTGGCAAAGATCCAGAGGATTGCTCCCGAACTGAGAAAGGGGCCGAAGGGAATATACTGTTGTCCCTTTCGAAGCCGCAGGTAAAGCCCGATCACGGATCCCAGAAGACAGGCGAGGAAAAAAGAGATCACCACGGGAACGGCACCCACCGTCGCCCCCAGCATCCCCATCCACTTCACATCACCGAATCCCATGGCAGGTTTGCGAAAGATCCACTGGCCGATGAGACCGATTCCCCAGATCAATCCCGCCCCCACCATTGCCCCGAGCAGGGCCTCTCCCTCGCGGCTGGCCAACAGCTGAGACCCTGGCAAAGAATCGGAGATCCATAAGCAGAGGATTCCGCCGAGTTGAAACCCGAAAACATACGCCAGAACACTCTCGGAAAAACCCCTTCGATTCCCGGACCAGTTTGGAATCCAGCGTTGAAAGGCATAACCAAGAATCGATCCGACTCCGATGGCCCACAACCAGCCCTCCACCACGGATGACGCCTCCGGCAAGGGGGCCAACTCAAATATTGGATTGAATCCAGCGAACAACAGCACCAGACAGGTCATCGGAATCGAGAAACGGTCCGGAATGATTCGGTGATCCAGATCAATCCCACTGACGACGATGACACAGGAGATCCACAACCATGCTGTCAGTAAGAATCCTCCCGCCATTCCGAACGGATTCACAAGCAAGTTGGATACCCCGACCAGTTTCAAAACGAGAAGAAACAGAACCGCGGTCAAGATTTCGACAAACGGGTAACGGAAACTGATGGGAATCGAACAGGTCCTGCATTTCCCTCTCAACCACAACCACCCGATAATGGGCAGGTTTTCAAACCAGCGCAGAGGTGTCTTGCAACCTGGACAAAAGGAGCCCCTGGGAGAGTTCACGCTCAGCCCCTCGATGGGGATTCGGTAGATACAAACATTGAGGAATGAGCCCACCGCGGCCCCGATCATGAATGCAAATACCTGAACGATTTCGGGAATGGGCGATGCAAAGTTCACCGGAGTCATTTCCACAGGGCTCAATACCTCTCCAGGTGTTTCAAAACCTCAGCCACCACCTCACCGGGTTCGAGGTCGGAAGTATCCACCGCCTCAACTCCGAGTTCCCTGTACCACTGTTCACGGCGGGAGCGCAGCTGGCGGGCAGACTCAGCATGAGTCATGCCCGGCTGAAGGGGGCGTACTGAATCACGGGTTCGTTCGAGCAATACTTCATCTGCGGCATCCAACCAAACGCAGACCCATTGCCTGAGAATCTCGCGATTGCCGGGGACTTCAACAACCCCACCACCACATCCCAGTATGACATCCGATTGAGATTGGAGACTTTTATGGAGTGACTCGAGTGTGACCGATTCTGCAGATCGAAAGGAATCCCATCCCCGGTTTTCAACCCACTCTCCGGGGGACCACCCTGAAGACTCTTCCAGAATCTGGTCCACATCGACAAAGGCAGCGTGAAGGGCTTCTCCGAGGAGAGGTCCGACGGTACTTTTCCCACTTCCGGGGAGACCGATCAGGGCAACACGAGCCAAAGGCGGGTTCCTTTTCCGCTCAGGGGTCAGGGAAGCAGCAAGGGAATGGAGAGCTCCAGAGTTTCGATTCCTCTGCGAACCTTGACTGAAATGGTGTCGAGTCCCTGAAACTGGAGTGCGGTTGTCACGTCTTCGATCGTGTCGACGCCAGAATCACAGATGGACATGATCCAGTCTCCGGCACGCAATCCACCTTCATGGGCAGGCATTCCCTCAACGGTACCCGTGACGAGGATCCCCCAACTGTTCTCCTCGATATCGAGGCCCAGAATCGGCGTCTCCTCCAATTCGAGGGACGCAGCTGCAGGAACCGGGGTTGGCTTCTCTTCAACGATAGCGATGGCTTCTCTGGGCCGGGTCATAAGAACGACCTGATCGAGCCCCCGCTGGACCTCAAAAACCACTCCGTACTCTTCGCGGTTCTCCAATGCAGCCTGAATCGAGTCGAGAGAGTCGATGGCTGTGCTCTCGATACGGATCAGGCGATCACCAAGCTCAAGACCCGCTTCCTCTGCCAGCGATCCAGGGAACACCCTTTCAATGGTCACGCCCGCTTCACTCCAGACCACTGCAATTCCCAAAACCGGATCTCCCTTGTCAGCAGTCGACGCAGGGGCACGGTTTCTCTGTTGCTTCACCGGGGCAGGCAGGTTTCTCGCCACCTCAGTTACTCTTTGCACCGTACGAGAGGACTGCTCCTCCGGGAACGCTCCGAGGGTGCCTCTTCGTTCCATCGCCTCTCCGTCACGGGAGAAACCGATTTTCAGGGAATCACCCTGGCGGAGATCCTGAAGACTGGCTCGCAGGGAGGTCAGGTCAGAGACCGTTTTTCCTCCCACAGATACGAGACGATCTCCCTTGGTGAGTCCCATCTCTGCAGCGCAGGACCCCTCAATCACCTCATCGATGATCAGCCCACCCTCAAATTCTGCGGGTACAATGCCCAGGAATCCTCGGACACTGGAAGCCCGCTCCAATGAATCCCGGGCCGCTCCATCGCCGGAAGCCTGAGCCAGCGTGCCCTTGGCGATCCAGGCTCTGCCGTCACGCTGAAAATGCAGTTCCACAGGGGCTCCGGGCATGGTCCGCATGAGAATATCCCGAAGGCCGTCGATGGTGCGGATACGTGCATCCCCCATTCCGGTGATTACGTCCCCGACAATCAGGCCCAGAATTGCGGCATTAGATCCGGCATCGACTTCCGTCACTCGAATTCCAAAGTCGTCTTCCTGGATCACGCTGATTCCCAATGAAACTCCCCGAGCGTCAGTAACAGGAGTATTTGCAACTGGAGGCTCGGGGTCAGCGGTGGTCGACTCACTGACCTGTGCTGCAGGCTCTGCCATTTCGTTGTCAACAGCGGCGCTGACCGGAGCGGGAACGTTTCCGCCCGAGGCAAGAATGCCACGGACCTGAGTGCGCATAACCCCATCGGCTCCCCGTCGAGCCCAGATCAGAGTAATCTCGTCGCCCTCTTTTTTGTTCATGACGATTCGTCGCATCGTTTCGATGGAAGCCGATTCTCCATCCACTTGAATGATGACGTCTCCCTGTTTCAGCCCGAGTCGATCGGCACTTCCTCCAGGGGAAACCTCGGCAACGATGGTCAGCAACTCAGCAGCACTGCCCACCCAAGCTGCGACAGTCGGATCGCCAGGAAGAACCGACATCCCCATCCGGGCTCTGGGACGATTGTCCTGCGCGCTGGTATCGATCACTTCAGGTGCTTTCGGTTCATTCGGTTTCTGAGCGGACATTTGTGCCGCCATCGCTTTCAGATCTTCCACCACCTGTTTCAGGGTTTCATTTTCACGAGTGAGACGCTCGATCTCAGCCTGAGCCTTCGCCAACTTCTCATCTGCGAGGTTTTTCAACTCTTCCAGCTGCTTCTCGAATTGGAGTCCAATTGAGACCAGCTCCTCGGCAGCACGATTCTGGAGAAGCTCCATTTGCTTTCGTGCTTCGGCCCGGGTCTTGTCGAGTTCCTCAGCAGCCATCGCCCGAATCTGTGAAAGCCGGTTCTCGAAATCCTGGGTACGTCCCTCGAGTTGACGTGAAAAATCTCCACGGAGTTCTTCCATCTGCTTTTGAAACTTTTCCTTGATCGCTTTCACATCGTCTTCGATGGAGAGCAGACCCGGATCAACGACGGCGCCCGCCGGAACTGCTGGGCAGAATGCCAGTAGCATCGAAAGAAAGATCACAAGAGGAGTCACTTTGGATTGGGCCATGATTCAGGTCCCTTCCCTTGATTCAATTTCAGCCATGTCGGGGGACCGGTGATGCGGTCAAAAGATGCGAGTCTGTTTCCCCCGGCCCTGAAGTGCATGAATGAAGACCATTCATTTTCCCCGCACATATATTCAGGACATTTTGATTCTGTCTCAGAAAAAGCACTCCATCAACAACCCGAAAGCGTTCCAAAGGCCAAAAAGACACCTTTGAAGGCGGATTTCAGGAAGTTTCAGAGGTTTTCTTCAGAAACTGGTCCAACCGATCGAGAGCATCGGCGATTTCCGCATTGGGTCTGGCGTAGGAGAGTCGCAGGCAACCGGGACTTCCAAAGGCATCTCCGGGAACAGCAGCCACTCCCATCTCTTCAAGAAGGCCCAGGCAAAACTGATTGGCATCAGCAACCCGCTTGTCCTTCCCCAGGAAATTTGAGACGTCAACGAAGACATAGAACGCCCCCTTGGGAGCGACGAACTGGACACCGTCCATGGCATTCAGTTTTTCAACCACAAGATCTTTTCGATCACGGAAAGCGGCATACATCTCCTGTAGCTCCGGGTGGTCCATTCCATCCAGTGCTGCTGCCACCGTTGCCTGAGAGATACTGCAGGGATTGGCCGCGTTGTGACTTTGCAATCTTCCAATGGCATTCGCTCGCTCGGGCTCACTGACACTCCACCCGAGTCTCCAGCCCGTCATGGCAAAAGACTTGGACAGGCCCGAGATGTAACTGACCCGTTCCGGGTCGATGCTGAATGGACTATTGAGTCTGCCCTCATGGACCATCGCCTCGTAGATCTCATCACTGATCACCCACAAATCGTTATCACGGGCAAACTCGATGATCTCCAAGACTTCTGACGCACTGCTGACAACACCGGTCGGGTTGCCAGGCTCATTGAGAATGATTCCCATCGTCCTCGGAGTCAGCTGGGCTTCGAGAGCCTCACGGGTCAACCGGAAACCATCTTCGATACGAGTTTCGACGACTACCGGAATACCATCCGCCAGGCGAATCAATTCAGGATAGGAAACCCAATAAGGCGCGCCGATCATCACTTCGTCTCCAGGGTTCACCAGAGACAACAATGTCTGAGAGAGGGAATGCTTCACTCCGGATGACAGAATGACCTGCTCAGGTTTGACTTCGACATTGCGAGTCCGAAGAACGTGACGGCACACTGCTTCCCGAGCTTCGGGATGACCACTGGTTGGTGTGTATCGAGTCCAACCAGATTCCATCGCTTCGTGGGCAACGTCCCGAATGAACTTGGGCGTCTCGAAATCAGGTTCTCCGACACTGAGATTGATGATCTCTGTCCCCTGAGCCCTCATCTCCTGAAGTCTTGCATTCAGGGACAGGGTTGCGGATGGGGTAATGGTTCGGACTCTTTGGCTGATCATGCATCCTTCTCTCGACTATTCCGGCTGTATTTCCCGGCTGCTCAGGCCGGATCTTAGCCCTCTGGAGTCGATGAATCGAGACGAACAGCCTTACAACATTGGTAACGGTGAAGTTGCGGGCCGCCTTGAAAGCGATAAAATGGGCTCTGGCCTATACATCTGAAGCGGCTCAAAGGCCGCAGACAGCAAAACCTGTCCCGCAGTTGAGGATTGAACACATGAGTCTATTACGTTTTGGCAGCCCCCTTCTGGCGGTGCTGTTCTCCTTCCTTCTGGTTTCTGCCCCGGTTTCGGGCCAGGAGAATTTCAGCCGTGGTGATTGCAATCTGGATGACCAGATCAATATCGCCGATGCAGTCCTGTCCCTGAGCATTCTCTTTTCGGGAGCTGGCCCGGCACTCTGCCCGGATGCCTGCGACGTCAACGACGATGGAAGCACCGATATCAGTGACCCGGTGTCATTGCTTTCCATTCTGTTTTCCAACGCCGGTCCTCCGCCTGAACCCATCACCTGTGGCCAGGATCCCACTCCGGATGGACTCGACTGCCCTACCGCAAGCAGCGGTTGCAGTGCTCCCTCTGCGGAAGTTTGCGACAATAACATCGACGACGACCTCGATGGAGCCATCGACTGCGCGGATACAGACTGTGCGACAGACCCGGTATGCCTGCCTTCCACTGTTTCCTATTTTGGAGATGTTTACCCGCAGGTGATCCAGACCGATTGCACCGTTTGCCATGCTCCCCCCTCAAACTTTGGGGGCTTGAACCTTGAGGACAGTGCGACCAATGACTCCTACGCCACTTTGGTGAATCAGCCTTCAGCTGAGTGCGGTTCTTACGACTTCGTCGAGCCTGGCGACTCCTCCGCCAGTTGGCTCTTCCGTAAAATCGAGGGAACCCATGTGGCTGCGGCTCAGGCTGCAGGCTGTTCTACTGCCGCGGCCGGCTCACAGATGCCCATCGGCGGCTTCTGCTGTCTGACCCCGGCTCAGATCCAATTGGTCAAAGATTGGATCGATCAGGGAGCAGCGCCCTAAATCAGCGTTTTTGAAGAAGTTGGGTGGCAATATTCCGGTCAAACTTGACACAGGATTATTGCCACCTAAACTTCGTGTTTCCGATCATTGCCGAGGTGGCGGAACTGGCAGACGCGTCAGACTAAGGATCTGATGAGCTTCGGCTCATGGGGGTTCGAGTCCCCCCCTCGGCACTCTTTTCTTTTCTGATCCACATGGCATCCCTTTGGATCAAGCCTCCTCCATGAATGAATTGCTGATCTTGCAGCCCTATTCATGTGGGTCGTCCGTATCGGTGCATGCAGTTTGCCCGTCTCCCCCGAGCAAACCTCCCCGCTTCCTTTTCAAGTCAGCCCAAGATTCCTGAACTCCGATCAGGCTGCACCTTTTGGCAGATCAGATTCAACCCCGTTTATTCGAGAAGAATGGGGAGGACCTGTGCAGCAGTTCCCGTGATACAGATGGTCTGACTGTCCAGAGCTGGCTGCGGGTTGATTTCAACTACGGGAATTCCCACTCCGGCAGCCATACCCACAAGCCCTGCAGCAGGATAAACCACTGCAGAAGTTCCAATGACCAGGACGAGCTCTGACTCCCGCATGGCCCGTTCCGACTCTGCCCAGACATCTGACGGCAAGCCCTCGCCAAACCAGACGACTGAGGGCCGCAATCTCCCCCCACAGGGGCAGTGAGTTTTTCCGAGATCACTTTCCGGAGTACCGCAATCATGACAGTGCTGTGCCCAAAGACTGCCGTGAAGCTCCCAGACCCGGGAACAACCACTCCTTTGATGAAGTCCATCCACATTTTGGGTCACGATCTCAACATGATGGGAATCCCCACTAGACCATCTACCCAGCGCCAGGTGCCCTGCATGGGGTTGAGCCTCTTCGACAATCCCCCGCCTCCATTGATAAAACTCCCTGACTTCTTCAGGCGATTGCATAAACGCTTCCGGTGTCGCCCACTCCTCAGGCTTTCTTCCTCTCCACAAGCCCCCATCTCCCCGAAAAGTCGGAATGCCGCTTTCTGCACTCATTCCGGCACCGGTAAATACCGTTACCTTTCCGACGGATTGAAGCATCCCGCGCACAGCTTCGATTTCAGTCGACAACGTCGGACTCCTTCCAAACGAACTGAATGAATCGCTCAGAATCATTTCACAAAAAAAGCGCGGAGATACGGAAATGATTCCGTATCTCCGCGCAAGTTGCCCCGGAGAAAGCAGGGGGAAGATTCGCCCCCAGGGTACGCCCGGCTTTAGCCGGGATCCTCGCATTCTCAGTCCCAGTAACTGTACTTGGGACTCGTATCAGGTGTAGACCTGGAACGCTGGGTTCCCTTTCGCCACGGGCGTGACTGACCTGAAGGCGCCGCTACTTTTTTCTACGTGCGGTCTTCTTCTTGGCAGTCTTCTTCTTGGCTACTTTTTTCTTCGCCTTCTTCTTGGCTACTTTCTTTTTCGCCGTCTTCTTCTTGGCGGTTTTCTTCTTCGCCGTCTTCTTCTTGGCGGTCTTCTTCTTAGCCGTCTTCTTCTTAGCCGTCTTCTTCTTCGTCGTCTTCTTCTTGGCTACCTTTTTCTTGGCAGTCTTCTTCTTGGCTGCCTTCTTCTTGGCAGTCTTCTTCTTGGCTACCTTTTTCTTGGCAGTCTTCTTCTTAGCCACCTTTTTCTTGGCGGCTTTCTTCTTCGCTACCTTCTTCTTGGCAACTTTTTTCTTAGCTGCCTTCTTTTTGGCGACCTTTTTCTTCGCCGCTTTCTTCTTGGCCATGAGCCAACTCCTATCGGGGGCAGTGCCCCTCAACCCTGATGCATCCGCTCCCCTCCGAGGGAGCGATCGGTGAACGGGAACAGGACAACCACTGCCCAGGACCGCTCGCCGATAGAAATCTCCAAGAGTATGAAGGAAAAGACGTTAAAGATGCAAGAAACATCTTTCATCCGATTTCCCCCAACGAGTCACCGTCGAATCTCCGGATTTCAAAACCCAATCCGAAAACAACCGTGCGCTGAACCTGTGTCCCCGAGAAACACAATCACAGCGGCACAACTTTTGGGGCCCCATGTCAACACGCAAAGACTCCGTCTTTGCGAGGGACACAAGATCTCCTCAACAGTTGTTGCAACTCAAACAAATGGAAAACCGAGACGACTCAAACCAAGTCGTTCGTAAAGAAACAGGTGTACCCAGCCTGCAAAAAGAAAGTTCGGAACAACGACACATCAACCGGCATGAAACCAAAATGACTTCCAAAATGATTTCGCTGTGTGACTCTTCGCTGTTTCGGAAACTGCCCTTTTCAGGCCGATCACCGGATCCCCCTCCGGCCACCTCGTCTCCGCTTTCCCCTAACCTTGAGGACATGGTAACGGGATTTTTTCTGCCAGTTCAACTTTTTTTTCTGCCAACCACAAAAAAAAGTGCAGAGCGATTTCTCGCTCTGCACTTCTTCTGCCGACGACAACAAGATTCTCGTCAGCGATTCAAACCGACAAACTCCATTGAATCCATAACAGACTTCAGGACATTGCGCGTTTCTTCCTGGCAATCCAATGATCTGTAGAGCGAGAAAAGCTGCTGATTCCCACTCGATTCAAGACTCACGAGGGCATGAACGGAGTGATGGTTTTGACCGGGCGAGAGGCTCTCCACCTGAAAACCTGCATCCAAACCCTCCATGAATTTGCTCAATCCATTTTGCACCTGCTGGAATCCCTGATCATTCAACATTCCCTGAAGCCCGACGGCTGCCCTGCCGGCAGTCAGAGCCCCCCCCTGATACCGATCAAAGGCCAACATGATTCCGCCACATTCAGAGCGAATACTGAGAGAGTCTTTGAACTCCTGAACGGACCAGGAATCTGGCAAGTTCAGCGAAAACCCAAATCTCTGGAAGCTTCTTTCCTCCAGCAGCGGCATCGAGAATTCTGCTGCTTCTGAAGAAACTTCTCCATTGAGATCAGCAATATGCTCACCTTGATTCGGAGCAACATCATTTTCTTCGGCCAGAACTTCCGCAGCGACTTCACCATGAAGCTCGCTGAACTCTGGCAACTGAATTGCCTGAGTCACCTCTCTGGAAACAGAATCGGATTTCGCAGTGTTGTATCTGCGAACGGCCAATTCCTCTTCTTCTGTCAAAGAAATCGATTCGATGAACCGGTGGTAAATGGTTGTCCTTCCATTACCCCAGCTCATGATCACTTTCTCGTCATCACTGACGATAACCTTGCCGTTTATGACGTGACCATTTTTGAGAATGATGGTTCCAGACTGAACCACTCCCGGTGCAAGCACCAGGCAGACGATCATGATAATGCTCAGTGCTCTGCTCATTAGTTTTCTCCGATCTCGGTCAAATGCCCACTCAAAGCCTGATCAACCCATTGATCGTAGGCTTCCGCAGTAGCATTGACTTCCGAGGTGGCGGAAGCTCCGTTGGAATCACTTCCGCCTGAGAACAGACTTGCGACAACAACCAACAGGAATACCGCCGCTGCACCAGCAAACCATTTGCCATGCAAGGTGACATATTCCCTGACTCTCTCCAGAACCAATGCTTGGTCTGCAAAGAACTCGGACCAGTCGGTGTCGACCTCTTCAGAAACGAGAGCGGTGACATCATCCACACTCAACACTTCTGGAATATCCTCCACCAGTTCAGCCTGAACTTCGGGAAGTCTCTCAAACTCCGTCAGCACGTCTTCCTCACCAGGACGATGAGAAAGCAAATCCGGTGCATTCTCCGGATTACAGACTTCAACATCGTCGTCCAGGTAGACGATGACGTCATCTTCATTGAGCTCTTCATGAGAGATGATTTCCGGTTGTGGAGGAGAATCCAAAGGGACCGCCTTCACTTCCGGCAATTCTCCGCTGTTTGCGGAGGAATCTTCAGGATTGGACTTCAAATTATCGTCCTTCATCTGTTTCCCCTACCTGTCACGCAATGCCAGCACAATGGGTGCCGGTACCTCAGAGAAGACTAGGATGGGGAATCGAAAACTGGCAAATGGCGAAATTGTCGATCACCACCGGATGTTCGGGATCGAGTGCCTAGACGACAGGGCACAAAAGAGGAGCAGACTGCAAAATTCGCCCGCAAGAACACAATTCTGCCGTATATGGCGCTAACGCCTGGCAATCCGGGCATGCTTTGGATCTTTGCCCCTGTTTCTCGAGAACTGACTCCACTTGCTGACGACTGAGAAGGTCCATTTTGAACAGAACTTCACCCAATCGGAATTTGAGGCCTATTCGCCTCAAGCGGGATTGCTCCAGAAGAGCGTTTTCCAGGTCTTGAGAGGAGATCCACCCTGCAGAAACTGCGATACGGCCGAATCTACCGTCGATAACACGGGTTTCGGGTAGCTCTGCATGGATTCTGCGCATCTGATTACGAACTCTCTTGACCAGCGATTCGACTTTTTCTGGGCAAAGGAGGCTTTCTTTTTGAATCACCCCCACAAACCCGTCCAACCCGTATTTGGACTCCTTGAGAGTCAGCAAACGGGCGAATGCTTCGCTGTCGAGCCAGTCTCGTTGCCGCAGAAATCTCACCGCCAGGCTGATTTCCACCAACGGAATATCACGTTCGCGCATTCAATCTCTTTTCGGCGTCTTCCACAAACTGAAGGATCATCGTATCAAGAACGTCGAATCCTTTTTGAGTCGCGCGCACATGGCCCGCTTCCTCTACAAGAAAACCTTTTTCTTTGAAGTTGCGCAAACTTTCCGAACAGAGGTCGTAAAACTCATATTTGGTGAGATTCCGAAAATGATTGAGATCCAATCCTGAAGACAATCTCAACTGCAACATGATCAATTCAACGATGACGTCCAATTCCCCCGACTTTTCCATATCAATTCTCTCTGGTGATCCATTGGCAGAGATATAGGCCGCTACATCGGGCCGGTTTTTCCATCTCGTTCCGTTAAAAAACGAAGCGGCGCCGCTACCTATCCCCAAGTACTCACCCCGTTGCCAATAGTTCAGATTGTGCCAGGAAACTCCTCCACGCTTCTCCAGATTGGAAACTTCATACCGTCGAAAACCCTGTTGACTCAAACCAGTCAGAAATGCATTGGAAAATTCGATGCAGGTTTCGTCCATCAACGGTTTCAATCCGCCACGTTCCCTCATTGCATACAACCATGTACCGGACTCATAACTCAGGTGATAAAGGCTGATGTGATCAGGATCGATTCGCTCAACTGCTGCCAGATCATTATCGATCGATTCCCGGTCTTGCCCGGGCCAGCCCACAATCAAATCCAGACTCGTGCGCGGCACTTCCAATTCTTCGAACCACCGGTGCACTTCCTCAACCCTCTGTGCATCGTGCCTGCGCCCCATCAATGACAGTCCCTTTTCGGAAAAAGTCTGGGCGCCAGTGCTGAATCGGTCCACCCCCGCTTTCAATGCCGCTTCGATCTTTTGAGGATTGATCGATTCAGGATTTGCCTCGACAGTCCATTCAATCAGGGAACCGGAAAAAGGCTCGGCCAGAGCTGCCAGCAGTTGCTCCCATTGCTCCTGGGGAAGAGCACTTGGAGTTCCGCCACCGATAAAGATTGTTCTCGGTGTGAAACCGGATTTGGCGACCTGATCGATTTCAGATTTCAGTGCCTCCACATAGTCGACCATCACGGTCGGACGCAAAGCTGCCACGTGGAAGTCGCAATAGGTACACCTGCTGCGACAAAACGGGACATGCACGTAGAGGCCCGGAGAAGCGTTCAAATGGCAACTCCCGTTCCCGCCGCTATCCCGCCGATTGGTTGATCTGGCATCCATTCTGTATCCTTATTCGAGGTCCACTAAAGATGCTACCCGCTCTTCTCCAGCCGGGATACAGCACCTTTCGACCTCCAGATCAGTGTACCAGCGGTACCGAAACGGGAGTTGAAGGATGAGCATCTTAAAAGGACACCTTGAACACTTCGGATTACAAGAACTCCTGCAAACCCTCTCACAGGGGGCTCGCTCGGGAACTCTTGAAATCAGTCGTGACGATGAAAAGGTGTCAATCGTCTTCGAAACGGGACATATCACACTCGTAAGAACCGGTTCTTCCAGGCAACTCCGATTGCGAAGCATCCTTCTTCGGGAAGGCCTGGTCTCAGCAGAAGAACTCGAGCAGGCAGGAAAAGATCACGAGGAAACAGGCATCCTTCTCGGACGTGCACTGATTGATCGTGGATTCATTGCTGAAAAATCTCTTGAAAAAGCATTACGGAAAAAAATCGAAGAAGAACTTTTTGATCTTTTTCTATGGACCAATGGAAACTTTGAATTTTTTCCAGAGCAACTGAAATCAACACATGAAGATGACGTTTACCACGTCACCCGAATTCAAGTTGATCCGATGAGTGTCATTATCGAGGGACTTCGCCAAGCGGACGAATGGACTGTTATCCGTCAGAGAATCCATAACTTCAAATGGATTCTCATCCCTGTAGAGGGAAGACCCCAGCCCGCAGAAAATCACGCGATCTATAAACTCGTCGACGGATTCAGTACCCTTGAAGAGATTCTCGACCTCTCTCCTCTCACGAGGTTTGACACATGCACGATTCTTTACAGATTTCTCGAGGAAGAGGTTATTCGGGAAGCTGATACAACCGAGATGATCCGTAGAGCGAGAGATAGAGCCTCGGAGACCCCCGAGTCTGCGCTGTCTCTTTATGAAACTCTTCTGGAAGATCAGAAATCGCAGGCTTCCATGGAGTTGATCGAAGAAGCAAGCGACTGTGCAGGCCACGCCAACCCTGCGATTCAGGCAGATTTCCTGAGAAATACCATCTCACTCCTGTTAGCCAAGGGAGAAGAAAAAGAAGCCTGGAAAAAACTGCAGCGTCTTTTGGTTCTGAATCCCGGCCAGCTTGAAGACCTTTTGACCTGCTGGCAAATACGGAACTCCATTCCCACAAAAAAGATCCCTCAGATCCACGAAGATCTATGCAAGGCTTTGAGAAAGTGTGGCGACCATCAACAACTGGTTACCGTATTGCGTGAAGCAGAGAATCTTCGCGGCAATGAAGGAGCCTACTGGCTTCAACTGGGTGAGGCTCTCTCTAAAACCAAAGACCCAGGGGCTCATGAGTGTCTCAAAAAAGCGATCTCCATTTCCAAATTTGACGCCCCTGAAATCGCACTGAGAGCTGAGAAAAGCCTTCGGACCCTCTCACCAGAACAGGGACTGGATGAAAAATCATTGGAAGAAATCCTTCAGAGGCAGAATGAACTGGAGACTCAGCAACAAAGAAAGAAGCTGATCACCATTTCTCTGGGGTCGATATTCTGCATGATTCTGATTTTTCAAATCTCTTCAGAGTGGAGAGCTGGAGGAATGCTGGCAGCGGCTCGGGAAATCGAGAGCAATGCCAATGCGATTCACCATTTCATCACAGCCGCTGAAGCCTATGAACGGGTAGAACAACTTCACCCCTGGACTTTTTCTGCCGGGCATGGATCAAAAAATGCACTGCGGATGCGAAACCTTATTTCCAGAGAAGTCAGTTCTGAAAAAGACGAACTCCATCGATCCAGGGAAGAGGCACGCGCCCAGCGTCAAAGTCTTCGGAATCGGGTCGATTCAGCAATTCTGGAATCCAATCAGTTTCTGGAAGCTGGAATGCCATTGAAAGCCAGATCAGTACTCGACAAAATCTCAACGCTCGATCTGACCTCTCTGCCAACGGATCTCATCGAATCGATTCGCTACCCTGTCGTGGTCGAAAGCATCCCGGCAGGAGCACTGGTTTTTGACAACTCGCGGAATTTGTTGGGAACGAGTCCCGTAACCATCAGCCTTTCCAAAGAAGAACAGTTCGAAATGGTTCTTGAGAAAAAAGGCTGCCGTTCCAGGAAACTGACGATATCAGCGGGATCAGTCCCCCATTTGCTGGTTTCGCTGGTTCGAAGCCCCGAGCGAACCATGAAAATCCCTGAACCGGCTAATGACATGGCGATATTGGGCGAATGGGTGCTGACCTCTGGAAGAGACGGGAAAATACGTATCCTGAGTCGGGATTTACTGAGCCCTGTAGAAACCCTGTCCGTAGGTATCGAGGGACACCCCGCTCCAAAGTTGATTGAGTCCAATGGGGAAATTCTGGCGTTGCCGCTGGCAGGTAAACCGGTTGCCATTTCCGACACCGGAAAGACCCGGGAACTTGGTCAGGTCAACGGCGCCCCCTGGACGACCGCAATCGGATGTGGTGAAGAGGGTTGGGCTCTCGGAGATGCGAATGGCAACATTTCGTTCCATGACTCCACAGGGCAGCTGACAATGTCGTTCAAAATGCCTGCTCCGATTGTCTCTCTCGTCTTGGCAGAATCAGGAGAGATCGTCGCCATCGATGCCATGAGAAACTGTCAGCACTTTACCCCAGCAGGTGAGCCGGTCGCTCTTTCCTACCGGATCCCAGGTGATCACTTCAGTTCATTGTCTGACGGAAGCATGTTATTCACAGAGGGTGCACTCTGGTCCCATGAAGAACACAAACAGGTCCCGGCTCCTAAATCCCTGCCAAGATCATCAGGAAATCTCGATTTCTACAACACCTCCAAAGGTTGGGTCATTTACTCCAACCATGAAGCGCAGGAAAACATATTTTCGGTTTCCAGCACATGCTCTCCCCTTGGTCACTCAACAGATTCCAGTCTTGTTTGGGTCGCAGGAGTAGATGGGATTCTTCGACTGTTTGATCTAGAGGGCGAAATATTGGGCGAAGTGGCTTTGGGTGCAGAGGCCACCGATATGACTGTGATTCAAACCGGTGAAATACTGGTCAGCCTTTCCGATGGAACGCTTTGCGTCGTAAAGGAGCAGGGAAAATGATTTTTCAGTTCACACTACTGGTCACCCTGGGTTTTATTGGGCAACCAGACCAGCATCTTGTCAGTGATCAGATCAACCAAATCGTTCCTTCACATGCAAAGGTCTACACCCGAATAATGGAGCGTGTTGGAAACACGGTTCGTTTATCGGGTATCGAACAAGAGGTCATCGTTTCGCCTCATATCCGATTACCCCGCATCAGTGATCAGAAAAGTAATGAGTGTCTCAGCCTTCGCCTTATGAGCCACGGCGATTATCTGGAGATCATTGATCTTCTCGGGGAAATTGAATTCTCCGCGGTTATAGAAGAACAATTGTCTGTCAGAGACGGGGCCATCAACGATTCTCAATGGCAACAGGTCTATTCCATCGACCGCTTTCTCGTACGAGAGTCCGGTTCTTCAGAACGGTGGGCCGTGTGGGAATCGCTCCGTACGGAGAATCCAATCCATCAAACCGCATGGTTGAAACTTGGAGGCGATTTCTTTTCCGGATCAAAGGATCTGACTGACCTGATCCGGAAATCAGGCTTTGAGAACCTCGCTTCCAAAGCAGGATTGCATCCCTTCAGATCCACCTGGATTTCAACGCACGCCCTTGCGAAACAACTTGGCCTCACTGCAAATCCCAATGGATTTGTATCCAGGAGTCGATCAACGTTGTTGGAGCAGGCCAAACACGGATTGGGAGAGATGCTCGACAAAGCATCCAGGAAATCCTCAAACGCCGGTTTTGGACTTGGCAGTCAGCGAAAATCCGTTCGAGCAGCGTGGGGTGATCCTCAAAGGGTGGATTGGGTTCGATTTGATCAACACATGATCGAGCACTGGACCTATCAGGATCGACATGTACGACTGATCAATGGTCGTGTCTATGAACTGAAGAAGTCGGCAGAAGTTTCACTGAAGTCAAACTGAACCAGTTCAGTCACTTTCTCCATCGGGATCCGAATCCTTCTTTGGACCGAGCACCGGCATGTCGAGGGGTTTCTGTTCTTCCTCAGCCACAACCGCGCTCTTGGGAATATCCCTGAAGAGCCTCTCACTGTCAGGTTGCTCTCCGCCAATACCTGCTTCAGGGCGGGAAACAGAATCGCCAGACGGGGTTTGAACCGGCTCCCGACTGGAGTGAAACATGAACCCCCTGCTTGAAACTTCAATCCATTCATTTTTTCTGACCGGTAGAGGGATTCTTTTTCCCCATTGGACCATCACTTCTCCAGCCAAAACAAAGACTTCGGTTCGATCCACTTCGTCCCAGCGGCGGACGAGGAACTCTGTCCCCACTACCGAGATCTGCACTTCTTCGGTAATGACTTTCAGCTCCCCTTCTCCGGGATTCAAAATGAATCGCGCTTCCCCCCGCTGAACCTGAAATTCCCTGGGAGATCGTAGCGCCACGACCGAATCGAATGAGATTTCCGCTTCGAACCCTTTTCCATCTGCCAGACGGGCATTGCCTTCTTTGCAGGTCAGGGTTTCACCGACTTGCAAAGGTAGCGAAACGCTCTCAGCACCGGAGATCCTTGTCGCCTCCTCCAGTCCCTCAATGAGAGAGATTCCCGAGATTTCGGCCGTCACAGGAAATCGATCCGGGGACGATTCAGACCTCATGAGATATCCGACCACTGTCAAGGACAGCAACGTTAACACCAGAGAGAGCCTTGAGGCCGCAACTCCACCTCGATGACGGGAAACAGACTCTTCAGGTTCTGGATCAGACAGGTCAGCCGTCTTCAAATTTTGCCGAATCAGATCTTCCAGTTCACCGGAAACTTCACTGAAATCTGAATCGAAGTTCTCCAACCCGGATTGAAGCGATCGCTCCCACTCCCTGCATTCCTTGCAGTGATCCAGATGTGATTCCAACTGAGCTCTTTGCTGATCATGGATCTCGCTGTCGAGCTCCAGAGAAATCAAATGACGAATGTTTTCGCAATCCCTGTTTTCAACCATTGGAATCTCCTGACTCCCTGTCCTGGACTTTTTGCCACTTCTCAGCCAGCAATTTCCGGGCTCTGGACAATTTTGATTCCACCGCCTTCGGTGTTGTCCCCTGAATTTTTGCGATCTCCTGATAACTGTGCTTCAACTGATGCTTGAGCAAAAGGATCTCCCGATATTCTTCAGGAAGATCTCGAAACATCTGGCGGATCAAATGAGATCTCTCCCTATTTTCCAATTCTTCAGCGGGTCCCTTTTCATTACTGGAATCGATCGACTCATCGATGCTGTAAGATTCCCTGATCTTGGCAAACCTTTGTCTTTGAAGGTCAATTGCCCGGGAACGTACGATCATGAGAAACCAGCTCTTGAATTTGTGATCTTCCTTCAGCTGCCCTATTTTTTGCCATGCGTGGACAAAAGAATCCTGCACCGCATCTGCAGCCAAATGAGTATCACTCAATATTCCGTATGCCACGCCACCTGCGATTTGCTGGTGCTGTAGAACCAGTTGGCGAAAAGCTTCCCGATCACCGGACTTTGCCCAGCGAACCAACTTTTCCACTGACTCCGATTCATGGCGATTCAATGGCTAACCGATACTTTCTTGCTTGTATGACGAGTGCAAATGGCCTGATCCCTTGAAAAAAATCGGATTAACGATCCCTTTCGATTCTCTCCAATACCGAATCCAGTATTCCGAGGTAAGATCGATAACGGCGGGGGTCCAGATCCCCACTCTCAACAGCCCCCAGAATTCCACAACCCGGTTCCTCCCGGTGCATGCAGTCATTGAACCTGCAGTCGTGAAGGTGCTTTTTGAGATCAGGCATCCAATGGGCCAGTTCTCTCGGCTCCAGGCCCCACAGGGCCCAATCCCGAAAACCCGGTGTGTCGACGATGGCAGAATCAGCAGCCCCCGGATGCCAGGTCACAGCCGTGGTCGTATGTTTTCCTTTTTCGTTGTGCTCACTGACTTCCCCCGTCTTCAGGTCAATACCGAGTACCTTTGATATCAGTGAAGATTTTCCCGCTCCACTCGGACCAGAAAGTACCGTCGCTTTTCCTCGCAGTTTCTCCTCAAGCAAATCGAGGCCTTCACCTGTCTCTGCAGAAGTGCGCAAGATCTCATAACCCAGATCGGGGTAAACAGAGAGGCGTTCCTCGACTTCGTCAGGGATGCCCAGATCAGTCTTGTTGATCACCACCAGAGCAGGAAGAGACATATATTCACTGGCCATCAAAATTCGGTCCAGAGCACCGAATTTGATTCGGGGTTTTTTGACGGAGAAAACCCCAGCTACCTGATCAACATTTGCAGCGAGAATCAGTTCCCGCGCTTTACCCACATCACGTCTGCGTGATAGCCAGACTTTTCGTTCCTCAACTGCAAGCACACGCCCATCCGATTCGACGTCCGTGTTCTCATTGCGCTCGAACTCAACCCAGTCCCCGACTACGATGGGATTACTCCCCGCTTTTCTCAGCCGGCCGGCGAGATCACACCGAAAAACCTGTCCTTCGTGAAGAACACGGACTTCCCTGCTTGATCGAAAGATGACCTGTCCTCGGAGGGCAGACATCAAACCTTCAGATCCGTGAGGTGATCCTCACTGGGTTGGGGTAATTTCGCGACGATTTGATCGAGGTATCGCAAAGTCTGATCTCCAGCCCTTCCGGTAAATCGCTGGGCATCCCAATCTGGCAATGCTGCGACAACCGGAGAGAGGATTTCATCCGCTTCGAGGAGACTTCTCAGAGGATTTTTTTCTCCTCTGACGACTGCCTCCCGTGCTGCCCATGCATGTTTACGAATCTGTTCATGGAGCTGCTGGCGATCTCCCCCACGGGAGACTCCCTCCATTAACAATTCTTCAGCGGCCATAAACGGCAAGTGCTCATCGATTCGCCTCAAACGGACATCATCATGAACACCCAATCCCGCAAAAACATTTCTGGAGATGATCAGGATGGCATCCAGAGCAAGGAAGAGCCCCGGAATCTGAACTCTCCTCTGGGCACTGTCATCGAGGGTTCTTTCCATCCATTGGTTGGCTGCAAGCTGGCCAAGGCCCGGTGCCAAAGTCATCACATGACGACAAAGGGCACACAATCGCTCGGATCTCATTGGATTCCGCTTGTAGGGCATCGCAGAGGATCCTACCTGAGTTGATTCATAGGGCTCTTCGACTTCACCCCAGGATTGCAACAAACGGATATCGGTGGCCGCCTTGTGAACCGCAATCGCCACGTCCGTCAGGCGAGAAGCCAGCTTGTGATCCCAGATCCTCGGGTATGTTTGCCCACAAAGATCAAAAACCCGATCGAAGCCCAACTCACGGGCCAAATTGGACTCAAGTTGATCTACCTTGTCACCATCCCCCCCACAAAGGTGAAGGAAAGTTGCCTGCGTTCCGGTTGTTCCCTTAAGGCCCCGCAGTGGAAGTCTTTCACGGAACTCGACCAGATCCGTGTAGGCATCCACCAGATCCTGCAACCACAATGAGGCGCGTTTTCCTATTGTGGTCAACTGGGCAGGCTGAAGGTGGGTCAATCCAAGTGTGGGAACATTTGCCTGTTTACGACAGAAACGTCCGAGATCGTGGATCGCCAACAGCAAACGATTTTCAATCATTTCCAAAGCACGTCGAAAGAGAACCAGATCAGCGTTGTCGGTCACAAAGCAGGAAGTCACTCCAAGGTGAATGATTCCGGCGGCACCCGGCGCCATTTCTCCATAATGGTGTATGTGCGCCATCACGTCATGGCGAGTTTCACGTTCAATCTCAGCAACTCTGTCGAGATCGATCTGGTCCCTTGCTTTCTCCAGCTCCATGACCTGATTTTCGGAGACGGGAAGCCCGGACTTCTGTTCCACTCGGGCAAGGGCAATCCAGACATCACGCCACGTCTTGGCCCGCTCCAGTGGTGAAAAAAGAACCTGCATTTCGGATGAGGCATACCGCTGTGCGACTGGATCGACATATCGTTCCTGAGACACCGCAACCCTTCCTCTCGAGCATTTTTTAAATCCCGGAATTGGCCTTCAGAGCCCCTCCGGGAAGGTCGATAAACAGATGTCGCCACTGTACGGGCCCGGATCAGCCAGCCCCTCCTTGCGTGACGTACCGGGAAAATCCCCCGGAAGAAAGGATCATCGCTCGTGGTGAGTCCCCTCGTCAACTGCTCCCGGAAAAGAGAGGGAAGTGCCTCTGCACCTGCATTGGGCTTCGTTTTCGCCATTGCATTGGCTGTATTCAGCCTTTGTGCCCCAGGGTCTGTCCGGGTCCATGGAGACGAAATCTGGCTCAAAAATGGCCACCAGATTACCGGCAAGATCTGTGAAAGCGGTCGTCACCACCTGCTTATCGAGGTTCCGGAAGGTACGATCCGGCTCCAACGTCACCTCGTCGACTACGTCGTCAGGATGCCTGCCAATGACTCCATGCTGGCGGAATGTCGCAGGAGACTGCAGGGAGGATTCCCTGGCTCGGCATTGCCATGGCTGCGCAAGGAATACATCCATCATCCCGATCTGAAGGGATTGCTCCCCCTTTACAGGGAGTGCCTCGTGGCAGAGTTGAAACTGGAACTCGAAAAAGAATCGGTCGAAACCGCACTGACCCTCTGGAATGAGGTCGTCACTCTTCCCGGATCAGATCCCGAAGTCAGCCAACTTCGTCCCCTGGTCCTGAAGGAGCAGTCGAAACTCCTGCAAATGGAAAAAGAGATCCTGTTATGCATCGAACGGGGAGAATCTGAGCAGGTGATCGACAAACTGAAAGAGTTGGCTCTCAGGTATCCATCCGAATCCAAAAGCTGGTTAAAAGTTTTTGAAGAACAATCACGGTTGGCTGCACTGAAGTATCTTGAGCGTTCGGACTTCCCTGCCTTGCAAAAAACTCTGGAAAAACTCCTCCAACGATCAACCCGCTCATGGCCGTTTTGCCGATCAGCCTTGACTTTGGCATGGATTGAAAATGAACACGGATCACTGGCCGAGGCCTTGACCTGGCTCCCCGATTCAGCGGCCTTGCACTTGGCTCTGGCCAATGAATCCGCCCAATCGGACTACCCCCTCGGCGTGTGGCCCCAGTTGAAAAAAGTCTCGCAGCTGGTTGGCGGAGAAATCGCCGCCCTGACGATTCGGGAG
>JAAXJX010000001.1:0-14305 GCA_012269595.1 Planctomycetia bacterium | reverse complement strand
AATAACTCTCCCGAACAGCAATGGAAGAGTTGCGTGGTGAGATCTCGCCAGCCCCTCTTGTTCAGGATATTGCTGCCGAATGGTTTCATCAGTTCTGGGACCGATTTGCATTTGCGGGATCCCCTCCCCGGATTCCTGTCATCATCGAACATGCCTCTGTCGAGGAACTCGATCAGCATCTGGGAAGCCCCGGAGGGCCGGTTCGACTGGAATCCATCAGTGAGTATGGACAGGTACAGAAGCTGACCCTGCACGTAGTCCGCGATATTCCCTTTTTGTGCCAGGATCAACTCCCCCGAGAACTGTTCCGCGCACTCATAGACACCGCTCTCGAGACCCCCCGCTGTCCGCCTTGGCTTCAGGAAGGGCTCTCCGCAAGAGCGAGGGGGCCATTGGCGAGGGCCAGAGACCGCTTCCTTCTCAATCAGGCACGTGAACATGGCCGATTGCCTGACGTCAGGGACCTCGTCGAGATGGGTCATGTGGATCATGAGGTTCACAGAGCAGCATGTGGTGCCATCGTCGACCAGTTGCTGGAGACGACACCGAGAGCCTTGATCCCCCTCAGATTGCAACAAATTCGGGATCTTGGACTGGAGGCCTTCTTGAGAAGCACCCAAGAGATCGATACCTTGCACAAACTCCAGCAACGCTGGGTAGGGGATTTGGTCGACCGAAGGGGGTAATCCGGTATGAAGGGCAATGAGATCCTCACCACCGGTATCTCCCGTGCTCTCACCTTCCTCCGATCGCTCCGAAAATCACAGCCGGGTGCAGGTTCACCCGAGCCCTCTTTCTTTCCGGAGAAATCCCCCGTTTCCAGTCGGGACAAACCCTCCTTCAATGAAGACACCTGGCTACAGATTGCAGCTCTCTTCTCAATTTTTCTTCATTTGGGGCTATTGGTCCTGTTGCCCGCTCCCGGAAACCGGGGAGTGCTTCCCGCCCAATCCGGTCCCATGTCCATCCAGGTCTTCTCAAGAGAACCAGAGCCTGAGCCAGAGCCTTTACCTCCTGTCGAAGAAGAGGTGGACCCGGTCACCACCGAGGAAGAACCGGTCCCCGAGGAGGCCCCTCCTGGCGATCTTCCTCTCGAACCCGATCCACCGATCCCACCCGCATCACTCCCACCAACATCGCCCGCCCCTGAATCAGTGATTCCGGATTTCCCACTCGATGCCCCCGCTGAGCCTGAATCCCCCCTCGAAGACGGGGAAATCGAACGGATCCAGTCACTCCTCAGTGAGACCTTGCAGCTGTCCAAAAGTGATAAGGCCCGAGACCGCTGGCTCATGCTTGAGGTACGGGAGCCGATTCGCCGGGGATTGAGTGAACTTCATGGGCGCGGAGTCTCTGTCTCGGATGCAGAAGGTCAGGGCAAGTTTCTGCTTTCATTCTGGATTGACGGCGACGGGTGGATCTACGATCTCTCACTCAAGCCTGCTCCCGGTGTGGAGATCGACGCCTTCGGAATTCGCGACATGATCGCCGGTCTCAATCCGCTGAAGGCGGCACCCTCCGGGGTGAAAACGCCGATCAAACTCCAACTTCGGGTTCAAAACCTCGAATGAATCAGCGCCACCCGGTTATTTCCGCCGTCGATACTTTTCTGGATTCACTACCCGGCAACCCCGAAGCGGGGTTACTGATCAGTCTCTCCGGAGGAATCGACTCAGTGGCACTCCTCGCTGCCGTGGCAGAAGTGAATCACACCCGGGATGTTCCGAGGCCCATCGAATCGTTTCATATGCATCACGGACTCCGGGGTGAAGAAGCCGATCGGGATGCCGCACACTGCCTTCAACTGTGTCGACGCTGGTCAGTCCCGCTTCATATCGTCCATGAAAACCTGGACCTGCAGTGGGGAAACGGCAAACCCTCCATGGAAACGGTGGCCAGGGATCGCCGCAGATTCCACTTCGAAAAAATTGCTCAAACTCGCAGTTGTAGCCACATTCTCCTCGGCCATCACATCGAAGATCAGGCTGAAACTCTGTTGGGCAACCTTCTCAGGGGTTCCGGATTGCGCGGACTGGCAGGGATTCACCCCCTGACCCCATTGGGTGATTCTGGCCTGACCGTCGCGCGCCCCCTGTTGGATTGCAGGAAAGCAGAACTCGCCGATTTTCTGCAGAGTCGATCGCTGAGGGCTGTGGAGGACTCAACCAATACCTCCCTTCAACACCGCAGAAACAGGATCCGTCACCGCTGGATTCCACTCCTCGAAGAGGAAAGTCCCGAGCTGATTTCACACCTGCATCATCTCTCCGTTGAGATGAGAGAACGCTGGTATCAGTCAGAACAGAAACTGAAACCTCTTCAAAATCGTCTCTTCATTCGTGAGGGCTTCACCTCTTTCCCTCCAGAGACTTGGGAATCCCTTACTGATCATGAAACTACTGATCTCTTTCGCGAGTCTTTGCGGGGTGATGGATCAGGACAACAACTGGACCGGAAGCACCTGCAGCAACTGCTGCTGCTGACTCGGGGAGAAAACATGACTGAAACCGAACTCCCCGGACAGCGTGTCGCCCGTCGCTGCGGAGGCTGGATTCACGTCTCACCCAAAAGTTCATCAGTACCTGAACTGTGGAACCCGGTCATGACCGAAACATCACAGACTCTCCTTCACCTCGGTCTCGAATGGGAGGTGGACCATGCGGCTCCCCTGCTCCTGCGCCGCTGGAGCGAGGAAGACCGTTGGCCTGGCAGAGTCACCCGCTCACTGGAATCACTGCGTCTGGCCGGGATTCCTGCGGAACTCCGACCTTTATGGCCCGTTTTTGAAAATTCCGATTCTGGCGAGGTCATTGGATCTCCCGGAATCTGTGGACCACAGGTCCGATTGAACCTTGTCAAATCGACGAAACTGGATGCACTCGGGTTTCATTTGTTGAGAGTGACCCAGTAGTAAAATCGTGGAATACATCTCCACAAAAAAACCGGTGCCGACTCCAATCGAGTCGACACCGGTTCAAGGTCACAACAATCAGGAATTCTGTTTCAGCGACGAACCTGGATTCTTTGCACAAGTCCTTCGCCGTAGACGAACACCATGCTCTGACCAATGGCCTGAACTGAATCACAGGCCGTAGTGTCGAGAGACCAACGCTCTCTTCCATCATTGGAGGAGCAGTTCATCAACATTCCAGCAGAGTTCAACAACACAACAGAGTCACGACCGCTGAAAAGGATTCGGTCGTACCCATCCAGACGCCACTTTTCTTTACCGTCTGCACTGTCGAGGCAAATCACCTCGTTGACGGGAACGCTGTAGCGATCATCCGTCAAAACAGCAAACACGGAATTGCCTGAGACCACCGGGCTGGAAACCACCGGTTTGCCGGTCGGAGTTGACCAGTGCAGATAGGCCTCTTCACCGGCGTCCGAGAAACAATGCACTTTGGTGTCTCTGGAACCAACATAGATTCGATCACCAGAAACCGTCGGTGAAGCTTCGATCGCTCCGTAGGTTCGATAATCCCAGCAGTCACTTTTGACGAATCCCGCACCCTGGAGGAGCTTGTAGACGGTTCCGTCTTCACTGCCCACGTAGGACGCATTGAGGTAGTTGGCGGCATCAGCCGTAACCCCACCACCCGTCAGGAAAGTCCAATTGACGAATCGGTCTTTCTTCGAGATTCCGTATGCACGCATGTCAAATCCACCAATGATCAGATTCTCCATTCCGGGAGATACTCCGGTGGAAATGGGGAAATCGCACTTGACCACGTAGTTGCGGGCGCCGTACTGATCGTCAACACAGTGAACTCGACCTCTTTGCACGATGAACAACTCGTCCGGCTGGCTGGAACGCAACTCTTCCGGATAGACGTAGACTGAAGGGGCATGCTCCAGTCTCTCCTCCAGAGGGTAGGTCCAGCGAGGAAGCCCGCTCTCACCATCAATCTTCACCAACACATGGGGATAATCTTTCGTGCTGGACACGATGTAGATATTCCCGTTGGCGACATAACTCTGGTGAATCGGTCCGGAGTGACGGTAATTCCAGCGAAGATCCAGACCCATGGGGGCGACATCTTCTTTACTGAAACCGGAAGCTCCATTGCCATCCCTGCTCACTGCTGCGGCATTGGATTGCATGCTGGAGGTGGATCCCTCGTCTCGGGTTTCCCCACCACCGGAACAACCGGCAAGAACGGGGATCACCAGAAACAGAATCGTCAAACTCAGTGAAATGCGCGAGTTCATGGGCTCGGTTCTCCACTCAATATCAGATCTCACTCCGGAACAAAAATCCCGGTTGCGATCCAATCAGGTCTTAATTTTCATCCTCGAGGTAATCCCCGAGATTGATGTCGTGTTCGTTTTCGTACTTCGCCAAGTCCTCGATTCGCTCGAGATCGGCCTCAATCGTTTCTGTCAACTCGAAGACCTGGGGTCCTTTCTGCAACCTTGCAGAGAGATCCAGAATCATTTCTTTCCAGGATCCTTCGTAAAGTTCTTCACGCAGGATCAGGAGCGTTCGCTCCTTTTCAGAGAGTTCGCTCAGAAATCTTCCATGATCTGGCGTCATCTCCGAAACCCCTCCCCTGTTCAACGCCATCACTGATCCCGGGTGACCGGGGTCAGATCAGGTCCGCTGAACTCGAGGGTGTTCATTCTCCAGGCCTTGCTCTTGAAGCGGAAGAGATCCATGGAGGTGTAGAACTCGTCACCGGGACGCTCAAAATTAAGGCGCAGAACCCTTTCGGTCAGCTTGAGTGAACCTCCCGGGGTTTCCTCCACCTCGATATCGTCGACAAGACCGTGGAAATCGATCTGCACTTTGTCCGCTTCTGGATCGATGGCGTTGAAGATCGCCACACACTCCCCCTTGTCCCCGGCGTTGACCTTCATGCCGAGGTCACCTGCACCGTTCTTCTTCAGAAGATCCGCTCTGGAGAAGAGCATTTTGCCCTCGCGACGCTCCACCGCATCCTCGACCCAGGGCAGGGCGATATTGGCGTAACGGCGATTCTTGTCTGAACGGGCCTTGATACCCACGTGGAAGGTACCGTCGATGCCGGACTTGTTTTCAACGGTGTAGCGGAGGTACCAGTAGGTCCTCCCTGACTCCGGAACTCCATCCGGTCGAAGATCGTTGCCCTCACCACCAAAAACTGTGATCTGGCGTGGACGCTCGAACTTCAATTCGAGACGGGCAATGCCGGGATCATCCTGCGCAAAGGCAGTGGATCCCCCGATTCCGGAATTCAGGAACCCGAAGGGTGCAGAAAACGTCACCATGAAAAGAGTGACGAGCCCCAGCAATACGACCCTCTGGAAGTTGTTCTTCATGGTCTTTACTCCGTCGTATCTCATGTGTCTGAAAGAGGATCGCAAAATGCCTCCTCTTGATTTGATTCACAGTACTTTGAATTGCGGTGCTGTAACACCAAAGACAGAAAACCGGGACGGAAACCGATGATCCGCTTCATTTCAGGCCCCAATACGGAGGTTCCTCTGAAGAGAACCGGAATCAACAGCAGTGATTCGAGCAGGACAGCCCGTTCGAATCCTGTCGGCCAATCGGCGGATCCACCACCAATCGCGCCTCCCCGAACCATTTTCCTTCCGCTTTCAGTCCCCGCAAAAAACACATCCTCCATAGAAGCCCGATGCTTCGGGCCCCCATCCTGCCGTTATCCAGGGCAAGGGCTGGAAAGGTCATCTTCGCAGGGATGAAGCCAAAATCATAGCAATCCCCCATCGAGGGTGTCAACGTCCCCGGTAGGGTGGTAATCGTTAAAAATCCGGCTTATGATGCCCGCTTGGTCAGGGCAGACTCGGGAAACGGAAAGAAATCCCCCGTCTGACCCACGCAAGTTCAACAGTGAACTGGACAAAGGTCGCCTGAGAGGGCATGGGGAAGCCCTCTGGCACAGATCGAGACCGGAAATGCCCAATCGATCCGCAAACAGAAACATTCCTGTTCGCGGTGGCCAAACTGGCCTTGAGACCCATCCCAGTACTGTGAGGAACCCCAATTAATCAGGACTCCCGGAAGGAGACTTCATGAAACAGCAATCATTGCAAGACAGCACATCCCTTCGAGGAAGAGGTGCAGAGGGATTCACCCTGGTCGAGCTGCTGGTGGTTATCGCCATCATCGGAACCCTAGCCGCACTTTTCTCCGGAAACATCCTGAGTGCACTGCGCAAGGGTGACGAAGTCAGCTGCACCAACAATCTCAGAAACATGGGCCAGTCGGCGATCGCCTATGCACTGGATAAAAGATTCTTCCCCGTTGCCAAGGGCAAGAACCCTCCGGCATACGAGTCCCTGAATGTACTGGTCAGCTCCGGAGAAGGCTCCGACCTGAGCCCGGAAGTTTTCATCTGCCCCTCTTCTCTTGAGGTTGCAGCCGAAAAAGATTCCGACGGCAACTTCGTTCTCGATGAAGACTCCTGCTCCTACGCATGGCTTGGTCAGCGCACCAAGTCTTCGACAGCCACCGATACCGCACTCGGAAGTGATGACTCCATCGCTGACAAGGAAAACGGTATTGAAGAGAACCATGAGGGATTTGTCATGGTCGTCTACGCCGGTGGTGACGTGAAGAAAGTCAATGCTGACGAACTGCCGGAAGGCCGGGTTCTTCCGAAGCGTCTCGTCAATCAGGCTGGCGAGTAAGACTCGATCTGGACAAAAGAAAAGGCCCGGGAGCGATCTGCTCCCGGGCCTTTTTTTGTGGCTTCCTTCTTGATCAGTTTCAGTGCTTCCATGCTCACTGAAACAACTCAATCCACTCCTGGATTATCCGTGAACCCCTCGACCTCGTCCGATTCCAGGGGACGTGACCCCAGTCGGTACTGATCCTGCAACCAGCCTCCCAGATCGCGGTCACGACAGGACTCACTGCAGAAAGGATAGATTCTGGGCTGCGTCTCCCCGGTCGTTTCCTCCACCGGCTCCCTGCAAACAGGGCACTTCGAAGATCGACTCACGAGGAACTCTTTCCCGTATCTTTCTTCGAGGACTTCGAAGCCTCCGACTTGGTCTTGGACTCGGGCTTGTCCTCTTTCTGACGCTTCTTGTAGTTGTCACTGCGGTAATCAGTCTCATAAAAGCCCGACCCTTTGAACAGAAGCCCACTGCCTGCGCCAAAGAGACGACGCAATGCAGATTTGCCACATTCAGGGCAATCAGTCAGTACCTCTTCATCGATTCTCTGAAAAGCCTCGAAAGAGTGCTCACATTGATCACAGACATAATCATATGTTGGCATGAGTCTCTCTATTCAGCAGATTCACTGCCACGGGCGACCACAACCCTCGCTGCCCTGACCAGAAGATCCCCGCAGCGGTAACCTTTTTCAACTTCCTCGACAATCTCACCCTGACGTGCATCCGGTTGATCCACCTGCAACATCGCTTCGTGCAGTTCGGGGTTGAAATCCTCCCCTTTGGAATCGATCTTTTCGACCTTGAGATCTTTCAGAACTGAATCCACACGCTCAGCGATCATCGCCAATCCCTCGCGTATTGCTTCGTCCCCTCCCTCATCGGTCCCGGCTTTCACCGCAGCCTCCAGACCATCGAGAACAGGGAGAAAAGACCTGACGACCGAAACGGTGGTACGCAATCGCTGGGTCGACTGATCTTCCAGGGTACGGCGACGAAAGTTGGCCAGCTCGGCGTGTGCACGCTGAAGTTGATCAAGAAGAAAAGCCTTCTCTTCTTCCGGATCCTGTTCAACAGTTTCAGAATTAGGCTCTGCCGCTTCTATGGAATCATGATCAGCCGCTTCTGGAGCGGGAACAGATTCCTGCCCATCACCCGCAGGCGAGGTCTCCTCAGGCTGACCTTCATGCTCCATCGACGTGTCCTGTTTGTTGGTCTCCATGGCTCGGCTCCTAACCGAAGTATTCCTTGAAGCGATCAAGGAATCCCTTCCTTCTAGCACCGACTTCTGTCTCTTCAATATCTGCGAGTTGCCTCAACAACTCTTCCTGCTCGTCACTGATTTTTTGGGGAACCTCAATCGTCACTTCGACCAATTGATCTCCCTTGCTGCGACGTGAATGCACCGAGGGAAATCCCATTCCCCTCATGCGCAGGATCTCTCCACTTTGTGTCCCCGGAGGAACCGTCAATACGGCTTTTCCCTCAAGGGTCGGAACCTCGAGGTCTGCACCGAGGACCGCCTGAGAATAGGAGACAGGAAGTTCAAATCCGACGTGATCTTCGACGCGCTGGAAAAAGGCATGACGCTCGTAACCGATGACGACTTGCAAATCTCCTGCAGGAACTCCACGTGGACCTTCATTCCCCCTACCGGTGACCCGGAGAATCATTCCCTCCTCGACACCTGCAGGAATTTCGATCTCGATCTCTTCATTCTTTTGCTCGAGGCCTGCCCCGTGACAGGTCTTGCAGGGATTTTCAATGATTTCACCCTGCCCCTGACAGGTGGGACAACCACTGCGAACACTGAAGAAGCCCTGTGAACGCAAAACCTGGCCCCGGCCGGAGCAGGTGGAGCAGGTCACGGGACGACTCCCCGCAGCTGCTCCGCTGCCGGAACAGCTTCCACAGTGAACCTTGCGTCTCAATCTGATCGTCTTGCTGGTTCCACTGGCAGCCGCTTCGAGAGAAATCGTGACATGGGCGCGGAGACTTTCTCCTCGCCGGGCAGCCGTCTGACCCCCACCGAAGATGTCCCCAAAGATCCCACCACCGCCTCCACCGAAAATATCTCCGAAATTGCGGAAGATATCCTCGATGTCAGAGAAACCTCCTCCACCCCCCATGCCGCTGAGACCGTCATGTCCGTGGGTATCGTAGATTTTTCTCTTCTCGGAATCACTGAGGATTTCAAAAGCCTCAGCCGCTTCCTTGAAATGCCTCTCTGCAGTTTCATCTCCGGGGTTTTTATCCGGGTGATACTTGAGAGCCATCTTTCGATAGGCTTTTTTGATCTCGGAGTCGCTCGCATCGCGATCGACTCCGAGAACGTCGTAGTAATCCCTGGTTGCCATGCAACTCCCCTAGATGAGTGCGCCCTGAACGGCGTCCTCGTCTTTTTCCAACTCGGTGATGGTCGTGTCAGAGGTGAGATAGAGCGCAGCGACACTGGCCGCATTCTGCAAAGCAACCCGCAATACCTTCGCCGGATCGATCACACCACTCGACAAAAGATCTGCCACCTTGCCCTTTTTGGCATCGAATCCCATTTCGAAGTCTTCGTACTCGAGAACTTCAGAGACCACCGCAGGACCGTCAAGGCCTGCGTTGTTGGCCAACTGGGTTGTCGGGGCCATCATGGCGTTGGCGACGACTTCCACACCGAAACGTGCGTCACCAGAAACGCGAGTCGCAGCAACCTTTTCAGCGATCCGCAAGAATGCGGTTCCTGCTCCAGGAACGATGCCCTCGGACATCGCCGCACGGGTCGCACTGAGAGCATCGACTGCCCGGGCCTTGCGCTCGATGATTTCGGCTTCCGTCGTTCCACCGACCCTGATCACCGCAATCTTGCCCTGGATTCGCGCCAGGCGCTCTTCCAGTTTTTCGCGGTCATAGTTTGAATTCGTTTGCTCGATCTGTGCCTCGATCTGTGCACAGCGATCTGCAATCGCCTCCTTGTTGGTGTTTCCACGGAAGAAAATCGTGCGGTCCTTGCTGACCTCAATCTTCTTCACAGTTCCCAACTGCGCCTTGCCCACCTGACTCCAGGAAACTCCGGAATCCTTGGCAATCATTTGCCCACCGGTAACGATGGCCAAATCCTCAAGAAGGGCTTTGCGTCGATCTCCGAAACCCGGGGCCTTGATAGCCACCACGTCCATGACACCGCGCAACTTGTTGAGGAGCAAACCTGCAAGGGCTTCTCCTTCGACATCTTCAGCGATGATCACCAGAGGCCTCTTCGTCGGGACCACCTGCTCAAGGATCGGCAGAAGGTCCTGGAGACCACTGATCTTGTGATCAGTGAAGAGAATGAAGGGTTTCTCGAGAGTACAGATGGCATTCATGCGATCGGTGACGAAGTAGGGGGAAATCCAGCCCTTGTCGATCTCCAGACCCTCGACCAGATCGAGATGGGTACCGACGCTGTCATTTTCCTCGACGGTCACCACTCCGTTTTCGCCGACCTTGTGGATCGCTTCGCCGAAGAGTTTACCCAATTCGGGCTCATTGGCAGCAATCGTTCCAACGTGAACGATTTCCTGCTTTTTCTCGACGGGTGCTGAAACTTTCTCCAGCTCTTTCACAGCGGTCGCAACGGCCTTTTCGATGCCTTTGCGAAGTTCCACAGGACTGACTCCAGACAGGGCGAAACGACTGCCCTTTTCGATCATCGCCTCGGCAAGGATGATGGAAGAAGTCGTACCGTCTCCCACTTCCTTGTTGGTCTTGCTTGCCACCTCGTTGAGAAGTCTTGCGCCCATGTTTTCAAAGCGCTGCTCGACTTCGATCTCCTTGGAGACGGTCTGGCCATCCTTGGTCATCTCAAGCTTGCCCATGCTCTTGCCCAGTAGCACATTTCGCCCTGAAGGCCCATAGGTCACCTTCACTGCTTTTGCCAGGGTCTTGATGCCGTTGCGCAACTGGCGGCGGGCGTCTTCGTCAAAAAGAATCTGCTTGCTCATTTTGAGTCTCCTCTATTCCTAGAATGCGCCAACGCCTTCGTGGTCATGGTGGTGGTGATCGTCTTCCTCGGTCTCCTTGGGAATGTCGGTAATGACCGCATTCGATGTCAGAAGCATCGTTGCCGTGCTCACCGCATTTTGCAGGGCACTGCAAATCACCGCACAGGAGTCGATAATTCCATTTTCATACATGTCGCAATAATCGAGGGAGGCGAAATCGTAACCGTAGCTTTCACTCTCCTCAGCCTTGATCTCTCGCAGGATACGGGAAGGCTCAAGGTCAGCGTTGACTGCGAGTTGACGGAAGGGCTCCTCGAGAGCCTTGGCAAGGATCACCGATGCCAACTTGTCGAGAGGATTCTTGAATCGTGACAGCGAAACCTCAGCGCTGGCATGGATCAAACCGATTCCACCGCCAGGGAGAACGCCCGCCTCCAGTGCAGACCGGGTAGCGGACAAGGCGTTGTCAAAACGCTTCTTGCGCTCCTTGACCTCACCTTCCGTTGCTCCACCAACACGAATCACAGCGACCCCACCCACCAGGCGGGCCAGGCGCTCTTGCAACTTCTCTCGGTCGTAATCGCTGCTGGCATTGTCGATTTCCATGCGAATCAGGCGAGTACGCTCCTTCATGTCTTTCTTTTTCCCGCCACCCTCAAGGACAGTGGTGGTCTGGGAGTTGATCTCTACCTTTTTGGCTTTACCCAAATCGGAAATCTTCAGGCCGGAAGGCTCGATTCCCAAATCCTTGAAAATGGCGCGGCCACCGGTGGCGACAGCAATGTCCTCGAGCATCGCCTTGCGACGATCACCGTAGCCAGGGGCTTTCACAGCCACCACCTTGAGGGCCCCCTTCTGACTGTTGACCACGAGGGTCGAGAGAGCTTCACCATCGACGTCCTCGGCAATCAACAACAACGGCTGATTCTTTTCGACCACCTTTTCAAGAACTGGAAGGATCTGGGAGATATTGGAAACCTTCTCCTCCATGATCAGAATGTAGGGATTCTCCAGAGTGATAGAGGCTGAATCGGCGTCGGTAACGAACTGCTGTGAGATGTAACCGCGATCGAAGTGCAGTCCATCGACGACATCGAGAACCGTTTCGGTACTCTTGCCCTCTTCGATACTGCAAACGCCGTCCTCACCCACTCGCTCAAGAGCTTCTGCGATGCATTTGCCGATGGCGACATCATTGTTGGCGGCGATGGTGGCGATGTTGGTCACGGCATCATAGTCCACCACCTCGTCAGCCATGTCCCTGAGGAACTGGTCGATCTTGCCGGTGACGGACAAAAGACTGCGCTGCAGCAAAACAGGGTTTTCCCCCGCCGCAACCTGCCTCATTCCCTGAGAGAAAATGGCGTGGGCAAGAACTGTCGCAGTGGTGCTGCCATCACCTGCTTCACGAGCCGTCAATGAGCCCGCCTCGCGCATGAGTCGAGCACCAATATTTTCCACGCGATCATCGAGATCGATTTCTTCGGCAACGGTAGCACCGTCCTTGGTGACCTTTGGTCCACCCCAGGATCGATCGATGATGGCGGTTCTTCCCCTCGGTCCCAGTGTGGTTTTCACCGCACGGGCCACCTTGTCCGCTCCACTCAGCAGCTTTTCTCTGGCGGAGTCCTCAAACGTCAGTTCCTTGGCCATTGGAGCCTCTTCCTCTTGTTCCGAATTCGCAAAGTTGGACACCGCCACAAAAGGGGAAAAACTGATTCCCGTGGGCCCCCGTGCAAAAGCCGGGCACCCCCTCCAGGCCTGCTCCGGAGGGTGGATCGCGGACGATCAACCTGCCGTAAGCCTGCACAGACGATGGGCGGCCATGAAGAACACAGCAAAGAGCGGGCCATATGGCACAGAAACCGCCGCCCTAAACCCATGAAATAAAGTGACTTAAGAAAATCTCTCTCAGAAAGAAAAAGGAGGGACTGCCACAGTGACAGCCCCTCCTCTGACTCTTCAGCACAGGCCTGCCAGAGTGACAGCCCCGTGTCATTTTCTATTTGGCGAAGATTCCCCCCTCGCGGGTGTCATTGACGACCTTGACCCTGACTCCCCGAATCTCAAGTCGGGTACCGTCACCGGCGTAAAATACAAACCCGCCAGTAGAAGGGAGTCGAGTCGTGTCGGCGTCCATGCTGATTCGGGTACCCGCGTCGCCATAGCGGAGATCCACCGAGTTGCCATTGACCTCCATGGTGACTTTGAGCCAGCGGTTCTTCGGGAAATCATCTCCCAACTCCAGAGGTGGTGAAGTGCCATCGGTGATCGCACCCACTTGGGCATTCGCCTGGGTTCTGGGTGAGATACGCAATGCCCCCACCTTCAGGTTGAGTTCAAACTCGAGAACATAGTCTTCCCAGTGATTCGAATAGACTCCCGTGTAGGCGTCACGGCCAGAACGGTTATCCACCAGCATGACACCTGCACCATTGCGGTCGAGAACCCTCCAAAGTGGTTTTTCCAGTCTCTTGTCACTGGAAGCCACCCAGTTGTAGAGGTTGAAGCGACTCAACAGGGGTTTCCATGCGACGGAATCACGCATCTCCTGCCAGCGCCGGATGCGCTCAGCCTGCTTGCGCTCTTCTTCCAGACGGCGAGCCTCCGCAATTTCCGCTTCCAATGCGGATTCCTGTTCAATCAACAGGGCGAGTCCGTCGCGCTGAATCTTCTGAATCAACTCTTCCTTCAAACGCCAGACATCCGGTGCATCTTCCTCCACTTTTTCGGGGAGGGCTTCGATGACGGCGATCGCAATGTCCTCATAGCCTTTCCGGGCATACACTCCGGCCTTGGTAGAGAGCTCATCCAATCGCTTCTTGAAACGCGCCTGCGCCTTGGCGTCTTTCCGGAGTCGATCGATTTCATTTTCAAATGCAGACTCCAGAACGTCTGCCGCCCCCAAAAACACCGGAGGCAATTCTTCAAGCATGCGCTCAGCCTGCTCAAAACGCGCTTCACTGAAAGCAGTGAGGACGTCTCCGCGAAGCGTATTCCACGCAGCAACGACCTCGTCATTCCATGTCCTGAGCAGTTGGGATCTCAACTCACCTGCTTCAGCACCGGCCTGCGTGTTGGAGTAATCGATCGCAACCATCTGCAATCGGGCTGCACATTCATAACGCTCGGTCGGATTCGCAGAGTTCGCTTTCTCAACGCGATCGAGAGCTTTTCGGGCCCGCTCCTCACGAATCTCTTCTTGCTGCTTGGGGCTTGGTTTATTCGAGGCTGTGTTGACGCTGGGGGTCGGCTCAGGTGCCGGGTCATCACCGGACATCATCACGATGCCCAATCCACCGATCAATACCACTGCAGCCCCACCGAGAATCCACATCAGCGGTGATTTTTTCTCATCTCCCTCGAACTCGTCATTGTCTCTTTCTCCGCCTGCCCTTCGACGTGCACTGGCGGGCGGCGCACCCCGGCGACCTGCCCCCTTGCGAGGTGAGGCTGCTGCTCTGGTAGCGGATCCCGTTGCAGCAGGTGCCCGCGAGCCAGGTCTTGCCTTCCGAGCAGGTACTCCAGGCTTCTTTGCGGCATCCCCTTGGGGAGCACCAGCCTGACGCGCTGCGGCTTGCTTCGCTGCGGCTTGCTTTGCTGCGGCTTGCTGCGCTGCGGCCTGCTTTGCGGCGGCTTGCTTTGCTGCGGCCTGCTTTGCTGCGGCCTGCTTTGCTGCGGCCTGCTTTGCTGCGGCCTGCTTTGCTG
>JAAXJX010000048.1 GCA_012269595.1 Planctomycetia bacterium | reverse complement strand
CGTCTCCTGAAAGAAGTCGGTGGGTACCGATGAGGATATCGACTTCCCCCTGGGACACCTTCTCCAGAATCTCGTTCTGCTTTCTGCGACCCTGGAAGCGACTGATCGACTCGATCCTGATGGGCCACTCCGCCATCCGTTCACGGAAAGTGACCAGATGTTGTTGGGCGAGTACCGTGGTCGGCACCAACACCGCAACCTGCTTGCCCCCCTGCACCGCCTTGAAAGCGGCCCGCATCGCCAGCTCTGTTTTTCCGTAACCGACATCTCCGCAAACGAGACGGTCCATCGGCTTCGGTTTTTCCATGTCACCCTTGATCGCTTCCATGGCGTGAAGCTGGTCACCGGTCTCGTCGTAGGGGAACGCTTCGTCAAAGGCGGTGACAGCGGTGTTGTCCTCTGGAAAGGGATGGCCCGGTCTCTCCGCGCGAATCGCCTGCACCTCGAGCAATTCCGCCGCCAGATCGTGGACCGATTCCTCGGCACGGGCCTTCTTCTTCGACCACAGCGTGCCGCCGACCTTGTCGAGCTTGCCCGCAGTGCGACCGCCACCCACATACTTCTGTACCAGATCGATCCGGTCCACCGGCACCAGCAGGGTGACACCCTCGGCAAATTCGAGAACCAGAAAGTCTCCCTGGCGTGCTCCGTCCCGGACCGCGCGCAATCCCTGATAGCGAGCGATACCGTGGGTCACATGGACGACCAGTTGTCCTTCCTCCAACTCGAGGAAGTTGTCGACCGCCCGACCTTCGACCCGCTTGCGGGTTTCCTTCTTCTCGGTACTGCGCCGGCGACCAAGGGCGGCATGCCCACTGACAAAGATGCCGCCGCCATCTTCATGCCAGCGGAAACCGGTGGAGAGTTGGCCCATTCGAACGCGCACTCCAGAACCGACGTTCGCTTCTGCCAGAACTTCCCGGAATCGCTCCCCCTCCGCTTCCTGCCTGAGGAAGACGATGACCTCTTCACCACGATCGGAGACTTCTGCCAATGCAGAAACGGTTCCCTCCAGAGAACCCTGATAGCGATCGGCGGAAACCACCGGCAGTTGAAGAGGACGATGCCCGGCTTCGGGAATCAGCGGATCCAGTTGCAGGCGGATATGTCGTCCGGCTCTTTCCCAGAATCCCTCGCACAGTTTCTGGCGGTCACGGGCTGCCCACTGTCCGACCAGAAAGTGCACCCGCTCTTCCACCTCTTTGGGATTCCACACCGCAACGATGGATCCCTCGGGCAAGGCGTCAAAGAGCAGACTCTGGGTCCCGGTCCAACCACGGATAAACCATGACTCCCTCGGGGCCATCGACAGAACGACCATGTCGAGATCGCCGCTGACCTTTTGATCGCGGGGAGAGATGGTCTGAATGGCATCAATTTCGTCATCGAAGAAATCGATGCGATAGGGCACGGGACTCTCCCGGGGCCACACATCAAAGAGACTTCCACGGATAGCGAAGTCACCGGGACGGGCAACCTGGGGAAAGCGACGATAACCCGCCTCCACCAGACTTCGGGAAAGATCCCCGCGCTCCCGGCGATCTCCCACCCTGAGAACCACACGGTGGTCCCCATCCATTTCCTGACTGATCGGCTGCAACACTGCCTGCACCGGAGCGATCACCGTTTTCAGCTGACCCGACTCGAGAGATCTCAGTGTTTCAAAGCGGTCGCGGAAGGTATCGAGGTCCGGCTCCGAGTCCTCTTCAAAGAGACTTTCCCACATCGGAAAGTCACCGATGGGTTGTCCGGTAAAGGTGGTGATGTCCTGTCGCAATTGTTGGGCGGCATCGGGGCTGGAGGTCAGGACCAGAAGGGGGCGACTCTGATTCTCGGTGAGGGCGGTCAGCAGCAGACCGACGGCCCCTTCAGAACAGCGGCCGACATGCACCACCGGTTCATCCCTGAGACGGGCACAGACCTCCCCCAGGACCGATGAGTCGCAGAGGACCCTTTCGATCAATGGATCACGATCTGTTTCGGCACTCCCTTTAGAGGCAGTCACCGCTTCTCCGCTCAGTTCCGGCAAAGTCCGAAAGCCGAAATGGCTTCCCTGAACCATCCGGAGATCATCAGGATAGCCGCTGGGGGCAGAATTTCATCTGAAGCAGGGAATCAGACAGGCAGAAGTTGTCACTTTGTGAAGAAAAACCGGGAGTGGCTTCAACTCTGGGTCGGATCGACCCCGAGTTTGTCGAGAGCGGCCTTGGCCGCAGCCTGTTCCGCCTCTTTCTTGGTCGTGCCTTCGCCGACGCCGAGGATGTCCTTTTTCAGCATCGCCTGAACGACAAATTCCTTGGCGTGATCAGGACCACTCTCGCTCTTGACCCGATAGTTGGGGGTCGAGCCATCCTCCTTCTGCAGATGCTGCTGCAGGAAGGATTTGTAATTCACCGAGTGCTCTTTCTGGTGAACAGCGAGAACCTGGTGGTAGAGGTTGCGAACGATGAATTCCTTCGCCTGATCGATGCCCCCGTCGAGATAGATGGCAGCGATCACTGCTTCGAAAACGTTGGCAAGCAAACTGTTCGGCAACTTGCGACGGCTGGTCACACCCTTGCCGACGGCGTAGGCCTCATCGAGACCGAGACGCATACTCTCCTCCGCCAGCGTGTTGGTGGAGACCACTGCAGATTTGATCTGCGTCAGCTCACCTTCCGGTCGCTCGGGGAAGAAGTTGAAGAGGAACTCGGTCATGACCATTCCCAACACCGAGTCGCCGAGGAATTCCATGCGCTCGTTGCAGGGGTTGTCGATGGTTTTCAGGGATGAATGGGTCAGAGCCTGAACCAGATGGTTCGGGTCCTTGAAGTGGTAACCGATCCGTTTCTCACACGCCTCCAGGCGCTTGAGATCGGAAGGGGCAATATTTTCGTGTTCAAATCCGCGAGGACCGACCATGACTCTTGATTTCCAGGAACGATCGCGGGCTTGGATGCGTCCCCCGGGGGGCGTACTTCCCGGAGGTCACGCATACGAGCCGGCCACCGGCCAACACTGGATACTTCGGCACTGTTTGCTGTCCGCCTTACGAAATTCCTGAAGAATCCCGCAAAAGCCCGGAAAACCCTGTCTCTCTCCCTGAAAACGACCCGGAAACCACATTTCCGGACCTGACCCCTTCAGGGACAGCGGTCGACGGAGCCTTCCTGACATCTATATTGTCGAGGATAAGACTCGATTTCGGGGCCTGCAACCGGCCCTGACTTTGTTCCCCTGAAAAGAGTGTCTCATGAGTGCCACCGACCGATTCCGCCCTGTCTATGGCGTCAAGGAACAGCGCTGGAGCCTCCTCGACCTGCTGGAGCGCTTTGCCGATCCCGGCTTCTTCTCCGGTGGAGTCCTGCGTATCAGTGATCTGCATCTGCGACCTGGCAAACCGGCCCACTACCGTTTCGATGGGGAGCTGATTCCCCTGCCGGGCGGTGCAGACCTCGACGACGACACGGTTCAGGCTCTCATCAAACCCGCCCTGCGCGATGACACCCTCGAACGGGTTCAGCAAGGGGAGGATGTGGATGCCTCCTGGGAGTGGCCGGAGAAGGATCTCTCCTTCCGTATCAATGTCTTCCGTGCCCGCGAAGGCACCTGCGTCGCCCTGCGTGTTCTCGCCCGCAAGGTACCCCCACCGGAAGAGATCGGTTTCCCCTTCGACAGCACCTGGAAAGAGTTCATGGCGATGGATCAGGGGCTCGTCATCGTCACCGGCATCACCGGCAGCGGCAAATCGACCACCGTCTCGAGCCTGCTGACTAGACGGGCCAAAGAACGGGGTGAACGGGTCATCACTCTGGAAGATCCCATCGAATACATCCTCGACGGTGACAAGGCCCTCGTCTCACAACGGGAACTGGGCCAACACCTGACATCTTTCAGTGGAGGATTGCGCAGTGCCTTGCGTGAGGATCCGGATGTGATCTTCGTCGGTGAGGTACGCGATCCGGAAACCGCCGCCCTCGCCCTGACCGCCGCTGAAACCGGTCATGTGGTGATCACCACCCTGCACACCAAGGATGCCCGCGGAGCGATCACCCGCCTCGTCGATCTCTTCCCCGGAGAACGCTCCAGCGAAATCTGCTCCCAACTTTCCTTCAGCCTGTCGATGGTCATCGCCCAGAAGCTGATCCCCAGAAAGGATGGGCAAGGCCGCCGTGCAGCGATGGAAGTGATGGTCAATCACCCCTCCCTCTCGCACCTGATCCGCAGTGGCAAATGGGCGCAGATCACCAGCCAGATGGAAACCCAGCGCCGCCAGGGCAGCATCACCATGGACCGCCACCTGAAAGAACTCGTCGACAGCGACGAGATCACCCAGGAGACGGCCCAAAGGTATGCACATACAGCTGCGTTTGAGGGGCTGTAACCCGAAGGTGGTTAACCCTCTTGAGCTGCGGCTTCTGCGGCCTGCATCTCTTCCCACTCTTCGGCGGTGGGGAAGGGCACTGCGCCGCCGGCGTCCATGACCACTTTCATCTGATCGCCCACACGACGGTATACATTGCCGAAGCCACCCATGAAGACCGGGGCTCCCTCAGCAGTGCGAACAACCCATGCGCCGTATGCGCGGGCGTGGAGATCGTTCATGGGGTGGTAGCCGGTGACGATGTAATCGAGCTTGCCACCGCGCTTGAACTCGGAATCGTCCTCGATCGCCGCCATGAAATCGCCCAGATGAGCACGGATGCCATCGAGACCTCTCACCGGAAAGAGTGATCCATCCGTCACAAGGCGGGCGTCATCGCAGAACTCAGCCATCAGGGCATCGAGATTGTGGCTCTGCCATGCTTCACTCATTCTGCCGAGATGCGCGGCCAGTGCCGGGTCCATATCCGTGGCCCTCGGCAGGGAGTCGAGCATGGCGTTGACCTCGTCCGGATTGGGAGGCAGGAAGTTGACATCTTCCGGCAGCGGGTTGTGGGCCATGAACTGAATCAGCTTGGGAGTTCCCTCGACTTCACGACCAATCCCGGCCATCAGCCCCTGCCACAGGGTCTCACCCTCACCGGAAACGGTCTTGCCAACACCGTCATAGATAAAGTAACCGTCTCCCAGATCGGTGTAGCCGCCGATGGTGCTCTCGATGCGGGAGCCGATCGCTGCACTGCCTTCAGCAAAGATCATCCGGTATCGGCCCAGAATATTTTCATGGCCAAAGAAACCGGAGAAACTCTGTGGAAACAGTTCCGCTGCGTCCTCGAAGTAGCAGGCGAGCATCTCTTCCGGCTTGCCCATGGACCAGCGCTCCCTGATCGCCCTGTCCAGGCGACTGGCGGGAGTGTTGGGGACCGCACGCGCGTAAATTTTGATGGTCTTGATCTTGCCGTCGACGATCTGCACATCGTGCATGTGGTGTTCCCTGACACTCTGACCCGATTCATCGATGTACGTGAGGTCATTCCCGGTGGTCAGCCACTGCTCTTCATCGGTGTCATTGGCAACCATGAAACGAATCTCCCATCGGGGATCCGCGGGTGATTGGAACCACTCCCCCAGGAACTGAATCTGCGCCTCGGTTCCGGAAACGATTTCGCCGGTATTGGTGTAGCCCACCCAGCCTTCAGCATTCATCGACGCGATCTTGTCGAGATCCCGGGCATTGTGCGCCTCGATGTAGTCGATCCAGACCTGCTGGTAATCGGGATTACCGGGGTAAATGTTGAGCAGCTTGCCCTCCCCCTGCCACATGCCTATGACATCGTCTTTGGCATTCATGTTGGCGCAGGCGGAAAGGGTGAGGCACAAAAGGGAAAGAACGATGACCTGAAGGGTCTTGTTCATGGCGGACTCCTGAACAGTCTGAAGAAGTGTCTTTCACCGGAAGCGTGCGTTCCGGTATCGGACGTTGCTGTGTGTATCTTGGGCCTGAGGGTGGAGGTTTCAAGAAGTGTTCCACCGAGTCAGGTTTGTTCCTTCAAGGCCCATAATAGATTGCAGGGGCTTCCACAAACGGTCGCCCCTGCAGTTCGGTTTTGAAGGTTTTTGAGGACTACTCCCCGGGAAAGACCATCGCTCCGGCGTTCTCCATCACGATGCGGATCTTGTCGCCTTCCCTGCGGTAGAGGTTGGCCCATTGCCCTCTGCCCAGAGGGGCCCCAGTGGCATCCACCCCTCGCCAAATTCCGTGGGCGATCAGGTAATCGTCATCGAGGTCGCGCATGCCGAGGACGATCCCGGTCAATCGGGAACCCTTGAACGGGGAATCATCCGCAAACCCTGCGGCGAAACTTTCGCGAATCGCATCGCGTCCACGGAGGGCATCCGGTGCGGAGTCGACCAGGCGAACGGCATCATCGGTAAACAGATTGGCGAGGGCCTCGCTGTTGCCATCCGCCCAACTGTCCTCAAAGGATTTGACGATCTCCATCATGGCCGGGTCGTTGGTCACCGACTTCAAACCGGCATGGGCATCATCCCCTGCAGGAGGAGTAATGTTATCCGCTTCTGTCAGAGTGGCGAAAACAGCTTCCTGCAACATCCGCGGGCCATCGGCGGTGGCCTTCATGACATCACCCCATTTGCCGACCATCATTGAAGCACCATCGGCACCAAAGACTTCGAAGGTGCCATCGGAAACTGCGTAGCCATTCCCGAGATCCTTGACGTACTCCGTGGTGATGTTGGCGGTCGCCCCCTTGAAAGGGCTACCCTCTCCAAAAACGGCTCCGAAGTTTTCGACGATGGCTTCACGACCGACCAGAGCCAGATCCTGCGAGCCCAGAATCGACAATCCATCGGCGGTGTACTCTTCGCCAAGGCCTTCGGCGTCGTGACCATTCCACTTGCCGCGAATTCGATCGATCTGCTTCTCCACTGCGTTGAGAGTGATCTCTCCAGCGGGTGAGGACTTTGAAGATCCGAATTTGATGTTGGTAGTGAAAGAACAGGCGGAAAGGGAGAGAACCAGGCAGGCAAGGCCGATGGCTCGACAGAAATGGGTCATGGCAGACTCCTCCATTGAATGAAAGACCAACCCCGCGGCCGAGGGGTTGAGATGAAACTCCAAAGTTAGGATCTGCGCCCCCCAAACTCAAGAGTCATTTTAGTGGTCACACCTCGGAACTATTCCAAATGAATCGAAGAGACTGATCTGGCTTCAATGAGAGAGTTTCTTCAAATAGCAGACGTAAAGGTCAAAAAATAAACCGGGCCGCCAGCAGATTGCCAGCGACCCGGTTTCCGTCAACAAGCCCACCCCTCTTCAGGGGCAGGGAGCATAGGCATCACATGTCAGACCATCCACGGTGGGATCGAGACCACATCCGGGTGACGGGACCGGAAGTGTCACTCCACTGTCGAAAAGGTATGAGAGCAGCTGCACCGGATCAGAGATGTCCTGATTGCCGTCATCATTGCAGTCAACGGTGTCGGCGCAGGCCGGAGGTGCTCCATTGTTGAAAAGCATCACGAGCATGAAGACCACGTCCGAGATATCGAGAGAGCCATCCTCGTTTCCGTCTCCACGAATGAAGGCGACCAGCTCACAGACATCGGGAACGCCATTGGCATCGGCATCCTGCTCGGTTCCGCTGGCGATATCGCAGCTGTCCGGGATGCCGTTGGTGTTGCAATCCTCTGCCCCGCTCGCCAGATCACAACTGTCAGGAACACTGTTTCCATTACAGTCGCTGGCAGATCCGGAGTTGAGATCACAACTGTCCAGCGTGCCATTGGCATTGCAGTCGGCACCGGAACCACTCGCCAGTTCACAGCTGTCGGGGACTCCGTTGCCATTGCAGTCGCTGAGACCGGAAGTGATATCACACTCGTCGGGGATCCCGTTGACGTTGCAGTCCTGAGAGGTTCCGCCGGCGATATCCTGATCGTCAGCGACGCCATTGCCGTTGCAGTCGGCAGTGTCACATTCATCCGGAACACCATTGCCATTGCTGTCAGTACTCGTGCCCGCAGCGATGTCGCAACTGTCCGGAATATCATTGGCGTTGCAGTCCGAAGCGGTTCCGGAGGAGAGATCACAGGTGTCATCGACTCCATTGCTGTTGCAGTCAACAAACCCTGAGCCTTGCGCCTCGATGACCACACCCCATGAGTTGACGACACCGTCGTCGGCAGTGGGGAAGACATCGGTCACAAACAGGGACCAGGTTCCCTGCTTCGATTGTCCGTCAAAGCCGGAGAGCGGCTGTGCAGGGGCAGTTCCCGTACCGTCATCATCATACGTGGTGATCAGGTCATTGGCGCCATTGCCGGTTTCATTGTGCAGGCGAACCACTGTGCCGCCGGGGCTGGTGAGATCGACGATCAGATCACCGATGAAGGTGTGACTGATATTGATCTGTGCATTCACGTCCAGAATGAGTCCGGTATCCGCGACAACGATGGTGTCATTGACATCGGGCGGTACCGGTGCAGAGGGACTGGCGCTGTAGGTCTGCGTGCTGACCGCATCGCAATCATCGGGAACCCCGTTGCCATTGCAGTCGGAACTGATTCCGCCGGCGATATCGCAGCTGTCGAGGCTGCCATTGAGGTTGCAGTCTCCACCCCCACTGGCGATTTCGCAGCTGTCGATGGCGCCGTTGCCATTACAGTCGATGGCTCCTGCGGCGATATCGCAACTGTCGGGAACTCCATTGCCTTCACAGTCAGTGGCCAGTCCGGAAGAAATATCACAGGCGTCTGCAATGCCATTGCCATTGCAGTCCGGCTGACATTCGTCGGGAACCGAGTTGCCGTCGCAGTCTACAGAAGTGCCGATGATGATGTCGCAGGCATCAGCAATGTTGTTGCCGTTGCAGTCTTCCTGGCACTCATCCGGAATCAGGTTGCCATCGCAGTCGGAGGAAGTACCGCCGGAGATATCGGCATCGTCGGGGACTCCATTGCCATTACAGTCAGCGGGGGCCAGCTGGATTCCACCGGTGGCGATGACTCCGTAACCCTGAGTGCCGCTGTTGACCGCTGTGGCGACCACGCGCACGGTCCATGATCCCTGTTGCGGGTTATTGATATGAACCTGCTCGACGTTGTTGATGCTGTCGCGGCTGCCTCCGGAAGCACTGAATCCTCCACTGAAGAAGTTGCCGAAGTAGGTGGTGCCGTTCGGGGCGATCACTTCCAGATCCAGATTGTTGACCGCTGCCGCCGCCGATCCAGCGGTGGCGGCCACGTCGGTGAAGGCCAGAGTGATCCGCAGATCCTGTGTGGAATCGATCACATTGACGTTGTAGCTGGTGTTTTGACCGGTGCTGAAACCGGAAGCATTGCGGACGTCTTCGAGGACACCCAATGCACGACTGTCACCGGTAAAGAAAAGCGGATCACTGATGCGGGCACTACCCCAACCTTCCAGGTTGGATGGGTACCCGGTGATACCGGTCATGTCGACGGCGGAGTTGACGATGGTCGCCTTGAGCAAGGCTCCACTGGGAACGATGGCATCCGCAGGGTTCGGTGCACCGCTCGGGTAATATCCGTCGACGTAGTACTGACGAATCAGCGCCGTAGCACCGGCAACCGCCGGACACGCCATGGATGTTCCGGTCAAACCGGTGGTTCCGCACGCGGTTCCCGCCTGGGATGACTGGGTCGAACAACCCGGGGTGTACACTTCCGGCTTGCGACGGCCATCCGAAGTGGGACCGATACCTGCCGTGCAATGATTCTCCTCATTGGGAGAATCCTGACTCGCGCCCACCGCCAACAGGTTTTTGGCGTTCTCGGGGTTTCTCAGAACATTGCCGTTGGTCACTGCGAGGCAAACAAAGCTCTCTTCATTGTTGTAGAGGAACACATCAAAACCGCGGGCAAGACTGTCGTAAGCGGTCGTGCCGTCGTTGCCCCAACTGTTGGTGTGAATACGCCCGCCCTGACTGTGGTGCAGGTTCAGGCGATTGGTGATGCCCGCTTCCGTAAAGTTGGGCGTCGTGTTGGTGACCAGATTGGCTTCGTAGGCGATACCACGGGTGTCATTGTTGACGCCGTTGTTTCCTGCGGCAGTTCCAGCGACATGGGTGCCGTGAGTATCGGAGCCATTGCTGCTGTTGTAGGCGATGATCTTGCCGGCCGGGAAGGAGCAGTGCCCCTGGTCCACGCGGCCGTCGAGAACACCGATCACCTGACCCTCACCATGAATGCCATTGTCGTAGACCGGAGTCTGGTTTGTGACGTTGGTCTGGATCACCCAGCGGGTGGTGGTATTTCGAAGGGTGATATCGGGAGCATCCTCCACAAACAGTACCGATTCGATGGTAGCCAACTGATCGAGATTCTGCGGAAGAGTGATGACAGAAAGTTCATCATGGGTTCCCACCCTCTCGACCCGTTCCACAGTAGCACCGGTCTCGCGAATTGAAGTGATGGAGGTTTCCAGATCTTCACCGGGGTGCAGGGAGACGATCAATCCGAGCAGCCCCATCTCATCGAGTTCGCGACGACTCGGCTGCTGGTGGGTTCCGAGTCTTTCGATGATTCCCGGTTGCAACTTCCATGCATCCCGGTAATCGATCACACGAACCACTCCCTGCACGGCAGAGAGTTCAGCGCCGTCTACTTCCTTGAGGCGAACGGTAAAGGAGTGTCGGGGCAGATAGTCGAGCAGCTCGACGCCTACTCTCTGCAGCTCAGCCTTGAGGCGGAGATCGAGAGGGCGGTCCAGTACGAGAACACGCACCCGATCTGTCTGCGAAAGTGCTTCCGGGTCTTCCAGCAGGTTTGCCTCACGAGCGGTGTTCACTGTCTCCGCTTGCAGGTAAAGGTGACCCTCCTCGAGAAGAGCGGGCACAGGCAACTCCTGGGCAAAAGTCGGACCGGGGGTGCCCAGAGACACGCAAAGTCCAATGACACACATGAACCATGTACAGAACGGTTTCATGAAGATCCTCCTGAGATACTCCCCAACAGGGATATTAGAATCTGGCCAGACAGCGAGCCCCGCTGCTGGGCAGAAAACGGTTTAATACAGAATCACGAAACCGACCGCGGATCGGACACAAAAAACCGGACCGGCGGAGTAATCGTGATCAGTATTATCCGGCCTGTGTCCGCAGGAATCCATGTTCCGCTTTTGAATATCAGGCAGAAAGTGCCAGATTCGGGCAATATCGGTCAATTTTTACCTTCCGGGCCCGCCTCCGGATCAAAACCCATCGGCTCCAGCTGCTCGACGACCTCGATATTGGAGGTGACGAAGTGCACCCGAATCGCCCGCCGCAGGAACTTCCAGTCCTGCCCCTCCTTCTTCAGCGCGTCGATATAGGTTCCCGTCACAGTCATCGCAGCCCCGGATTCACCGTCTACAAATGTGGCCAGCAGATAACTGTGAGCGGATGCCACCCCTGCACTGACCTGAATCCTGGAGGTGGTAGTCATATGCTGGAGGTGACGAACGTTGGCACGAAAATGAGTGTGATAGTGATCAAAGAATCGCTGAATCTCTGAATCACCCTTCACTTCATAATCCCCATCAAATTCGGGAACGAGGGTGGCGTCTTCGGTGAAGAGCTCCGCCACTTCTGCTGCAGAACCCCGATCCACACGGTGACAATACTCCGTCAGAAGGTGTTCGATATCACAGACGTCCTGTGCTCGAGCGGTATCCATCAGTGCTCCTCCTTTTTGTCATTTGAACTTTTCAAAAAACCCAAGGGATTCATCGAGGCGGGATCCCGATAGAACGCAAAATCAACTTCGATGGTCCGGGAAAGGATCTTCCATACACCATCGATGGAGATCCAGACATCACTCCCGTGTCCCGGCACCATGAAGGTGCGGATCCGTCCATCCTGTTGCCTTTTTTGACCCGTCGTCAATAACTGCTGCCGAGACTTCACCCACTGCCCCTGCAATTGAAACTGGGAACCGATGACCCGATGCTGAAAATCCCAACGGTCTTCTGCGGAGAACTTCTGCCTCTGAAATGCAAACCAGGCCCGTATCTGCTCTTCACCCTCGAGAGCACCTGAATCGTCAAACACCGGATTCAGTCGGGCTTCCTCTGCATAGTGGCGCGCAGCCTCGGCCGGGGTACCCCCGTCGTGGTCATGCCAGGAATCGACAATTTGCTGCTTGAGCTGGCAGATGATTTCGCTGTCCGGTGCCAAGGGTCCTCCTTCCCCTGCCCGTCAGGTTATCGTCTCTCGGGTCTTACCGGGAGATGGTCCCACCCCTTTTCGGTTCACCCTGAATTCCACTATCATCTCCGGACCTGAACCACTGACCCTGCTCTCAGAACCTGAAAGTGAACTTCTGTTGTCTTCTGCTGCGGTCATCATCTCTGCCTACAACAATGCGCCAGCCCTGCGGCTGTCGTTGCTGGGATACCTCCGGCAGGACTGCAGTGATTTTCGGCTGATCATCGCCGACGACGGATCGACCACCGATCTCAAGGAAGAGATCGCTCCGATCCTGGAGGAGTTGAATGCCGCGGGAATTGAAACGGACCACATCTGGCATGAAGACCGGGGCTTTCGCAAAAACATCATTCTCAATGAAGCGGTGAGACACTGCCCTGAATCAGAGTTGCTGATCTTCACGGATGGGGACTGTATCCCCCCAGCCAGTTTTGTTCGCACTCACATCGATCAGCACTGCCCCCGCAGTTTCCACGTCGCCGGCGCCTACCGACTCACCGAAACAGCGACCGCCTCACTGAAAGCGGAATCGGTACTTAATGGGGATCATGAATCGCTGAAAGAGCCGGACCAGATCCGCGATCTGCAAAGACGATTCCGCAAATCGAAATGGGGCACCCTCTTTCGACGCCGGCATCGTCCCAAAATTCTGGGACTCAACATGGCCTTCGACCGTTCCCTCTTCGAAGAGATCAACGGTTTCGACGAAAAGTTCATCGGCTGGGGTCTTGGTGAGGACAGCGACCTCCGTGATCGCGCCATGCGATTGCGACCACGCCCCATCGTGCGTAATCTCTATACCGTGAATGACGTCTTTCACCAGTGGCACCCGGTACCTCCCCCCAGACCCCGTCGGGAACTGGAAACCTGGGAGTACTACCGGCAAGACCGCCCGATACGGTGTGAAACCGGTCTTCAACAGTCGCCCGCCTGATCAAGGAGAATCCATCATGAAATCCCACTCAGGAAAACAGAAGGCTGCCTGGGGAATCCTCTTCGCAGCGATCCTCTTCCTCAGCACGATCTCCGGCTGCTCCGTCACCCGGAAGACCACCATCGAAACCGGTGGTGACCAGGAAGTGCAACGCACCTCCTACAGCTTCGAGTTTCACGGACTCACAGGCGGTGACTCCGGTGACGACTCCGACGACGACTAGGGTCGCTCGTTGAGGGTGGCGTAGACTTCCGGATGCAACAGTGGCTGGCCTTCGGCGGTTCGCAGGTTGGGAACGATGAACTCGGTGACGTAACCGATACGCATCGCGCCTGGGCCTTCCAGTTTCAGCTCCACCGAAAATCCATCCTCTGAAGCCACTGCCGAGGCGACCCTCACTTCTTTGTGATCGACCTCCGGGCTTCCGTAAGGGCTGTGCAGCTTGTAGGTGTAGTTGTCAACGTCGTAGTTCTCCGGGTTCTCCAGAGTGCTGCGATCCATCGGTACGGTGAAGCTCAGGCGGTAGCCATCAGAGATCACCCGACAGGTGCGAATCTCTGGCGGGGTTTCGCCGGTCCAACGCAAGTAGGCGAGGCCTTCCGACTTCTTGCCACGGGAACCCCAGCCGCGGTTGGTCTGCCCGACCAATAACACATCGTTGTCCCCCCAGCACGCGCGCAATGCTCCGCAGTCGAGGTTTTCACGGAAGCGCATCGCCGCTCCCTGCCAGACGCCGTTGACCTTTTCCAGATCGACGCGCATCACCGATGCGTGATGCTGATCGGTGACCAGCAGCTGATTGGCGAAGGGGCCGAACCCGCCTTCGGTGGTATCCCACACCATCCCGGCGGCACTCTTGCCCATCTTGTCGTAGGGGAACCACACCGCCGGCAACTTGAGGAATGGAATCTGCTCACGCACCTCGACGTAGGTTTTTCCATCCGGAGTTTCACCCGGGTGCTTCATGCGGCTGATCGGCAGTTTTGCCGATTCAACGCCCCACACATGGCCGAAGTAATCGCCCTCCTCGATATGGCACAGTTTATTGGTGCCGCACCATTCGCCCTGATTGTCGGTGTAGAAGACATCTCCCCAGGGAGCCACTTCCACCCCTGCAGGTGAACGCAGCCCTCCAGCAGCGGGAATCATTCTGCCAAAGCCATCCTGATCCGGATCCTCGACCTTGATGGCCCAGCCACGCCAGTGCTGGCGACCGAAAGGCTCGGCACCGAAGGGTTTGTTGAGGGTGATCCAGAAGTTGCCTTCCTTGTCGATGCGGGGTCCGAAAGCATACTCGTGGTAGTTGCCACTGAGACTCCAGTCATCGCAGACCGTCTCGACCACATCTGCACGGCCATCGCCATCCTCATCGCGCAGCCGACTCAGCTCACCGCGCTGGACGGTGTAGAGCCAGTCGTTGTGCCATTGGAGACCCAGAGGTTCCTGGAGACCATCGCTGAAGAGGGTGAATTTTGGCGTTTCACTGTAGGTGTTCTCTATCTTCCAGATGTCGCCGCGGCGGGTGCTGACGTAGACGACTCCTTCACCGGGACCGGCCACCAGACCGCCGACTTCCAGAAGGACCCCTTCCGGAGTCGGAATGTCGACCACCTCGTAGTACTTCGATTCGTCGTTCAGGACCGCTTCGTTGAAGGTCGGCTCCAGCACCGGCGAAGACAGGATCAAAAGAATCAGTGTTGGAAGAATCACCACTGCACCTCCACTTCAACAACAGTTCCCGGAGCAGAAATCGGCACCCGAATTTCTTTTTTACCATCGACCTCGTAGATCTCGGCAGCGGCTCCCTCAACGATCAAGGTGACCCCTTCTTCGGTTCGCCATTTTCGGGGTCCCAACTCTTCCATTTGGTCCGAGATGGCGAGGCGCAGCATCAATCCAAGCGGCATCGTTTCTCCAGAAAACTTGAACCGACGCTGCAGATGAACTCCACTCTCCCGGATCACAGGGTCGATGAACTCCTCGACACTCACCCCCTCTGAACCTTGAATGCGGAAGACCGGATTACGCTGTTCATCGCGACGATAACCGCGAGCGCGCCACCCCTGATCGCGGACCGGATCCAACGGCCACGTCTGATTCGGGGTCTCGACGATACCGACCGCCATTCCCGGAGGGAAATTCAGGACGTCATCCCCGGCAGGGTTCTCCAGTGCTCCCGCACGGCCCGCCCAGGTTCCCTGAACATTGATGAAGTCTCCGCGCCATGCTTTTCCAAGGCGCAGGTTTTCCATGTCCCAGGCGATGCTCGCCCGCTCCGGATAACCGACTGCGATAACCCGTGCGCTGAGTCCGGTCATGAAGACCCCGACGAGAGTCGGCTCTTCGGCGGCGGGGATCAGGTCGTAATCGTTGCGATTGACGATCAGGCCCTTGGGGAAGGGTGCCGATGATCCCGCGGAAAGATAAGTCCAGATCGCATCGACCTGGGCATCCGTATCTCCGCCGAGAAGATCCGGGTAGAGCGCAAAGTCGGGGAACCAGAAGGTCGGCATGCGCGTGCCCGGCCGCTTCGACTGGGGATCTTTCATATAATCAAGGAACCATCGTGGCTGCAGCCGCTCGGCCATGATGGCCAGATCGTAGGCGGGTTCACCGAGGGAAGGCTGACCCGCAAAGACATGGCAGTCGATGCAACGGAAGCCATCGGTTCCCACCAATTGATGTCCTGCACTGCGCGCCTCCAGACTGAACTCCGGGGTATGGGGTGGGGCCGGAGGTTCGTTGTCGGCAGCGATCAGCATATCGGAGACATGCCCGGCGACCGGTTGCGGATAGGCCGGCATGCGCGTCAGAACATACGGACGAATCTTCAGTCCCTCTGCGACCGTTTCGTGGATCACCTCTGGACGAAGCTTGTTTCCGATTCCGGTGAGCAGGGGCGGAAGACGACCTTCATCCCCCAGTTCGGCCGTTCCCCTGAAGAGGCGATTGATCTCGGCATTGGGCCCACCCGCTCCATCGCGGACATGGCAGGGCAGGCAACCGGCATCGTTGATTGCCCAATGGGCATCCTGCTCCGGTTCTGGTGCGACAAACTCGGTTTCAGTGAGCAGTCGAAGGATCCCACTCTGGATCTCTGGAGAAAATCCGTAAGCGACACCCCCTTTGGGGGCTTCTTCTCCCATGCAACCCGGGTTCCCCGAGGTCATCTCACTCCACGAGAGACGTTTCGGCAGAGCCTTCGGTTCGTGACACGCGTTGCAGCCATGCGTGTTGTAGGCACTCCCTCCACGAATGATGCGCGCAGGGTCGGGACGGAACAGTGGTTCAGCAGGAACCGCAACTCGACTGCGAGTACGCAGCTCTTCCGCTTTGAAGGGACGGGCTTGCGGAATCCCCGGCCCCTCGATGGTCAGATCGAGATGGGATGGGCCCGCCCCCTGCCAGAAACAGACCTGGATTGGATGCCAGCCCGCTTCCAACTGGACTGTGGCTCTCTTGGTCACGGTTCCATGACTGCCATCGTTGTCGATTCGTTTTTCGCCATCGATCCACAAGACGGAACCATCATCGCTGGAGAGAGCAAAAGTGTAGGCACCCGAATTTTTCACTTCGAAGGAACCGACAAAGCGAATCCCGAAATCCGTATCCTTGGGGCGAACAGCATTGGAGATAACGGTCGTATGACCACCTCCACTCGGCTCCGCCTCAAGCAGTTGGTCACAACTGTGGAAGGAGCGGTGGTGCAGTTCATATCGAAGCCCCTGCACCTCATCGACGACCGGGTTGCCATCACCGTCGAGGGATTGCCCGCGAACCAGCCATGTGGCCAATGCCCGTGCTTCTTCCTCATCCATGGGGATTTGCGGCATGCGTCCGGAAGGATGCCAGCGGTGGGCATTCTGTAACTCTGTGGTCAGCATCGGGATGGTGGTTCGATCAGTCATTTGCGAAGAGATCTGATCTCCATCGTGACAGGCGGCACAGCCGATACTGAAGAAGAGTTCTTCCCCCTTCTCCAAAACCGATTCTTCAAAGGGCTCCGGTAACCACTCCAGATCGTTGATCCGGTCCCTGGCGAAAAGGAAATGAACGAGATCGCGGGCGGTTTCTTCCCGCTCTTCTTCAGGGAGTGACCCGAGGGCATGGGGCATGCGCGTTCCAGGCTCGACTGCTTCTGGATTGGTCAACCAGCGCACCAGCCACTCAGGACGAAAACGATCACTGGCCCTGAGAATCAGCGGGGGATCCACCGCTGCGAATTCTGTGGCACGCACTCCACTTCCCTGATGGCACTTCATGCAGGCCGCATCGCGAACGGTACGGATCAGATCATCTCGGGAAAGGTCGCTATCCTGGGCAAAAAGAGGTGAAACATGAACACCCGTAAAAGGCGTAAGCAATACCCAGGGCAATAACCAGAGCAATGACAGGCAAAGGCAACGACGCATGATTTCTCCGTTTGAAGGGGTTCAGCCCATCGTCACGGAGAGAAGATGCAAGGTCAACAGGTGGGCTGGCAGGTATCGCCCCGGTTAACGACGAACCGGGGGAGGCTTGGGTCTCGTGAAGACCATTACATCATCGGTACTGTCTTCCGCATGGAAGCGATACCCTTGCGAATCAAACCCTTGCAGGTCCTTGAGATTCTTCGGGCGGTGATCCGCCATCCAGCGAGCGAGAAGACCACGAGCCTGTTTGCCGAAGAGAGTGATGAACTTGGCCTTGCCCTTGTCCACTTGAAGAAACTTGACATCGACCACGGGGCAGCCGAGTTCGGCAACCCGCGCCACCTTGGAGTATTCGGCGCTGGCCAGATTGACGAGGATCTCTGCCCCCGCTTCCTTCATGTCCTTCTTCAGCAACTTGTGAACCTGATCACCCCAGAACTCATAAAGGTTCTTGCCCGAATCGGTCTTCAGGGCAGTGCCCATCTCCAGACGGTAAGGCTGGATCACATCGAGAGGGCGCAGCATTCCGTAAAGACCGCTGAGAATACGAACGTGGTCCTGGGCCCAGGAGAGGGACTTGCCCTTCATCGTCCACGCTTCGAAACCCTGAAAGACATCTCCCCGGAAACAGATCGCCGCCGGCCCCTTCGGGTTGGAGCGACTGCCAAAGCTGGACCAGCGATCGCGGTTGACCTCTGCCAGTTTGGGAGAGATCGACATCAGCGATTCCAGTTGACCGGTGGAGTATCCCTGCAGGACCCCCACCAGCTCCTTGGAGCGGGAAGCCATGCGTGGGCGGGTGACAGCCGGGGCTCCCTTGGGAAGCTCGGCTTCCATGTCGAGAGTCTTGGCAGGAGAGAGGATAGCGAGAAGTTTTGACATATCAGGAAATTACCCGAGGAGGACCTCTCCGTCACCCCATCTGCGTCGTCCGGGAACGGGTCGCTGACCGTTTTCCTGCCCTGATTTTTGGGGCGGATGCGATCACCCTTTCCCGAAAGGAGATGCGATGTGGATTCCTTCGGTCACACTTCTCGGTTTTCTGGGGGTCTCCCTTTCCTCCTGTCCTCTTGGACTGGAAAAATGCAATGAGCACCTTCCCGCTCCACCGCAGATCTGGCTGTGGAAACCCCCCTTCTGTATCTCCCTCGCTCCCGGAAAATTGGAGGGCATCCAGAAGCTCCCGAATCTGGAATCGATGACCATCATCTTTCCTGCAGGAGCGGGAATGGACACCTCAGGCGGAGGGTTTCATGCACGTGTTGCCACCCGGGTGGCCGCCGCTCTTCTGACGCACCACTCGCCAGGTTTTCTCCCCCCTGGTTGTGCCGCAAAAGTCTGCGGCTCAACCGCCATCCTTCATTTGCGATATCCCCCTCCACTCCGTCGCGCCATGTTTGAAAGCCTCACCCAATTGATTCATGGATCGATCCCAAATGAACTGATAGTGGCTGCGATAAAAGAAGAACGAGATCGTTCTCCGAATTTTTTCTGCCCCTGTCTCGGTGATACCGCCTGCTCTCACCTGCATCAGGTCATCGCCCAGGGCATCGAAGCCTTAGATCCTCTTCCCGGTGGTGCAACACGCCGCGGCAATCGACTCTTGTTCCATCGAGTCAATCCCGATTCGTGCCTTCACTGGATACGACAACAATGGACCAGTGCCTGGATCCACCTCGATCTCAACCTCGCTGAAATTCATCGAAAAAATCGCCGCTTCATCCTGGAAGATCTGCAAGAGGGACTCGGAGATCCTCAACCAGTTGAACCGGGAAAGTTGCGTCCCCCGGTTTCACCGCCTTTCTTCCCGATCTTTCCTCAACATTCCGCTCCACCATCCAAGGAAGAGTGGACCCTGATCGAACTCTCGCCCCCCTCTTCTTCCTCCATCACATCGAAAGTCCTGTTCGGAGAAGAACGGGTTTCTCTTCACCGACAGAGATTCCCTGCCGGAATCGATATATCGACCGCTCTCATGCAGCGAAAGGCAGACCGCCTGACCCTGCATCGACGAGCCTGTGGGAGATCCCCTGGCTCCCCTCCAACACAGCACCCCACTGTTTTTGATCGTTATGCCGCGTCTCTCCGGCGGTCTGGGGGCTGGCGGGAAACGGGGATCAACAGACGCCTGTTCATCTATCTGCGCGAGGGACTGGTTTTCTCCTCGTGGCAGTGAATCCCGATTTATGCAAAGATGGGGGAACGGCCTCTGAGTTCATTTGAAAATCTGTCGCTGAGTACCGAATACACAGGTTTGAAAGCATCAGGATGTCTACCGCCGAAGACCCCCATGAAAATACGCCATCGGTCGCCATGAAAAGTTTGGCCACCGCCTTCGGTGGCTTCATTACCCTGTCTTCCATCCTGGTCACCATCGCTCTCTACGGTCTCTCGGTACTCCTGCTAATGGGAGCCACCCAACTTCTCTGGAATCTTGTCGCCGGAAATGGGAAACCGGTCGATGGGGCTGTAGCCTGTCTGATGCTTTTGCTCTGCGGACTCTTCGTCTATCTGGTCCGCAGAAGTGCCGACCATTACGTCCGTTATCTGAGGGGCAGCAATCAGGCATCCGAAGATGAAACAGATCCGGAAATGCCTGACGCAGACGCTGCCGAATTCGATCTGGGTGAAGAGTTCGAGATGTACGGCTTCACCATCTTCTCTGCGCCTTTGGAAGAGCTCACTGAGGAAGTCAAAAAGAGTCGCGATCACCAGGCAGTCGTCGAACTCTCCCTGAACCTTGAAAACTACCCAGGCAGCTCAGCAGCCCTGGTCGCTCTGGGTGATCCCGAAGTGGTCGATGTTCCCCTGCCCGACGACACACTGAAAAACACACTGGATTCCGCGGAAATGCCCGATCAGTGGAACCTGTTTGCCGCCAGAGTCCTGATGCGAAGAGACCCGAGCGTCACTCTGGAGACGGCGATCCGTGAATATCCCTGGGTGGACAATCCACAGTGGACTCAATTGATCATCGACAACCGGGATCACCTGCTGAAAAAAGCACCCTTTGCCGAAGAGCTGCCGAAACTGGTGGATCTTTGCAAAGGTTCCGCCGACCCCAATGAATCCGTTTCCATCCTGTCTGCGATCCTGAACGCAGAGGAAGTTGAAACCCTGCGAGAGGAACTCCGCATGAGTGAACTCGAAGGCATCTTCGAAGTCTGGCCTGAAAAAAGCGCCGAAGAAAAAGCAGAACTGCGCCAGTCTTCCCTGATCAGCACTCAAAAGGACCACCTGCATTCCAGCGTCGAACGCTTCAGCCTCGATCACCCCCGATCACTGCTGATCACCGGGCCATCCGGGGTGGGCAAGAAAACCATCGCCCTCGCCCTGCTTTGCCAGCTCGAAGACCAAGGGTGGACGGTTCTCGAATCCTCGGCTCAAGACCTGATTGCCGGAATGATGTTCATCGGCCAGATGGAAGAGCGCTGGGTGAAAATTCTGCCCGAACTGCAGCAGCCGAAAACCATCCTCTATATTCCCGACTTTGCCGAGATGGAACATGTGGGCAAACACATGCAAAACCCGATTGGACTTCTCGACCGTCTCAACAATGAAGTCCGTCGCCAGCGCATCACGGTTTTGGGTGTTCTTTCCGAGAACGACATGGAAAGGATGCTGCGCAGCAATTCTGCCCTGCGGAAGTTTTATGACGTCGAATCGATCCCTTCACCGGCAGCCAGCACCGCTGAAGAAATCCTTCTTCACGAAGCGCAACGACTGGAAGGTGAGAGTGGTATTTCTACCCCCGCCGCCGTCGCCAAGTTGATGGTCGAACTCAGCAGCCAGTTCCTCTCTTTCCAGGCTCCACTCGGCGGCGCCTTTGATTTGCTAAAATCACTGGTGCAGAAAAAATCGGCAAACAAGGCGCCGGCTGAAAAGATCATGCTGACCCCCGAGGATGTCTTCGAAGAGATCACCCATCTCTCGGGGCTGCCCACGGTTCTCGTCGATCCCAACGAAAGTCTCGATCCCAATGAGGTTCAGACCTTCTTCCGCGACCACCTGATCGGTCAGGAAGAGGCGATTCAGTGTATGGTCGATCGCATCACCCTCCTGAAAGCGGGATTGACCGACACCGACCGTCCCCTGGGCGTCTTCTTCTTTGCTGGCCCCACCGGTACCGGAAAAACAGAGAGTGCCAAAGTCCTCGCCCGGTATCTGTTTGGATCGAAAGACCGGCTGTTGCGGGTCGACATGAGTGAACTGCAATCCTACGAAGATCTCAGTAAACTCTTTGGCTCCGGCAGTGGTGTTCAGAATCATCACCAGCGCAGTCTTCTCGACAGTATTCGCAACCAGCCCTTCAGCGTGGTGCTGCTCGATGAGTTTGAAAAAGCCCATCCCAATGTCTGGGATCTTTTCCTGCAGGCCTTCGATGATGCGCGCATGACCGACGCAGCGGGTCACGTGGTCAGTCTCAAACACGTGGTGTTTATCCTGACCAGCAATGTCGGTGCCCGGGAAGCTTCCCAGGGCTCCTTCGGCTTCAAGAGTTCCGGAGGATCAGACAACCCCTACGAAATCGCTCTCAGGGAGACCTTCCGTCCCGAGTTCCTCAACCGGATCGACCAGATCGTCACCTTCCGTCCCTTCTCACGGACGGAGCAGCGCGCACTGCTCGAACTGGAACTGGAACGGGTGCTCTCACGCCGGGGCCTCAAGGATCGCCCTTGGGCTGTGGAGTGGGAAGATTCCGCCATCGATCTGTTGCTCACCCAGGGACTGACCGCCGATCTGGGCGCACGACCGTTGCGCCGGGCGGTCGAACGCTATGCCCTGACTCCCATCGCCCGGGAAATGCTCGCCCACGATGATCCCCAGGCAGACCAGTTCCTTTTCGTCCGCGGCGAAGGGGGAAAGATCGTCGTCGACTTTGTCGATCCGGATGCCACCGAGCAAGCAGTGGCGGAACAGAAACTGGTACCCATCCCCGAACTGGAGGACAGCTCCGATTCCTCTCCCCGTTTGCTCGTTCCTTACATCGCCATGCGCGGTTCCGGGCGTATGGAAGAGGTCGAAGCACTGGCCGAGCAGGTCGACAAATTGGAAAGCCTTGTCGAATCCGCGGAGTGGAGTGAAGCCCGAGCCAAGGCGATGGAAAGCATGGGTGTTGCCGGCTTCTGGGACGATCCTCAGAGGCTGCCGGTTCTGGCCCGTGCAGAGTTGCGAGATCGGATCGACCATGGAACCGAAACCGCCCGATCCCTTCTCGATCGACTCTCCGGTGATGCGGAAACTTCCCGGGACAGTTATCCCCCTGCCCTGATTCAGAGGCTCGCTCAGCAGATCTACCTTCTCGACCATGCGGTGGAGGTCCTCGACGAAGACCTTCCCCAGGATGCCTACCTGAGAATTCAGCCGGTTCAGCGCGATCGGGAATCACAGGAGGAACAGATCGCCTGGTCATCCCGATTGAAAAAGATGATCGTTGATTGGGCGGACAAGCGAAACATGCAGTTGGAGGAGCTGACCCACACACCGGACGGCGAATGGATCGTTGCTGTGACCGGCTTCGCTTCCTGGCGTTTTCTTAATCCACTGGGTGGATTACATGAACTCGAGAACCCCGAGGCCCAGCACAAGGATCGCAAAATCCACGCCCGCATCTCCATCGCCCCGCAGCCTCTCGGCTTGCCACCCGGCGACCGTAATGAGCGTGTCCGTCATGCCCAAAAATTGCTGGAAGATTCTCCCCACAAGGATGAAATCGTGCAGCGTTACCGCCTGAATCCTGACCCGAAACTGGTCAACCTTGTTCAGGGCTGGCGATTCACCCAACCGGAAGAAGCACTGGATGGTAACTTTGATCTGGTCGCCAGTTGGGCCTCCACACGCCACACCTCGGAGAGTCGCTGATCATTTCGAGTCTGAACTGCGGTTGATCTTGGCGTTGTTTTTTCGTCAGATGGAAGTGCAGGGAGGAAACGGCACACCATGGTGAAAGCTTTGGGAATTCGACACTGGCTTCAGGCTCTGTTGGCACTCGCACTTCTCGCCGGGATTCTTGCGGGATCTCCGTTTACTCAAGAGTCGGTGCATGCCCAGTCTCCCAGACAGGTCTGGTACCCCCTCGACAACGGTCTCGAGTTTGGCTCTCTTCCTTTGCCATCGTTTCGTTCCGAAGAAGACCAGCGCGCCATTATCATCACCAGTTGGCAAATGGGCTCACAGCACGATCCCCAAGGGCTTTCAGGAAGAACCCACTTTCTGGCCGAGGTTCTTCGTCGCGCCCACAGGGTTCCAACGGCTGAGGGTGAAATCAGAGTCGGCAACCAGCGCACCTGGTGGGTGGAACAGGTTCCGCCCGCGGATGTGGAAGCCCACCTCAACAAAATCGTCGACCGTCTGGAGTTCAAACTCACCGATGCATCGCTGGTGGGTCGGGTCCGGGGAGATTTGCTCGCGGCACAAAAGCAGCAGCTGAAAACTCTGGTCCCCGGCTTGCAGGATCGTGTTCTCGATCGCCTGCTTCCGCAGAACTCCGGTGCGCGAGGCCAATACCAGTTGGGGCCTCTCAGCCTTGAAGATCTGGAGAAACTGCGTCAGGAAACCTTTACTCCGGCCAACCTGCACATCGCCATCGTTGGCCCCCATGACCCGGCACCCACCCTGGAGGTTGCCCGCCGCAAACTTGCCAGAGTTCCCGCCGGAAAGCCGGTGGCAAAGGTCACTCCCAAGCCGGCACTGTACGGGGATATCGGCGTCAAAAAGAATCTTCCCCAGGTCCCCGGTGCCATCGTTCGCAGCTGGCGAGTGCCTTCCCCGGGAACCAAAG